>JAZRVH010000009.1:0-91903 GCA_045598965.1 Acutalibacteraceae bacterium
GACCGGCAAACAGACGATCGAAATCATCGGCAACGGCGGTTCTCCCACGGTGCTTGCCACGGTGGAACTTCCCGCGATGGACAAAAACGTGGACGTGCCGTTTGAGGCGCGGGTGAAAATCGATCCGGACAGCGTGACCTACGGTTACGCCGAATACGTGCTGACGGTGCGCGATGAAGACGGCACGGCGCTTTCCGAGCCGGAAATCGCCACGGCGGCGTTGACTTCGCCGTTCGGAATCACCCTTTCCGGTGTGGAGGACGAGGTTATCACGCTGCAAAAAGGCGAGAGTTTCGCGCTTTCCGCCACTTACGCACCGTCAACGTATTATCGCAACGCCGCGGTTGCTTTTGCGATAGACGATACGGCGGTGGCAACGGTGGAAAACAACACGCTGGTCGGTCTTGCCGCCGGCGAAACCACGCTGCGCTTGTCTGTGGCGCCTTATGGCGGCAAAAAGACGGTGACGGTCGTGGTGTTGGAGGACGGTTTGCTCGGTGATGCGAACAATGACGGCGCGGTCAATATGAAAGACGTGCTGATAATTCGCAAGCAACTCGCGGGGTTGGATCCCGAAATCGATATGAAAAACGCCGATTGCAACGTCGATGGCGAGGTCAATATGAAAGACGTGCTGTTGCTTCGCAAGTTCCTTGCAAGTATGGTTGAAAACCTCGGCGCGTAAACATCCGTAAGAAAAGCGGCAGGAATAATTCCTGCCGCTTTTTTCTTGCGCTTTTCCTGGAAATATGCTATACTGACTATAACTATGGATGAAATAAAGAAAAATTCTGGAAATCAACCGCGAAATGAGGGTATGTGAAATGAAAAAACGGATATTGGCTGTGCTTTTGGCGGCGGCGATGGTGTTGACCGCGCTTCCGACGTTTCTGATGTCGGTCGCGGCGGAAACGGGGACGTATCTCGACTATGCCGGCGGCACGTTCACGGCGGTGGCGTTGCCGGATCCTCTCAACGTCATTGACGAGGAGACGGATGCGTTTGTCACCGGATGGAATATCGTGAAAGGCAGCGTGGAATTTACAAGCCGTATCACGCTGCCGAAAGACGTTAATCTCATTTTGGCGGACGGGGCAACGCTGACCGCGAAAAAGGGTATTACGGTGGCTTCTGACGGCGGTTTTGCTGTGTATGCTCAATCGGCCGATGAGGAGACGATGGGCAAGCTTATTGTGCCGGAAAGCGTGGATTCTTTTGATGCCGCTATCGGTGCATCCAGCGAAGGTCACTGCGGTGCCATTTCGATTTACGGCGGTTTACTGAACGTGCAGGGTGGCTTGGCCGGCAGCGGTATCGGCAGCGGATTTTATAGCTCGACTTGCGGGGACATTACGATCGCCGGCGGCGTGGTGAACGCACGGGGTGGTGAAAACGGCTCCGGTATCGGCAGCGGATACAACGGCTCGGGATGTGGTACAATAACGCTTTTCGGCGGCGTGGTGAACGCGCAGGGCGGCGAAAAAGCCTCGGGTATCGGCAGTGGTTTTTTGTCAAGTTGCGGTGTGGTTGCCGTTTCCGGCGGTATGGTGAATGCACAGGGCGGAAAAAGCGGTGCCGGTATCGGCGGCGGATTTTCGTCGAGCTGCGGCACGGTTACCATTTCCGGCGGCGTGGTGAACGCACAGGGCGGTGAAAGAGCCTCCGGTATCGGCAGCGGATTTGCGGCATCGTGCGAAACCGTGACGATTACGGGAGGGTATATCCGTGCGAAAGACGGAGGGAATGCACAGCCCATCGGAAAAGGCAACGGTGCCTCCTCGATAACGGTGACTGTGGATGCCTCCTGCACGAAAATTGTGAAAAGTGATGCCACGTATATCAACTATGAGCCGTTTGCGGCAACACAACCCGGCTGTGAGATGAGTGCCACGGCGGCGTATTACAAAGATTACGTCAGCGGCGACTACTATGCGGCGCTTCCGTTTACGGAGGACGGGCGCATCGGTGACGATGCCGCGCTTGCTGCGTGGAAAGCGCAAGGCGGCGATGGCTATATTGCGCCGCTCGGTCACACCTACGAATACCTCGATTTCTTCCAACACGTGTGCGCGCGATGCGGCGACGTGAGCGGACACGCATACTATAACAATGCGTGCAGCGACTGCGGCATTACTACGAGTGTGAAATATTATGACTACAATGACGTCTCGAAGCAGTTTTCGCAAGTGACGATTGACCCGTATATGGATGATCTTCGGGGTGTTTGTTCCACAGATACGGATACGGAGATTGACGGCGGTTATTATATTGTGTTTGGTGACGTGACGGTGAACGGAACGCTGACTGTTTCCGACGATACCGAACTGATTTTGGGCGACGGCGCTACGCTGACGGTGACGAACGGCATTGTGCTGGACGGGGGCGACTTGTCTGTGTATGCCCAAACGCTGGACACGGCGAAAATGGGCACGCTGGTCGTGACGGCAACGGTTGCGAATCGGGCTGCCATCGGCGGAGACGGCGACCTTGTCGTTAACGGCGGCATTGTCACCGCGACCGGTGCCGCGGGCGGTGCCGGTATCGGCAGTGACGGTGAGGCCGCGTGCGGAAACATTACGCTGAACGGCGGCGTGATCACGGCGGCCGGTGGTACCGGCGCCGCCGGTATCGGTAATGGGCTTAACGGCACGTGCGGCACGATCACGGTGGGCGAAACCCTGTCGCTGTTTGCCGGTGATGCCGCTGACAACCTTGCCTACTGTGCCGCATACAGTGATAAACGGTACGCGCTGCTTTGCAAAGGTACGCAAACCGCCGCGATTTCTCCCACGTGTTTTCAGGTGGGGTGCAAAGCGTATATCCAAAATGCGGTGGATTCGCTGTATTACGAAATGAGCGACAGCGGCGCGAAAATCGGCGATGGTGAAGCACTTGCCGCATGGAAAGCGGAGAAAGGCGACGGATATGTCGCTATCGTTGACCACGATTGGATTGTGGTGGACGAGAACACCCATAAATGCTCGTATTGCGAGGATGTTCGGGAGCATACGTACGTGAATGCTCCGTACATTTGCGATGCGTGCGGGTATGAAAATCTTTCGGCGGCACGCTCGGATGCAAAAGCCACATTGGAGAATGCGGCAGGCGAAAATCCGTCGGATGCGATGAAAACGGTTTTGAACAATGCAAAATTGGCGGTGGATACTGCCGAAACAGTGGCGGCTGTGGCGGCGGAAAAAGAAACGTGGCTTCCCATTGTGGAACTGCGACGTGTCAAAGATATCGCTATTGCGGCCGTGAGCAACGTGGCGGGCGAAACCCCGTCGTCGTCGGTGCAGGCGAGTTTGAATGCCGCCGAGGATCTTATAAACACGGCGACCACCGAGGAGGAAGTGGATGCGATTAAAACGACGGTGATTCCGGTGATTACCGCCCAGGTAGCGGCGGAAGCCGAAGCAGCGGCACAAACGCTGGCATCCTCCAAAACCGTTGCCAAAGCCGCATTGACAGCGGCGGCGGGCGAAAATCCGTCGGATACACTTGTGGGCATTTTGAGCGGTGCGTTGGATGCGGTGGACGATGCCGCAACGATTGCGGCGGTGCAAACCGCAGAGGAAGCCGGCTTTGCCGCAATTTTTACACAATTGCAAGCCGAAGCTGACGCTGCTAAACAAGCGGTGGAGGACGAACTCGTGCAGACAAAACAGGATTTGCTGGCAGCAACGACAACGTTGACGGCGGCAAAAGAGGCGATTAAAATGCTCAATGAAACGGTTTCGTGCCAGGATGCGACGATCGCCGAAAAACAAGAGGCACTGAATACCGCCACCGAGCAACTGAATACGGCCAAGGCAAATCTTGAAACGGCGAAAGCCGACCTCGAAACCGCCAAGGCGAATATTGAGGAACTCGAGGGCATCGTTTCCGAAAAAGACGAGGCGTTGACAAAAGCAAAACAAGACCTCGACGACAAACAAGCCGCCCTCGACGAGATGACCGAAAATTACAACACCGCTTCGGCGGCACTGGAGGCGGCACAAAAGGATCTCGCTGACACGACGGCGGCGTTGGACAAAGCGAACGCCGCCAACGAGCAAGCACAAAAAGATTTGGAAGCGGTGAATGAGGCTCTCGAAACGGCGAATGCGACGATTGACGAGCTCAACAACACGGTTGCGAGCAAGGATGCGACGATTGCCGAAAAGCAAGCGGTTCTCGACACCGCTACCGAACAGTTGAACACGGCAAAGACTGACCTCGACAAAGCGAACGCTGACCTCGAAACCGCCAAGACGAATATTGAGGAACTCGAGGGCACCGTTTCCGAAAAAGACGAGGCGTTGACAAAAGCAAAGCAAGACCTCGACGACAAACAAGCCGCCCTCGACGAGGTGACCGAGAATTACAACACCGCTTCGGCGGCACTGACGGAAGCTCGAAAGAATCTTGCCGACACAACGGCGGCTTTGGATGAGGCGAACGCCGCCAATGAGCAAGCGAAAAAAGACCTTGCGGCAGCAAACGTTTTGCTCCAAGTGGCGAACGACACGATTGCTGAGCTTAACAACACAGTTGCGAGCAAGGATGCAACGATTGCCGAAAAGCAAGCGGCTCTCGACACCGCTACTGAGCAGTTGAACACGGCGAAATCGGAAATTGAAAAAGCGAAAGCCGATCTCGAAACCGCCAAGGCGAAAGTGGCCGAACTTGAGGGTGCTGTTTCCGAGAAAGACGAGGCACTCGCACAAGCTGTGCAGGATTTCGAAAATGCTCGGGAAACGCTCAAGCAAGCCGAGCAGAATGCGAAAGACCTGCAAGCGGAAATCGACCACCTGAAAGCGTTGCTCGAGGATAAACCGACCGAGCCGACAGAGACAAATCCGAGCGAAACGGAACCGACCGGGACGGAACCGGCGGAAATGGTTGGCGACGCCAACGGCGACAATGCAGTCAACATGAAAGACGTTTTGCTTTTGCGTAAGTATTTGGCGGAAATGGATGTGGAATTTAACGCCCAAAATGCTGATGTCAACAGTGACGGTGAGGTCAATATGAAAGACGTATTGACACTTCGCAAATATCTTGCCGATATGATTGACCACCTCGGTGCGTAAATCGTTGCATACGGCATTTTTGGATAATTTGACGGTAAAAAAATTTTTTCGAAAAAGAAAATTCCCGACGGTTTTGTGAAAAATAAAAAATTTTTCGAAACTGTTTTTCGAAAGCGGGGGTATTCTTGATAGAAAGACCGAGTATTTACACAACAGGGAGGAATTGCCATGCCCGGATTCACGCCGAACGACGTACAGAATGAGGCGAATGCACTTCAAAACGGAAAATTAAAAGAAATCGAGGAACAAATCGGTTCTTTGGAGGCGGGGGATACTCGCCGTCTCGCAGAGATGACATTGGAGAGTGCACAGGTTGTTCTTAAAGCGGCGACGAGCGGCCATTTGGACAACAAATCGTTTCCTCTTCACTTTGCACGGATGTATTATACACAGCAGGTGCGTGACGGAAAACAGTCGCTGACCTCTGCCGAGGTGGAGGAGAAAGCCGCCGCTCTTGCCGGTAATACGAAGTTTTTGAAGGTGTTTGCCGATAAACGTGGGCCGGACGATTGTATGAATGCGATACATTCGTTTTTCGGTGGACCCCGTGAGAACCATTTGGACAGTTGGGTCAAGGAGTGCGAGCAATCGGTAACCCGAGATTACGGTCAGGAGTTTGAAGTTCTCTGCGGTGACACGCTGCAGGGAGCGGAGCGTGAAGCGGCGAAACAGCATTTTGTCAATATGGGCACGCTGAACGAGGAAATTCGTGCTTTGGATTACGAAAAAGCTCTTTCGCCCGACCAGATGTATACTCGTTTGACGAGCGAGACTCTGCAAGCCGAAAAAGCGGCAACGAATAGTATTAACAAAGTTTTGACGGAAAAAGGAGATCTGTTGCAACAGGGCGTAAAAATGCGTTCGACGTTGCCGCAACCGGCATCTATCCCTCCGCATTTGGCTCGTTTTGCCCATTTCTTTTTTGACTATTCCAACAGCCCGGAAGCGGCAGAGAAAAATCAACAGCTTGTCAATCGACTTCATTCCGACGATCCGGCGGATAAGGAATTCCAAGCAGAATTTACGATAAATTGCATCAACAAGATGTTGGCGGTGCCGGAGGAAGCCCTTTGCCCGAAAACGCCCGAGCAAGCGGCAAAGGCCCTCGGAAAGCATTACTATGAGATGCGGGCATTGCAGGAAAGCTCGAACTTTCTTAAGGAGCTTACCAAGCAGTACAACCTGCCGGATTACGTGAAGCAGACGCTGATGCACAAGGGCGATCTGTATATGCAGAACGTCGAAAAATACGTAAAACGAACCGAAATTGACCCGAACGCTTATGAGGAGCTCTCGTTGCTTGAGGGGTATGATTCTGCCGCCATCAGCAAAATCGGTGAAAAGCTTCTTCAAAGAAACGATCCGCTCGGTAGCTCGGTTTTGGCCTACACAGCGGTTGCCCATGATTTGAAGCAGGACAAAGAGATACTGCCGAATGTTGAGGAATACGATAAGTTATATATGCGGGCGAGAGACCTTTCTCCCGTGAAAGAGGGAGCACAGGCGACCGCTTCCGACAGCTTCTTTTTGACACCCGATTCTGTGCAAAAGCCCAAAGCACCGGGTGCGTGGGCGAGTTTTTGGCACACCTTCGGGTTTTACAAAGAGGAATTCAACACCTATCAGCAAAACTTGGAAAAATACGAGAAGTGGGTGAAAGAACATCCGCAAAACAAAGCGTTTATAAAAGATGCTGCTTTTGGTGCAAACGGAGCGAATGCCGAAAATATGGAGAAGGAATTCGAAAAGAAAGTCTCTCTCGGCGATTTGGCGAAAGAGGCGAGTGCGGATTACAAAAAAACGTTGGACAAAGCCTTTGGTCAGGCGGAAAAACAAACCGAAGGACGTGTCGACCGTTTGGATTATGTGATGATAGGGCCGAAAAGCTTGCGTGCCATTTTGCAAGAGGAGTATTTGAAAACGCACGCCGAGTGTCAAGAGTTTACCTCGCCCAACGGAACGGAGCTTGAGGAATATTGCAACGAAAGCTTAAAGAACGGTCATGCCTATGAGCTGCTTGCCCGTGCGGATTTGCAACACGTTTCGGTGCAGTATGCTTCCTTGAACGACAAGGCGGAGCTTAAATCCGACAACGGAAAAATTACGATGACGTCGTTTGCCTGTCCGGAGTGTATCAAAAAATTGAGCTCGTTACAGCGTTCGCAGTTTGAGGCAGAATCCGAAAAGGAATTTGCAAAAAAAGGGATGAATTTGAAAGAGCCGGCGAGTGCTACCGAACGGATGCACCTTATGGACAACAGCCGTGCCGCCTTGTATCAGCTGAATGCTTGGCAGCACGTGGAAGGCGTATGCGATAAATCCGAACCCAAGGTTCCCAAAGAGGGGAATGTATTTTCGTTGAACGATGCCGCTTTCCACGGCTTGAAAGAGGCATACTTGCTTTGCACCTATGCGGAACCGCTGGAACAAGTGTATAACGCAGAGGAGCAGATTCCGCTGAAGAAAAGCGTTGAGGGAATTTTGCAAGAGAAAATCAACGATCCCGAGAGTGCCAAGGGTTTGGCGTCTGTTGCGGTGGAGGGCATCCAAAAAATCAAGGATTTGGTGGATGACTACACGAAAGGCATGGATTTGTCGAAAGAGATTTGTTCGCCCAAAATGAAGAAGGTGGCCGCTCTTGTGTCTACGGCTTCTGCTTTGTATAAGGGGATTTCTGGAAACGAAGCCTTAAAAGCGGAAGCGGGCAAGGCGTGGGCGAAACAACACCATATGAACGAAAACGACCCCGAGCAGGTGGAAAAGGCGAGCCAAAGCTTTAGCGTGTGTTCGACTCATCTTGTGGGTTTGGATACGGCGATGAAGCAAATCATGGAGGGTCGCCAGATTGGATGCCGCTTCTGTGCGGGTGCTGTCGCTCATACAAGCACCAATACCGGCAAGATTTTTGCCGGGGAGATGGCGTTGAAAGTGATTTCCGAGCGAGTGAAAGCCGATACGCCGTTGTCCGAGAGTATGCCACTTTCTGAGGCTGCCAAAATCGAAACTTGGAGCTTGTTTGCTATCGCATCCGGAGGCCTCGTTAAAGGAGAGGGACAAGAAGCTCTTCACAACCTGTGTATGGTGAAAAAACCGATAGAAGGCGTGAAGTTCGCCTCTTATGCAATGAGTGGCGGGTTGGCTCACGATTGCCAGATAAAAGTCGGAGGAACCTCCGATGCGTTTACGACTGACCTCGGTGCGACGTTTGCCTACACGCCGCCGACGTCTGAAACGATGGGAAACAGCGTTGTGGAAGAACCAGCCATAGAGCAGGACGAACCGACTGTCGATCAGAATATGCTCGAATAAACCCCATACAACTAACCCCTACGACAGCCCCATGCTGTCGTAGGGGTTGCTTTTTGGTAGGTTTTTCTTTACAATATTTTCTTTTTGTGTTATACTGATATTTATGAGGTTCCCCCTTGAACACGAATATTATTTGGAGGATGATGAAGATGAAACAAAACACATTTTCGATGCGTGTTTTCAGTGTGCTGCTTTGTTTGGCACTGCTGTGCACCTTCGCACCGCTGACTTCGATCGCCGCAAGCGATACGAAGGTTTTTGTCGGCGGCGTGCAGGTCACGTCTGAAAATGCGGCGGATGTCCTCGGCGACGGGTCCGTGTCTTACGATGCGAGCACCACGACGCTGACGTTGGACGGTGCGATTATTACCGACACGTACGACTATGAGGATGCGGCGGTTGGCATTTTTGCCGAAGCGGATTTGATCGTTAACGTCAAAGGTGCAAACTATATGAACCTTTCAAAAGCGGCGGGTTATTACGCCGTGGCGGGCATTTATGCCGACGGCGATTTGACGGTATGCGGCGACGGCGATTTGACGGTTATTACGCCGAATGCCTCCTATTTGTCCGGTGCCATTGTTTGCGAGGATACACTGGACTACGAGATTGCCGGTATATGCAACTTGACTGCCGGTGCGGCGAATAAGAGCTATGCACTCGCAGGCTTTACCGCCATTACGTTCAACTGTGCGACGACGTTCTCGGCAACGACACAGACGGCGGTGTTTAACCAAATGCCTACTCTCCGAAATCCGGTGGCATTGATTGACGCTTATGTGTCCACCAGCTTGAGAAATGATATTCCGTCGCTGCCGCTGACTGCCGACAATGCGGAGGATTTGCTCCCCAATGTGTATAAAATGACGATTGAGGGACAAGAACCGTTCTGCTATGTGGCGGGTGTGCCGGTTACGGTGAACAATGCTTCCGATGTGTTCGGCGATGGCACGGTGTGGTACGATATTGAAAAAGAGGAACTGGTGCTGAACAACGCTAACCTGACCGACATTAACTTTGACTATGACGAAGCGGAGGATGTCTCCGTTATTTATGGGTCGGGCGACCTCACCATTCGTGTGATTGGCGATAACGTGTTGGATGCGTCCGCCTATGTGCCGGTGAACAATCCGACGCCGGAATACAACCAAGGCTTGTATATTTCCGGTACGGCGACCTTTGTGGGTGATGGCAACTTGACCGCTATCGGCGGTTATGCTGTTAACAACGGTTCTTACGGCATCTACTGCCAAAAGCTGAATGTTTACGGTGCCGGCGACTATTCCTTCATCGGCACCGAGGTTGCCGATGACGGTGCAACAAGCTACGGTATTTATGTATCGGGTTATTCGCCGCTGTCGATTTCCGGTACGAAATATGTTGAAAACGAGAGCCACGGCGTGTTCGCTATGGGCGAATCGTTTGCACTTAGTTGCTATGGCGTTAACGTCGATTCGACGGTTTACGAGCAATACTATTCCAATGAAAACGATGAATCTGCGTTGGAAGTGGTGGAGCCTTCGACCGATTTGTCTGCCGCAAAACGGCTGTTCTGGAAAGCCACCGCTGTGACGGAATACGACGTTATGGTGAACGGCGTTCAGGTTAATGCCAACAATATGTTGGATGTGCTCGAAGATGGCACGGTTTCGTATGATTTGAACAAAAATATGGTTACGCTCTCCGACGCCACGCTGACGGTTGCGGCTACCGGTTGTGACGATGAGGCCGATATCGCCGCTCTGTTTTTTGGTGAGAACACCGACGGGACGGCATACGTGTATCTCGAGGGCGACAACGTTATCGACCTGACCACCTTTACGCCGGACGAAAAGGTGGACTATCTGCAAGGAATCGAAGTTTCTCATAATTTGACGATTTGCGGCCCCGGTAGTTTGACTATCGTAAGCGATACCCAAACCGGCGTCGATTTATACGGTATCTATTGTGATGGCACGGTGACAATCGAAAACAAGGGCGGCTTTACAGTTGACCTGCCGCAGACCTCGGATTATGTTTGCGGCGTTTGCGGTTATACTTTATATCTCGACGTTCCGTATATTTCGGTTAAAGCGGAATATGCGTTGTCTGCCAGCAATGTGTATAAGCCTGGTGACGTAGACTGCTTTGCCACTGAAACTGTCGGCGGTACGTTGCGAAACGTCAACACCCAACTTGACAGTTCAGACTATGTTGAGGTGCAGACCAAAGTTGCCGAGTTCAAGGTGTGGGTCGGCGATACGCAGGTCACGACGAAAAACTACTTCGACGTGCTTGGCGACGGTACCGTGTCCTACAATCCGGACAGTAACGGATTGTTCCTGCGAGATGCCCACATCACCGGTGGTATTCGCTGTACTATGGCGGAGGATTTCGGTGTGATTTTGATGGGAAACAACTCGATTAGCGTCACCGGCGATGACGAGTCCGCCCTTTACGCTCCGTATCTGTATGTCGTGGGCGACGGTACGCTGGAAATCAATATGGATTGCTCCGGCGAGGTTTACGGCATTAAAGGCGAAGAAGTGTATTTAGAAAACTCCAACGACATCAGTATCGAGATTGAAGACGGTGCGGACATCGTCCAAGGCGGCGTGTATGCGGAGGATTACCTTGAATTCAGCGGTGACGGCAATGTGGACGTTTCCGTTGGCCGCACGCTTGAATGGACGTTCGGCATTTACTGTAATGTGGGTATCCAACACAACGGCTTCGGCAGTCTTACTGTGACAGCGGACGGTTCCGACGGTGACGTGTATGGTATTTACTGTGACGGCGATTTGGAATCCTCCGGTTACGGCGTGATTTCCGCTTTTGCCGGCGAAGCCCAGGGAGATTCCATTGGTGCGGAGATTTTGGGTGTTTTGAACATTGCCAACGAGAGAATGAGCAGTGCTAACTACTATTTCCGTGGCAAGACGCAGGCAATCGAAACCACCGGTACGCCGGATATCGGCGACTACACGCTTCGTGCTTCGAAGAGCGAGACGGGAGATTCCCTCGTTCTCAGCCCATCGCTTGCGTCCCTGGAAGAATATAAACGTGTGTGGTTCAATCCGCCGTATACGGTGAATTCTGTAGACGATATCCGTGTTGAAAACGACTCTTCGGTATCTGTGGACTGGTCGTTCTCGAATGAGCCGGATTACGCCTATGTGCTTGCGGATGTATATGATAACGGCGAATATGAGGACCTCGTCGGTGGCGGTGCGTATGTTTCGGATTCGAGCTTCACCACTACTACAGACGAATACAACACCTCCACGCACAAATGGATTATTGCGGCGTGCTATGGCGGCGATATGGATGAGATGGGTACCACGGTGATTTTCAGTGAGCCGTTTACCGTGACGTATTACGAGATGGTTAGCGAGGTGTGGTTTGACGTTGAACCGCCGCAAATCGGTATGACCCCGAGCCAATGGTATGATGGCAACCTCGTTTCGTATTGCAAAGAAGAGCCGACGGTGGCTTGGTTCGATTTAACCGAGGATTCGGACGGCGTTTTGTTGGCTCCGGGTGAGGTGTTCAAAGTCGGCCACAGTTACGGTGCCGAGCTGCGTCTCCGCTTGGAGGATTACTACGAGGTGGCTACCGACGCCGAAGTGGAAGCAGACCATGGCACGGCGGTGGGAACACCGTGGTTTGACGGAGATGTCACGTCTTTCGGTACGGTGTTTAATGAACTGGTCGAAACCGTTTCCGGAATGGTCTTTGATTTTGAAAGATATCCGGAAGATGGGTTGACGCCCGGCGACATAAACTTCACAAAACAAACATGGCTTTCTTCCGGTATTTCGGTGAACGTGTTCTCCGACGTGAGCTACACATGGAAATATAACGAAAACACCAGTTATATTGATCTTGAGACTGCAAAGACCTTGGCGAATGACGCTCCGTTTGTGGGCGGCAACAGCTATGTGCTTGAAGCAAAATTTGTGCTGAAAGACGGATTTGTTCCGAATCCTGAGGCATTCGATTTCTTCTGCGACGGTGGTACATATGGTTGGGGGCTCGATTCGCTGATGTATGACGAGACGACCAGAACCATCACGTTCTACTGTTATTGGGGACGGATGATGAAATCCATTTCTTCGGTGGATCTTTTGTTAGATGTGCCGGAAATCGGCCTTAAACCGACCGACCTCGATTGCATGATAAAAGATGCGTCGATTCGTTACGAATATGACAATTACTATATCAGCTGGTATAAAGTGGACGCCGGTTCGTACATTCCGATTGCCGACGATACCGAATTCGAGAAAGATACGGCGTATGCCGCACAAATCTACTATGATTTATACGGATATTGTGAGCTCGCTCCGAATTTGACGGCGACGGTCAACGGAAAAGAAGAAGAGGTAACGTTGTATGATTATGACACCTTTGAGGTGTTTACGGAATTCGAGCCGCTGTCTGACAACGCAACACCTGTGGAAGCCTTTGATGTGACCGCACTTTCGCCGATTGTCGGACGGACGGTGGAAGAAGCCATGAGCTACGTTTCGATCGACAGCGATGTGATGGAGTATTTCGAGGTCTCCTACTATCTGTACAATGGGATCGATAGCTACATTCCGCTGAGCTTGACCGACGTGTTTGAAGAAGGTCAAACGTACGGTGTGCAAGTGGACTTCTCCTTGGCAAGCGGTTATGTGGCTTCGGAGGATCCCAAGCTTGCGGACGGTATCACCGTCAACGGTGAAGCTCCGTCGGCACCGGGAATCCCGAATGCTGCGGAAACGAAAATGAAATCCGGCTTCGTCTGCTGGGCAACTGAAGCAATTCCGGCTCCGGAAATCACGCTGACCGCTCCGGAGACTACCGAGTTTACGATTGGCGACGAGGCACTGAGCTCTGTGCAGTGCGGCGTGGCGTACAACTTTGAGCCGGAATTTGACGGCATGATTAAAAACGTTCTTGTGAACGTGTTGGATAAGGACGATATGGTTGTGTATTCCTCCTCTTCCGGAGCGGCGTATGACGTTGTGATGGTTGATTTGAGCGGCGATAGCGTGACGGCCGGTACGTATAAGGTGACGGTTGCCGCCTATTTCCGTGATGAAAAAGTGGTTTCCAACGTGGTGGAGCTTGTGGTGAAGGCGAAAGAGACTACGACGGAGGCTGAGCCCACGACGACCGGCACCGAGACTGAGCCGACGGCAACCGGCACTGAGACCGAGCCGACAGCGACCGGTACGGTGACCGAGCCGTCCTCCTCTGAGAGCGAGCCGACGGCAACCGGCACCGAGACCGAGCCGTCCTCCTCCGAGACCGAGCCGACGGCAACCGGCACCGAGACCGAGCCGTCCTCCTCCGAGAGCGAGCCGACGGCAACCGGCACCGAGACTGAACCGTCCTCCTCCGAGACCGAGCCGACGGCAACCGGTACGGTGACTGAACCGTCCTCCTCCAAAACCGAGCCGTCTTCTTCTAAAACGGAACCGACGGTAACCGGCACGGAGATTGAGCCGACGACGACCGGTACGCAGACGGACATCGTGATGCTTGGTGATGCGAACAATGACGGTGCGGTCAACATGAAAGACGTGCTGACGCTTCGCAAACAGATTGCCGGCATGGACGTTACGTTTAACGTCACAAATGCTGACGTAAACGAGGATGGCGATGTCAATATGAAAGACGTGCTGATGCTTCGCAAGTACCTTGCGGATCTTATCGAAACCTTGGGTGCGTAAGTGAAAAAAGACAGCCCCTCCGACGGACACTACGTTGGAGGGGCTGTTCTTGCTTTTTCTTTAGAATTGTGTTATACTGAACGTGTTCGAACGAAAAGGAGGAGTGTGCGATGGTACAGCAATCGTATCACATTGGATTTAACGATGCCAAAGGGGCAAAATATGTGATTTTGCCCGGTGACCCCGGCCGTGTGGAGAAAATTGCCCGGTTTTTGGATGAGCCGCAATTTTTGGCACAAAATCGTGAATATACCACGTGGATAGGGAAACTTGCCGGTCAACCGGTTCTTGTGATGTCTACCGGTATGGGCGGCCCGTCTACCGCTATTGCGGTGGAGGAGCTGGCGGCTCTTGGGGTAAAAACCTTTATCCGTATCGGCACTGCCGGCGGCATGCAAACGGAAGTGATTGGCGGCGATGTGGTGGTTGCGACCGGCTCTATTCGTATGGAGGGAACTACACGGGAATATGTGCCGATTGAATATCCCGCTGTGCCGGATTTTGACGTCACCTACGCCCTGAAATCGGCGGCAGAGAAGCTCGGACTTCGCTGTCATACCGGTGTGGTGCAAAGCAAGGACTCGTTTTACGGTCAGCATTCGCCGTCACGGATGCCGGTGGGTTATGAGCTTGAAAACAAATGGAAAGCGTGGATTGGTGCGGGCTGTCTTGCCTCCGAAATGGAGAGTGCGGCGTTGTTTATCGTGTGCTCCACTCTGCGGGTGCGTGCCGGTTCGGTGTTTTCTATTGTATGGAACCAAGAGCGGGAGCGTTTGGGGCTTGACAACCCCGAAGTCCACGATACCACCGATGCCATCAAAACGGCGGTGGAAGCGACGAGGATTTTGATTGAAAAAGAAAAATAATACATAAAATCCACCCTGGACGACATTTTTTTGCCTTAGGGGTGGATTTTTTCTTTACATTTCTTTTGAAAAGTGGTATATTTTATACAATTGTTGTAGAGGAGGAATTTCAATGAAAAAACATCTGTCCATCCTTTTATCTGTGGCTCTCGCTGTTGTGGTTATGGCGGGAATGACGGTTTTTGCCGCCGCAGAAACCGCCGCAAACACAGCCGAGATTGTTTACGGCGACGCCAATACCGACGGTGCGGTCAATATGAAAGACGTGCTCACCATCCGCAAGTATGTGGCGGGCTTGTCGGCAGAAATTGATTTAACTGCCGCCGACACAAATGGCGATGGTGCGGTTAATATGAAAGACGTGTTGACCGTTCGCAAATTTGTGGCCAATCTTATTACGGTGATTGACCCCGGCAACACGAATCCGACCGAAAATCCGACCGCTACGGCGGTGATTGAGACGACGGCAAAGACGGATTCGACGGAAACCGAGCTGACGGCGACCGAGACCGAGACCGAGCCGGGCAAAACGTCGTCGACTACCGAGACGAAGTCGACTACTGAGACGAGCGGAACGGAGTCTACGGCAAAGCCGAGCGAGACGTCGTCCACCACACAGCCGAGCGAGACGAAGCCCACGACTGCTCCGACGAAGGTTCCGGAAAATCCCGAAACGGTGTTTTTCGGCTCGTATGAGCAGGACGGCGATTTCAAAAACGGCAAAGAGCCCATCGAGTGGATTGTGCTGGAAGAAAAAGACGGCACCAAACTGCTTTTAAGCCGCTATGTGCTGGACTATCGGATGCAGGCGGACCACTATCGTGAGGACTATAACTGGGCGTCGTATTCCGGCGTTCGTGAGTGGCTGAACGATGAATTTTATGATATGGCGTTCTCGTCGAACGAGAAACCGTATATGCTCCAAAAAGAGACGTATACAAAGCAGCTTGCTACTGCCAAAAATACTGCCGACATAAAAACCTTTGACCATGTCAGCTTGTTGTCTATGGAAGAGCTGGAGCTGTATTTTGATTTGAAAACCGATGCCCAAAACAACACCTATTCCGAAAGTCTGCTTGCCGAAGCAACCCCGCAAGCGGCAAAATTCGACTATTGCAACACGGTGGATGAGGATTGGTACGGCTTTGAGCATTTCGGCTACGGCGACGAGTGGATGGGCAAAAACACCGCTTTGTGGCTGCTTCGTACGCCGGGCGGCGGTGGCTCTTGCGATGCCTCTTTTGTAAGCGACAGCGGTATTGTGAGCTATGACTACCTTGCCACCTTCCTTGGCGGTATTCGCCCGGTCATTCTCCTTTCCGACGAGCCGTATTCGTTTGACGAGACGGTGTGCTATCCGGAGAATGCGTCGCTCACGAGAGAAGTGTGTCACGATATGGATGGCAGCTTTGCTGTGACCGGGGAACACCTCTACGATGCGAACGGAAACGAGACGAGCCGTCGCACGTATTCGAGATTAGGCGTTATGGAAAACTGGGGGTATGTATACGATTGGACTTACGATGACCAGGGAAATATGCTGAGCGAACGCTATTATAACGGAATAACCTATATTGAAGAATACAGTTACGACGAATTCGGAAGACGTGTGAAAACAACCGGCTACATCTATGACGGGTTCTTAGGAAATAGCCCCTATACGCCGGACGAGGTTTCTTTGGATGTAATAGTAGAATATGCGTATGACTATGAAGGGGATGAGGTAGCCTACAATTATTACGATGCAAACGGAAATCTTATAAAAGAATATGACTACTTTGTTCGCAATGATGACGGAACGATAACGGTATACTATGTGGATGGAGACGGAAACCCGTTTTATGCGAGCATTTACGATGCGGATGGATATCGTATTGGCAACCTGAATTATAATGACGATGGCACCGCCTATGTATGTAAGTACAATCAAAACGGGGACATGATAGCCGAATGGAAGCAGTATGCGGACGGCACTATTCGGATGATTTATGAATACGAGTACAATGAAAACGGGGATATCCTGAGTTACACCATGTATGATGAGGAAGGAAATTATGAGGTCAAGGTCGTGTTTACCTACGATGACCACGGGAATGTCGTGAGTGTCCGTCCTTATAATGAGGACGGCAGTATTTGCGAGACGATTGATGATTATGAAACCTATTACGATGTAGTTTACACGTATACCGAAAGCGGGAATATCGCAAAGAACAAACTATATAATAAAAACGGGTCTCTTCGGACTTGCGATGTGTATACCTACGACGAACAGGGCAATCTGATTTCTAGGCGGTGTTATTATGACGAAGAATGCACTTCTGTTGGATGGTCTTGGTCTTGCGATTTTACGTATGACGAAAACGGAAATGAATCCAGTTATCGTGCCTACAACTATGACGGTAGCGTGGACTGGTCACGTTCGTGGGATGTAACCTATGATGAGAACGGAAACCAGACGAGCGAACGCCGCTACAATGAAGACGAAAGTATCAAATGGGAATTTTCTTTTGACAAAACTTATGATGAGAACGGAAACCGGACAAGTGGACGCTTCTACAAAGTCGACGGTAGTAAGGATTGGTTGCGTTCGTGGGATGAAACCTATGATGAGAACGGAAACCAGACGAGAGTTCGCTACTACAACGAAGACGGCAGCGTAAACTGGTGGAATTCGTGGGATGCAACCTACGACGAAAACGGAAACCGGACGAGCGAACGCTATTACAACGGAGACGGTAGTGTGGATTGGGCAATGTCTTGCGATTGTACCTACGACGAAAACGGCAACCAGATAAGCGAACGTTACTACTATGACGATGGCACTTTGAGTAGCAGCTGGGAAGCCACCTATGATGCCAACGGAAACCAAACGAGCTTTATGCGGATTTACGGCGACGGAAGCTACGATTGCTGGTACGAGTACATCTACTTAAACCCGATTGCAGGGTAAATTTAACGCAAAACAGCCCCTTTCTTTGAAAGGGGTTGTTTTTTATGTTGGCGACTTTTTTCAAATATTTGCATAAACGTGCTTGCGTTTGCTCACACTATGGGTGAAACGGAGGAATGGTTATGAACGAATTTGAACAAGATGAATTTTGGGACAGCGGCTTGAATGGGCTGGATTTTGAGGAAATCGACGAGCCGAAGCGGCCGAACGGTGCCAAACGATTTTTTGCGGGAAGCGGATTTTATCTGGTGCTCGCTTTGTGTGTGGCGGCGGTAGGCGGGCTTGCGGTGTGGACGGTGAACGACAGCCTGCAAACCAAAGAAGCCGAGGAGTCGTCTGTGGTGACAACCACAACGACGGTTGCCGCTACAACCAAAGCGATAGCGGCGGGGCATCATGTGGTGACGGTGCCGGACAACCGTACCACTGTGCGATTGACGGCGGCAAAGCCTACGGTTGAAACCACCAAAGCCGCTGACACGTATATGCTGCCGCTTTCCAACGAGGTGGTACGAGGGTATGCAAAAGAGCCGGTGTTTTGGGAAACCTTGGAGACCTGGCGGGTTCACTTTGCGGTGGATTTTGCCGGAAAAACGGGGGATACCGTGAAAGCGACCGGTAACGGCACCGTAACCGATGTCTATGAAAATGCGTTGTGGGGCGGATGCGTGGTGATTGACCACCACGACGGCACGATTTCTACCTATCGAGGCGTCCACTGCACTCTTGCAACGGGTACAGCGGTCAAGCTCGGTGAGTCGATTGGCGTGCTTTCGGAAATTCCGTGTGAAAAAGACCTGGGGCCGCATTTGCACCTCGAAATGGCGGCGGGAAGCCGTATGCTCGACCCGACCGCCGTCATCGGCGTACCGGTGAAAACGGCCGAACCGACGGGAACAAAACAATAAGAAAAGGCACCCGATTTCGGGTGCCTTTTTTGTGCGTGAAATTTTGTGCGTAAAAAAATTACATACTTTCGGGGACGGTGATTTTGAGGAGGGTGAGGGCGTTTCTCAGCGTGATGCGGGTGGCATCGCAAAGAGCGAGGCGTGCCGCCATGACCGCTTCTTCCTCGCAAATCACACGACAGCTGTTATAGAATTTATGGAACAGCGTTGCAAGCTCAATGGCGTAGCGGGTGATTTTTGCCGGGTCACGGGTGTCGGCGGCGGCCACGATTTCGCCGGTAAAGGAAGCGATGTGGCGAATGAGTTCTTTTTCCTCATCCGAGCCGAGGTGGATAAGGTCGTCCACCGTTTTGGCGGGTTTCACCGACACGCCCTCCTCTTTCAGTTTGCGGAAAATAGAACAGATACGGGCGTGAGCGTATTGTACGTAATAGACGGGGTTTTTGGAGGATTCTTCGATAGCAAGCCCCAAATCAAAGTCCAAACTGTTGGTGGCAGAAGTCATATTGAAGAAGAAGCGGGCGGCATCAGCGGGAACCTCGTCGAGCAGGTCGGCGAGTTGAATGGCTTTGCCGGAGCGTTTGGACATCCGCACCACCTCGCCGTCACGCATAAGGCGGACGAGCTGAACGAGCAACACTTCGAGGTGTTCGCCGCCTACGCCGACGGAATCCATCGCCCCTTTCATACGGGCGACGTGGCCGTGGTGGTCGGCACCCCATACGTCGATACACAAATCGAAGCCACGGAGGGCTTTGTTGCGGTGATACGCAATGTCGGCGGCAAAATACGTGGGGTTGCCGTTTTGGCGGATGAGCACGTCGTCCTTGAGTTCGAGCTTGTCGATTTCTTCCTGGGTTTTTCCCTCGGCAAGCAGTTGTTTTGTCATCACCTCGGCGTTTTTATACCACACAGCACCGTCTTTTTCGTAGGTGAGTCCTTTTTCCTTGAGGATGTCCACGATTTCTTTGATTTCGCCGCTTTCGTGGAGGGCGGATTCGAGGAACCAGCGGTCATAGACGATGCGATATTTTTCAAGGTCTTTGTGCATTTTATCGAGGTTTTTCGGCAGGGCGAATTGCACAAGAGCCGCTCGGCGTTCCTCCTCGGAAACGGAAAGGTATTTGTCGCCGTAGGCGGCGGCAAAGCTTGCTGCGTGGTCTTTAATATCGTCGCCGTGATAGGCGTCCTCCGGCAGTTCGACGGAATCTTCGCTGTTCAAATACTGCTGATAGCGGATATCGAGAGACAGACCGAATTTTTCGATTTGGTTGCCGGCGTCGTTGACATAAAATTCCCGAGCAACATCATAGCCGGCGGCATCCATTACCGAGGCCAAGCAGTCACCGAGTGCACCGCCACGGGCGTTGCCCATGTGCATGGGGCCTGTGGGGTTGGCGGAGACGTATTCGACCATGACTTTTCTGCCGGCACCGGCATCCGAGCGTCCATAGTTTTCGCCTTTTTCTAACACTTCCGCCACGGCGGCTCCGTAAAAGGAGGGCGAGAGGAAAAAGTTGATAAAGCCGGCACCCGCCACCTCTACGTTTTGGAAATAGGTGTCGTCGAGGTTGAGACGGGAAAGCAGTTCCTCTGCAATTTTGCGGGGAGCCAAGCGGAACGTGCGAGCCCCCATCATGGCGGCGTTGACGGCGAAGTCGCCGTTTTTGCGGTCGTTCGGGACCTCCACCGTATAGTCCGGAATGGCGGCTTGCGGGAGTGCCCCCTCGGAGATGGCGGAGTTGAATGCGGCGTTTACCGCATTACGGATTTGTTGTTCGGCTAATTGTACTGTCGTTTTCATTGTTTGTCCATCCTTATATTCATTGTCATAGTATGCAGGGAACTGCCGCCACCCATATCGAGTGTGTAATCGGCGACGAGAGTGCCGCCGGTGGCGTGCAGATTGTTTTCGACCTTGGCATTTTTAAGGAGCATCGGAATGGCTCCGTAAGGTGTTTGGTAGGTGCAGGGGTGCGGGGTGCCCGGCTCTAACAAAAAGGTGACCGAGCAATCACCTCGGCGGGCGATTTCCACTTTGCTGTCGACGGCGGTGACGGTGACGTGAGTAATGTTGTTGTCAAGCGATTCGTCATAGCACACGGCAAACCCGCCGGTAACAGGAGAAAAGGCGGCGGGGAGAGTGAAATGTTGTTTGTCCTGTTCGCCGTCCATTTCGGTGAAAAAGGTAAGATCAAGTGTTACGTTCATGCAGCACCTCACAAGGTTCCCGGGTCCACAACGTGGACGTTCTTTTTCACCGGCACACCGAGAAATCGCTCGGCGAGGGTGGAAAAGCCGCTGGGTTGGTCGCTGACATAGAAGTTGACGTCGCCGGAATCCTCGTTCTCTCGGTTAAGCATACCGGTTTCTGCTAATTGAACCTGGCACACACGGGCGGCTTCCTCCCCGGCGTCCACCAAAATGACATCGTCGCCGAGATAATTTTGGATAACGGGGGCGAGCAGAGGAAAGTGAGTACAGCCGAGGATGACGGTGTCGGCACCTGCCTCTTTCAGCGGCTGTAAATAGCGTTCCACCGCAAGCTGTGCCACCTCGTCCTTGACGCCGTTCCAACCGTTTTCCACAATGGGCACAAACATGGGGCAGGCGATGGCGTGGATTTTTGCATCCGGTTTGGCGGCTTTTACCGCTTTGGCGTAGGAGCCGCTTTTAATGGTGGCGGCGGTGCCCAGTACGCCGATGATGCCGTTTTTGGTGACGGATGCCGCCACACGAGAAGCGGGGTTGACCACACTGATGGTGGGAAGCGGCAATTCTTTAAGTACGTTCGGGGCAACCGAGCTGACGGTGCCGCAAGCGGCAATAATGATTTTTACGTCGTGCTGCATAAGAAAGGCACAATCCTGTGCGGCATAGCGGCGGATAACATCCTCGCCACGTGTGCCGTAAGGGACACGACCGGTGTCGCCGAAATACACGATGTTTTCGTGGGGCAATCGGCGAAGCAGTTGACGTACGGTGGTTAACCCGCCGAGACCGGAATCAAAGACACCGATGGGACGAGAATCGGACGGTTTTTCAGACATAGAGTTCCCTCCAAATCAGGTGAAAATTTTATAAACGATGGGGAATAGATAGACGGTAACAACACAGCCGATACACCCGACTAACGTAAGAATGTAGGCGGCGGTGATGCCGTTTTTTAACAAGGTGGTGTGTGCCTTGAAAAAGGCAAAAAGGCGTTGTCGCATAAAGTGACCCAAAACCAAAATGAGAATGCCTAAAAAGAACAGAAGATATCCGCCGATTTTCCCTTTGGGCGTGTAGGTGAGCTTGATAGCACTTTCGCCGCTTTCAAGCGGAATACGCATAAAGTTGTCCATGGTTTTCAGGATTTCACGGCGGTGACCATCCACGATAGCGGTGAAACCGCTGTCATACGGAATGGTGAGCACCAAGCAGTCATCGGCATCGGCGATAAAGGTGCCGACAAAATCGTGACCGTTATAGGTGATGTTGGCGGTGTTTGCGTTGGCGGCGAGAGTTGCCAAGTTGTGGTTGCGAAGTCCAAACACACCAAAGGATTTACAAGCACCGGATTTTAGAGGCGTTAAGGTGAGGGTGACCGTTTCATTCTCAAAGACGCCGAGCGAAAGGAATCCGCTTTCGTGGGCGTTCGGATAGTTTTCGGAGACGGTCATTCCGTTGACAGCAACAGAAAAATTGTTGAAAACGGGCTCTTTCACTTTGGTGGTGTATTCGTCGAAGCAATCGAAATAAAGGGATTGCTCATCTTGCACATAAAACGAATAGACAATAGCGGGGCTGTCGCTGGTTATGGTATACGCCGCTCCGCCGGAGGAGTTTTCGGAAAACGTACAATTTTGGGAGAAAGCGGGTTGATAGCGGGTGAACAGATTGGATTCCCCAAACAGTTCGGCGGCAAGCGTTTCCTGCACTTGGAGACGGGAGGGACCGCCGAGCTCGGTTACACGGGTGGCGGTGGCTTCGTCAATCAGCAAACCTAACGGGAGCGTATTCGGAAGCGATTCAAGACGATAATCGTCGTTAGAATACAAAACGGGATTAGAAAGCCAGGGCGAAGCGGCACGGTCTATCGTATAGCCGACGGACAACAGCATATCGGAGAACCGTGTGCCGCCGTTAAGGCCGATATCCATCCAGTTGGCGGTGTAGCCCAATTTTTTGGCGGTGTATAAGGTGTCTTGCGTGACGAGAGAGGTGTAGCCGCCGAGAGTCGGATAGCCGATAGCACTTACCATATTGGAGTCGAGGATATCGTGGGTGGTTTTTGTGCGGGTAAATGTGGAGGTTTCTGTGCGATTCGCCATATCCACGATGTTTTCAAAGGAGCCGAATTGCCAATAGTCCGGCACCTTGCCGATGTAGACGGCACAGTGGAAGGTGCTTTCGCAAAGCACTACGCCGCAAAGGAGTACTGCGACACAGCGTTTGTTTAAGAGTCCGCCATAGAACAGAAGGGCTATCAAAGCACAGATGAGGGCAACGATGGCGAAAACCAACAGCTGTACCTTCAGTGCGGCGGCGTCGCTCCAAAGCGTACGGATATAGCGAGTGAGAGCCTCGCTGTTTTTGGTGAAAATCCGGTACAGCCCAAAGCCTACCGCTGCCACGGCGATGCCACACAGAGCAAAAACGATTCTTCGTGTCGGGTGATTTCCCCGCAAGGAGGGGGAGGCCTGCGTCCACAAGTGGGCGAGCAGGGTCAGCATAAGAAGAATCGGCATAAAGGCAAAGCGGCAAGGGAAGCACATATAGCTGCCCATGTGCCACATAAGGTTGACCGGTTCTATACACATCGGGATAAGCAGTAAACCCAAAAGAACGGCGAGGGAAAGGGTCTTGCGGTTCCATTTGGGAGAAAAAATGGCGGTGACAATCAGCAACAACGGGAGCCCCGCTGAGCAGAGCAACAAGGGCAAAGCGGTGGCAAAGGGGATGCCCCAACTGCCGGTAGACAACGAATCGGAGAGATAGGTGCTACGGGCGGAGTGGAGAACCTGCACAAAGGCGGGAAGCCATACGGGAGCGGACAGCATGGCGGCAACCACACTGCCGCCGAGAAACTGCAAGGCGAGTTTGCGGCGGTTTTCACAGCAAAGCCATAGGTGCACCCCGAAAAAGAGCAGGGCAAATACGGCGACCATAAAGCCGATGTAAAAGCACAGCATCATACTTCCCGCCATACACACTGTATAGGGGAGAATTCGCCCACGCTCAAGCAAGGCATAACATGAAAGGAGGAACAGCGGGAATACCGCCATAACGTCCAGCCACATCAGGTTTTGGTAGTAGAGCAGACCGTAGCCGCATAGGGCGTAAGCGGTGGCAAAGGCGGTGGAGGCGGCAATGCCGTTTGTTTTGAAGCGGCGGAAAAAGAACCAGCCGGCGGTGGCGGCACAGAGCAGTAGCTTGCCGAACACCAACAGGTTTAGGAGGTTCAGCAAATGCTCCGGCTTCCAAAACATGGAGAGCAACGAGCCGGGGTTCATTAAAAAGAAAGCCGCAATTCCCGAAAAATTGGTTCCTCCGGTCAGCCCCGGCATATAGGAAAGGCTGTCGCCGGACAGAAGGGCGTTGCGTAACATCATTAAGAGCGGTAGTCCTTGCTGACGCATATCGCACCAGCAAAGCGAGCCGTCTCCAAAAGGATAAAGGCCAAATACGGCACAGGTGAAGCCGAGCACCGCCGCCACCAAAATTACCGGACAAAGGACGGCGGAAACAAGCGGTGTATTCACTTGTAACTGTTTTGGCAAAAACCGTATACGTTTCATACTCAATTACGACTGAAGTTCAAAAGACGTAGCGTTTTGTTGTGTTCCTCTGCCCAGCGGATGTTCCACTCGCTGGAGAAGAGCAACAAGAGGTTGCCACGGGTATCTTGTGCCAATCGTGTGTCGGAGGTGAGATCCAAAGCTTTGGGGTCAAAGTCCTCCTCGTCGTTGGCAATCCAACGGGCAAACTGGTAGGAGAGCGGCTCCATTTTCACGTCAACGCCGTATTCGGATTTGAGGCGTTGCTCCAGCACATCAAACTGAAGTACGCCGACAACGCCCACGATGATTTCGGAAAAATCGCCGCCGTGGTCGGTGAAAATTTGGATGGCACCCTCTTGGGCGATTTGGGTGACGCCCTTGACGAATTGTTTGCGTTTCATGGTGTCCACCTGGCGAACCCGGCGAAAATGCTCCGGTTCAAAGGTGGGGATGCCCTCGAATTCAAACTTTTTCGACGGAGCACACAGCGTGTCGCCGATGGAGAAAATGCCGGGGTCAAACACGCCGATGATATCGCCGGCATAGGCTTCCTCGATGTTTTCTCGGTCTTGTGCCATCATGGTTTGCGGCTGGGATAAGCGGAGTCGCTTGCCGCCTTGCACGTGCAAAACCTCTTTATCCTTTTCGAATTTGCCGGAGCAAATACGCATAAAGGCAATGCGGTCACGGTGGGCTTTGTTCATGTTGGCTTGAATTTTGAACACAAAAGCGGAAAACGCCGGATCAAAGGGGTCGATTTTTTCGCCGTTTGCTGTGCGGGGGAGCGGCGAGGAGGTCATTTTCAGGAAATCCCGCAGAAACGGTTCGACACCGAAGTTGGTGAGTGCGGAGCCGAAAAACACGGGGGACAGCTCGCCGCAATCGACCGCTTCCTGGGAAAATTCGCTTCCTGCACCGTCAAGAAGTTCCATATCCTCCAGCAGTTTTTCGTATTGGTCAGAAGACATCAGCTTGCCGGCACTTTCGGCATCGTGCAGCTCGGCGTAGTCGGCGTGGGCTTCGTGCTTTCCGTTGATGCCGGAGAACACGGCAACCCGTTCGGTGGTGCGGTCATAGACACCACGGAAATTTTTTCCGGAGCCGATAGGCCAGTTGACGGGATAGGTTTGAATGCCCAACACATTTTCGATTTCCTCTAAGAGTTCGAGCGGGTCACGGGATTCCCGGTCCATTTTGTTGATAAAGGTGAAAATCGGGATGTGACGCATAACGCAAACTTGGAACAGTTTTTTCGTCTGACGCTCCACACCTTTGGAGGCGTCAATCACCATAACGGCGGTGTCTGCCGCCATCAGCGTGCGGTAGGTGTCCTCCGAGAAGTCTTGGTGACCGGGGGTGTCGAGAATGTTGACGCAATAGCCGTCATATTCAAACTGCATCACCGACGACGTGACCGAAATACCACGTTGTTTTTCAATCTCCATCCAGTCGGATACAGCGTGTTTCATATTCTTTTTGCCCTTGACCATACCGGCGGCGGCAAACGCACCCCCGTATAACAGGAATTTTTCGGTTAAGGTGGTTTTGCCGGCGTCGGGGTGCGAGATGATGGCAAAGGTGCGACGGCGACGAATTTCTTGTTCCATAGTAGCCACGTGAGTATCCTCCGTTTTTTGAATTAAAGAGTGTGGGGAAAAGCGTAAAGTATGGTTGACGACAGGGCGAATAGTGCCACGCCGCCAAACAGTAACCCGCAGACGGGGCGGGGAATGGACGAAGTGTGAAGGCTTCCGAGTGCGAGGGCACCGAAAGGCAGTAATGCCGCTAAATAGCGGAAATCTTGAGAGCAAATAAAGGGATAGGCAAAGCAGAAGATGACAAAGCTTGAAAGGGTGATCAGGGTGAACAACAGCCAAATAGCATACAGTCCGTTTTTCGGTTTGCGGGACAGAATGCCGCAGGAACGTCGTATCAATACGGCAAACGACAAGAGGGCTAAGACGATGCTGACCCACAAGAGGAGTGTGGCGACTATACCGCCGCCCCATTGTCCCTCTCCGAACACGGAGGTTTTGAACAAGCTTAAAAAGATGTTACAGCCGGGATCGTCCGCCGACCACGACTGAAAGGGGGAGGTCAGTTGTGATGTGGGAATCACGAACAGCCGGCGAGCGGCGGAAATACCCGCCAAATACTGGGAGGCGTTTGCTTCGGGAGAAAGGGTTGCAACATAGCCGAGGCTTTGCCCGAAGCGAAAAAGGTTTCGCAGCGGGAACCACATTCCGAGGGGAACGGAAACAACGCCGAACAGAGCGACTTGCTTTATCAATCGGGAGAGTTTTTGTGTTCCGGCGAACGCTTTCGCCGCCAATCCGGCGGCAAGCGGAAAGGCGAGCAGTGCCGCCGACACTTTTGCCATCATGGCGAGGCCCAACGCTCCGCCGCAAAGGACGAGGGCGAGGGTGTTTTCTTGTTTCCACCAAGCGGCAAATAGAGTCAATGACGTGACCGACAACAGCAGACACAGCATATCGTTGTTGAGACAGCCGCCGAGGAGGAAAAAAGTGGGGTGGAACACGATAATGGTGTTTGCCAGAATGCGGCCGGATTTTTTCAGTTCGCACAAACAAAACAGCCGATCGCACACGACCATCAGTGCACAGGAGTAAAAGGCGGTGAGAAATTGAAGCTTTTCGGCGATGAGCTCCGCTTGCAATCCGATATCGGACAGCAGGCGGTACAAGAGACCTGCCGGCAGGTGGTGGAGCGGGGGATGCGAAAACTGCCAAATGCGGTTGGTATCCGGCAGAGAAAGATGCTCGGCAATATACTGAATATAGCCCATGTGCCCTTTGCCGCTGGTTACAAGCCACACATCGTGCTGACGAACGTAGTAAGGGGTATACAGCACGTAAAAAATGCGAAGAATAAAGCCGGCGGCAAACAGCAGCCAAATAACACGGTCGGTGGTGAGTGCCTTTTTATAGTCGAGAATCATCCCGAAAAGCAACAGTACTACCAGTAAAAGTGGGGCAACCAAACGGGTGGTGGATTCGGTGATATCCGGAAGAAAGCCGCAGAGAAGACAACCGAGCATCATAGCACAAAGCGGGAGCCACACCGCCTTGACACGCTCTTTTCGCCCGGTCATTGGGCTTCGAACCACTGGACGATTTCGTCGACCAGTGCTTTTTTGTATTGTTTGCAGGCGGCTTCGTAGGCGACGTCAAAATCGCTTACACGATTGCCGTCGGCACCAAACAGAATGTCCACAACGTCGGTCATTACGGCGTAGGCGGCTTTGGAAAGCCCACTGCCGATACGCTCTTTGTAGTTGGCGGCGTTGGGAAGCTTGACGGTTATATCGGTGTCTACCCGCCGATAAGAAACAGACAGATTGACGGTGGCGGTGGTTTGTGCCTCGTCGTCTGCCGTGACGGAGTAGTAGATGCTAAAAGCGGTCAAATAGCCGTTTTGGTCGAGAGTGAGGTTTAGATTGATATCGCCGAAAGTGTAGACGACTTCGTCGTGGATGCCGCCTAACAAGTAGGCGAGAGCCCCATCCGGCGAAGTGAGTTCTTCCGACAGAATATCGCCGTTCATCGGCAGGGAAAGCACGGTGTTTTCCTTTTCATACACGATAAGCGGGGAGGAAAAAGCGGCTTTTGTCAAAGAGGGCAGAGTGAAGAGTGCCGTCTCGGCGAGGGCGAGCTTGCGGTCGGTGAGCTGACGGAATTTTTGGCCATTTTGGGAGACGTATATGGTGCCGTTTCCGTAATATAGGTTACGCTCAATCACGTCGTTATCCTTGACAATGGACTCGGTGAGATGGTCGGTATATTCTGACGGGTCGTCGGAGGGTTGCTGGGACGTCCAGTCCATATCCATCGTCCATTCGGTGGCATGGTCGGCGGTTTTCACCGTCGCCGTGCCGGTGAGAGAGGCATCCAGTCCCGCAACCTCGGCCCGCAGTTTCAGGGCTTTTTCATATAAAGTGTAAGCACGGTCGGCGTCGGTTAATCCTGCGGCGTCGGTGGGCAACGTGGTATAGGCAACGGAGGTTTCTTCTGACGTTGAGGTGGTATTTTCGGTTTTGCTACACGCCGCAAAGGTTGTAACGCAAAGCGTGAAAACAACGAACAGCGTAAGCATACGAGAAAGCGGTTTCATCGGCGAGTAGCTCCTTTCAAGATTATTCGGCGTCCTCTGTGCTGTCAGACGGGACGTCCGTCTCGTCCGCCACATCCAGAAATGCGGCGGCGTTGTCACGAACAAACGAAATGGCCCCGGTCATCGGGTCTTCTTCGCCACGAGCTTCCATATATGCTACGTGGGAATCCGCCAGCACATTCTCGTCGGCGGCGTTTTGGAAAGCGTCCCGCAAGGCGGCGGCACATTTTTCGGCACCGATTTGGTCGCAGGCATCGGCGGCAGTGTCCAAAAAACGGAACGAGCCGGTTTGCTGCATGGTGTGGAAGTTGCCGTTATTTAACTCGTGGTCACACAGCCACAACGCATAGATTTCCGACCGCTCACGGGAAAGCAGGGGAATGGTGTGATAGGGGTCGGGTTTTTTCGGGTCTAATTTGCCGTTTAGGTTGGCGACCACCGCATCCAACAAATCGGTGTCGGCGGTATCATCCAACAGCTCACGGGTCATGGTTTTGTATTGCATGGCCAACAGCTCTGCACGGGCTTTTTGCCCTTTGTCGTAACGGCGATTCATAAGAACCAGCACGATGGCAATCAGAATGAATAGGATGAAAATGCGAATCATTACAGAGGCGATTGCCGGGTCAACAGCACAAAAGATCATAGATATTCCACCAATCGTTTATAGATTTCGCCCTTGGAAAAACCGGTTTGCAACGCCGCTTCTTTGGCGGCGGCAGAGGCGGAGTTTCCGTCTTTTACAAGGTCGTGGGCGAGGGCGACAGCAAGGTCAAGAGTGAAAGCGGGCGTTTCCGCTTGTGCGGGAGCACCGGCGATAACGAGCACATATTCGCCACGTGGCTCCTCTTCACGGTAGCGGGAGGCGGCTTCGCCTAAGGTGGTTCGCCATACCTCCTCGTGAAGCTTTGTCAGCTCACGGATGACGGCGACCGGACGGTCGGCTCCGAATGTGTCCCGCAGGTCTCGGGTGGTAGCACGCAGCTTATGGGGTGCTTCGTAAAACACCATGGTGCGAGTCTCGTCTTTAACGCTTTTCAGGTGGTCGGCACGGTTCTTTTTGTTGGTGCTTAAAAAGCCCTCAAAGGTAAACCGCCCCGACGGAAAGCCGGATAATGCCATGGCTGTGGTTACAGCGGTAGGGCCGGGCACGACGGTGACGGGAATGCCCCGTTCGTGACAACTGTTGCACAGCGTTTCCCCGGGGTCGGAGATGGCAGGCATTCCGGCGTCGGATACAAGCACGATATGCGTGCCGGCCTCCATTTGGGAGAGCAACTGCTCTCCACGGTCACGCTTGTTATGTTCAAAGTAACTGACGAGCGGTTTTTTGATACCGAAATGGTTGAGGAGCTTTAAGGTGACACGGGTATCTTCCGCCGCAATAAGGTCGGCGTTTTGGAGAGCCTCTATCCCACGAGGGGAAAAGTCGCTCAGGTTGCCGATGGGAGTGCCGACTAAGGTTAGTCCGCCTTTTTGGTCACAAGACATAGCCAACCGCCACTCTCCTTTCTGTTAATTACGCAAAAGCCGCATGCCGTAAGGGCGGATATGACATCCTGTTCTCGGGTGTCGATAATGCCGGAGACGAGATAAACGCCGTCCTTAGCAAGAAAGCGGGGCACGTCCGGCGACAAGGCACAAATGGCGTCGGCGACAATGTTGGCAACCACCACTTGGAACTGTCCCTCCACGGCTTCGGCGAGGTTACCGAGCCGCATATCGTAGCGGGGAGCGGTCATACCGATGCGTTCACCGTTTTCAATGGCGGTTTTTACGGCGACGGGGTCGATGTCGACGCCGAGGGCACTTTTGGCACCGAGGAGCAACGCCGCCATAGACAAAATGCCGCTTCCGCATCCTACGTCGAGCACGGCGGTGTCAGGGGTGATAACCTCTTCCATCGCTTCCAGCATCAAGCGTGTGGTGGCGTGTTCTCCCGTGCCGAACGCCATGCCGGGGTCAAGGGTTAAAACGGCACGGTCGCCCATGTCGCCCGGCTGTTCCCACGAGGGGCAAATCAGCAGTTTTTTTCCTACCGGTTGGGGATGAAAATACTGTTTCCAGTTGGTCGCCCAATCCTCCTCTCGGACGGCGACATCGCCGAGGGAAAAGGGAATTTCCGCTTCGGAAAAACGTTCCCGCAAGAAAGCGAGGGCTTCGGCGGGGTTTTCCTCCGGGCTGATATAGACGTGCACAATGGCGTGTTCACGGTCACGGGCAAGAAGCTCCTCGTCGATTAAATCAATGTGGGCAATCTCACGTACGGCTTCTTCTAAATCGCCGTAATCCTCGACGTAGACGCCGCCGGTTACAACCATCGAAGCGACGGCGGCGGCAAGCTCGGCATATTCACGGGGAACGGTGACGGTGATATCGGTCCAATCCATAGTGTGCGGTCCTTTCTAATATAAACAAAGAAAATTATATATTATACGCATTATAACCAATATAGTATACCAACTTTTTTCTCGGATGGCAAGAGAAAATTGCAAGTTTTTAACGGAGAATTGGAAAAAGGGTTGCGAACAGGACGAAAGGAGATTATAATAGTGGTGTTGAAAAGGAGGCGACGAGATGGAGAAAGGCAGTTTGGCTAAGTGGTTTTGGCGAGCGTTGGGATGGACAATTCCGGCGGTCATTGCGTTGCTTTTGACCGGTATTTTGCCTCTTGTGCCGGAGTTTACCGAGCGGGTGTTTTCTCGGGGGATTTCCCACTTTCTTACAACCACGTATGGGAAGCTTGTTTCTTTAGCTCCGGTGTCGCTGACGGAATACGGAATTTTTGCATTTTTGGGCGTTATTGTGTTGGCATTTTTGGTGGTTTTATTTAAGACGATTTTGCGGACGTTACGCCATGAGGAACAGCCGGAAAGTCATCCGCTTCGAATTTTGAGAATATTTGGCTGGATTGTTTCGTTTCTTGTTTTGCTTCACATGTGTGTTTCGGGAGCGAATTATCATCGCCTTCCGGCGGAGGAGCTTTGCAACCTGCAAGTTCGCCAAACACCGTTGGCTGATGAGCTTTTTGATGTATGTGTGGCTCTGGCGGATTGTGCGAGTACCGAGCGAAAAGCGTTAGAGCAAAACGAATACGGTCAGGCTCTTTTGTGCGGGGAAATCGGGGAGACGTTAGACCGTGCGGGTGAGGGATATGTGCCGCTTGCCAAGCAGTATCCGTTTTTGGAGCATACGGTTACTCGGGTAAAACCGGTGACCCATCTTTCACACAAATGGTCGCAGACCGCCGGGATGAGCGGTGCCTTTTTCTCGCTGCTTTGTGAGCCAAACGTCAACATAGATGTGCCGGAAATTGAAATTCCGTTTGCGGCAGAGCACGAAATGGCACATTTGCGAGGGATTGCCAAAGAGGATGAGGCAAACTTCTTTGGTGCGTTGGCGTGTTTTTCGCATCCGTCCCCCGATTATCGCTATTCCGGGTATTTGCAGGCGTATCTGTACTGCTCGAATGCGTTGTACGAAGTGGACGGCGAGCTGTGGGCAAAGGCGGAACGGCATTGCTCCAAGGGAGTGGAGAGAGACTTGCTGGCACAAAACGAGTATTGGGATGCCATTGACGCCGGCGAAGTGTATATGCCGACGATGTCGCCGCTTCGTTATCAGAGCGTGGAGGACAGCTCTTCCAGTTACGCCGGAGTTGTGCAATTACTCTGTGCCTACTATGACGGAGGAAATCGCTCGTTTTCCTATAAACCGGCTGAGTAAAAAAACAAAACAAAGAGCCCGAGAGTGGTAAAACGACTCTTGGGCTCTTTTTATTCAGAAAAATTTGAAAAAGAAGCGTGGGTGTATTTTTGAAAAAGCGAATGAAATTACGCCACCTTATGCAGGGCGACGGACTCTGCTTTTACGGAGGACAGAGCCTGAATTCCGTGGGTGGCACAGAGGATTTGACGAGCCGAACGGCGGCGTTTTTCCTCACGCCGTTTTGCCATTTTGGCATCCTCGCACAGCACAACTATGCACAGCGAGACCATGGCAACACGGAAAGCGGTCAACAGCACGGTTAAAACTGGGAACATTCCCACCTCAAGCACGTTCGCAAGATACAGCTCCAATCCCGCCATGACGGTAGGGGCAAGAGCAATCGTGCGGGTGAATTCAAAATGAGCACGGGAGTACATCGAAAGTGCCACCGCTCCGAGCACCAAACAACTAATATAATTTAACATCATTCATTCCTCACTTTCGGGAAAATCGAACAGAGCCGAACATTTGTTCCGAACATCTGTTCTCATTATAATCCCTTTTGCAAAAAATGCAAGTGTTTTTTGAAATTTTTTTGAAAAAATTTTTCATTTTTGTGCCGGGAATCCCAAAATACGTTGATATAGAGCGGTTTTTATGCTGTCGATTTTTTCGAAATTCATGGCGGATTTGTAAGGGGATTCCAGCAAATCGTGGGCTTCTTTTGCATTTTTGAGTGCTTCGGTTGCCGCCAAAATCATTTCTCGTTCGACTTTTTTGTCGAATGCAGCTCGGTTTTTGTTCGCTGCAATGACGGTTTCGTCGTACGCCCGCCGCAGATGTAAGGTGCGGGAGGGATGCAAAATGGAAAACGTGCGGTCGGCGGTGACGAATGCGGTTCCGAGCGAGGGAAACAGCAGATGAGAAATTGTGCTTTGTGAAAGCGGATGCGGACAGAGAATGCGAGGCAGGTCTCGCTTTGCGGCGGCGAGGCAAAGCTCGTTCAAAAGAGCGGGAGCAGCCGCCGAAAAGGGGTCGTCGAGGAGAAGAATTCGTGGGCAAAGCAAGGATACGGTTTCGGAATATGTACAAAATCCTTTTGGGGTGACTGCGGACAAAAACCGTCGCTGTTCGCCGCTGAAATCGACGGGATGTGTCGGCTTTGTCAACTCCGTTTGCACAAGACGTGAGGCGATTTTTTGAATGGTTTTGTCGTTGCGGGCACGGGCAGATAGAATGCCTCTGTCTTCGAATGCGGCACAGGCCCCTGTAAGATAGCGGCGGGCACGGGCGTGGGCGGCGGCGTTTTGCGATTTGGTGTTGTTGATGGTTTCCCGCTTTGCGGAAAGCAGGGAGGGATTGAGTGCGTCGCCGAGCGAGACAATTTCCTCTTTTATCCCCCATTGCTCCGGCTCGAGAACATGGGGAGCGGTGGCATCAAACACACATACGTGACGGGCGGGAAGATGAATGCCGTCGAGGGAATCGGGGTCGGAGGAGCAGGTGTATTCTTCCACGAGCTCACCGTTTTCCCGGAACATGGCGGCAAGTGAACGCATAAGCGTGGATTTGCCGGTTCCCGGCCCGGATTTAATGAGAAATGCGTGGGCGTCAGGGTGGGAGATATAGAGGTCTTTCGGGAATCCGATAAAGCCGTTTTTGGTGGATGTTCCCATAAAAAAGCGAGGAATTTCGGTGTTCATTTTACAGTCGCTCCTTTCGTTTTTATCACCCTATGCGGCGGACAAAAAATCGGTGCAAAAAAATCGGGAAAAAACGCCGTTTTCTCTTGCAAATGGAGAATAAAAGAGGTATAATAATCTAAATATTGTGTTTATATAAGAAAACGCACTTGTAAAATACACCGAAAGGCGGTTAAATCTATGGCAGACAAGCAAAAAATGGTGGACGCCATTACCTCTATGTAGGAGGATTTCGCAAAAAGGTACACCGACATTGTGAAAAAGGCGGAGCTGATTGACTATACGAGCGTCAAGGGCTGTATGGTCATTCGCCCTTACGGCTACGCCATTTGGGTGAATATGCAAAAAATTCTCGACGGGATGTTTAAGGCAACGGGACACGAAAATGTGTGTATGCCGATGTTCATTCCGGAGAGCTTGCTCAATAAAGAAAAAGACCACGTTGAGGGATTCGCTCCCGAGGTGGCGTGGGTGACCCACGGCGGTAATGAGCCGCTTGAGGAACGCCTTTGTGTGCGTCCTACCAGTGAGACGCTGTTTTGCGAGCATTATGCGAATATTGTGCAATCCTATCGTGATCTTCCCAAGCTGTATAATCAGTGGGTGAGCGTGGTGCGGTGGGAGAAAACCACCCGTCCGTTTTTGCGGTCTCGTGAATTCCTGTGGCAGGAGGGTCACACCATTCACGCCACCGCTCAAGAGGCGATTGAGGAAACGGAGCAGATGCTCAACATCTATGCCGAATTCTGTGAGCGGGATTTGGCAATGCCGGTGGTAAAAGGCCGCAAAACCGACAGCGATAAGTTCGCCGGTGCCGAGGCAACCTATGCTATCGAAGCACTGATGCACGACGGCAAGGCGTTGCAGGCGGGCACGTCCCACTATTTTGGCGACGGGTTTGCACGTGCGTTTGGTATTCAGTATTCCGACAAAGAGAATAAACTGGTGTATCCGCATCAAACGTCTTGGGGCGTTACCACTCGCCTCATCGGTGCGGTGATTATGACCCACGGTGATGACAACGGCTTGGTGCTTCCGCCGGCTGTGGCACCGGTGCAGGTGGCGATTGTTCCGATTGCTCAGCACAAGGAGGGCGTGCTGGATGCCGCTCGTGCCGTCCGTGACCGGTTGGCAGAAAAATTCCGTGTGAAGCTGGACGACAGCGACAACTCCCCGGGTTGGAAATTCAGTGAGTATGAAATGCGTGGCGTGCCGGTGCGTTTAGAGCTTGGGCCTCGTGACATCGAGGCGGGCAACTGTGTGTTGGTTACCCGTCACAACCGAGAGAAAACTGTGGTGTCTCTTGATAACTTGGAAGAGGCGATTGCCGAAAAACTGCAAGAGGTGCGGGACGGTTTGTATGCGGCCGCTCTCGAAAACCGTGAAAAACGAACCTACGATTGCAAAACGATTGACGAAATCCATGCAAAGCTCGCCGAAAACGGCGATGGTTTTGTCCGTGCTTTGTGGTGCGGCGATGAGGCGTGCGAGGACAAAGTGAAAGAAATGACCGGCGTGGGGTCTCGCTGTATTCCCTTTGACGGGCAGGGGCAGGAAGGCACCTGCGTTTGCTGTGGCAAGCCGGCGAACACGCTGGTATATTGGGGCAAAGCGTATTAAACCGCACGACTGCATAGAATAAAGGAGAATATCTGTGGTGGATCAACTGAACCGTCCGCAGACGGGCGAAACCGTTTGCGTGATGCATACGAACAAAGGCGATATTTCTATTCGGATGTTTCCGAACGACGCTCCGAAGGCGGTGGAAAATTTTACCACTCACGCCAAGGAAGGATACTACGATGGGCTTGTTTTTCACCGTGTAATCAACAATTTTATGATTCAAGGCGGTGACCCGACCGGTACCGGTTGTGGCGGCGAAAGCATTTGGGGTCATCCGTTCAAGGATGAATTTACCGAAAACCGCCATAATCTGCGGGGTGCTCTTTCTATGGCGAATGCCGGCCCCGGCACCAACGGCAGTCAGTTCTTTATTGTGCAGGCGAAGGCGGTGGATCCTCGTTTGCTGAAAGAAATGAAAGAGCTGGAGGATCACGGCTTCCCGAAAGAGGTGACCGAGGCGTATGCCGAGGTGGGCGGCACACCGCATTTGGATTTCCGCCATACCGTGTTCGGTCAGGTGTTTGACGGGATGGATGTGGTGGATGCGATTGCGGCGGTGAAAGTGGATCGCCGTGACAAACCGACGGACGACGTGGTGATTCTCGGAATTGATGTAGAAGAATGGGCGGAATAAGTCCCAAAAAATAAATGGAGGAATGATCTATGAAACGTATTGTGGCTTTCTTGTTGGCGACTTTGATGCTGGTGGCTTTTGCCGGTTGTGACGGTAAGACGGGGGAAACCTCCAATGCCGGACAGCCGACCGGACCGGAGGAGAAAAAGGTGTACAAAGACCTGGATTACTCGAACGGCATTGGTACGGCGTATCCGGACAAAGCCTATGGCTTCCAGACGGAAAAACCGGTAAAGGGTGAGGAAATCGCTGTGATGCACACGAATATGGGCGATTTTTCCATTCGCTTTTTCCCGGAGGCCGCTCCCAAAGCGGTGGAGAACTTTAAGACTCACGCTAAAGACGGGTATTATGATGGTTTGACGTTCCACCGTGTTATTTCCGACTTTATGATTCAAGGCGGTGACCCGAAAGGCGACGGAACGGGCGGCAAGAGTATCTGGAAACAGCCGTTTGAGGATGAGTTTGACCAAAAACTTCTCAATATCACCGGTGCCCTTTCCATGGCGAACAGCGGTGTGAACACCAATGGCAGCCAGTTCTTTATCAACTACCAATCGAAAGAAAGAGCTCCGAAGAGAGAGGATTATGCGGCAAATACCGACCAGGCAATTCGTGAACAGGCGGCAGCGTCGTATTATGAAAGCTATGACCAGATAAAAAGACAATGCCCCACGCTGCTCGATTACTTGAAAATGAAATTCGCCTATCCGGTGTATGACTGGATTCCCGACGAAGTGTGGGATGTTTATGCCGCAAACGGCGGTTCTATCCACTTGGACGGTGCATGGCGTTACGCCGGTGGCCACACGGTATTCGGTCAAGTGTTTGACGGTCTTGATGTGGTGGGAAAAATCTCTGTTTTGCCGACGGACGATTTTGCAAAACCGCATTCTGATGTGATTATCGAATCCATCGAAATCAAAGTCTACGAGGGATAAGTATGGTGAAAACCGTAGTTTGCGACGGGCTGTCTGTCGCTTATATTGAGCAGGGTGAGGGCCCCGACTTGCTTCTTTTACACGGATGGGGTGCTCGGGCGGAGGTTTACCGTTTGCTCATTGACCATTTGTCGGCGAAATATCGGGTGATTGCTCCGGATTTGCCCGGATTCGGCGACAGTGATGAGCCGAAAGAGCCGTTTTCGGTGGATGATTTCGCCGATTTTGTGCTGCACTTTTGCGAAACGGTGGGAGTGTGTGACCCGGTCGTGATGGGGCACTCCAACGGCGGGAGAATTTTGATTAAGCTTTTATCCCGTGAGCCGAAACCGCTGAACGTTAAAAAAGCCGTGCTGCTTGATTCCGCCGGTGTGAAACCCAAACACGGGGTGGACTGGTACGTGAAGGTATACAGCTATAAAGCGGCGAAAAAGGTGTTCCCCGGCCTCGCAAAAAAGATGCAGGGCAAAGTGGGCTCGGCAGATTACAAAGCGGCAAGCCCCGTGATGCGGCAGTCGATGGTGAAAGCTGTGAACGAGGATTTGACTGATTGTCTTCCGAAAATTACGGCGTCTACACTGCTCATTTGGGGCGAGCTGGACGATGCTACGCCGCTCTCTGACGGCAAATTGATGGAAAAAGAAATTCCCGATGCGGGACTGGTGACGCTGGCAGGAGCGGGACACTTTGCTTTTGCCGAGCAGTGGGCACAGTGTCGTGCCGTTTTGGATGCGTTTTTATGAGTTTTCTGGAGTAAGGAGAAAAACGATGCTTTTGACGCTTTCGGTGAACGGGTTTCCGTTTGCTTTCGGATGGTTTTTTCTGTTTGCGGCGTTGACTCTTGTTCACGCTGTTACACAATCGTTGCATCTTGTGCATATGTTACAATTATCCGGCTATCACAACAATGTATATAGCCGCTGGTGCAACGAGCACATGGCGAAAATTTTGCCGCCCAGCCGGTTGCTTTGTCTTTTGACATTGTTACTGTTGGCGTTGCGGTCGGTGGCGTTTTCCTTTGTGCCGGCATTGTGGGTTTTGGCGGTGGCGTGCATCGGGCTGTTTATCAGCTTTTTGGGAGCACTTCCCCGTCAGGCGAAAAAACCGTTGGTGTTTACAAAGCGTGTGTGGCGACTGCTTGTCACGTTTGCTGTTTTGCTGGCGGTGTACGTGCTTTTGTGGGAGCATCTTGTCGGTTTTGGCTCGTATTGGAGAATGGCGTTGGGAGCCGCCATTTTGCTCTTGATTGTGCCGCTCTTGGTGCCGCTTGCCAACTTTATTAACACTCCGATTGAAAAAGCGGTTGCCAACTGGTATGTGAAGGATGCTAAACGCATTTTGGCGGAACATTCGAATTTGACGGTGATTGGTATTACCGGTAGTTACGGAAAAACCAGTACCAAAAACTTTTTGTATTCCATGCTTGCAACGAAGTACAACACACTGATGACCCCCGAAAGCTACAATACCACGATGGGCGTTGTGCGTACCATTCGGGAACGCCTGAAACCGTCGCACGAAGTATTTATTGTGGAGATGGGGGCAAAGGGCCTCGGCGAAATTAAAGAAATTTGCGATATTGTTCACCCGCAGTACGGTCTTTTAACCTCGGTGGGCGAACAGCATTTGGAGAGCTTTGGCTCGATTGAAAATATCGTAAAAACCAAATTTGAATTATACGATGCCATTCCCGAAAACGGGTTTATCTGTGTCAACGCCGACAACGAGCTGATTTGTGACGAGTTGCAAGCCCGCAGCGGCGACGGAAAACACGTGGTTACCTATGGCGTGACGGCGGACAGCTCTGCCGATTACCGTGCCGCCGATGTGAGCGTTCACGGAGCGGGATGCCGGTTTACTCTGTGCGACAAAACCGGCAGTGAAACGCCGTTTGGTACAAAGCTTTTGGGTGGGCACAATGTGCAGAATATTACCGGTTGTTTGGCACTTGCCGCCGAGCTTTTAGTGCCCTACGACAAGCTGGTATATGCAGTGCGGCTTTTGAAACCTGTGCGTCACCGGTTGGAGCTTTTGCCCAACGGATTTATCGACGATGCGTTCAACTCCAATCCCGCCGGCTTCCGCTCGGCACTGGACACGCTGAAAGCTTTCCCGGGTGAACGGGTGTTGGTTACTCCCGGCATGGTGGAGCTCGGCGAACGAGAAGCCGCTCTTAACGAGGAACTGGGTGCTTACGCCGCTGATTGCTGTGATTTGGCGATTTTAGTGGGCGAACGTCAGGCACCGCCGCTGAAAAAAGGATTGCTGTCGGCGGGGTTTGACGAGAAAAACATTACCGTTGCCAAAAGCCTTGCCGACGGTCTTAATTTCTTAAAAACCGTTCCGGCGAACGGGCAACGCACTGTGTTACTGGAAAATGATTTGCCGGACAACTACGATTAAACACGCAAAGGGGTTTTACAAGATGACTACAAAAACAAGAGTCGCCGTGTTATTCGGCGGCAACAGCGTGGAGCACGAGGTGTCTATTATTTCCGGGTTGCAGGCGTTTCACGCCCTTGACCGAGAAAAATATGAGCCGATTCCGCTGTATTTGACCAAAGATAACCGGTTTTTTACCGGCGAAGCGATGGCCGAAATCAAGAATTACTCGGACCTGAAAACCTGTCTCCAAAACGGTATTCAGGTGACGTTGATGAACGGCGAAAACGGCGTGGAAATGACCCGTTTTCCTCAAAAGAAATTCGGCAACAACTCGGTGGGTTCTTTTGAGGTTGTGCTTCCCGTGGTGCATGGCACCAACGTAGAGGACGGCACCTTGATGGGATATTTGGAGTTGCTTGGCGTGCCCTATGCGTCTTGTGATGTGGTAAGTTCGGCTCTCGGTATGGATAAAGGGCGGATGAAATCGGTGCTTCGTGAAGCGGGTGTGCCGGTGCTTCCCGCTGTTGAGGTGACGGGGCAGGAGTATGCCGCCGCCGCAGAAGCAGTGCTCGACCGTGTGGAAAAAGAGTTGGGATATCCCGTGGTCGTGAAGCCGGTGAACCTCGGCAGTTCTGTGGGAATTTCCAAAGCAGGTGATCGCTCTGCATTGGAGCGGTCGCTCGACTTGGCGGCACAGTTCTCTGCCCGTATTCTCATTGAGCATGCGGTTCCCAATTTGCGGGAAATCAACTGTTCGGTGCTCGGCGATATGTACGAAGCGGAGGCGTCGGTTTGCGAAGAGCCGCTGAACGCCACCGATATTCTCAGTTACCAAGACAAATATATGTCCGGCGGAAGCAAGGGTGGAAGCAAGGGCGGAAAATCCGGCGGTATGTCGGATTTGAAACGCCGCTGTCCTGCCGATATTCCCGATGAGATGACAAAGCAGGTGCAGGAGTATGCGGTGGCGACTTTTAAGGCACTCGGTTGCCTTGGCGTTTCCCGTATCGACTTTTTGAACGACAAGGAGACGGGAGAGCTTTGGGTTAACGAAATCAACACGATTCCCGGCTCGCTGTCCTTCTATTTGTGGGAGGCGGCAGGCGTTCCCTTTGCGGAGCTGCTTGATCGTATGATTGCACTGGCATTTAAGCGGGAGCGTGAACGTCAGGCGTTGACCTTCAGCTATGAAACCAACCTGCTCGCCGGTGCGGCGGCAGGACTTTCCACCGGCAAGAAATGAGGTCCTTGAAAGGGGAACAAATGATGAAAAGAAATGGATTTCGGCGGTGTGCCGTTGCGGTGTTTTCGGCACTGGTTTTGTTGACAACGGGAACGGTTTTTGCTTCGGCAGAAATCACGCCGGGCTACAAAAAAGGCGAGGTAGTGCTGGTTGCAGAGGAAAACTTGGTGGCTCCTCGTGTGATTGCGGTGCGTAACGGCACGGTGGCGACCGTCGATGCTCTCGACTGGGAGGATGGCGGCATCCACGGACAAGCCGTGCACCTCAACGGAGCGGGCGACTATATTGAATATACCAACCAGGCTCTGTGCTCGGGAGAAATTTCGGTTTCCGGCTGGGTGTATTGGTTGGGCAGTGTGTCCGATGACCCGAATAAGGCGTTGAACCAACAGCTGTTTACGGTTTTCCGTGACGCCGACAACTATTTCACCTTGAATTTACACGGCTATCGTGACAACGTTCGGGCGATGGATGACGGCACGGTGTATCGTATGGACGGCGTGAGCTTGGAATACCGTATCGCCGGAAGTGCCGGAAAACTGGTAGAGGCGTTTAACGAAACGACCGGTGGTGTGGATTATGCTATCCGTCAAAAGGAATGGACGCATTTGACCATCACCATCAGCCGAAAGGCGATTAAACTGTATATCAACGGCACGCACTGGTTCGAGGAACCGCTTGAGGGTGCGTGTGAGACACTTGCCGCCAACGGTGTGCGTATCGGCGGCACGGTGGGCGACACGCCGTATACGTTGTCTGCGTTGGTGGATGATGTGGCGATATTTAAGGGCGTGTTGCAGGCGAAGGATATTGAATACTTAGCTCAGGGGGCTACGTTGGATTTCAAAGCCCCTGCCCCGACGACAACTCCTACCGCCGTTCAGCCGAGCGGCGAGGCAGAGGTGTCGGAAGAGGAGACCTCCGGCGACAACTTTAAGGACACCGACAACAGCGGTGAATTGAGTGTGACCATCCCCGGTTTCACCTGGTATGTGCTGGGCGGTTTGTTGGTGCTGATGGTGATTTTGACAATCGCCTTGAATAAGCACGAGGAAAAGAGAAACAAGGAGGATGCCCAATGAAACAGAGAGTTTTTTCGATAATTCTTGCGTGCGTTCTCTGCTTGACGGCGGCGTTCTCTGTTGCGGCAGAGCCGCTGGACAATGAAACCACGGTTATTATCACCCAAAACAGCGGGCAAACGGAATTAACGCCCTCTCAAAACGAATCCTGCTTTTGGGAATATCCCACACTGACCGCCGGACAACACCGTGATGACGGTGTGCTGTGGCTGTTCAACAAATCCGACAAGGATGCTACCGTAACGCTCAGCGATTTTCATCTTCCCACCGATGAGGCGGCACGTGCGTATTTGGCGGCGTTGGATTTGAAAGTGAAAACAAACGAGAAGGTTGTTTACGAAGACACCTACGATAAGGCGGCGGGATTGTCCGTCACCGTCGAGGTGCCCAAAGGCGAAAAGAAACCGATATTCTTTGAGCTTGGGTGCGATTTCACCTATTCCGGCGAGTGCAATCTCAACGGCGAGGTGATTTACGGCAAATATTCGGTGACCTATCACGGCTTGAACCTCTTGCATTCGTGGGTGTTCTATGCTCTGCTGGGTGTCGTCATTGTGGCGGCGGTCGTGACGCTGGTTTTTGTGACAAAAAAGAAAAAGAAATCCGAAAAAAGTGCTTGACAAACGGATTTTTAAGTGGTAATATATACGAGCAAATGAAGTAAAGCCTTACCCGCTTTCACCTGCAGATTTCGTTCTCGACAGGTCAATAAAGTTTATTCAGATTGCAAAATCCATTGAGTAAATTTTTAAGCGGGCAAGACTGCCCGCTTTTTTATTGTTACGGAGGTGCTTACTATCGCTAACAAAGAAGTGCAGATTAACGAACAAATCCGTGATGCGGAAATTCGTGTAATCAGCGAGACCGGTGAACAAATCGGCATTATGTCTGCCGCTGAAGCCCAGAAATTGGCGGACGAGAAAGATTTGGACTTGGTCAAAATTTCGCCCAATGCCACGCCGCCGGTGTGCCGCATTATGAACTACGGCAAATACCGCTACGAGCAGGCAAAGCGTGAAAAGGATGCCCGGAAAAATCAACACGTGGTGGAGATTAAAGAGGTTCGTTTGGGACTGAACATTGACGTGGCGGATTTCGACACGAAACAACGTCAGGCAACCAAATTCCTTAAACAGGGCAACAAAGTGAAGGTTTCTATCCGGTTCCGTGGACGTGAAATGGGTCACCCTGAGTTGGGCCAGACCATTATGGATCGTTTCGCAACTGCGTGCGAGGAAACGGCTGTGATTGAAAAGCCCGCCAAGCTGGAGGGCCGTCACATGCTGATGTTCTTAGCACCCAAGCCGGCCAAATAAACACACATATTATTAAGGAGGAAAATATTATGCCGAAAATCAAAACGCACAGTGGTGCGAAAAAACGCTTTAAGCTCAGCAAGGGCGGGAAAGTTCTTCGTGCCAAAGCTTACAAATCGCACATTCTGAACAAAAAGACCACCAAACGCAAGAGAAATCTGCGTAAAACCGCCGTGGCGGATGCGACCAACGTGGCAGCCGTCAAGCGTATGATTCCGTATAAATAATCGTCATTAGGAGGTATAGACAATGGCTCGTGTTAAAGGCGCAATGATGACGCGCAAAAGAAGAAAGAAAGTTCTGAAGCTCGCAAAGGGCTATTATCAAGGCAAATCCAAGCTGTTCCGTACCGCAAAAGAGGCGGTTATGAAATCCGGCCAATATGCGTATATCGGTCGCAAACAGCGTAAACGTGATTTCCGCCGTCTGTGGATTACCCGTATTTCCGCTGCTGCGAAAATGAACGGTATGAACTATTCTACGTTCATGAATGGTTTGAAAAAAGCGGGCGTGACCCTCAACCGCAAAATGCTCTCTGAGATTGCGATTGCGGATGCCGCCGCCTTTACGGCTCTTGCCGATCAGGCGAAAGAAGCTCTCAATAAATAAAAACTTGTCCGTCGGTGCATGGGTTTCCATGTGCCGACGGACGTGTTGCATAACGGAACAGGTTTTTTTAGGTAAAACGGTTCCTATTATTGTTATAAAAAAGTACCGATAAAAAAGCCGAGACAAGAAGGGAGACGAACGATATGACCGTTACAAGCCGAGATAACGCCGCTGTGAAACGTGTGCGTCGTTTGCTCGCTGACAGTCACGCTCGTCGGGAAACGGGGTTGTTCGTTTTAGAAGGAGCACGGCTTTGTGCAGAGGTTTCCGCTTCTGATGTTACGGTGCTGGAGACGTTTATTTCCCCGGATGCCGAGCGTCGTTATCCGACCCAGGTGAAAGCGGTTCGCCAAAAGGCGGAGACGTGTTACGAGATTTCGAATGCCCTTGCCGCCCAAATCGGTGATACCCAAAATCCGCAGGGACTTTTTTGTGTATGTCGCCGTGCACCGGATAAGCTGGGGACGGGAATGCTGCCTTTAGACGGGCGGTATTTGGCTTTAGAAGCGGTGCGGGACCCGGGCAATATGGGAACCATTATTCGCACAGCGGAGGCATTTGACTTGTCCGGCATTTTACTGTCGGATGATTGCGTGGCACTGGATAACCCGAAAGTTCTTCGTGGAAGTATGGGCGGTGCGTTGCGTTTGCCGACCGGTCGGGTGGAAAACCTGTCCGAAAGTATCCGCCTTTTGCGATTGCAGGGGTTTTCCGTCTACGCTTGCGTAGCAGACAGCGATGCCACCCCGATCACTGATGTGGAGTTGGGTGACGGCTGTATCTGTGTTATCGGTAACGAGGCCAACGGGCTTTCGGATGAGGTGCAAAGTGCTTGTACCGGTCGAGTGACCATTCCGATGCGGGGACGTGCGGAATCGCTGAATGCGGCGGTGGCGGCGTGCCTGACAATGTGGGAACTGCAAAAATAATCCTAAAAAGGGGAGGTCATGCCGTGGATATTCGTCTGTATTGGATATGGTTGTCGCTCGCATTAAAAGCGGGAAACCCTGCCACGGCTATGCTGCTTCGGGTGCTGGAGCATCCCCGTGCTGTGTATGAGGCTGACGAAAAGACTTTGCAACAAGCCGGTGCAAAACCGGAGCTTGTGAAACGACTGAAAGCGGTCACCTTGGAGGATGCTAAAAAGGTGCTTGCCTCCTGCGAAAAAGAAGGAATTTTCGTGCTGACACCGGACGATGCTTTGTATCCTGCTCGGTTGTTGACGTTGTCCGATTTGCCGGTCGTGCTGTATGGCAAGGGCGATTTTCGAGGCTTGCCGGAGGATTCGCTGGCGATTACTGTGGTGGGCCCTCGGAGCATAAGCCCTGACGGAGCCCGTAAAACCGCCTATCTTACCGCCGGGTTGGTTGCCGGTGGAGCTACGATAGTGTCGGGTGGTGCCGTGGGCGGCGATGCGGTAGCGATGAAAACCGCATTGGATTGCGGTGGAAATCTTATCGTGGTGCAGGCGTGCGGGTTGGATATAAACTACCCGACGGAAACTGCCGAACTGCGGGAACGACTACTAAAACAAGGTGGCGTTCTGTTTTCGGAATACCCGCCGAAAACCACGGTAGGAAAGGGAACGTTTTTTGTGCGAAACCGGTTGCTGTCCGGCTTGACACTTGGCACGCTTGTACCGGAAGCTCAAGTACGCAGTGGAACCCTTATTACAGCTCATGCCGCCCGTGACCAGGGACGAGACGTGTTCGCTGTGCCCGGTGACGAGGTGCTTTGTGCCGGCTGTCACAACCTAATCCGTGAGGGAGCGTTGCTCGTTACTCGCAGTACCGATATCCTCTCGGAATATTTACCTGCCTATGCCGCTTCAATGGATTTGGCGGCGGCCTATACCGCTGAGGAGGAATTCCGTGCCAAAGCGGTTGAAAAAGAAAAGACGGAAACGCCGCTCCGCCGTTTGTTTAAGAAACGGACGGAGAAAATAAAGAAAAAAGAACCTACGCCCGCCCAAGAGGAACTGGTGGATATTCCGCTTCCGAACGGTGTATCCGAAGCGGCGGGAACGGTGTATGCGGTGCTTTCGGCACGTCCCATGAGTTTGGATGATATTGCCGAATCTGCCGCCCTTTCGCCGGCAACGGTGCTTTCGGCACTTACCGAACTGGAATTGTTTGGTGTGGCACAGAGCTTTGCCGGTCGACAATATGCAAGGAAAGGAAGAGAATGATGGCAACATTGGTAATTGTGGAGTCTCCCTCCAAAGCAAAAACCATTCAAAAATATCTCGGAAACGGTTATGAGGTGATGGCCTCTAAGGGTCACGTTCGTGACCTGCCGAAAACGTTGCTCGGCGTGGATGTGGATCACGGATTTAAGCCCCGCTATGTGGATATTGCGGGCAAGTCCGCTCTTATCCGTGAACTGCGTGAGCACGCCGACCGTGCCGACCGTGTGTTGTTGGCGGCTGACCCGGACCGTGAGGGCGAGGCGATTTCTTGGCATCTTGCCAGTTTGTTGGGGGTTAATCTTAACGAAAAAAACCGAGTGACCTTTAACGAAATCACAAAAGGCGGTATCGAGCAAGGTATGGCCCATCCTCGTGCAATCGATATGGACCTTGTGAATGCTCAGCAGGCTCGTCGAGTGCTTGACCGTATTGTGGGCTATAAAATCAGCCCGTTTTTATGGCGTAAAATCCGCAAGGGACTTTCTGCCGGTCGTGTGCAATCTGCCACGGTGAAACTGGTGATTGACCGTGAGGAGGAAATCCGTGCTTTCCAAAGCGAAGAGTATTGGACGCTGGATGCCTCTTTGGTGTCGAAAGGAAGTCGCAAAGCGTTTCCCGCCAAATTCTATGGCGATAAAAAACAAAAAATCAAGATTGGTGACGGTGAGCACGCCAACGCCCTTTCAAAAGAGCTGCAATCCGCCACCTACACTGTCGGTGCGGTGAAATACAGCCAGCGTAAAGTCACTCCTGCACCGCCGTTCGTCACCTCTACGTTACAGCAAGAGGCTAACCGCAAACTGGGGTTTGAGACTCGTCGGACGATGAAAACCGCCCAAGAGCTGTACGAAGGTGTGACGCTTCCGGAAATTGGGGCGGTTGGTCTTATTACGTATATGCGTACCGACTCCCTGCGTATTTCGGAGGATGCCCGCAAAGAGGGTAACGCCTACATCGAGAAAGCCTATGGCAAGGAATACTTACCGGAAAAACCCCGGTATTATAAATCTCGCAAGGGGGCACAGGATGCCCACGAGGCGATTCGTCCGTCTACGCCCTCCATTACGCCGGCATCGGTGAAGGATTCGTTGACGCCTGACCAATATAAACTGTATAAGTTGATTTGGGAGCGGTTTATTGCCAGTTTGATGGCTGTTTGTGTCCAAAAAACCTGCCAGGCGGATATTGAGGCGGGAAAATATGTGTTTAAGGCGTCCGGCTACACGGTGGCATTTGACGGATATACCGTTTTGTACGTGGAGGGTAAGGACGAGGAAGATGAGGAAAATGCTTCGCTTCCCGAGCTTAGCGAGGGAATGGAGCTGAAGCTCAAAGAGCTTACACCCAACCAACACTTTACGCAACCGCCGGCACGATTTACCGAGGCTTCTCTTGTTAAAGCAATGGAGGAGAACGGTATCGGTCGTCCATCCACGTATGCTCCGACGATTGGCACGATTTTGTCCCGTGAGTACATTGAGCGGGCAGGCAAAATCTTTAAGCCCACGGCTCTCGGCGAAGTGACCACGAAATGGATGGAGGAACAGTTCCCCGAAATCGTCGATGTCAAATTCACTGCCCAAATGGAAAAACGATTGGATGCGGTGGAAAGCGGCGAAAACGATTGGGTGAAAACGCTGGACGAATTTTACGGTGATTTCAAAAACCGTTTGCAAGCCGCCGAGGGAACGCTTTCGGGTGACCGCATTAAGGTGCCGGAAGTGGAGACGGACGAGGTGTGCGAGTTGTGTGGTCGCAAAATGGTGATTAAAGCCGGTCGGTTTGGCAAATTTCTTGCCTGCCCCGGATATCCGGATTGCAAAAACACCAAGCGACTTGTGGAAAAGACTGCCGGTGTGTGTCCGAAGTGCGGCGGTACGATTTTGGCGAAAAAATCCCGCAACGGACGCCGATTCTTTGGCTGTTCTAATTATCCGAAATGCGACTTTGTATCGTGGACCGAGCCCAGTGGCGAGGTTTGCCCCAACTGCGGTAAAACACTGTTTGTGAAAAAGGGTAAGGTGGAAAAACTGTTCTGCCAGACCGAGGGATGCGGCTTTACGAAAACCGTGCAAAAGACGGAGGATGCGTAAATGAGTAACCAAGGTTTGCCTGTGATTGCAGAGTTTTCCAAGGTGTCGGACGAGCGTTTTGAAGCGGATTTTGCCGATGCTTTCCCGACGGCGGATGTGAATGCCGCCAAAGCGGCGATAAAACTTCCGGTGCGTGCTACGGCAGGGTCAGCGGGATATGATTTTGTTATACCCTGCGACTTGACGCTTGCTCCCGGTGAGACGGCGAAAGTGCCTACCGGCATTCGTGCGAAAATTGCGGACGGATGGGTGCTGTGTGTGTTTCCTCGCAGTGGGCTCGGGTTTAAGTACCGCCTGCAACTGGACAACACGGTCGGCATTATCGACAGTGACTATTATGGCTCGGACAACGAGGGGCATATTTTTATTAAAATCACCAACGACGGAAAAGCGGATAAGACGCTGACTTTGAAAGCCGGCGACGGATTTGCCCAGGGGATTTTCCTCCCGTTTGGCGTGACGAAGGACGATGCCGCTACCGCTAAACGCAACGGCGGATTTGGAAGCACATCGAAATAAGGCATAAAGAAAAACCACCCGATGGAAATGTTCCACCGGGTGGTCTTTTTGTTTTGAATTATTTTTCTTCGCCGCAGCAATCGCAACCCTCGTCGCCGCAATCGCACTCCTCGATATCAAACTCGAGGTTTTGACCGCAGTTGGGGCAGACGATAGCACCCTCCAAAAGGGTTTCCTCGTCCACTTCGAAGTCGGCATTGCAAGCCGGGCAGGTGACCTCGTAGAACTCCTCTTCGTCACCACAGCCGCAATCGCAGTCACAATCGCAATCGCAACCGCAGCCACAGCCACAGCCGTCCTCATCGTCGTAGAGGTCATCTTCCACGGCGGCGAGGTCTTCGTCGATTTCGTCCACTTGGGCAGAGAGCTCCGCCAACGCATCGTCGATATCCTCGATATCGAAAGCGATGTCGGAAAGAACGTCCAAAATCTTAAGGGTCAATTTGTCGGCGTCTTTGTCCTCGGAGAGTTTCATACCCTCGGCAAGGCCTTTGAGATACGCCACTTTTTCGCTGGTAGTCATAGTAAGCTCCTCCTTCAAAAAAGAATTCAGACAAAGGTTGTCTTAGGCACGCTCCATGTATTCACCGGTGCGGGTGTCGATACGAATCATTTCACCCTCGTCGATGAACAGCGGGACACGAACCTCAGCACCGGTCTCAAGCGTGGCCGGTTTGGTGGCGTTGGTAGCGGTGTCGCCTTTGAAGCCCGGGTCGGTCTGGGTGACCTGGAGTTCCACGAAGTTCGGGGGCTCCACGCCGAACACGTTGCCTTTGTAGGAAGCAACACGGCAGACCATATTCTCTTTCACGAAACGGAAGTTGTCGGAGAGAACGTCTTTGTTCAGCGGGACGAGCTCGTAGGAATCGGGGTCCATAAAGTAGTAGAGATCGCCGTCGTTATAAGAGTATTCCATCTCTTTACGCTCGACGAAAGCGGTCGGGAATTTGTCGTTCGGGTTGAACGTTTTCTCGATGATGGCACCGGAGATTACGTTGCGAATCTTGGTGCGGACAAAAGCGGCACCTTTGCCGGGTTTGACGTGTTGAAATTCCACAATTTGGAACACGACGCCGTCCATATCAAACGTAACGCCGTTGCGGAAATCGCCTGCAGAAACCATAGTTTTAGTCCTCCTATAAACCTATTTTCTCTATTTTACCGTATTTTTATGTTTTTTGCAAGAGGTATTTACCGAAAATTACACAATGAGCAAACTTTTTTTCGATTTTATGAGGTTTTCGTAGCCGTTTTCGTTGACAAGAACCATATCTTCAATGCGAACGCCGCCAACTTTGGGAAGATAGATTCCCGGTTCAACCGTCACCACGTTGCCGATTTCCAAAACCTTGTCACCGGCACGGGGAGAAAGGTTCGGCGATTCGTGAATTTCAAAGCCGACGCCGTGGCCTGTTCCGTGGCCAAAATACTCACCGTATCCGGCGGCAGTAATCACATCACGTGCGGCTTTGTCTACCTCTGCACAGCGGACACCGCTGTGAATAGAGGCGAGGGCGGCGAGCTGAGCGGAAAGCACTACGTCATAAATCTCTTTTTGTTTTTCCGAGATACCGCCGAGGGCAACGGTGCGTGTCATATCCGCATGAAGTCCGCCCACGACCGCACCAAAATCAAAGGTGACAAGATCCCCTTTTTGAAGTTTGCGGTCAGAGGGAACGGCGTGGGGACAAGAGCCGTTTTCGCCGGATGCTACAATGAAATCGAAGGAGACGCCCTCGGAGCCGTTTTTGCGTAAATACATCTCGAGATCCAACGCCACTTCCCGTTCGGTGCGTCCTATGTCAAGACGGGTGAGAATATACGAAAAACCGTCATCTGTCAACGCACCGGCGACCTTGAGACATTGAAGCTCCTCGTCGGTTTTGATTCGACGTTCCTGCTCGATGGCGGCATCTAATCTGCCGTCGGTGCAAAGGGTTGCTACGTTGTCAAGGGCGGTTTTCAGCCGTTTTTTGTCGGCAACAGTCATCGTTTCTGTTTCAATGAGGAGCGTGTCCAGTGCGTGTTCTCCCAAAAAAGCGGCAATGCTTTCATATAGTCTTGTTAAAAGTGAGCAGGGCATTGTCTTGACGGCTTTTTCGCCTGCTTCAATATAGCGGGAGTCTAACAGACAGACGGCATCGTCGGCACAGAGCAAGATTGCCCCATCGTCCGCCAAAAAGCCGGACAACCAGTGACGGGCAGCCGAGGAAGTGATGAGGGCGGCTTCGCCGGTGTTCAGTGTTTTTTGGAGTTTCTGAACGTGGGTCATAGCTGTGCCTCCTCAAAAAGTGTCATAAGGGTTTTGGCATCTCGTGTTTGGGTTCCTGCCGACTCGCACACGAAGGTGGGTGTCCAATGACGAGCGGTCACCGCTTGCATCAACGGGGCGGGCTCGGGGCCAAACAAGGTATCCTCAAAGGTCAGGTGGCGTTTTTCGCCGCCATCGGTATATTCGATTTTCGAGAAATGGGAATGGAACTGTCGTGCCCGTTCGACACCTAACGCATTTTCGAGCGTGTCCAAAATGGCGTCATAATCGGCTTTCGAAGTGATTCCGCCGTGGGTGCGTGCGTTGAGATGGCCGAAGTCGATACACGGCAAAAAGCGTTCATCCACCGCACAGAATTGCATAACTTCTGCGAGGTTTCCGAGCTGGTTGATTTTTCCCATGGTTTCGGGGCAAATATGTACAAAGTCGAGTCCGGCATCGTCCAAAGCGGCTTGAGCACGGGCGAGCGTTTCGCAGGCGAGAGCGGTGGCACCCTCTCGGGTAAGACCGCCGAGTCCGCCGGGATGAACGACGATGCGGTCACCACCCAAACGGGCAACCGCATCGGCACTGTCTAAAATATAGCGGATGCTGTTATCCCGCTTTTTCGGGTCATCGCTGGCAAGCGAGATGAAGTACGGGGCATGAAGCGATAATTGCACATGATGGGCAACGGCATTCATCCGCAAAGCGGCGGCGGTATCGTCCGATAAGCGGACGCCACGACCGCACTGGTATTCATACGCATTTAAGCCGAATGAAGCGGCAAATGCGGGCATTTCGGCACTGTGTTTATAGCCGGCGGCGGCAAAGTCATCGCAATTGCCGGCGGGTCCGAAACGGGCGATGAGTTCATTTGACATACCGCAACCTCCTTACAGGCGTTCCGGGTGTTTGTTTCGAAAACGGCGTAAAATGCCCTTTTCAAAATGACGTTTCAGCATAATGGTGGGGCGATTGGTTTCGAGCTCAATAGGCATTAACAAGAGCATTTTTACTCCCGCCAGTTTGGAACCGAGCACATCGGTAAACACTTGGTCGCCGATGGCGATGCATTTTTTAAGGGGGAGTCCCAGCCGTTTGGCTCCACGCCAAAAACCGATGGGCGAGGGCTTGCACGCAAGGGACACCGCATCTAACCCGATTTTATTTGTAAACGGCAACACACGCTTGGCGAACCCGTTAGAGACAACGGTGAGCTTAAAACCCTCTTGTTGCATCATAGCAAGCCAGTTCGCCACGTCGTCGGATAGCTCCTGACTATGAAATTTGGTGAGGGTGTTGTCCACATCCAGCAAAATCCCCTCAACACCGAGAGAGCGGAGATCGTCGGGGGTGACGAGCTGGATTCGTTCACGAAGCAGTGTCGGGTAAAAAATCGACATAGAGTAACTCCTTCCTCGCCGGATTGACAAAAAACGGCGGGGCAGATAAAAAAGCGGGCAAGATAACTTGCCCGCTTTTTATGCGTGATTATTTGAACTTTCTTTTGCGGGCGGCCTCGGATTTTTTCTTACGGCGAACCGAAGGCTTCTCGTAATGTTCTCTTTTGCGAACTTCAGCGAGCACACCGGAGCGAGCACAGGATTTTTTCCAGCGACGCAGGGCACTATCGAGGCTTTCGTTCTCTTTAACTCTAACTTCAGACATTCTATGTTTCCCTCCCCTCAATTTTGGAAAGGCGGTAATTTCGCCACATAACAAAAGACAGTATACCGCAAAAAACTTGTTTCGTCAAGAGATTTATTGAACTTTCCCGACAAAAACGTGGGAATTTTTACGTTTTTTGTCAAAAACGTTTGCAGGCAGCTTCTCAAAAAAGAGGAATGCTCTTACCGCACGACCAGGTTGACGAGTTTTGCGGGGATATACAACTCTTTGACGAGTGTTTTGCCGGAAAGCTCTGCCGCCACTTTTTCATCCGCTTTGGCGAGGGCGAGCACGTCCTCTTTTGCCATATCGGGGGCAATGTTCAAGCGGGCACGGATTTTGCCGTTAACCTGTACCACGATTTCAACCGATTGCTCCACACACTTCGCATCATCCCACGTGGGCCAAGAGGTTTCGTTAAGCATTCCGCCGAAGTGCATCTGCTCGAAGATTTCCTCCGTGATGTGAGGGGCTACCGGGTTTAAGAGCGTGATAAAGGTTTTGAGCTCGCCACGGGTAACGGAGCCTTTGGCATAGATATCGTTGAGCAACGTCATCATCGCCGCAATGGCGGTGTTGTATTTGAGAGTTTCGAAGTCCTCGGACACCTTTTTAATGGTGCGGTGGAAGGCACCCTCCAGCTCTTTGGAGTACTCCTCTTCGTCGGTGACCATTTCCTGGAGTGCCCACAGACGGTCGATAAAGCGTTTGCAGCCACGGACACTGTTTTCCGACCAGGGAGCCGCCTTTTCGTAGTCACCCATAAAGAGGACATAGAGACGGAGAACATCGGCACCATACTGCTCCACAACCTCGTTGGGGTCAACGACGTTTCCTTTGGATTTGCTCATTTTTTCGCCGTCCGGCCCGAGGATAAGACCCTGTGCCGTGCGTTTGGCGTACGGCTCGGACACCGGCACTTCCCCGAGGTCATAGAGGAATTTGTACCAGAAACGGGAATAAATCAGGTGGCGGGTAACGTGTTCCATACCGCCGTTATACCAGTCGACCGGCATCCAGTATTTCAGCTTGTCGGCGTCGGCAAAAGCCTCGTTGTTTTTCGGGGCAATGTAACGCAGGAAATACCACGGCGAGCCTGCCCACTGGGGCATTGTGTCGGCTTCTCGTGTTGCCGCTCCGCCGCATTTCGGGCAGGTGCAGTTGACGAAATCCTCCACCTTGGCAAGCGGACTTTCGCCGTCCGAGCCAGGCTCGAATTTTTCCATTTTGGGGAGCTTCAGCGGCAGTTCGTCATAGGGAACAGCCACCATACCGCACGTGGGGCAGTGGATAATCGGAATGGGTTCGCCCCAGTAACGCTGACGGTTGAACGCCCAGTCTTTCATCTTGTACTGAACGCCCTTTTCGCCGACGCCTTTTTCCTCTAAATACTCAATCATACGGGCGATGGAATCTTTTTTGTTTTGGAAGCCGTTGAGGAATTGGGAGTTGACCATTTCGCCGTCGCCGGTATAGGCTTCTTTCGAAATATCGCCGCCTTTGATGACCTCGATGATGTCAATGCCGAATTTTTTGGCGAACTCATAGTCACGGTCATCGTGGGCGGGCACTGCCATAATGGCACCGGTGCCGTAGCCCATCATAACATAGTCGGAGATGAAAATCGGAATATCCTCGCCGGTGAGGGGATGGGTGGCACAAAGGCCATCCAGTTTTACGCCGGTTTTGTCTTTGACCAACTGGGTACGCTCGAATTCGGTTTTTTTGGCACACTCGGCACGGTAAGCGGTCACAGCGTCGAAGTTTTTAATGGACGCCTGATATTTGTCTAAGAGCGGATGCTCCGGTGCCATAACCATAAAGGTGACACCGTAGAGAGTGTCCGGACGAGTGGTGTAAATCCGTAGGGTTTCGTCATGGCCGGAAAGGGTGAAGTTGACGAAAGCACCGGTGGATTTACCAATCCAGTTTTCCTGCTGGAGTCGGATGTTGGGGAGGAAGTTTACCTCGTTGAGGCCCTCCAGCAGTTTGTCGGCATAGTCGGTGATACGCAGATACCACACGTCTTTGGATTTTTGGACAATGTCGCTGTGGCAGATATCGCATTTGCCTCCCTGAGAGTCCTCGTTGGAGAGAACCACCTTACAGCTGGGGCAGTAGTTGACGAGCGTTTTGTCACGGAAGACAAGGCCTTTTTCGAACATTTTAAGGAAAATCCACTGGGTCCAGCGGTAGTAATCCTCCTCGGTGGTGTCGATAACACGATTCCAGTCGAAGGAGAAACCCACGGCTTTCAGCTGAGAGGTGAATTTTTCGATGTTGATATCGGTGACCTGACGGGGGTGCATACCGGTTTTGATGGCATAGTTTTCGGTGGGGAGACCGTAGGCGTCAAATCCGATGGGGAACAGTACGTTATAGCCCTGCAAACGGCGTTTGCGGGATACCACTTCCAGTCCCGAATAGGCTTTGATATGCCCTACGTGCATACCGGCACCCGAGGGATAGGGGAATTCTACGAGGCCGTAGAATTTCGGTTTGTCAGAGTTGTCTTTGGCGGCGAAGGTTTGTTTTTCGTCCCAAATTTTTTGCCATTTTTTCTCAACGGCGGAAAAATCATAGCGGTCCATTTGTGTCATCTCATTTCTCAGTATTTTCAAGGAATTCGGCGGCATCGACGTCGACACCGTCTTTCCAAAGATGTTCCAGGTTATAAAATTCACGGGCTTCCTGCATGAACACGTGTACAACTACCGAACCGTAGTCCATCAGCACCCACGAGGAGTTGCGATACCCTTCGGTACGCAGAGGCTCGATTCCCTGCTCTTTCAGGTCGTATTCCACGTAATCGGTGAAAGAGCGAACCTGGGTGGAGCTTGTGCCCTCTGCAATGACGAAGTAATCGGCAATAGAGGTTAGAGCGTGTACGTCAATAACCTTAATGCCGGATGCCTTATGGTTGTCCAGCGAGCGGACAATGGCACCGCAGAGGTCTTTTGGGGTATTAAAACTCATTCCTCATCCTCCTGTTCGATAATGCCGGTTTGTTTCACCAGCAATTTATCAAAGGTTTTGGTTTGGAGATTGGATTTTTCGGTGTTGGCAATCTCGGTCATTTTGAGGTATTCCTCGGTGAGAGGAGTGCCGTAAGGATTGAAGGAGTCGTTGATAAGGGTGCAAAGCTCGTCCTTATGCACTGAGTAGAAGTTGCCGCCCTCCAACGAGGCAACTTCGCCGGGCAGAATGGAAATGCTGATTTTAGAGCGGTCAATTTTGTTGAGGTCCGCTACCAGTTTTTCCATCAGTTCGATGTCTTCTTCAATGCTGTTGTCCCGTTTGGTGCGGATGGGTGTAGACCCTTTCATCAGCGGGAACAGCACATCTTCATCCAGCTTTTTGGCGTCGGTGGTCATCAGGCGTTCAAACAACGCCACATACACCTGACGTTGACGGGTGAGGTTTTTAAGCTCACCGTTTACCGATTCCCAGTCGCCGAGGGCGAATTCCAACGCTCCCTCGCCATCTACCGTTTGGATACCGCCGTCATAGGTGATGTCGCCCAGCGTCATCGCTTCGGGGAGGTTGATGTCAACGCCGCCCACCAAATCCACCAATTTCACAAAGGCTTCCTGCGGGAAAATATAGTAGTTGTCGATGGGCAGAGTGTATTGCGAGGTGAACACCTCTAACAGGTTGTTGACGGCACTGCCCTTCTTTTGCGTGATTTTTGTGTTGCAAACCTTGCCGTTGCTCAGAGTGACGTTGTGTTTTCCGTCGGTGATTTCGGCTTCAAACACCTGTTTGCGGCAGGTCTCACACCAGTTGAGCGGTTTGGGAGTGGACCACACGCCGCCCACGGTTTTGACGGCGAAGTGTTCGCTGTCGCCGAGATACGTGCCGGTGGGAACCTGCATCACGTTGACGGTTTTGGATTTTTTGTCATAGCAAACAACGGAAACCATTTGCATACGTCCGGTGGTGCCGTTTTCTTTTTCTTTTCCGAGCATACCGAGTAAATAGTATGCCACGTTATCGTTTTCTTTAGCGGCGACGATGGCACCTGGCGTTTGGGAGTTATCGCCGCTAAAGTAGGTTTTCACGTATTTGTAAGCGGTAATACCAAACCACACCAGTGCCGCCACGAACAGCAAGAACAACACAACTAAGATGATTTTGCCAACCGGTGCCCCGTTCTTTTTCTTTTTGCGGCGAGCGGGGGTGCGAGAGGCGGTGGAGGAACGACTTCCTCGCAGCTGTACCTGAGATTGTGCCTCGGGGGCGATGGTACCGCCACTGTGTTTGGCGGCACGAGCGGCCTTTTTGGCGGCTTTCATCCGTTTTTTCTGTCGATTATCTTTTGCCATTTTCGATCATCCTTTCGTTATAGATGAAGCGGATTCTTGCAGCTCTTTTTGGGCGGCAAGTGTATCGGGATGGGGCTCACGCCCCTTTTCTTTCAGTTCATTGATAGAATATCGCACCGCATACCGCATCGCCTCATCGGAGGAGATGTCGGCACGGCGACGCATTTCCGCCACATCGGGGTAATGTCGTCCGGCGGCGGTAAAGTCGGCGATGTAAACCGTTTTTTCCAGCGGGGTCATTCCCGCACGGGCGGTCGTATGATAGCGGACGGCATTGAGCATATCGGTATCGGTGATGCCAAGTACGTGCTCCAAAAACACCGCACCGATAGTGGCGTGCCACAGCTTGGGTGCGTTTTGCGTGTCGGCGTCTAACGTGACACCGAAGCTTTCGCACACACCCATTTGTTCGGCGGGGGAAGCATCCTTCATGATATCGTGGAGTAGGCCGGCGGTGTAGGCTTTTTGGGGGTCGGCACCGTAAAGGGGTGCCAGTCGTTTGGCTTCGTCCGCCACGGCGAGAGAATGTTCGAACCGGTAGGGGGTGAGCCGTCGTTTTAGAATGGCGATATATTGCTCATTTGTGGTGGGGACAGTCGCCATACTGTCCGGCAAATAGAGGTCGTGGTCTTCAATATAGTCGGCAACAGCGGGGGAAAGGAACCGACGCCAGTTGCGGTTATCCTGGTCACGGATTGCTTTGCGTAAGGCGGTAGAGGAAATGCGGGGCGTGTTGGCGGAAATGACAATGCACCGAGCACCGTCAGCGGTGAGCTTTTCGGCGTGAGCGGTAAGCGTTTTTGCGGAGATATCGTCCCGTGGGACGGTACACAACACGGCACGGGCTTTGATGTCGTCATACCGAAACCAGGTGGAGACGGTAAGGAACATATCCGCACCCATTAAGAGATACCACTCGGCATCCTTAAACCGCTCGCTCATAATATCCAGAGTGTCGGCGGTGAAGCTTGCACCGCCCCGTGCGATTTCCACACGGGAGACACTTATGTAGGGGTACGGCTCTGCCGCCAACTCGCACATAGCGGCACGATGAGCGGCGGGTGCCATTTCGGTTTTCAGCTTGTGAGGAGGTTGTGCAGTGGGCATCAAAATGATGCGATCAAGGCAGAGCTCCTTTTTGAACGCTTCGCAAAGTGCGAGGTGGCCATTGTGAATGGGGTCAAATGTACCGCCGAACAAGGCGATTTTCAAAGCCCTCACCTCCTAACAGAAATAATAAGCAACATCAGCGGGGAAGAACGATGGTGGGTTCCTCCGCACGACGGCGATAAAGCACAAAGGTGCGGCCGATGACTTGTACCGTTTCGGCACCGACAGCGGCGGCAATTTCCTCTGCTGTTTCCCGTGCGGTTTTCGGGGCGGTTTCCAGCACTCTGCCTTTGATGAGCTCACGGGCTTCCAAAGCGTCGTCCGCCTGTTTGACAAGAGCGTCGGAAATGCCGCCTTTGCCGATATGGACAATCGGCTCGTAGTCGTTGGCAAGTCCACGCAGATAGGCACGTTGTTTGCTGGTCATAAAATCACTCCTTGTGGGTTTTTACATAGTTGTCAAGGCGGGAGGCAAAGGCGTTCAGTGCCAACCCACGGTGGCTGACGGCGTCCTTTTCGTCGGAGGAGATCTCCGCAAAGGTTTTGCCGCCGGGAAGTTCGAAAATCGGGTCATACCCAAAACCGGAATTGCCACGGCATTCGAAAGCGATAAAGCCCTCGCACACGCCTTCGGCTTCGATTACGTCGCCATTCGGCATATAACAGCAAATGGATGCCACGAAGTGGGCGGTACGTTGCTCGTGGGGTGTGTCGCCGAGATTTTTAAGCAGGGTGGCTTTGCGTTGTCCTGCCGGGGCGTAGCGGGCGGTATACAGCCCGGGGGCACCGCCGAGGGCATCCACACAAAGGCCGGAATCATCCGCCACGGCGGCAATGCCGCTTTCCATGCAGGCGGTTTTCGCTTTAATGAGGGCGTTTTCGGCAAAGGTTTTGCCGGTTTCCTCCGGCTCGGAAAGGGTGATGCCGAGCTGGTCGGCGGTGACCGCTTCGACCGAGCAAGCGGCAAGAATACGGGACAATTCCTCGATTTTCCCTTGGTTATGGGAGGCGATAAGCACTTTCATACTCATGCGTCCTCTCCGAACAGCTCGTTGGCAAAGGCAGTCGGGTCAAAGGGCTGTAAATCGTCTACGCCCTCGCCGAGGCCGACAAATTTAACCGGCACATCCAAATCCTCACGGATGGAGAGGATAACACCGCCACGGGCGGTGCCGTCCAGTTTGGTGAGAACAATACCGGTGATATCGGCGGCAGTCTTAAATTCACGAGCTTGGTTGACGGCGTTTTGACCGGTGGTGGCGTCCAGCACCAACAGCACCTCTTTCGAGGCGTTCGGCAGTTCACGGTCAATCACACGGTGGATTTTTTCCAGTTCCTGCATAAGGTTTTTCTTGTTATGCAGACGGCCGGCAGTGTCCACAATGACGATATCGGTGCCACGGGCTTTTGCGGCGGCACAACTGTCAAACACGACGGCGGCGGGGTCGGCACCCTCGCTGTGTTTCACCATATCTACGTCGGCACGGTTCGCCCACACCTCCAGCTGTTCGATAGCGGCGGCACGGAACGTATCGGCGGCAGAGAGCAGGATTTTTTTGCCCTGTGCTTTGTAAAACGATGCCAGTTTGCCGATGGTAGTGGTTTTGCCCACACCGTTGACGCCGATGACCAACACGACGGAGGGCGTGGTTTCGAGGGACATTTCCTGTCCTCCACGGAGCATTTCCGCCACAATATCTTTGAGAGCCGTTTTAGCTTCCATCGGGTCTTTGATGCCCTGCTCCTTAACACGCTTTTTCAGCTCATCGCAAATGGCGGCGGCGGTGGAAGCCCCCACGTCGCCCATAATGAGCAGTTCCTCCAGTTCTTCGAACAGTTCGTCGTTGACGCTCAGGGAGGAGCGGAACAGAGAACTGACAGGCATGGAGAGAGTTTCTTTTGTTTTTTTCAGCCCGGAGCTGATTTTCTCAAAAAAGCCCATAGTCATATCCTTTCACAAAGTGGGGTTTTGGGGTTACGTCGCTTCGCCACGTTCACCAAGCTTCATTCCGAGACGTTCCTCCACCTCGCTGGCACGCAGTTCGAGGAGTTTGGTGACGCCGGATTCTTGCATAGTGACGCCGTACAGCACGTCGGCTTCCTCCATGGTTCCTCGACGGTGGGTGATGACGATGAATTGCGTTTCGTCGGTCATACGACGCAGGAACTGGGCGTAACGGGAAACGTTGACGTCGTCCAATGCGGCTTCAATTTCGTCCAATACGCAGAAGGGCGACGGGGTAACTTTCAAAATAGCAAACAAAAGGGCGATGGCGGTGAGTGCCTTTTCGCCGCCGGACAACGCATCCAAATTGAGGATGACCTTTCCGGGCGGTTGAACGTTCATTTGGATGCCGGAGTGAAGCACATCGTCCGGTTCCTCCAACTTGAGTTCGGCTTTGCCGCCGCCGAACAGCTCGGCAAAAACAACGCCGAAATGTTTGTTGATTTTATTGAAGCGGTCGACAAACATCTCACGCATTTGGGTGGTGAGGTCGTTGATGAGGCTTAGCAGTTCGGTGCGGGAAATCTCCACGTCTTTCACCTGCTCGGACAGGAACGCATAGCGTTCGCTGACCTCTTTGAATTCCTCAATAGCGTCCACGTTGACGGTGCCGAGAGCACGGATTTTACTACGCAGCTCGGTGAGGCGTTTTTGTGCTTCGGGGACATTTTCAATCGGTTCGGTTTGTGCCTCCGCCTCGGCACGGGTCAACTCGTACTCCTCATACAGCTTGCGGACGATTTCGTCCGTTTCGGCTTCGGCACGGAACGCTTTTTCCTCCAACCGGGCCACTTCGCCGGACAGCCGTTCCTTTTCCTCCATTTGCTCTTTGGAGGCTTGACGCAAAGCGGTAACGCTTTGCTCGCCGTCCGTCCGTTCGTGGACGAGGGCTTCCATCTGCTCACGGGAAGCGGCGGCTTGTTTGCGGCAATTCTCTGCCTGAGCTTGCAGGTCGAGGATTTCTTTTTCGATAGCTTCGATTTGCAGGTTTAGCAATTCGATTTGACCTTGCAGTAACTGCTTGGCACCGTCGCTGTCTGTTTTGCGGCGGTCAATGCCTTCGATGGCGGCGTTGAAAGCTTCAATTTCTTTTTCAAAGCCGTGTTCTTGCAGCTTGAGTTCTGCCATTTGGGCGGACAATTCCTCCCGAGCGGCGGTCATTTCCGCACGACCGCCGGAAAGGGCAGACAGCTTCGCTTCGATTTCGGCTTGCTCCTTGAGCAAAGAGGAAGCTTCCTTGCCCGCCGCCTCCATATCGGAGCGGATTTCTTCAATGCGGGTGTTGAGGGTTTCAATCTCGCTGAGGCAATCCGCCACAGCCTGGTCGCCGTTTTCTGCAAGCTCGGTGACACGGCGTAACTCCGCCTCAAGACGAATGCCGTCTTCTTGGGCGGTGGTAAGTTCGCCTTGGGCACCGGATAACGCCGCTTCGGCGGCGGCGGCATCTTCTTTGGCGGAAATGAAGTCGGCGTTCGCTTTTTGTGCCTTGGTTTCCATTTCTTTCAAAGAGGTGGAAAGTTTTTCCATTTCGGCACGGCGGGAGAGAAGTCCCGCCCCTTTGACGTGGGAACCGCCGGTCAACGAACCGCCGGCGTGAACCAACTGGCCGTCCAGTGTGACGAATTTGACACGGTAGCCGGTCTTTTTCGCCAAGACGGTGGCACAGTCAAGATCCTCGGCAACGGCAGTGCGGCCGAGCAGGCTTTCCATGACGTCGTTGTATTTTTTGTCAAAGGAGATGAGGTCGGAGGCGATGCCCACATACCCCATTTCGCCTTTTAAGTCTTTTTCGTCCAGCTTGCCGCCTCGGATGGTTTGAAGCGGTAGGAAGGTGACACGGCCGGCATTTTCGTTTTTGAGGAAACGGATAGCACTTTTGGCATCTGCCTCGGTTTCGCATACCACGTTTTGGGCGTTGTTGCCGAGAGCGGTTTCGATGGCAAGAGCCACATCGGTGGGAGCTTCGAGAAGTCCGGCAACCGGGCCCAAAATGCCACGCAACGCTCCACGGCCCGCTTGCTTCATCACGGCTTTGGTGCTGCCGGAGAAGCCCTCCATGCTACGCTCCAATTCTTCAAGAATACGCAGGCGGCGACGGTGATCCTCCACATCCAAGCGGAGTTTTTCCGCAACGGTGCGGGCGGCCTCCGCTTTGTCCGAACGGGATTTATGGCGGAGAGAATATCCGGTAACCGCATTTTGCAGGCTGTCGATTTTTTCTTTGCAGGCGGCGACGGCCTGTTCGCATTCTTTCTTTTCGGCGGCGGCGGCTTCGCTTTGGCCTTTTTTAAGCAGTACCGCAGCGTTCAGTTGAGACAGCCGAGTGTTGATTTCCGAAAGAGAGGATTCGCCGGTAACCTCACGTACCCGCACGTCGGCAATTTGTTTTGCGAGATCGGCGGCACGGTGGTTTTCGACTTCCATTTTGTTGCCCGCCTCGTCGCTGTCACGGGAGAGGGCATCCATTTTTTCGGAGAGTGCGAGCCGCTCTTTTTCGGCGGCGGCGATTTTATCACGACGGTCTTCGATATCCGCCAAGCGAGCGGTACGTTCTTCCTCCAACTGTTCGGCACTTTCCGATTGCTGTGCCTGCTCGTTTTGCATACGGGCGATGTTTTCGTTGTGGTGGTCGATATCGTTGCGGCGAACGGCAATTTCGCCCTCGTGGCGAACGGCGTCCTCCTCGAAAGCGGCGGCGGCACGGTTCAGCTCGTCCATCTGTACGGCGAGACCGGCGGCACGGTTGCCGATTTCTTCGATTTTCGCCTCCACATCCGCAATGGCGGCGGCGGCGGAATCGTACTGCGTGCGGGCGAGCTCTAATTTGCCGCCCAGTTCACGGAGAACATCACGAGAGGTGTCCAACGTGTGAAGCCACAGACCGATTTCCAGCCCTTTCTTTTCGTCAGCGTAGGCGAGGAATTTTTTGGCTTTGTTGGACTGGGTTTCGAGCGGCCCGATGCGATCCTCCAGCTCCTGCAAGATGTCTCGCAGACGCAGGAGGTTATCCTCGGCGTTTTGCAGGCGGCGTTCCGCCTCGTTTTTGCGATAGCGGTATTTGGCGATACCGGCGGCTTCCTCGAAAATCTCACGGCGGTCATCCGAACGGGAGGAGACGATATCCTCAATTCGACCCTGACCGATAATGGAGTAGCCGTCTCGGCCGAGACCGGTATCCATAAACAACAGCTGAATATCTTTCAGACGAACGGTGGCATTGTTGAGCATATACTCGCTTTCGCCGGAACGGTAATAGCGGCGGGTGACACATACTTCATCTGCATCAAAATCCAAAAAGCGTTTTTCGTTGTTGATGGTCAGGGACACCTCTGCATAGCCAAGGCTTTTACGTGCCGATGTGCCGTTAAAGACCACGTCTTCCATTTTGCTGCCACGCAGGGCTTTGTTCGATTGTTCGCCGAGAACCCAGCGAATGGCGTCGCTGATATTCGATTTACCGCTGCCGTTAGGACCAACCACAGCGGTAATGCCGTCGCCGAAGGTCAGCACTGTTTTGTCCGGAAAGGACTTAAAGCCCTTAATTTCCAGCGATTTAAGCAGCATAGTTTCACATCCTTACATTTGGGGTGGAAATGGTTGGTTAAAAGCCCATCAGCTTCAGTGCCTCTCGGGCACCTTGCTGTTCGGCTTCACGTTTGGTTTTGCCGGTACCGCAACCGATGACGTTGCTGTTTAGGTGAACCTCCACCGTGAATTTCTTGTTGTGGTCGGGGCCGGTCTCATCCACCAGCACATACTGGAGGGTTTCCTCCGGGCTGTGCTGGACGACTTCTTGAAGCAACGTTTTGTAGTCACGGAATTGGTGGTGTTTTGTGTTGTGCAGTTCGGTTTCCAAAAAGGGAAGTGCAAAAGCACGGGCGGGTTCGATGCCCCCGTCGAGATAAATGGCCCCGACGATGGCCTCGAAGGCGTCCTCCAAGGTGGATTCCCGTTCGGCACCGCCGTTTTGTCGTTCGCCCTTGCCCAAACGCAGGTATTCACCGATAGACAGCGTGCGGGAATAGTGGGCCAACGCCTTTTCGCAGACAATGGAAGCACGGTGTTTGGAAAGCTTGCCCTCGCTTCCGGATTCGTGGGAGTAAAGATAATCAGCGGCAATAAAGCCCAGTACCGAGTCGCCTAAGAATTCCAAACGCTCGTTGCTTTTGGTTCCTTTTTCGTTGGCATAAGAGGAGTGGGTCAGTGCTCGGTCAAGCAGGTGGATGTCTTCGAAATGGTAGCCGATTTTTTCCATTAAATTGTCCAAATCACACAAGAGGCTCGCCCTCCTTTTCGGCGGCAACGGCGGTTTCGATTTTCGAAATCACGTCTGCCGAGGCAAACTCAAGTGCCACACGAATGGCGTTTTTGAAGGCGACGGCATTGGAGTTGCCGTGGGCCTTGATGACGGGGCGTTTTACGCCGAGAATGGGGGCTCCGCCGTATTCAGCGGTGTCCATCAGTTTTTTGAGGTCGGACAAGCCGCCTTTTACCATAAGAGCGGCGAGCTTGGAGGTGGTGTTTTTAAGAAATACGCCTTTGAGTTCATGCATCATCATAGAGGCGATGCCCTCCATGCCTTTGAGGAGGATGTTGCCGGAGAAGCCGTCGGTGACCACCACTTCGGCGGCACCCAGTGGCACTTGGCGTGCCTCGACGTTGCCCACAAAGGGAAGATTGCTGTTTTTCAGCAGAGCGAAAGCGGCTTTTTGGGTGTCGCCGCCTTTGGTATCCTCCGTTCCCACGTTGAGAAGTCCGACTGAAGCGGGTTCGCCGTGTTTGATTACGTGGGTCATATAGAGACTGCCCATGTGGGCGAATTGGAGAAGCATTTCCGGACGGCATTCCACGTTGGCACCCATATCCAAAAGAAGATAGGGAAATTTTTCACTGGGGAGTACTGAGCCGATGGCGGGGCGGGAGATGCCTTTAATGCGTTTAACAAGGAATGTGGCACCCATTAGCAACGCTCCGGTGCTTCCGGCGGAGATGAACGCATCGCCCTCGCCGGCGGCGACGGAGCGAAGCCCCACCGCCATAGAGCAATCTTTATGAGCTTTAAGGATGCTGCCGGGTTCGTCTTCCATGGTGATGATGTCATCCGCCTGCAGGAATTCCACATTTTCAAGGGAGATTTTTTCCTGTTCGGCAAGGGCACGTAACTGCGGTTCGTTTCCGCAAAGAACAACCATGCAACCGTATTCTTTTGTTGCCAATGCGGCTCCTTTTATTGCTTCCAACGGGGCGTTGTCGCCACCATGAGCATCCAAAATTACTCGCATAACGATTCTCCTAACGTGCCAAATTTCGCCTTTTAGCATATAGACAATTTATTATATCCTATTTATGGGAAAATGTCAATTTTTTTAGGAGATTTTTGTAATTTTTTCCGTGGAAAGGTTGCACTTTTTTTGTGGGTGTGCTATGATACCCGGTAGACGCTGGAGGTGATGAGATGAACAGCGTAAAAGGAACGTTGGAAGCCACCGTTTTGCTGGAAAAATCTACGTGTTACTATATGAAAACCGGACGCTGTTCGCTGGATCTCGTGAGCGACCTCTCTATGACAAGCAGCGTTCGCTCCGCACCGGACGATTTGCTCTTTTGTCCCCGTGTGTTGCAGGCGTTGCGGTCTCGAAGCCGTGACCGTACCGTCAAGGTGATTTCTTGCCGCTGCGGCCATGCCGAAGTGGTTGCCGGTCATCAGCGTGCCTGCGTTGCGAACCGCACCGGATTGCAGGTAACGGTTGAGGTGGACGACGAAACGTGTTACGATTTGTGCCCCGTTTGCGGAAGACAGATGACCTTTGACGAAGAGGAAGCTATGAAAAACGGCGGAACACGGATTGTGAGCTTAAAAGCCGTTGTTTCCACCGATGAAAAAAAGAAATAATACGAAAACGCTATCGAAGATATCCCATCTCCGATAGCGTTTTTTACAGCAAAAAAATGGATTTAAGAAACAGCAGCATTCCCACGCCGGGAAGTCCGAAAAACGTGCAAGCACCGACGGATACCCACCCGAGACCGAGCGAAACGCCGGTGAAGCCGCCGATGACATTGACGGCGGCGAGAGCTAAAAATCCGGTTGCCGCCGATGTGCCGAGGGCTTTAAGCGGATGCTTTGTTTTCCACATGGCAATGCAAACGGCGAGCAGGGCCGATGCGGCGACGGCGACAACGAACCATAAAAAGAGGGTCAACCGGCGTCCCTCCCCATAAAAGGCGGGCAAAAGGAGGCGATTTGCCCGTTTTGCCTGGCCATTTTCAGAAGATAGCGGTAGCGGGCACGAAGGGCTTCCTGTTCATAGATATAGGCTTCAATCATATCCGGATCGGATTCCATTTGGAAGCAGGTTTGTACCCGTGTCAATTCGTCACAGACGTGTCGAATGGCGGCTTGCAGTTCATTTTCGGGCGGGGTTTTTACCACCATATCTTTCAAAAAACTTCCCATACTCTCACCTCGTTTCACTCTATGGAGAGTATGGGCACAATATGCAAAATCAAACAAAAAAGAGAGGGGATACCCTCTCTTTTTTCAGCCTAAAATCAATTTTTTAATCTCCGCCGGGGAGTCGACAACGGCGGTGGCATCTTCTTGTTCCAGCTCTTCTCGACTGCCATAGCCGAAGGTGACGCCGATGGAATCCATCGAAAAGGTGTGGGCACCACGCACATCCGAATAGCGGTCGCCGATCATCACGCAGTGCTCTGGCTCAATGGCGGCGGTTTTGCACAGATAGTCCAGCACCTCGTTCTTTTCTGTACGGGTATTGTCTAAGTTACTGCCGACCACAAGCTCAAAACAATCCGCAATGCCGAGGTTTTTGAGAATGGTCTCGGAGTAGGCGGTGGGCTTGCAGGTGGCGACAAAAAGTCGACAGCCGGCATCTTTTAATGCAAAAAGCAGGTCGGCGATGCCGTCATAAATGCGGCATTCCAGAAGCCCCTTGACCGAATAACGCTGGCGAAAAATGCGGATGGCTTCCAACGTGTCGTGTTCGGCCACGCCTAAGTAGTTCGGGAAACTAAAGCCCAGAGGCGGGCCGATGATTTTTTGTAACTGGCTTTCGGGCGGTTCGGGATAGCCGAGGGTGACACAAGCGTGTTTGGCACAGTTCATCACCCCTTCGCCGGTGTCGGCGAGGGTGCCGTCCAAATCGAATAACACATAGGGATAGCGGGGCATTTTATGCATCTCCTTTTTGCGTTTCGGCGGCAATCATTTGCTCGATGCCCTCTTGGAAGCTCACCGCAGGTGTCCAGTTGAGCAGGCGTTTTGCCTTGTCAATCGAGGGGTTTAATTGCACAATTCCCTCCGGCTTCGGTTGGGGTTCGCCGAACACGCATTCGCCTTTTTTACCGCAAAGTTCAAAGGCTTCCAGCACAAAATCTTTTAAGCGACGTGTGTCGTCACTTGCCACGTTAAACACGCTTCCCTCGGAGGAAAGCACGCCGTCAAAGGCCGCCATTTTGGCGATGAGAGCGGCTTCGTCGTCAATGTTGAGGAAATTCCACGTATGCTGGCAATCGCCCATTTGCATAGTTTCGCCTTTCAAAAAAGTGCGAACGCAGGAGGACATCAGCGTGTGCGGATGGTCACCCACACCGTAGGTGCTGAAAATTCGCAGGTGGATAAAATCCAAACCGAGAGAGGGGGCGAGTGCCGCTCCCTTTAACCCGAACGAAAGCTTGGCTTTGCCGTATTCCGATACGGGGTTGCACGGGGTATCTTCGGTGATGGTTTCGAAATGGATGCCGTACTCTGCTTGAGAGCCGGCGAAAATAAACCGTTTACAGCCGAGAGCGGCGGCGGTTTTCATAAGAGAAAGCGAGTAATCCACGTTTGCAAAATGCACGTCGTGGTTTAAGCGGTTGTCGCCTTTGGTTCCCGCCCAGGCAAAGTGGATAAAGGTATCCGCATGGGGGACGGCGGCACGAAGGGCTTTGTCATCACTTCCCAAATCGTAGCGAACGGGGAAAAACCGGTCGTGAACGGGGAGCTTATGGGCATTTTGACTTTGGGTTTGAAGCACACCGTAGACGGTGTGCCCTTTCGCCAAAAGACGGCGGCATGTGGAAAGCCCCAAAAAACCGGATGCACCGGTAACGATGACGGTCATACCCGTCACCTCCTTTTACAAAAATCGGGTCATGTAGAAATCAGCGTTTGACACGACCGGAACCGTCGCCGTGTTGAAGAGCTTCCGCTTCGGCGACGGAAATGCGGTTGAAATCCCCCTCGATGGAGTGCTTGAGTGCCGAGGCGGCAACGGCAAATTCCACAGCGTTTTGGGTGCTGTCTCCACGGCGAATGGCATAGATGAGTCCCGCTCCGAAACTGTCACCGCCGCCGACACGGTCGACAACGTGCAGGTGATAGGTTTTGGAAAAACAGTAGTTTTCGCCGTCAAAAAGAAGTGCCGCCCAGTCATTATCGTCGGCGGAAAAAGAAGAACGAAGGGTGATGGCGACTTTGTCGAAGCCAAAGCGGTCGTGTAACTCTTTTGCTACGGTGCAGTAGCCGGTTTTGGACAGCTTGCCGCCCTCGATATCGCTTTCCGAAGCCTCAATGCCGAACACATCTTTGGCGTCCTCTTCGTTGGCGATGCACACGTCCACATAGTCGCACAACTCGGTCATTACGGCTTGTGCCTTTTCTTTTGACCACAGTTTTTTGCGGTAGTTGAGGTCGCAGGAGATTGTCAGCCCTTTTTCTTTAGCGGCCTTGCACGCCGCTTTGCACAAAGCGGTGGCATTGTCGGACAAGGCGGCGGTAATGCCGGTAAAATGGAACCAATCGGCACCGTCGAAAATGGCGTTCCAGTCAAAATCAGCGGCGGTAGCTTCGGCAATGGCACTGTTTGAGCGGTCATACACGCAAACGCTTCCTCGCTGAGAGGCACCCTTTTCCATAAAGTAGATGCCGACACGCTCACCGCCACGAGCAATCATCGACGTGTCTACGCCGAACGCACGTAAAGTGGAGAGAGCGGCATTTCCTACCGGGTTTTCGGGCAATTTTGTTACAAAAGCAACGGATTCACCGAAGTTTGCGAGGGACACTGCCACGTTGGCTTCTGCACCGCCGAACGATGCGGTCAGGCGGTCATTTTGAAACAAACGGGTGCCGCTGTCCGGGGAAAGACGCAACATAATTTCGCCAAACGTAATGATGTTTGCCATAAAGCAAACCTCCTTTTACATTTCGTAATAGGTGGGAGTAATGAAGCGGAGCTTCATCGTTTTTTCGATATCTTTCAGTTCGCCTGCAATGAGGCGGTTGCGGGTTTCCGCTTGGCTGGAAAAATCGTGCTCCAGCGTTTTGTCGAAGTAAACGTTGCCGCTGTCCGGAGAATAGCCGTCCATTCCCGCAACGGTTGCCTCCTTGATGCCGATGGCTTGCAGGAGTTTCAAAAGCATGACGCCGGAGTTGTCGATGATGTCGGCTTTTTCCGAGGCATAACTGCTGAAATTCACGACAAAATCCGCTTTTTTCGCCTCTTTCATGTTGGAGGTGATAATGCAGGGAGTGGCGGTGTTGTTTTGGATTTTGGCGTAACGACGCATATTACTGCTGAAAATATAATCGGCTTTGTATTGACCGCCGTCGAAATTGAGGGCAATTACGGCGGTATCGGGTTTTGCAAGCTCCGCTTTTACGGTGTCTGCGTGTTCGGCAATGCTTTTACCCGGAGCGATGACAACAATGTGTTTGCCGGAAAGGGTGTCGCTCAAAGCGGAAAGTGCCTCTCGGTCGTCTATGAATTTTTCCATATACTCACGATAATATTGCTCGGCCTTGTCTTTGCTGAATTTGGCTTTGTCGTCGTCCGGAATGGATTTTAGAAGCTCCGAAAACGCTTTAACAGTCAGCGTTCCCCGCTCCGCCAAATGGATGGCGTAGTTGGGGTGACAGCCGAGGCTTGCGGACAGATACAGCGGCAGAGAGTAGCCCCAGAATTTGGTGTTGTAAATCTCGGTGAGGTATTCGTCCATAATTTCAAGCATAGGCTCAACACGGTAACTGGTGCCGTAGTTTTCGTTCATATATTCGGCAAACAGTTCTAAGTTTAAGTTGCCGGCACCACGACCCATTCCGAACACGCAACCGTCAATGCAGATGTCACGGTTTAGGTTCATTTCCACCAGAGCCTCCGAGTTGCCGAATGCTTGTTGGAGGTTGTTGTGGGAGTGGTAGCCGAGGGCGATAGACGGTTTCATATTGTTGTCCGCCAAGTGGACAAGGCGGAGGAATTGTTTTTTCTTGATGAGACCGAAGCTGTCCACAATGGACATGGCATCCGGCTCTAATTCGTTGAATTTTTCGATGCCCTCGATAAACTCTTTGTCGGAGTACATATCGGTACCAACGAATTGGACAAAGGTTTTGTAGCCTTGTTCTTTGGCGTATTTCACATATTCATAGCCTTCGTCGATTTTCTCTTTTTTAAAAATGACACGGATGCCGTCGATGGAACTGCCGTCGCAGGGAGCGATACGGTCGAGCGGCACGGGGGCACTCATATCCACCATGCCGACATACAGCATTTTGTCGTCTTTGGGGGCGATGAGGTCAGCGATGCAAGCGGTGTTTGGAAACACGGCACGATTGGGGTCAAAGGTATCGCCTTTGATAAAGCCCACCTCGCAGATTTCCACACCGGTTTGTGCCATTTTTTTGCAGATGCCTCGGATGGCGGCTTCTCCGAATTTCCAATCGTTGACGTAGCCGCCGTCTCGCAGAGTGCAATCGAGTAACGTGATTTTTTTCATAGATGTCAGGCTCCTTTCGTGAGAGCACTTATTCTTCTTCCATCAGGGGGATAAACATTTGGGCTTTCAGCTCTTCTCGGGGCAGGAACGGTGCCAAATCCTCAAGCGGCGGGCTGACAAGCGTGCCGTCCGGCAGGCGTTTGGTACTGCTTTTCGGCTCCCACACTTGGGCGGTATCGGTAAAGATTTCGCAAAATACCGGACCGTCTGTGGCGAGAGCAGAGTTTACCGCTTCTTTCATTTCGGCGTTGGAGTGGGCACTCAAATACGGATAGCCGAACGCCTTGGACAGTTTTTCAAAATCCGGGAAGGACAAATCGCCGGAATCCTCGCCCACGCCGACGAAGTTCTTGTTGAAGAGGTTTGTTTGGGTAATGCGAATGGAGTGGTAGCCACGGTTGTTGATGAGGAAGAGTTTAATGGGCAGACGGTTGGTCAGCACCGTTTGCAGCTCTTGCAAATTCATCATAATACTGCCGTCGCCCTCGAGACAAACCGTCTCTTTTCTGCCGCCGCCGATGCAGGTGCCGATAGCGGCGGGCAAGCCGTAGCCCATACTGGCGATGGCACTGTTGTTTGCCATACGACTGCCTTTTTGGATGGCGTAGGCTTGGTTGCCGACGACACAGCACGCCCCGTTGGACACGGCGGTGAGGCTGTTTTCCGGGAGTTTATGGCTCAAGTAGTCAATAAACGCATAGACGTTGGCGGTTTCACCGTTTTCCTTGTAGTGCTTTTCCTGCACGACCGGATAGTCGTTTTTCCAACGACGGCAGGTGTCATTCCATACGCCGCCCGCAAACACGGGCTCGGTGATGGCGGCATCCAATTTTTCGAGAAAGTCTTTTGCATCTGCCCACACGGGATATTCCACGTGGAGTGTGGGCTTTTTAAGCTCGGCCTTGTCGACATCCACCATCATCACTTCGGCGGCACGTGCCCAGGTTTTCCAGTTGTAGCCGACCTGACGGATGGAAATGCGGGTGCCGATTGCCAAAATAAAGTCGGCGTTTTGGATGGCCCAGTTACCGGGGCGATCGCCCATGTTGCCGGCACGACCGCAGTAGAGCGGGTGATCGTTTTCTATAAGGTCCACCGCATTCCAGTACGTGACAATCGGGATGTTCAGTTTTTCTGCCACCTTGCGGAAGACGTCGTAGGCACCGGAAAGGCGAATGCCATAGCCGGCGTGGAATACCGGACGCTCGGCGGATTTCAGCTTTTTAAGAAGCAGGTCGATGACGGCGTTGTCCACCGGCGGTGGAAGCTCGGCATCGTCAGCGGCGGGGTCATACCCCGTAAGCTCGTCGGTTTCGATAAAGCAGCCTTGATAGTTGACGGGGATATCTACCCACACCGGGCCGGGACGGCCGGTGGTTGCGAGGTGCCACGCTTTTTCAAGAGCAAAGCGAATTTGCTTCGGGTCTTCAATCATGGTGGCGTATTTGGTCATGGGGGTGACGGACTTGACAATGTCATATTCTTGGTCGCCCATGGCACGCAGAGGGGTTTCGGTATATTGCAATGCGTAGCGGGCGGTGGTATCGTAGCGTACCTGACCGCTCAAAATGAACATGGGAATCGAGTCCAGCCAGCCGCCAACCACGCCGGTCAGTGCGTTGGTGCCGCCGGGGCCGGTGGTAACGCACACCGCCGCAATCTTGTTGTCTAAGCGGGCATACGCCTCCGCCGCAATAGCACACGCCTGTTCATGGTGGTTGTAGGTGACGTGAAGCCCCTCTTTATGGCCGAGAGCATCGTTTAAGTGCATAGCACCGCCGCCGACAACCGAAAAGGCATCGGTAACACCGTGGTCCACGAGGAAGTTTGCTACATAATCTGCCAAACGAATCTTCATAATTATTTCTCCTTACGACCGCAAGCACGGTCAGTTTGCCTATACAAAACTCATTATATCATTTGCTTTATAAAAAGACAAGCCATTTTTACAAAAAAGAAATCCCGCAGTCGAGACTGCGGGATAATGATTAAAAGGGTAGACCGGCAAGGAATTTGCGTAAGGTCAAAACGTCTTTCATATTGACGGCATCATCGGGGGTGACGTCGGCATTTTTTTCATTTACGGTGACGGGAAGACCGGCGAGAAATTTGCGGATGGCCAGCACGTCTTTCATATTGACGGCATTGTCATCGTTCGCATCTCCCCACAGAAAGTCCGTGGAGGAGGTCGTCGGCTCAGTGGCTGGCTCCGTCGTCGGTTCGGTGGTCGGTTCGGTGGTCGGTTCGGTGGTCGGCTCCGTCGTCGGTTCGGTGGTCGGTTCGGTCGTTGGCTTCGTCGTCGGTTCGGTGGTCGGCTCGGTGGTCGGCTCGGTCGTTGGCTCCGTCGTCGGCTCCGTCGTTGGCTCGGTGGTCGGCTCGGTGGTCGGCTTGGAGAGCAACGAGGTAAAAGCGTGCAGACGGGGACTTGCGGAAAAGTCGGTATAGAGGTCGTGCCACTTGCCGTTTTGCAGGAAAAATCCTTGACCGGTTTCGCCGTCGTTATACGCAACGAGGCTACCGTCCATTTGCACGTTTTCACCCGGTACACAGACGGTGGCACGCAATCCTTGACTGCGGCAAGAAAGCGTAAACACCAACGAGAAAACGTCGCCCTTATCGAGTGTGATTGCCTGCGGAAGGCGAACGGTATAAAGGCCGGAGAACGGGAAGCTGCCGGTGACACTGGACACTTTTGTGCCGGAGGTGGGGTCGTTTTCGGAGGTGGGGTTTTTATAGACGTCCAGTGTGTAAGCGGTGACGGAGTCGGAATAGTGAAGCAGGGATGCCGCTTCAAGCTGTTCCTCGCCGGCGGCGGTAAATACGGCGGCAACCGTAGCGTTGCCCCGTGGAAAGTTCAAAGTGGCAAAGCCGGAAGCACCATCGTATTGGTAGTTGCGGTCAAAGTTGTCGGCGGGAGCAAAGTCCAAGGCGGTAACGTCCTCGCTACACAGCGGCACATCGTAGTAGGAAATCCAAAACAGACCGTTATCGCCGAAATCGGTGCCCCACGAATTTTTAACGAGCCAGGCACCGTCTTTCGGGGGCTGATTTCCCGCAAGGAAATTTTGGCGGGAATAGGTATCATCCCACCCGATGAGGGTGACGGCGTGGTTGGCGGTTACGGAGGCGTTTGTATAGTACGCCGAGGTGGTGGTGTTAAGATTTTTTTCGTTGTAATACAGCCCACTGCTGACGGCACCAAAGACACCGATGGCGTATTTCACCTGTTCTCGGTCACTGTCGGTGGCGGCGGACAGAAAATAGGCGTTTTCCAAGTGCAAAACATCTTGATAGCAAAGCGAGTCGGGAAGTCCGGCGGTGTGGTTGCTCATCACTCGATGGAGCGGGGCGTCGGATTCCGCATGAATTCCTCTCCAGTTGGATAGAGATTGGGTGGTTAAAAAGAGGTTGGAGGAGGTCATCATATAGTTGTTGCTCAACTGCATATAGTCGCCCGCTAATCCGCCCATGGGGTCACACGTGCCGTAAAACTGAAAATACGCCAATGCCCATTCGGAAAAGTCGGTATCTTTAGAAAAACCCTCGTTTTTAATGGCGTCTGCCTCTGCACAGGCGATGGCGGAAAACGCCCAACAAGCGTTGGTATCTTCCTGGCTTTTGGCGGGGGTGATAAAGCCGAGGGTGTCCGACCGGTAGGCAACGGGGAGCGGGTCGTCGCTGTCACCGAGGGAGGTGGCGGGAACCGCACTGAGGGCGGGAGACATGTCGCCGCTGTCAATGACGGCCAAGGGAGGGTAATCCTCAACGGTGCGGGAAAGCCAACCGCCGGACGGTTGGGCCGTGGAATACACAGGGCAGGAGAGCAACGTGGCAATACCTGCTATGGCGAGAATGGATTTGAAAAAACGCACGGGAATACCCCCTTCTTTGTACTGTACATAACTATAACGGATAATGAACAAAAAGTCAAGAAACCAAAAAAGACACACCGTTCGGTGTGTCTTTTTTATCAGAATTTCAACTGGTCCAGTGCTTGCATCACATCGGAGAGGATATCCTCGAAGTTTTCGATGCCGCAGGAGAAACGCACCATATCGGGGCGTACACCGGCCGCTTCCAACTGGGCGTCCGTCATTTGACGGTGAGTGGTGGAGGCGGGATGCAACACGCAGGTGCGAAGGTCGGCCACGTGGGTTTCGATACCTGCCAGTTTCAAGAATCCCTGGAAGGCTTGGGCATTGTCACGACCGCCTTTGATGCCAAAGGAGATAACGCCACACGTGCCGTTTGGCATATATTTTTGTGCCAACGCATAGTCGGGCGATGACGGAAGTGCCGGGCAGGTAACATAGGCGATGCGGGGGTCTTTTTCGAGGGCCTCGGCAAGGCGTTTGGCGTTTTCGGCATGGCGAGGCATCCGCAAATGCAGTGTGTTGGTGCCCAAATCCAGTAAAAAGGCGTTAAATGGCGACGGCGTTGCCCCCAAATCTCGCATCAAGTGGGTGCGGACTTTGGTGATATAGGCCGCTTTGCCGAAAGATTCGGTATAGGTGAGGCCGTGATAGCTTTCGTCCGGCTCGGTGAGGCCTTTGTAATCTCCCGAAGTCCAATCGAAGTTACCGCTGTCCACAATGATACCGCCGAGAGACACGGCGTGACCGTCCAGATATTTGCTGGTGGAATGGATGACAATGTCGGCACCCCACTCGAACGGGTGACAGAAAATCGGGGTGGGGAACGTGTTATCCACAATCAGCGGCACGTGATGAGCGTGGGCGTGCTTGGCGAATTTTTCGATATCCAACACCGCCAAAGACGGGTTGGAAATCGACTCGCCGAACACGAGCTTCGTATTGGGCTTAAATGCCGCTTCCAGCTCTTCATCGGTGGCGTGCGGAGACACAAAGGTGGTGGTGATACCCATTTCCACCAAGGTGTTTTCGAAAAGGTTGAAGGTGCCTCCATACAGAGCGGAGGATGCCACGATATGGTCGCCGGCTTTGACAATATTCATCACGGCGAGGAAGGTGGCGGACATACCGGCAGAGGTCATAACCGCTCCGACACCGCCCTCCATGGCGGCGATTTTTTTCTCTACCACGTCGGTGGTGGGGTTGCCGAGACGGGTATAGAAAAAGCCGTCGGCTTTCAGGTCGAACAAATCGCCCATTGCTTCGGAAGTCTCATAGAGATAGGTGGTGCTTTGAGCAATGGGAACCACACGGGGCTCGCCGTTTTTCGGCTGATAGCACCCTTGGGCACAAATTGTATCAATGTGGCGGTTATCCATAATACAACACTCCTTTGTGTTCGTGTTTTTACTTGTTTTGTAAATACTCGTCGATGGAGGCGGCGGCGGTTTTGCCCGCTCCCATCGCCAAAATGACGGTGGCGGCACCGGTAACGGCATCTCCTACAGCCCACACGCCCTCACGGGTGGTACGTCCCTGCTCGTCGGCGACAAGAATGCCGCCACGACCGGTTTCGAGGCCGGCGGTGGTAGAGCGAATGAGGGGGTTCGGGGAGGTGCCGATGGCGATAATGACGCAATCGACCGGCAAGGTGTAGTTGGAGTTTTCAATCTCCACCGGGCGGCGGCGACCGGAAGCATCCGGTTCACCCAACTCCATTTTAATACATTCGATTTCGGCAACGTCTCCGTTTTCGTCGCCGTGAATGGCAACGGGATTTTGCAAAAGGCGGAAAACAATGCCCTCTTCCTTGGCGTGCTCCACTTCCTCTAATCGAGCGGGAAGCTCCGCCTCCGAACGGCGATAAACAACGGACACCTCATCCGCTCCGAGACGCATAGCACAACGGGCGGCATCCATGGCGACGTTGCCCCCGCCTACCACGGCGACACGTTTGGCACGCTTAATGGGGGTGTCGCTGTCCTCTTTATACGCTTTCATCAGGTTGATACGGGTCAAAAACTCGTTGGCGGAGTAGACACCACGCAGATTTTCTCCGGGAATGTTCATAAAGCGGGGAAGACCCGCTCCCGAGCCGATACACACAGCGTCAAAGCCATCCTCAAACAGTTCATCCACGGTAACGGTTTTACCGATAACGGTGTTGGTTTCAAATGTGACACCGAGAGCTTTCAGACCGTCTACCTCTTGCTGTACAATGCTTTTGGGCAGGCGGAATTCGGGAATGCCGTATACGAGCACGCCGCCAACGGCGTGAAGAGCTTCAAAAACGGTGACGGCATATCCTTTTTTGGCAAGGTCGCCGGCACAGGCAAGACCCGCAGGGCCGGAGCCGACCACGGCTACCCGTTTGCCGTTTTTTGAGGGGACGGTGACAGCGGTGCCGCCGTTTTGGAGATGCCAATCGGCGACAAACCGTTCCAGGCGACCGATGGCGACCGGCTCGCCCTTGGTGCCACGGACACATTTTCCCTCGCACTGGGTTTCTTGGGGGCAAACACGGCCGCATACGGCGGGAAGAGAGCTTTGCTCACGGATGATTTCATAGGCACGGTCAAATTCGCCCGCCGCTACTGCTTCGATAAAATCGGGAATGCGGACATGGACGGGACATCCCTCCATGCAGGGACGGTGTTTGCAATGGAGACAGCGGGAGGCTTCCTCCATGGCGGTTTGTTTATCGTAGCCTTGTGCCACTTCTAAAAAGTTGCGGCGACGCACGTCGGGGTTTTGGGAAGGCATCGGACATTTTGTAAGACACATATTCGGCATTCCTTATACCCCCTTATACAGATTGCAGGTTTTCTCACGGGCACCTGCCTCAAATTCTCGATAGGAGGCACCACGAGACATCGCTTCATCAAAGTCTACCAGATGACCGTCGAACTCCGGCCCGTCCACGCAGGCGAATTTTGTTTCGCCGCCGACGGTGAGGCGACAACCGCCGCACATACCGGTTCCGTCAATCATAATGGGATTCATGCTGACGACGGTTTTGATGCCGTATTCCTTGGTCAGCTTGCACACAAATTTCATCATAATCAGCGGCCCGATGGCGATGATCTCGTCGTATTGTTCGCCCGCCAAAATAAGGGCTTTGAGGGCGTCGGTTACTAAGCCTTTTTCGCCGGCAGAGCCGTCATCCGACATCAGTACAAATTTTTCAGAGGCGGTTTTGAATTCGTCCTCTAAAATCACCAGGTCTTTATTGCGAAAGCCCACAATGGAGTGGACGGTAATTCCTTTTTCGCTCATTTTTTTGGCAATGGGATAGGCGATGGCACACCCCACACCGCCGCCGATAACGGCGACTTTTTTGAGCCCGTCTATGTTGGTGGGTTTGCCGAGCGGGCCGACAAAATCGGCAAGGCTGTCGCCGGCTTCTTTCTTGTCTAATTTCATGGTCGTGGCACCGACGATTTGATAAATAATCGTTATCGTTCCGGCGTCTCGGTCAAAATCCGCCACGGTCAGCGGAATGCGTTCGCCGTCCTCCGATACACGCAGAATGATAAACTGACCGGCTTCGGCTTTTTTGGCAACTGCCGGTGCTTCAATAACCATTCGTGAAACGGTTGGGTTGAGGCGGTCTTTTTTTACAATACGGTACAAGAGAATCCCTCCTGCTTTTTTACGTTACCTTATAGTATACCAGTATTTTTTCGCATCGTCAACGGAAAAACGCAAGTTTTAAGGCAAAAAAACATCGCAGAACTGTATGTGGTGTTTTTACAGTTCTGCGATGAGGTCTTGGATAAAGATTTTGTAACGGTTAGCTCGTGTAGTTTTTCACCATTTTATTCAGATTGTGTCTTTGAATTATGGCGATGGTGTTGGAGATGGTTGCTTGGTGTCTCATCTTAACGAGCTCGTCGTTTCCTTCTTCAATCGCCCCGTATATGGAGTACATACCGTTTGTTATGGAGGATTCCAATTCACTGATGGAAGAACGTATCGTGTTTTCAATGTTTCTCCCAACGATGTAGGTTGCATTCAGCTGTCGCTCTCTATCCAATAGTTCCGTGGCGTAGCGTATATCGTGATCAGAGGTAGCCATATCATTGTAAAGCCATAGAAGAAGATCAATATCACGATAGGTAATGGAGATAATTTTGGTTGTTTCATAAAGAGCGGCCAACGTGTTTTGGTTCAATTCAATATCCTCACGGAGAAGATTGATTTTTTTCTGCTTGGCCACGTTATAATTTGCGAGATCCTTTTTATAGTTCGGGATAAGAACATTGTTGTAATGCTCCAAATCTGTGGTGTATTGAGCATTAATCATGGATTGCTTTTCGGCCGTTTCTTTATTCACTCGGTCTTGTTCTTCAATGGCTTTTTGTTTCGCTTCCTCAACGGCTTTTAAGTACTCAGGCGATTGTGCCAAATCCTCATTCACCGCTTTTTTTCTTTTTATGAAATTTATCTCAAGATAAAGCAAACTCAAGAATCCGGTGAACGGCAATAAGAGTATACATGCTATTACAAGAACTTTATTTTCTTCGTAATAATCCTTGTACCCATAATTTGTTTTTGGAGGTGCGGGGATTTGGAGTTCGATGTGCGGTGCGGTTAATGTTTTGTGAATCGGTGCAGCAGGCTGAGTTTTGAATTTTTCATTTACTGTTCGATTCAACAATTCATTTTCCATTTGGATTGTTTTTGTCAAGATAAAGGCATCTTTGACAATTTCCACTTCTTGCGGTTGTGTGTAGGAGCTCATTTTTATCCCTCTTTTTCTGAAAAATAAAACTTTTCGGCAAATAAAAAAGCGCGTGACACCGAAGCCACGCGCCGAAAAACGTTGCTCCGTTGCCGCGACGCAAACTTTCCTCAACCGCCGTTTTCACGGACAAGCATACGAAAAGGGAGCATACATTTTTACCGAAAAAAGAAAAAATGTATGCTTTGCCCGTGCACCAAAAACACGATTGAGGTATATTCAGTTTGCGTCGCAAGACTATCATAGCATAGTCAAAGAAAAAAATCAACCATTTATTATCGTCCCCTACACACGTCGCGGGTTTTATCAAGTTTTGTCCGCAAAGCGGACTCCTTACTTCTTCACTATTCACTATTACTTTTTACCTTCCAAAAACCGACACCGAGGGTGAGTGAAAAGTGAAGAGCGAAAAGTGAAAAAGGAAAAACCGACAAACCTCTTGCGAGGCTTGTCGGTTTTTGGTGACCCATCGGGGACTCGAACCCCGGACACCCTGATTAAAAGTCAGGTGCTCTACCATCTGAGCTAATGAGTCATATTTTGCTGTCACTTTTTGCGGGCACCACGTTATTATATAGAAAAGAAAGGCAGTTGTCAAGTCTTTTTTTCGCAAAAAGGCTGAAAAATATTTTTTGTTTCTTTATTTTGGGCGGAATGGTGGACAAATTAGCGGCATAGGTTGCGAATAGAGGTGAAACAAATGGAGTTATATACGGTAAAATCGGGAGATACTGCCTCGTCGATTGCGGCACGTTTCGGGGTGACAGTTGAGCGGTTTTTGGCAGACAACGGACTGGTTATCAGCGAGGGACTTGTGCCGGGGCAAGTGGTGGTTATTCAAATCCCGTCGGAGGTGGTTACCGTGGAAGCGGGAGACACCTTGGAAACGATTGCCCAAAAAACGGGGGTGAGCGTGCGGGCACTTTTGCGAAACAACCCGACGATTTTGAAAAATGAGGTGGTATATGAGGGACAAACGGTGGTAATCGCCTACGACAAGCCACCGGAAAAGACGATAGCGGTCAACGGATATGTCTATCCCAATGTGGAGCGGGAACAGCTTCGACAGAGCCTGCCGTTTCTTACCTATCTGACGATTTTTTCTTACGGTATTCGGGCGGACGGCTCGCTTTTGTCGCTTTCGGGCGACGAGCCGCTGATTGCCGCTGCCAAAGCCGGCGGAGTACAGCCGCTGTTTATGCTGACGACGCTCGGGGAGGATGGGCGGTTTGATAACAGCTTATCTACCGTTTTGCTTGAGGATGAGCAAAAACAAGAGGCACTATTTGAGGAAATTCTAACGGTAGTAAGGGACAAAGGCTATTACGGAGTGGATGTGGATTTTGAGTTTGTCTTGCCCCAGGAACGGGAGGCGTATGCGGGATTTATCAACCGCTTGCGTGGGAGACTTAACGCCGAAAATATTCCGCTTTTGGTGGCACTTGCCCCCAAAACCTTTGCCACTCAGCCGGGACTTTTGTATGAGGCACACGACTATGCTCTCCTTGGGGCGGCGGCAAACAACGCCCTTTTGATGACGTATGAATGGGGATATACCTACGGGCCACCGATGGCGGTGTCGCCGCTTAACAAGGTGCGGGAGGTGGTGGAATTTGCGGTCGATAACATTCCGCCGGAACGGTTGTTTTTAGGGGTGCCCAACTATGGCTATGACTGGACGCTTCCGTATATCAAGGGGGAGACGGTGGCAACCTCTATCGGCTGTGAGCAGGCGGTGGCGATAGCGGCGAGAGCTTCGGCGGACATTCGTTTTGACGAGGTGGCAAAAACACCGTATTTTTACTATACGGATGAAGAAAGCCGAGAGCACGTGGTATGGTTTGAGGACGCACGAAGTGTCGAGGCGAAGTTGACTCTTTGGGAGGATTCTTCGATGCGAGGGATTTCGGTTTGGAATTTGATGCGTCCCTTTGCGGCGGCAAAAACGGTTGTAAACGCCCGTTATATTGTGGAAGATAGAGTGGAACCGCAAAACGACCTTTGACCCTTGACAGAACGACAAAAACAAGGTAAAATACGAGAGAAGTCCCCGAAAAGGTGGTTTTACTATGAAAAAAAGAATCACAGCGGCGGTTGTGACGCTTTTGATGTTGCTTGCTCTTTGCGGATGCGGAAAAGCGGATTTGTATGGCTCGTGGGTGCAAGCTCCTGCCACGCCGGATCAGCCGGAAACGCAGCTTACGTTTTTTGATAACGGCACCGGCACAGTGACGAAAGACGGGGCTTTGACGTGGCTTCGCTATGAGGTGAAAAAAGACGTGGTGACCATCACGATGAACGAGGTGGGTGCCGAGTCGACAGAATACACCTTTTTGGTAGAGGGGGACACGTTGACCCTCACCGGCGAGGGCGGCAAAGTGATTACTCTCGGCAGAGTGGTTACGACAGACGAATAAAGAGATAAAAAAGAGCGTTGTTTTCACAACGCTCTTTTAATTTTGCTCTGTTTGTTGTGCCTTGTCTTGTTTTTTTAGTCGATTCAAAAATACAAGCAAGAACGGGAGAGAGGCGGCGGCGGTAAACACCTCGGCGGCGGCTTGGGTATATTCCACGCCGGTGAGGCCGAAGGAGGGTGCCAACACGAGGAGAAGCGGAATGAAAAAGAGTCCTTGCCGCATAGAGGACGTGATGGTGGAAAGAAACGGCTTGCCGATAGACTGGAACGACATATTGCAGGTAACGCCGATGGGGAGCAAGGGCATACAGATGCATTGGGCTCGGAGAGCGGCGGTACCGATTTTTATGACGTGGGGGTCATCACGGAAAGCGTGAATAATCTCCGGTGCAAACCAGAAACAGAGCCCGCCTAAGGCGGTTAAAATGCAGGTAGATACCACCCACATAAAGGAAGCGGCTTCCCGCACTCGACCGTATTTTTTCGCACCGTAGTTATAGCCTGCCACCGGCTGATAGCCTTGACCAAAGCCGATAACGGCGGAGAAAATCGCCATAAAGACTTTGGTGACAATGGACATGGCCGCTACGGCGGCACTCGCCATTTCTTGCTCGCTTGCCATAAAAGCGGCGGCGGCCAGTGCACCGGTCGAAGCGGCATAGCGGTTGAGCATAATGGTGGCAATGCTGGAAAGGCCTTGACGGAACAAGGACGGCATACCGTTTTTGAGAATCGCTCCGTAGGTGCGGAATTTTAGGGATATACGACGGATACGGATTTTCAAAATGGTTTTGCCACGGAGATAGGCAGAGAGCAGGACGATACAGCTGATAAGCTGGCAAACAGAGGTCGCTACTGCCGCACCGGCAGAGCCCATCTTAAAGGTGAAAATAAGGAGCGGGTCAACGGCGACGTTTAAGATGCCGCCGATCATAATGCCGATCAAGGCGAATTTGGCTTTGCCCTCCGCTCGAAGCAGGTTGTTTAGGATAAAGGAGGACAGCGAGGCGGGCATACCGATTAAGATGTATTTGCCGTATGCCATAGCGTCCGCAATGTTGCCGTCATCCGCACCAAGCAGGCGAACGATGGGTTCCAAATACAGATTACCCACAATGGCGAAGAGAATGCCGAGCAGCAAGCCTGCCGCCAGTGTCGAGCAGGCGAATTGTTCGGCGGCATCTACCTCACGGCGACCGAGCAGGCGGGAAATGAGGCTTCCGGCACCGAGACCGAACGTGAAGCCGAATGCCTGTACCAACGTCATCAGGGAGAATACAAGTCCGACGGCGGCGGTGGCTTCGGTGCTGATTTGGGCGACAAAGAAGGTGTCGGCGGTATTGTAAATGGCGGTAATCAGCATACTGATGATGGTGGGAACCGCCAACGATGCAATGAGGGGTTTGACCGGCGTTTCGGTCATTTTTTTGAATTGGGCGGCCTCGTTACTCATTCCGACACCTCCTTTCTTGATTTTACACAACGGGAGATAGTATACCACAAAGAAAACAAAGTTGCAAGGGTAAAACAGAAATAAAAATGAAAAGGCGGTGCAACCGAAGTTGCACCGCCTTGTTAGCGACTGATTAGAACCAGTTGCAGGTAGCAATCAAACCGGAGAACACGATGGAAACCATGGAGACCAGTTTGATGAGGATGTTGATGGACGGGCCGGAAGTATCTTTGAACGGGTCGCCGATGGTGTCGCCGACAACGGCCGCTTTGTGCTGGTCGCTGCCTTTGCCGCCGTGGGCACCGGTCTCGATGTATTTCTTCGCATTATCCCAAGCACCGCCGGCGTTGGCCATGAAGATAGCCATAATGAAACCGGACACGGTGCAGCCGCACAGCATACCGAGCACGCCGAAACCGCCGAGGGTGCAACCCACAACGATCGGAGCGGCGATACCGACAACGGCCGGGAGAATCATTTCTTTCAGGGAAGCTTTGGAGCACATATCCACGCAGGTGGCGTAATCCGGCTCGGCTTCGCCTTCCATGATGCCTTTGATCTCTTTGAACTGACGGCGAACCTCCACCACGATGCTCTGAGCGGCACGGGAAACGGAGTTCATGGTCAAAGCGGAGAACAGGAACGGCAAGCAGGCACCGATGAACAAGCCGACGAGGACTTTCGGGTCGAGCAGGTCAATGGAGACGCTGAATTTCTCGGCGTTGGCTTCCACCAATTTCTCTTTGAAGTTGGCGATGAGGGCCAAGGCGGTCATACCGGCAGAGCCGATAGCAAAACCTTTACCGGTGGCGGCGGTGGTGTTACCCAGGGAGTCGAGAGCGTCGGTACGCTCACGGACCTCCGGCTCAAGGCCGGACATCTCGGCGATACCGCCGGCGTTATCCGCAACCGGGCCATAAGCGTCGGTGGCGAGGGTGATACCGAGGGTGGACAGCATGCCGACAGCGGCAAGGGAGATACCGTACAGACCGAGGTTGGCGTCGGTAGCACCACCGGCACAGAAGAACGCAACCAGGATGGCCACGCCGACAATCAAAATCGGGAGAACGGTGGAAAGCATACCGGTGCCCAGACCGCTGATGATGAGGGTCGCCGTACCGGTTTCGGAGGTGGCGGCGATTTTCTGGGTCGGTTTGTAGGTGTCAGAGGTGAAGTACTCGGTGCAAAGACCGATGAGCACACCGGACAGAAGGCCGGCGAGAATCGCCCAATAGAGGCCGAACGGCATTTCCATGATAAGAATCAGGCCGAGAGCCACAACGGCGGAAGCGATAGCGGCAAAGTTGGTGCCACGACGCAGAGCGGACAGAAGGTTTTTCTGGGAAGCACCCTCTTTGGTTTGGACAAAGAAGGTACCGATGAGGGAGCAGACCACACCGATGGCCGCCATAAGCAGCGGCAGAGCAACGGAAGCGTTGCCGTCGAAGGTCGGGGTCGCACCGGCAGCCACCACGCCGAGGGCACAGGTGGAAACCATAGAACCGACATAGCTTTCGTACAGGTCAGCACCCATACCGGCAACGTCGCCCACGTTGTCGCCCACGTTGTCGGCGATAGCGGCGGGGTTGCGGGGGTCGTCTTCCGGAATGCCGGCTTCGACTTTACCGACGAGGTCGGCACCCACGTCAGCGGCTTTGGTGAAGATACCGCCGCCCACACGGGCAAACAGAGCCATGGAAGAAGCACCCATACCGAAGGTCACCATAGCGGCGGTGATTTCCGGCAGTTCGCAATGGAAGCACAGGTCCATCAAAGCGTACCACAGGGAGATGTCGAGAAGACCAAGACCCACGACGGTGAAGCCCATAACGGAACCGGCGGAGAACGCCACACGCAGGCCACGGTTAAGACCGGAACGGCAAGCGTTGGCGGTGCGGTCGTTGGCACGGGTGGCGATGGTCATGCCGATGAAGCCGGACAGACCGGAGAAGAAACCGCCGGTCAGGAAGGCGAAGGGCACGTACCAGGTGAGCAGTTTGAAGTACGCCATTCCGCACAGCACGACGAACATGCAGGCGAAGAAGATGGCGACGGTGCGGTACTGACGGCTAAGGAACGCCGAAGCACCTTTGCGGACAGCCTGAGAAATTTGTTTCATTCTGTCGGTGCCTTCGTCAGAGCCAAGCACAACTTTAGCTTGGATGAAAGCGAAGACGAGGGCGACAATAGAAGCAAACAGGCTGGCCACGTACAAGTGGTCAAGAATGAATTGCATTTGGGTTGCCTCCTCTATAAAATTTGGGTTTTTGCATACACATTAAATATAAAGCGATTGGTATTTTTAGTCAAGGGACAATCGGTCGGTTTTTTTACACAAAATTAACATTTTTTGTCGGAACTGCCGTCGACGATTGACAGAAACAGGGGAATTGTGATACACTATATAGGAATACGATAAGAAATGAAGGAACCGCTATGATGAAGCCCACATTTTATGCGATGCTGTCACGTATGAAATACATTCCCCGTTGGACCATGATGTACAACGTTCGTACCGAGAGCCTTTATGAACACACGGCGGAGGTGGCGATGCTCGCTCACGCTCTTGCCGCCATCGAAAACAGTCGTTTCGGCGGCGACGTGGATGCGGGAAAGTGCGTGTTGCTTGCTTTGTACCATGATATGTCCGAAATTCTTACCGGAGACCTGCCCACTCCTGTGAAATATCACGATGTAGAGCTTCGGGATGCGTATAAGCAAGTGGAGCGGGAAGCCAACGAACACCTACTTTTGAAATTGCCGGAAAACCTACGGGGGGAGTATGCACCGTTGTTGCTTGCCGACGAATGCGTGGAGACACGGTTTGTAAAAGCCGCTGACAAGCTGTCGGCACTTATCAAGTGTGTGGAAGAGCTGAAAATGGGAAACCGAGAATTTTCCTCTGCCCGCAAGTCCACCGAAAAAGCGTTGAAAGCTATGGATATTGCGGCGGTGGATTGCTTTATGAAAGAATTTTTGCCTGCGTATGAGTTGTCGCTTGACGAGCAAGAGGCACAAAACTAAAGGAGGAAAACAGTATGCTTTGGAGATGTCCTGCCTGTAACCGGCAAACGGAGGAGGAAACCTGTCCGCACTGTCAAATGTCGATTGGCGACGGTGAACCCTCGGCGGCTACGGGTCTTTTGAAAGAAACTGCCGGTTCGGTGGTGTTTTTAATTGCGGTGATTTGTTTTACTGCCGCTTTGCTGTTTTCGGTGGCAACGTCGTGGATTCCGTCACGGCAAGTTGCCATCCAAGATGTGAAGCAGGTGGTGACGGTTTTTTCGGATGTAACCGGAACAAAAATGACGGCGACGGCGTGGCACGCCATCCATACGCTGTTTACGGAGTATAAGAACGAAATGGCGTCTTCCTCGGGTGAGCTGCCGCTTTTGTCGGTGCTTGTGTGCATCGGATTGTGGCTGTCGCTTGCTCAGGGATATACCGCACGGGTGAATTTTCGCAAGGGCGGTCCGATTGTGCTGAAAGTGGCAACGGTGATGAGTGAGGTTGCCGCCGCTATTGTGATGGTAAGCGGCGGGGTGCTGTGTGCCGGTCTTTGGGTGAAACGGCCCGAGATTGTGTTGGCACTTGACGAGATGAAAGGCGATGCCATTGCCACTGCCATCCGTGACTTGATGGCGTGCGAAGCTACCATGTGGCTTTTGTTGGCGTTTTGCGGCGTGTTGGCTGTCGGCGGCTTGCTTTATCTGCTGTTTTTTATCTCCGCCACCAGAACGGTCAACGGTGTGTTGTTTACGGCAAGAACCGGCGATTTCGGCAAACGTCCCCGTGTGTTTGTCGGCGTGATGCTGTGCCTTGCATCGGTTGGTTTGCTGGCTGAATCGGTGTGGGCATTGTCCCTCGGCGATATTCACGGAATCGGGACGGCGTTGTATGCGGTTTCATTTTTGCTGTTTGCCATCGTGCTGTTGCGATATCGCTATCGTGCCTACCGCCTTTTGTGGGACCAACCGGCGTTTACCGGCGAGGGCACCACGGCACAGCCCCGTATTCCTACGGGGATTCGGGTGTCGGATTTGATGATGGAGCGTTCGAAAACGACGACGGTCGCTCCGATGATACCTTTGCCGAAAGAGGGGCAAAATCCGCAAGCTCCGAAACGGACACTGAACGAGCCGTTTTCGGAGGAATCGCTTGAACCGCAACCGATGACGGGTAACGGCTGTTGCCCGAAATGCGGCACCCCGATTCCCGATAACGCCTTTTTCTGCTTGCGTTGCGGTCACAAATTCAAATAAGAAAGATTTGTACAAAAAAAGCACCCGATGCCCACAAAACATCGGGTGCTTTTGTGTTTTTGTTTTACCGGGAAAGTTCCACAATCGTCATATTGTGGGAATCAACGGTAATGATAAATTCGGCGGTGGTGTTGTCTTCAAAAGTGACGTGTGCTCGGGTTTCGCCGATTTCCTCGGAGGTGTGGATTTCAAGGGAGTTGTCCTCTGTGAGGCTGACAGTGGCGATGGCTTTGTTATCCACCGAGCAGGAGATGGCGGGAACATCGCCGCCTAAATCGTAGACTTGCATACTCTCTACGGGCTTGCCGGAAAAGAAGAGGAAGATTGCCGCAACGGTGAGTGTCGCCACGGCAGTGATGGCAACGGCAAGAAGGCGTGTGTCTTTCTTTTTCAGTACCATAAAGCACAGGGCAAACGCCATCCCTAAACAGAAAATGACGCTTAAAAGATGGCGGGGGAACGTAGAGGGAAGCACGTAAAAGGCTTGGTACAACCCGAGTCCCACCAAGCTACCGGTTGCCACTGCCAAAATGACGGCAGACAGCGTGTTGTCTCGTTTGACCTGATAGGCGATGGCACCGCCGGGGATGGTGAGAAATGTCCACCAAATCCATCCGCCGCCGACGTAGTAGGTAACGAAATACTGGTGGAAAACAGTGGCGAAATCAGCTCCGCCGATAAAAACGTCACAGGCGATTTCCACAAGATAAATCAGCGGTTGACTGATGAGGAAAAACACAAAGCATTTTGCGGCGGCATCCACGGTGTTTTTGCCGCCCAAAACGACGAAAATTGCCAAAGGAATCCACACATCAAAGGTGAGGGCGGGGTCGGTAAACGAGCTGTCATAGAGGGCGGGAATACAGTCGAGGACGCCGACAATCACACCGATGATGACGGAAAACAGTACCACGAAGCCCCAAGAAAACGGGCGTTTTATCCATTGCTTTTCGGTAGTTTTCATATAAAACACTTCCTTTTATACAGTGACGGGTTCTTTTTTTACGGCAAATTTTTCGGAGAGAACGGTGGGCAGCACAAAGCGGAAATGGTTGGGCAAAATCTCGAAGGAGACGGTTTTGCTGTGGACGATTTCTCCGTCGATATTGATGCAGGCGGCTTTGTCGCAAACCGCTTCCATTTTAGTGCCCTGCAAATGCTCGCAGACTTCCCAGTTGTAATGCTCGCCTCGTTTGTAGCCACCCAGCAAAGACACCATTTTCAGTTTGGATACGGTGGTGACGAGGACGAAATCCAGCAATCCGTCGTTGGGAACCGAGCCAGGGGCTCCGCAGTATCCGCCGCCGTAATATTGTCCATTGGCGGCAAGGGCAAATAAGAAGCGACCGGAACGCTCGACCACGCCGTCGGCGGTGGTGATTTTTACCGTAAGATTGTTGCCCGCCGGCTTGCACAGCATTTTAACCACGCCTAAATCGTATGCCATAGAGCCGGAGACAAGGGGCAACCGCTTAAAATCGCTCATATAGGCACATACGTCGGCATCGACGCCGAGAGAACAGATGTTGAGAGACAGCTCGCCGTTACATAAAATGCCGTCAACCGGGATGGCGTTGCCTTCGATGAGCGAGGACAGGTCTAAAAAGTCTTCCGCCTTTCCGTAGGTTTTGATATAATCGTTACCTGAACCGCAGGGAACGCAGGCGATTTCTGCGTTGTTTGCACCGCCTACGCCGTTGGTGACTTCGTTAAGGGTGCCGTCGCCTCCCACCGCATACAGCCGAACGGCGTCGCCTTTACTTGCCTCCTCATTGGCGTAGGTGCTGGCGTCGCCCGCTTGGTTGGTGATGCGGATTTCGTAGTCTCCGCCGTGAGAGGAAAAATAGGACTCAATTTCGGGGATGAAGTCCATCGCACGGCTGTGTTTTCCGGCGGCGGGATTCAAAATAAAAACGTGTCGCAAAACGATACCCTCATTTCTTTTTTGGTTTCTGTCTGAGCTTCGGGGTTAAAAATACATATATAAGGTGCATTTGAGCATGCCGTTATACAGTTTGCGGCGTTTGTTGGCGGGACGACCGAACAGGGTTTCAAATTCCTCGTCGGGGCTGATGATGGCGTAATTCCAGCCGGGCTTTTGCACAAACACCTTGCCCATTGTGCGAATGAGGTCTTGGGCGGCTTTCACGTCCAACAACCGCTCGCCGTAAGGCGGGTTGCACAGCACGGTTCCGGAGTCGCCAATCGGTTCAAAGCGGCGTAAATCTTTATTCGCTGTTTCAAGATGGGCGGCAACGCCTGCTTTTTCGGCGTTGTCTTTGCAAAGAGACAATACCAAGGGGTCGATATCGGAACCGAACAGCGTGGGGAGATGATCAAGCTTTTCAAAGAAAACGGCACGCTCTCGTTCCTCCTGCCACTGGTCGGCAGAGAGGAGATTCCACTCTTCGGCGGCAAACGAACGGGATTTGCCCGGGGCGATTTTCGCCGCCTGCAATGCCGCTTCAATAAGTAATGTGCCGGAACCGCAGCAAGGGTCAAAAATGCGTTCGGCTTTGCGAGCACGGGCGAGGTCGGCAATGGCGGCGGCAAGCGTCTCTTTTAGAGGGGCGGCACCGGAAATTTCCCGATAACCCCGTTTGTGTAAGCCGGCACCGCTGGTGTCCAGCAACAAGGACACCTCGTCTTTAAGAATGGTGAATTGGATTTGGTAAAGGGCACCCGTTTCGGCAAAGCGGGCTTGGTGGTAGGTTTGGTTCAGTTTGTCCACCACCGCTTTTTTGACAATGGATTGGCAGTCGGGGATGCTGTGAAGCGTGGAGTTGAGCGACCACCCTTTTACCGGGAAGCGGTCAAGCTTGCCGATATAGTCCGCCCACGGCAAGGCTTTAACGCCTTGATACAGTTCCTCAAAGGAACGGGCGGAAAAACTGCCCACAAGGATTTGGATGCGTTCCGCAAAGCGGCTTTGGATGTTGGCACGGGCGAGGATGGCGGCGTCGCCGGAAAACAGCACTCTGCCGTTTTGGGCTTCCACTTTCTCGGCACCGAGGCGTTTCAATTCATCGGCCAACACGCCCTCGATTCCAAACAGACACGGTGCACAAAAACGCATATCCAAACCTCCCCATTTTATAATTACCTTTATACTTTACAACATTTTGGAACAAGGTGCAAGCAAAATTTGGTTTTTTTCGAAAATGGGGGTTGCAAATGCAGGGAAAATAGGGTAGAATAGGAAAGCACCAAACATAACCGCCCGTGGCGAAGCTGGATATCGCAGTGGATTCCGATTCCAAAGGCCGGGGGTTCGAATCCCTCCGGGCGGGCCAAAAAAGCACCAAGTGTTTTTACACTTGGTGCTTTTTCGTTTGAAACGGGGGCGGATGGAATAAAAAGTTTGTGCAGATTTTCCATTGCGTTTTTCGCTTGTATATGCTATACTTTGCCCAAAGAAGAGGGGAGGTGTCGTTTTGAAACCTGAAAAATATGTGTATATCGTTGTGTCTCAAAGCGGCACACGAATTTCCAAAATGCTTCGTCGAGTGACGAAAGACCCCTACAACCACGTTTCGTTGGCGTTGGATGCAGAATTGCAAAAAATGTATTCCTATGGACGGCGACGCTTGCACAACCCGTTTGTCGGCGGATTTGTGCACGAAACGCCGAAAACCGGCGTGTTTGGACATTTTCCGGAGGCGGATGCGGTGGTGATACGGTTGCCGCTGTGTGCCGAGGCATACGAGAAATTGCAAGACCGACTGCGAGAGATGTATCGCCACAGACGAGAATATCGCTATGATTTCTTGGGGTTGGGATTGGCGTATTTCGGTAAAACCAAAGCACGCTATCACAAGTCCTATTGCTCCAAGTTTGTGGCGGGAGAATTGCAAAAGGCGGGTGTAGAAATGCCGAAAAAACGGGTGTTTCGTCCCGTGGACTTTTTGACACTCGACTGTGGGGAGACGGTGTATTCCGGAAAATTGCGAGAATACACGTCGGAAAAGACAGAGAAGTAAGAAAGACCAAAACGCCACAGCGTTATAAGGAATACATTCCTTATGGCACCGTGTGAATGAACTTTTGGTCTTTTTTTCTTGACTTTTTTGGCGTCGTGTGGTATAGTGCAAAAGCAGTTGTGCTGGTGTAGCTCAGTTGGTAGAGCAGCTGATTTGTAATCAGCAGGTCGGGGGTTCGGGTCCGTTCACCAGCTCCAGAGAAGAAATCCGCCAAAGGCGAAGCCTTGGGCGGATTTTGGTTTTGAGTGTAAGGAACGGACTCGAAACGAACTCCAAACTCGGCGAGTG
>JAZRVH010000010.1:0-7271 GCA_045598965.1 Acutalibacteraceae bacterium
TAACCCCCGACCGTGATTCGTCATTCCGAATCGGTGTAAAAATTAACGGGTTGTGTTTCGTTCTTTGCTTTTTTCACGTTGTTTAATTTTCAAGGTCCTCGCCGCCCGTTTTTCGGGACAGCTTTGTTATCTTACCACACCTTTCCCCAGATGTCAACACTTTTTTTCAAGTTTTTTCAATTTTTTTCAAAAAAGTATTAAGCACCCGAAAGGCGGCAATTTTACACCGCTTTTTGTGGGTTCAAAGACACCGAAAAAGCGGGAAAAATCATTCGTGGAAAACGGAATCTCTACCTCTTTTTCTGCATCGGAACGATTGACCACGCAAAGCAGGGAAGTCTCCCCCTCTCGCACACGGGTAAACGCCACAACATCCTCGTCGGTTTTTAAGGCGGCGAATCCGTCATCGCTCAAAGCCGCCGTCTTACGCATTTCTCCCAAAGCCCGATACCACTCGATTAAATCCGTATCCTCGTTACCCCACGGATAGGGGCGACGGCAAAACGGGTCGCCATATCCTTCCATCCCCGCTTCGTCGCCGTAATACACCGACGGCACGCCGGGCAAACAGTATTGGAGCACCACCGCAAGCTTTAACAATCGCTTGCCGTGTGCCCGCTGTTCCTCAGAAAGCGGATGCTCCGCCTTCCACACTCGGTCACGTCCCTCGTCCGGCTCACCCGCAAGAGCGGTCAATGCACGTGGCGTATCGTGCGTGCCGATATGGTTCATAAGCAGACGTACCACCTGCGGCGGATAATGCTCGCAAATGCGTTCCACCGCATCGTAAAACCAACCGGCATCGCCGCCACGGAGAAAGTTTTGAATCGCCGCCGCAAAAGGATAGTTCATCACGCTGTCCAGTTGACCGCCCAACAAATAGGGTCGCAACGCCCCGTAGCTCTCCTTACAGCTGGCGTCCTCCCACACCTCGCCGAGAACAAGGGCGTCCGGGTTTTCCGCTTTTACCGCACGACGCAAAGCAAACAAAAACGGGTCGGGCAATTCATCGGCTACATCCAGCCGCCAGCCGGCAGTGCCGCATCGAATCCAACGACGCAAAATGCCGTTCTCGCCGGTAATATAGTCGAGGTAGGCGGCATCCGTCTCCTCCACCTCCGGCAACACGTCGATTCCCCACCACGCCTGATAGTTTTCCGGCCAGTTATGAAAACGATACCACGAAAAATACGGCGACTCCTTCGACTGAAACGCACCCAGCGTATCGTACCGGCCGTAGCGGTTGAAATACACGCTGTCGTCGCCGGTGTGGCTGAACACTCCGTCAAGCAGCACACGCATCCCCCGTTTTTTTGCCGCCGCACACAGCGACCGCAAATCATCCTCTGTTCCGAGCAAGCCGTCCACTCGCTCATAGCAAGCCGTATCATAGCGATGATTGGAAAACGCCTCAAAAATCGGATTAAGATACAGACACGTCACGCCGAGAGATGCAAGGTAATCCAGTTTTTGCTCAATTCCTTTTAAATCTCCGCCGAAAAAGTCGTCGTTGTGCACCCGACCCATAAAATCGGGACGCCAAAAAACATCCTCGTCAAACCGTTCATGCATCACACGGTCGGTGCGTGTCTCTGTTTTCGGAACACCGGAATTATAAAAGCGGTCCGGGAATATTTGATACATTACGCCGCCCGCAAGCCAGTCCGGCGTTTTGAAATCAAAAGCATAGCAGGTGAGCTGCCACATACGATGGATATCGCCACCGTCAAAAAGCTCGGCTACTCCACGAAATCCTTCCGAAAGCGTTTTCCATCCGCTATCTGTTTGAAGCAGAAAATCATAGAAGTACACCGCCGGCTTTTCGGGCGAAAAATGACACTCCCACCATTCGCCTCCGGTTTTGTCCTCTCCCGCCCAAAGCAAGCCATCCTGCCGTTCGGGCTCGCCCGCCGTATGCAAACGTAACCAGACGCCACGGCAACCGAGTGTGCGAGGCAAATGCAAGCGAAAGTGAACCGCCGTATTTTCCGCCACCGCCCCCTGCGGGTCACGGTAAGCGGAATCCCGAGAACAAAAATACGTCACGGAATATCCTCCCTTTGATTGGCATTTTAATAATGTATATAATATAGTATACCAAAAATTATAGCGAAATCACAATCGGAAAACAAGTTTTTTCAAAGAAATGAAAAGAAAAATAAAAAATTTTCAAAAAAGCATTGACAAAATGCTGTTTTGTGAATACTATTCTTATGTACTCCGTTTTGCGGAGCGTCAAAACAGAATTCAACAAGGAGAGAGGGCTAAACCTATGGTTCTTGGTAAAGTCAAAACGATTTTGAGCAACCAGTTCGATGTGGATGAGGCGGAGCTCAACGAAGACACCCGTCTGGACGATGATCTGGGTGCTGATTCGCTGGACGTTGTGGACCTGATGATGTCGCTGGAAGACACGTTCGATGTGGAAATCCAGGATGAGGATATCGAAAAAATCCGCACCATCGGCGATCTCGTCACCTACATTGAAGACAATCTCTAAAAAACGAAAACCCCGAGTGAACAACCATTCGCTCGGGGCTTTTTCTTTTATCAAAACATATTGCCGACATTGTCCACCAGCTGGCTCATGCTTTTGAGTGCTTTGGACACGTTCTTTTTTACACCGTGCTTGTTTTGCTTTACCACAGCGTAGCCCACCGCACCGGACACCATTCCCACGGCAGCACCAAGCCCCATTCCTTTTACAAAGGTCATTCCGCTTTTCATTGCTCACACTCCTTTTTGCGTTCTGCAAGTAGTGTGAGCAATTCGGTGAAAATTATGCAGTGGGTTTTGCCTCTTTCTTCGGCTTTTTGGCAAGAATGGCATTTTCGATTTTCATCGTCACCCACGCCACGGGAATGGCCAATATCACCACCGTGTAATACTGGGCAAACGTGAAATGCCCTTTGCCCCAAAGCCACTCTTGTCGTGCGACGTGGTACAACGTGGTGTGAGCGAGATACAGCTCAAGCGACATATTGCCGAAGAATTTAAGAAATGCATGGAGCGGCTTCCACGAAAGGAAGTGCAACAGCATTCCCACGAGGAAGGTTACCGAGAAGCCGAACAAGCCCAACAGATATCTCCACAAAGCCTTATCGGTCAACCACTGTTTTAAGTGGAACACATCCTGCGGCCCCACTTCGCCCCAGCGAATATACCCAAGCTGGCACAGCACCAACGTGGTGCCGATAATGGCAATCGGCAACGTAAGCCACCACCAAGAGATTTTGCGGCGTTCATAGACGAGTTTTCCCATTCCGCAACCGATAAAGAATATCGGGAAGCGGGTTGCCGCAATCTCAAAGCGTTTGTACATATCGGGATAGGCGGCACGGGCGGACAACAATGCCACAAGCGTGACACCTACCAACAGAGCCACACGGCGACCCGTTTTTTTCTCATCGTCAAACAGAAAATGATACAAGAACGGATACATAAAATAGAAAATCGCAATTGCCGCCACGTACCACGCTTGCCGGTCATTGCCGAACCAGAAAGACAACTGGGTCATTCGCATAAAGAAGTGACCGCCCGCATGAACAAGCGTTTGGCTCTTTTCGAGAATATCGGTTAAGAACAGGTAGAACCAATACCCGATGTTGATAATCCACAACGCCGGGAACAGACGAAGATAGCGTTTTTTATAAAACCCGAGCGTCTCCTGATTGCGAGCAAAGCTGAAATACAGGCTGATGCCCGAAAGCAATAAAAACAGTTCTACCCCGCAGTTGCCGAAATTGATAAACGACCTCAACGGCATAAGCCACGAATGTCCAAAAGAATAGTTGAATTTGTTCCAATCGTATCCGTGGAACACCATAATCCACAGAATGGCAAAACCGTAAATCTCGTTACGGCTGTCCGACACCCAGCCAAGGTCAAATCCTTTTGTTCGCCCTTTCATTGGATAACTCCTTTCGTCATTTGCAGGCAAAAACCCGACAGCGTCGCCGTCGGGTTTTTTGTAAAAGATTATTCCGCTTCCGGTTGCGAAGCATCTTCAAACAACGCTTCCACCTCAGCAGAGGGTTTCTTGGTCATCAGCGTCACCACCACGGCCACAATAAGGCCGAGAATGGTCGCCGGCACAATCTCATACACGCCGGTACCGCTGAGCCAAATAAGCCACGCCGCATCCGCCACCGCACCGGTGACGATACCTGCGATACAGCCCGCAAGGTTAAAGCGTTTCCAGAAAAGGCTCAACATAATCGCCGGGCCAAACGCCGCACCGAACAAACCCCACGCATTTTCCACAAGGCCCATAATGGTGCCGGAGTTGGGGTTGGCGGCAATAAACAGTGCCACAAGTGCGATAACGATAACCACGATACGACCCGCCCACAGCATCTCTTTGTCGCCGGCGTTTTTGCGGAGCACCGGTTTATACACGTCACTGGCAAACGCCGAGGATGCGGCGAGCAACTGGGAATCCGCCGTAGACATTGCCGCCGCCAAAATAGCCGACAGCAACACGCCGGACGCCAACGCCGGGAACAGCTTGCGGACGATTTGGATAAACACAAGCGACGTATCCTCCATCTCGCCGAGGAACATACGACCCGCCGTAGCCGCAATCGCCGCCATCAGCAGAATGATGGTGGTCCAGGTAATACCGATAATGCGGGATTTTTTGAGGTCTTTTTCCGAGCGGATAGACATAAAACGCACAATAATATGCGGCATACCGAAGTAGCCGAGACCCCAACCGAGGCCGGACACAATATCCTGCCAGCTGGATGCGAAGTTCCAGAAGCCGTCGGGCAGTTCGTGCGTCGGAAGCGAGCCGGCCTTCATCCCAATGAGTGCCACAATCGGTGCAATCATCAATGCGGCAAGCATCAGCATACCTTGGAAGAAGTCGGTCCAGCACACCGCAGAGAAACCGCCGAGGAAGGTGTAGGAAATGATAATTGCGGCGGCAATATACATCGCCACTTTCGCATCAATACCGATAACCTGGTTAAACAGCGTACCGCAGGCTTTCACACTGGACGCCGCATACACGGTGTATGCCACGAGGAAAATCACAGCACAGATGATTTGCAGTGCTTTGCTCTTGGACATAAAGCGGTTGGTTAAATACTGCGGCACCGTAATGGAGTCGTTGGCTTTGATGGTAAAGCGACGCAGACGGGGTGCCTCAAAAATCCAGCTAAGCATATAACCGATAGCCAGACCGATGGCAATCCACGTTTGCCCCATACCGGCGGCACAAATGGAAGCGGGAAGCCCCATCAGCACCCACGCCGACATATCGGAAGCACCGGCAGAAAGTGCCGACACCCACGGGCCCATTTGGCGACCGCCCAAGAAATACCCTTTTTCGCCGACACCTTTGGACTTGAAGAAGAAGAACAGTCCAACGCCGACCATAAACAGGAAATAGGCGATAAACACCGCCAACTCGGCATAATTTGTCATACAAAACACCTCTCTCGCTTTTTTACATTATAAAAAAGCACAATAATTATAGGAATTATAGCACGGAACGCCGAAAAATGCAAGTTTTTTCTAAAAAGAAATACACCGCAAAGAAAAAAGAGGCTCATTGAGCCTCTTTTTTTACCGTCATTTCATCCTCTGTGTCTTCCGGTGGCAATTCCCGTCGTTCTCGCAAGAGAGCCACCAGCCGCTTAAACAGCAAGCCGGCCGCAAACACTACCACGCTTGAGCCCGCCACATACGCCAAATAAGCACCGAAGTGATCCCATGAATCGGTCGAGTTATACACCGTGCTAAAATACCGTGCCAAGGGGAAATGCACCAAAAACACGACGGTAGACAGCGTGCCCACGTGCTTCGTCCATTCGTGGTTTAAGAACAGGGCAAATACGGTTTTTTGCCCCAACGCCAAATATAAAAAGGCAAACGCAAAGGGCACGAAAATATAATCAAAAAACGAGTTATGGGTAAACACCATAATCAGCACGCACACTGCCGCCGAGACAGCCGCCGCCACCGTATACACCACACGCCGTGCCACCGAAATCGCCTCGGCTTTTGTAGCACAAACGCATTCATAAAGAAAACAACCCATCGCCATATCGGCAAGCCCACGCACAAGTCCCTTGCGAACCACATCGTACAGCCATCCCGCCGGATCGCCCAACGTGCCGGTGGTGTGGTACATAATTCCGTAAAACACCACGGCAATAATCGGACAAATTTCAAGAGCAAACGCCCGGCGATTGCGTTTCGCCAAAGGATAAAAGAACAACACGCCCAAAAGCAACGACGAAATATACCACGACACGCCGGTAACGTGCCACGCCGTAAATCCCGCCATTTGAAGCGGAACCACCTCAAACAAAAGCTTCGGGATACGAAGTGCCAGCTCATCAAGAGCTAATTGCTCCACCCCCGTCGCCACAATAGCGGCATCCAAAATCACTGCCGGCAAAAGCCAATACAAAATTCCAAGATAGCGGTGGAACACTACTTTCGGGCAAGACGGGAATTTTTCCCGTTTTTCAAACGAGGCAACCGACTGCATAAACAAAAAACCGGAAATAAGGAAAAAAACCTCTACCGCCAGATTGGCACCGAGCAAAATCCGCTCGCCGCCGCACATCCACGGCGTCACGATTTCTCCGTAATGCAAGCAGAGCACAAACCCCGCCAACACCAGTTTAATCCAGTCAATCGCACTAATCCGTTTGGTCATCGCCCTCACCTCCACCTTATTTTGTTTCCTCATTATATCTGCCTTCCCGGATTTTGTCAAGGGCTCGCCACGACTTGCTTTTTTGAATTTTTTTGTGTATACTTTTCTTACACCACCAAAATAAAGGAGACGACTTATGAAAAAAACAGCATTAGTTTTTATCCTGATATTCCTTTTTTCCTGCGTTCTCTGTGCCTGCAACAACAGCGATGTCCCTCCGACAAGCAACAAACCCGAGTCGGAAATTCACGCCGTCGAAAACAACAACGCCCACCAAGTTGTCGGCGGTTGGAACACGCCGGAAGACGGAAAAATAACCGAAGCGGCAAAAGCGGCGTTCGACAAAGCCGTCAAGCCGGGCGGCATTTCCTACACCCCCGTTTCGCTCATCGGCACACAAGTGGTTGCGGGCACCAACTATGCCTTTGTGTGCATCGGCAAGCCGACCGCCCCGAATGCAAAACCTGCCCCCTATCTCGTTATCGTATATGCCGACCTTAACGGAAACGCCGAAATCATCTCCCAAAATCCGCTATCCATCACCCGATAACCTCTGTTCCCAATATGCAGGAAACCACGCAACCGATAGGGATGCTGG
>JAZRVH010000011.1:0-39647 GCA_045598965.1 Acutalibacteraceae bacterium
ACCCGAAGCCTACGAGATTTAAGGAAGGAGACTGGTAAAAATGGATTTTAACAAACGCCCCTATTTCTATGGTACCGGCCGCCGCAAAAGCTCTGTGGCTCGTGTCCGCCTGTATGCGGGTACCGGTTCTGTGAAAATCAATGACCGTGAAATGGACGATTACTTCGGCCTTGAGACCCTGAAGCTCATTGTCCGTCAACCCCTGGAGCTTACCGGTCTTACCGGCAAGTTTGACATCGAGTGCCGTGTTGCCGGCGGCGGTGTGACCGGTCAAGCCGGTGCTATCCGTCACGGCATTGCCCGTGCTCTTTTGCAATACAACGATGGCGAGCTTCGCCCGGCCCTCAAAAAAGCCGGCTTGCTGACTCGTGATCCTCGTATGAAAGAGCGTAAGAAATACGGTCTCAAAGCTGCCCGTCGTGCTCCGCAGTTCAGCAAACGCTGATTTTACAACAAAATGTGCAAAAAGCCCCGAAACTTTAACGGTTTCGGGGCTTTTTTTGGTGCACAAACGGTGACGATTTTTGCCTAAAAAATGTCTAAATATGCAAAGGCGGGGGGGGGGGGTAATACGTTATAATAGACGATGTATTATTATATGATACAAACTACTAAACCAGAGGAGGATTTTTATGAAAGTATGGAAATGTGCTAAACGGACCCTATCGTTCGTATCAGTGTTAGCAATTTTGCTGACGTCGTTACTGATAGGCGGTATTAGTGCAAGTGCGGCAAGTTTTGTAATCAACGGAAGATCCTACACGTATAATGTTGGTCAATGCATTGGCGGTCACCGCAGTGCCGGATGTATTGTAGGTGTAGGCCAAACCACGTGGTCTAATTCAAATCATAACAGTGGTCACTATTGTTGTTATAACAATGCTTGTGATTTGTATAGCACTTATTGGGGACAAAATCACGCTCATCCGCGAGATAACTTTTTGGATGTTGTGCCGTCAACCCCTAACACGGCAGAGAACATGAAAAAATGGCTTTCTGTTGCAGAGCCGGGCTCGCTGGTTACTATCGGTAACACCTATCAAAGCCATGATGGACATACGGTTATTTTCTTGGGTGTAGCAGACAACGATCATATTTATATTGTCAACACAAATGGTCACGGAACAGGACTTAACCCTGTTGAGTGTGTTGGATGGGATTATTTGCCGTCCTATTTGAATTATTCCTATTCAAAAATAATTTGCATTTCCTGGCCTGGAGCGGGAAGTCAATATAATGCAAGAATGAATCCCGCTACTCCTCCGGCTCCTCCTCCCCCTCCTCCCTCTGTGAGTACAGGCAACGCCTCTGCGGTCACCAACTACACGGCGAAAATTACCGCCGGCGTGAGCAACGGCACGGCGTCTTCTTATGGCTTCTATTTCGGACAGTCCGAAGGTGCCCTGTCCTACAAGTCCGGTTTGTCGGGTTCTGCCACGATGGATGTGGCGACCTATATTACCGCCACTTTCGGACAGTTGAAAGCCAACACCACCTATTATTACAAAGCTTTTGCTGTGGTGGGTGGTAAAGAGGTAGTTTCTTCTACCGTTAAGAATTTTACAACAACAAACATCAAACCCTCGGTCGTTACGCCGAAGGTGTCGGTCCAAGATATCGCTATTGACGACGCCATTCAAGTAACTTGGCCGGAGGCAACCGATGCTACCTACTATGAAGCCTACCTTTATAATGAGGGTGGCGATTTGTTGGAAACCAACGATGCAATAACCGGTACATCCACGGCATTTGTTGGTCGTTCGGAAAGCGGTACGTATTATGTTGGTTTGAAAGCCTTTAACAATGCCGGTTCGGCGGGTGAATCGGCTCGTATTAAAGTGGTTGTCCATGATAACGTGACGGTAGACTTTGTGGACTTTGATGGAACAAAGCTTTGCGAGTCACAAGTTATCGGATACGGAAAATCCGCCACTGCACCGGCAGACCCTGCTCGCAAGGGATATACCTTCGATTCCTGGGACAAGGAGTTTTCCGAAGTAACAGAGGATACGACTGTTACCGCCACCTACGAAATCAACGTCTACACAGTTCGTTTCTATGATAACAGCGGAAAAATGATTGGTGCTCCGCAACAAGTGGAATATCAATCTGCTGCTGAGGCTCCTGAATATTCGCCTGCCGACGGCTATAAACTGTTCGGTTGGGACAAGGAATTCGATTGCATCGAAGAGGATACCGATGTTACGGCAAATATTGACTGGTACAATGAAAACTTTGATGTTTTCGCCAAACTGGTCACTGCTGAGCGTATTACTGAGGGAACCAGTAACGAAGGATACGATGTTACTGTTAATGTCATTAACAACGAGGATACCACTACACGTGGACGTATCGTTGTGGCATTGCAGACGTCTGAAGGCAATTTGGTGGAAATGACCGAATCGGCGGCATTTACCGTTAAAGCGTCTGACACCAAAGAGGTAAACGTCTTTGTCCCTAGTGACAAAGTGGCGACCAAGGTGACGGCGTATGTTGTCAGCTCCTATTCTAATATTATTCCGATTGCCGAACCGGTTTCGATAGAAATCGATCAAAGCAACGCTTTTACAGAATGGAGCACTGAGGAACCGCCGGAGGATGCGTATAAAACGGAAACAAAAACGGAATACGCATACAGCACGAAATCTACCACTACCTCGGAAGATACCAACTTGAGTGGTTGGACGCAATCCGGCAGTGCCTGGGTTGAGACTGGTTCCGGAACCACGGATTATATTACCAACTGGCCGTCCGGTTTCTCTACCTCTCACCCGATTTACGGGCAATATGCCAAATCGGCACCGTACGCTTATGAAACCGCTACCGAAAAACGTACCGTGTCTACTTCGACGGTTGGATATATGTATTACCACTGGTGTCGTGGTGATGGTGCCGGTGCGTATGCAAACCGTATGATTTCGTATGGCTACACACCGGAGTTCCATGCCTTCCACGCATTTATTTCCAGTGGTGCTATCGGATACAATGGTTCGGCGGACGCTTTTGACAGCCCGCAACCTTCGGTTTGCAACAGTTCTAAATGGTGGAACTCTGCTAACCCGAACAGTGTTCCGGTGTACCGTGCTTCCTACACGGATTACAAAAAAGAATTCGCCTACTACAAATGGTCGGAGTACTCCGATTGGAGCACTACCCCGAAAGAAGCTGACGAGAATACCAAAGTGAAAACCAGAACGGTGTATCGCTATCGCACGAATGAATCCGCCGCCGAAAATTTGGAAGGCGAGGAGCATACCATTAGCGGAAACGTTGGCGAGGAAAATGCCGGAAAGAAAGCGGCTTTGTATATTTACAAAGTAAATTCTGCCTCTGACTTTACCAATGAGTTTATCGGGCAAACCACCATTGACGAAAACGGTGAATATTCTTTTACTTTCAAACTTCGTGAAGAGCCGTCGGCAGAAACCGGTGACTTTACGGTTGAATTGGGTCTGGAAGGTGCCAGCACCGGTATTTATCTGGATCCGATGCCTGCTCCGAAGAAAACGTATACGGTTAACTTCTTTAACAAGGATGGCGAGGTTATCAGCACCCAAACCATTGAAGAGGGCGAGGACGCTGAGCTTCCCGAGGATGAAGCCATGGAGGAAGAGGGCTATCGCTTCCTGAATTGGACAGAGTCTAACCGTAACATTCGTGAAGATTTGGATATCTATCCGAATTATGAGTGTCAGGAGTTTACGGTCGTGTTTGTGGACTGGTCTTCTCGCAGTGTTGAGATGGCAAAATACAAATACGGCGAAATGCTGACCCTTCCGCTTTTGGGCGAAGCCGAAGAAGATGAAGAAATCAAATGGGATTGCGAAGAAGGCACTCTCGTGAAAGACGATATGATTGTCACCACGGTTATCGAGCAAAAAGAGGTTACTGCTACGATTATGGATGTTGACGATACCGTGAAAGAGGTTGACAGTATTCCTTATGGTACGGCGGTCACTCTTCCGTCTCTTGATTTCGGTGACAAGATTTTGTTGGGTTGGAAAATCCAACAGACCGATGATTCTCAAGCCTATGACTTGAACGATTCCGTTCTTACTTCTAACGTTGTTATCTATCCGGATTACAAGTATGAAGAAACGGTCAATGTGCCGCAGTGTAATCTCGCTGAAAGCGAGTATACCGAAGAGCAGGTGGTGGAATTGGTCACCGAAGAAGAGGGTGCTCAAATTTATTATACCACGGATGGCACGAACCCGCTTGAATCGGATACGGCGATGTTGTATACGGATAAAATCACCCTGAAAAATAGCTGTGAATTCCAGTATGCGGCGAAAAAAGAGGGTATGAACGACAGTGAAGTCGCAAGACGTCTGTATGCCATCAATGCTTCCGGAAACAAAAAATATCATATCCTTTATGCCAGTGTTTATCACGATGGCATGGCCTATGCGGATTATACCATCTCCAACTTGATTGAGGACGGTGCAACCATTAGCGATCTCCATTTTGACACGATGTGCGAAGGCTATGATTTGTTGGGCTTGTATTACGACGAGGAGAAACATTCCCAGTTTGATGTTGAGTCCGAAAAAATCAATGCCTCCATCACGTTGTTCGGGTTCTATGCACCGAAAACGTTTGATGTCATTTTTAAGGATGAAGATGGAACCATCTACAAAGCTGACCGTGTCACCTATAAACAAAGTGCGACCCCGCCGGTTCCCACCAACAAACCCGGCTACGTATTTGTCGGTTGGAACACGGATGAGTACCTTGAGGTGACAAAGGATTTGATTGTTACAGCACTTTTTATTTCTGATACACAATTCGAAAGTCAATACGCAACCGTCCGTTTTGAGGACGAGGATGGAACCCTGTATAAAGAGGAAGTCGTGGAAGTTGGGCAATCTGCCACGCCGCCTACGGTTTCCAAAGAAGGGTTTACCTTTACCGGATGGGATACGGATGCGTACTTGAACGTCGAAGCAGATCTCGTTGTTAAGGCTCAGTTTGTAAAAGTGGAACCGGTTATCACTGTGGTAATTGGTGATATCAACAACGACGATGCTGTAAACACGAAAGATGTGTTGGCACTTCGGAAATTCTTGGCAGGAATCGACATAGAAGTCTTTGATAGTGCCGCCGCTGATACCAACGGTGACGGTGCGGTAAACATGAAAGACGTGTTGATGCTGCGTATGTTTATTGCCGGGTTGATTGATACATTCGATGCATAAAAAACGAAGCGGACCGAGTATTCGGTCCGCTTTTCTTTTTGCAAAAAGTCAGTTCGATTTGCTTTTGGAGTGGGAGAGGAGGGCACACAAAAAGCCTAATGTTACGGCGGTGGCAATGCCACCGGCAGTAGCGGAAAGGCCGCCGGTCAATGCTCCCAACAAGCCGTCCTTTTCTACCGCCTCTTTGACACCGGTTGCCAAGGTGTAGCCGAATCCGGTCAGCGGTACGGTGGCACCGCCCTGTGCCCACGATACGAGCGGTGCATACAACCCGACAGCGGTTAGTCCTACACCAAGGGTGACGAACAACACGAGAATGCGAGCGGGGGTTATATTGGTATAATCGAGCAGAAGCTGTCCGACAACACAGAAAAGACCGCCCACCAAAAATGCTTTTGCTAAGATAATAACCACCGAAAGCCCTCCTTTTTCGGTAGTATGTGTAAATAGCGGCAAAACATACAAAAACGCCCGAAAGCGGAGCTATCCGTTTTCGGGCGTTTATTATGCAAACAATCGGTTAGCTGATTTCGAAATCCAATTCTTTGGCTTTTGCAAATTCCTCGGCGGCGGTGTTTTTCTTGCCTTTAATCACCGCTAACGCATCGCATCCGGCGAAAGCGTTTTTGCCGATGGCTTTAATGGCTTTGGGGAACGAGATTTCCGTAAGTGAGGTACAGCCGGAGAATGCGGCATCCTCCACCACCTGCAAGCCGGAACCAAGCGTGATGGTGGTAAGCGAGGTGCAGCCGGAAAAAGCGTCGGCGGTCAAGTGCGTAACCGTGTCCGGCAGGATGATTTTTTTAACGGTTTCGTTGCCGGAGAAAGCGGCGGAAATCACACGCACATCCAACGGAACCGTAACAATTTCACGGGAGCCGTTATAGGCGAGCAGAGAACCGTTTTGTATAACGAACTCACGGGCTTGTTTGGCGAGCCAAGGCGTTCCGGCAAAGGCGTCAGCACCGATGTACATAGCGTCGTCAGGGAAAGCGATGGTTTCCAGTTTGCTGCAACCGGAGAACGCACGGGTGCCGAGATGGTTTAGGTTGTACGGGAAATGGAGGCTTGTCAACGTGGCACAGCCGTAGAACGCATCATCTCCGATGGAGAGGAGAGCCGTGGGAAGAGAAACGGCACGCAGATTCGAGCACCCGGCAAAGGCGGTGTTTTCGATGGTGGTAATGGTTTCGGGGAGGTTCACGGTATCCAGCACGCCGTTGCCCTTAAAAGCACCGGCTTTAATGGTGGTGACCGGTTTGCCTTCCAGTTCGGAGGGGATATTGGCGACGGTGTTTTGGGCATTGTATCCGGTGATTTCAATCTCGCCGTCATTCACTTCATAGAGATAGGCCTCCACGGGGGCGTTGTCATAGCTGACATCCGGCAGGCGAGTGCCGCTTTCTTTACAGCCGCAAAGAATCGAGCAAATCAGCAGGCAGACCGCCGTTGCCGCAAGGATACGTTTTTTCATAATGGCAACCTCATTTCTCAAAGGGTTTCTCAAAGAATTAAAGCACTCTATTATTATAAAGCAAGCGACCGATTTTGGCAAGTATTTTTTAGTAAAGAAAACGCCCGTCCAAAAGGACGGGCGTTTTTATCAGTCGATGTTCGCTTGAATTGCGTGGCAGAACACAATGCTGTCGTCTACAAGAGAGCGATAGAAGAAATGGTCGTTTGCCACAAAAGCATACAGCCCTGCGGTAATCCCACTAATGGGATAATAAGAGAAATCGCCATAGCATTTTAGCAATGCATTTCCCTCACCGTCAAAGAGGGTTTCATAGGAATCGTCGCCCACTTCGCCGTAAAAATAGGTTTTTCCCGTGACACGGTCGGTGATGGAGATTAAGTCGTCGCAACCGGCGACATTGGGTGCTTGGGGTTCCTCTTCTTGCTTCTCATCAAACTCGGCCGGATATCCTGCCGGCGGCGTATCCAACAGTTCGCCGGTTTCAAAATCAAGATAAGGAGCGGAACCTGAAATATAGCCAACTTTATTATCCTTCCAACTCACCACACAGCAATCAAAAGCCCACCGAGGGCCATCGATTCCACACGAATAATCAAATTGTAAGTAGGGTTCTCCTTTTGTGTTCCAAACGGTTAAAGGCCCTCTATACGGTGCGGTAAGCAGCAAGCCATCATGGCAATCGGCATAAGAACAAAGGCCGGCATCATGCACCCAACTGCCATCCGCTGCGGCGACGGTAACAAAAAATGTGTCGCAAGAACCATCCCGAGTGTAATCGGGGTTGCCACGGTAAAGCACCAAAAAGTCATTGTCCTCGGAAAATTCAATTTGTTGGTAAATGGGGTCAGTGACAAGTTCGCCTTTATCGGTGACAAGACCGTAAAAAGAAAGTTCGTCCATGGGTTCTGAGAGTGCTTCTCGGTGGCCGGAATTCAAATGCTTTCCGAAATACGGCAAAAGCGTGCCGTAATCGTCCCGTGCTTTGAGGCCCTCGCCCTTGACATAGCCCTCGTGGAGCGTATAGGTCTCTTCCGGCGGGTCATAGGGCGTCAGCTTCGAGTAGTCCACATGGACCGCCACACCCGCAGAGGTGGCGGATACCTCGGAGGTCTCCGCCGTGTTTTTTCCACAGCCTGCCGCCGCCAACATCAATGCGGCGAGCAACAAATAAATCAGTTTTTTCATACTATCACCTTTGAACAATTGTAAAATCAGTCGCCGTTGGTTTGGATGATATAGCAAAACACAAGCGAGTCATCCGCAAGCGAGCGGTAGCAAAGCCGTCCGCCCTCCTCCGAGGCGTACAGTCCGGCACGGATTCCGAGCGGTTCATCGTAATTCCCCCACTTACCGGGCTTTTTTGCAAATCTCTCAATCAGCACCTTGCCGTCAGCGTCAAACAGCGTGTAGTAATCATGCTCGTCGACGACTCCGTAAAAATAGAGAACGTCGGTAACGGGATCGGTGAAATGACCGGTGAACCAAGTATTCTCTATCTCCGGCTGTTTCGGCTCGGACGGCTCGATACGCTCCTCTTCCTCGGAATAGCCTTCCGGCAATGTTTTTCGCACCTCGCCGGTCTCGAAAATCAGATAGCGGTCAAGGTCAAAACCGTCGGAATTGGCGTAATGTGCCACTTTCGCATCGCTCCACACAAGTCCGCTTTCCAAAGGCCACCATCTTTCCTCGGGCGTCAAATCCGGGTTGAGATCATCGAGGTCAATCGTTGCGGCAATGTCAAAGCATTGGACTTCCTCTCCGTCCTCATTCCAGCGGCGAACCGTTCCGTCGTTATGGCACGTCAGCAGAATACCGGCGTTGTAGTCGGCATTGACACAATCGGGAAACACGTGTACCCAACTGCCGTCGGTGGCGGCGATAAGATAGATAAAGTTGCTTTCGCTCGCGTCGGCGGGGTTGCCGAGATCGGGGTTGCCGCGATAGGCAATCAAAAACTTGTCGTCGTCGGTAATCTTGACTATGTAGTAAATCGGGTCGGTCACCAGCTCACCCTTGTCGGTCACAAAGCCGTAAAGCTCGCGTCCGTATTGGTACCAATCGCCGCAGGTTCCGTCAAAAACCCAATTGCGTTTGCCGTAGTAAGGCAGCAACACGCCGTAATCGTCCCGTGCGGCAAGGTCCTTGCCCACGACGTAGCCTTCGTGGAAGGTATATTTTTCCTCCGGCACCTCGTAAGGCGTCAGCTTCGAGTAGTCGACGTGAATGGCACTCGGTGCCGTAGGCTGTGCCTCGGTGACCGTCGTTTCGGACACGTCGGACGTTTCCGGCTCAGCTTTTGTGCAGCCCACCGCCGTCAGCATCGACACCGAGAGCAACAAACAAAGCAGTTTTTTCACGGTTTATTCCCCCACGTCCATCACACTCACGTAGCCCTCGTGGGCGATGAGTTTTTGACCCTCCTCGCTCATAATCCAGTTATAGAGGATTTTGGCGGGGTCATCTTCCGGAAGACCGGCTTTAATCACCACGTAGGAATCGTTGATAAAGGGATATTCCCGACTGCGAATGGTGGTCGGGTTCGGGTCAACGCCGTTGACAGCGATAATTTTAAGCCCGTCCGCCATTTTCATATCGTGGGCGTAATAGTAAACGGAATAGCCGATGGCGGCGGCGGAATCGTCATACGCACCGACCGCATCGATAAGTCCCCGCATCGAGTCCACAACAATATCCTTTGCGGTCGGCTCCATCATTTTGAGGTCGCCCATCACGAGTTTTTTCATCGCCGTTTGGCTGCCGGCTTCCTCGTTGCGTTGGAACGGCTTGATTTCCACGTCGTCGCCGCCGACCTCTTTCCAGTTGGTGATTTCGCCGGTATAGATTTTTTGAATCTGCTCGGTGGTCAGGCTGTCCACCGGGTTATCGACGTTCACGACGAACACAAGCCCGTCCACGGCGAATTTAGAGATCTCCCACTCAAAGTTGGCTTCCTCTTTCTCCTTATAAATGCCCTCGGGCGGTGCACCGGAAATGAGCAAATCGGCCTGGTCATTCATCAGTTCCCGATAGGACTGCGTCGTGCGGGAGAAGTTCGTGAGGTCTTGCACTTCCTCACGGGTTTCGCCGAGCATCACGCTGGCAATCGCCTGCCCAAGCGGCACCATCGCCGTCGAACCGTTGAGCCGAGGGAAGTTCTCACGGGTAAACGTGAATTCGGCGGCAGAACTCTCCGCCTTGCTCGTGTCTTCCTCGCTGCCCGTCTTCGTGCAGGCGGCAAGACACAAAAGCATCGCCATCGCCAAAACGACGGCAAGGATTTTCTTCAAATGGATTTGTTTTTTCATTATAAGGTCCCCCTTGCGATATGGTTTACCCGTTTTTCACATTAAAAACGAATAGTGCAAGCACATTTTAGTCATAAGCCTCTGTCTTGTCAAGTGTTTTTCGCATTTTTTGCATTAAAATTCAAAACTTTTTTGCCCATTTTCCAGACCGATTTTATAAATTGCTGTCATTGCCGTCGGTTTATGCGTTGTCCAAACGAAAAACGATCGTTGCAAAACGGCAATGCACCGAAAAAACGAAGTATTTTTGAAACACAACAAAAGCCGCAGGCATACGGATGTATACCTGCGGCTTTAACAAAGCTTTGCACGAAAGGATTGGCTTTCGTCTGCAAAATTCCTAACTTACGTCGTCCAAAGGACGGGCGTTTTAAGACTTATTTGTTGCGGAATTTTTCCAAAAGATCCACGATTTTTTGATGCGGGTCGAGGATTTTTTCCACCGAGAAGTCTTGGTTCAAGGCGGCAATGAAATAGGAGACGTATTTGCCCATATCCACCTCATAGAACCAGGGGCGGGAGAGCAGTTCCGGCGTACGGTACGTCAAGTTGGTGCCGAGGATACCGGAGATGATGCCGTCTTCATATGCCTTGTCAAAGGCTTCAAGACCGTTGGCAAACAGAGCATAGGTCGCATAGGCGAACACACGGTTGGCGTTGCGTTTTTTCAGCTCGTAGGCGATGTCCAGCATGGAGTCGCCCGAGGAGATGATATCGTCTGCGACGAACACGTCTTTGCCCTCCACCGAGTTGCCGAGATATTCGTGGGCAACAATGGGGTTGCGGCCGTTGACGATGGTGGAGAAGTCACGGCGTTTATAGAACATACCGAGGTCTACGCCCATAATGGAGGCGTAGTACATATTGCGGTGCATGGCACCGACGTCCGGGCTGATCACTGCCAGATGGTCACGGTCGGGCTTGATATCCGGCACGCTTCTGAACAGCTTTTTCAGTGCCTGATAGGACGGCATCAAGTTGTCGAAGCCCATCAGCGGCACGGCGTTTTGCACACGGGCATCGTGGGCATCAAAGGTCACGATGTTGGCGACACCCATCGCCTGCAGCTCTTGCAGCATGGCGGCACAGTCGAGAGATTCCCGATAGTTGCGGCGATGCTGACGACCGCCGTACAGAATGGGCATCACCACGTTGATGCGGTGAGCTTTACCGCCCACGGCCTGGATAACACGTTTTAAATCTTGGAAATGGTCGTCCGGAGACATCATATTCTCTTTACCGAACATTTTATAGGTGCAGTTGTAGTTGCCCACGTCGACGAGGATGAACACGTCCGCACCACGTACACTTTCGTTCAGCGTAGCTTTGGAGTCACCGGAGGAGAAACGGGGACAATCCGAATCCAAAAGGAAGGTGTCCATTTCGCTGCCGGCTTCTTTTGTCCAGCGAGTGAGATACCCGTTGATTTCTTCGCCTAATTCCTGTGCACCACGTAATGCGATGATTCGCAGAGGTGCTACGCCGTTTTTCTCGTTAAAAATGTTTGACTCAGTTGCCATTTTCCGTCCCGACCTTTCCGTATTAAGTTAAAGAAAGTATACCATAAAACTTGTTTCCTGTAAACCACCCGACAGGGGATTTCGTCGAAAAAGACAAAAATACAGGCGGTTTGTCAGGAATGGGTTTCGCTGTCGGTTTTGTTGGGGTTTTCGGGAAGCAATTCCGCTCCCGCCACCACGCAAGTAGAGCCGTTTTCGGCGAAGTCCCGCAACAGCGAAGCACAGCGGCGAACAGCGGTTTTGTCGGTGCTGAGAATGGCGTTGCGGTAGGCGAGCACATCCTCTTTCGTCAACCCCTCAAACTTATAGGTGTTGGCGGCGACTCCTTTTTGTTGCGGGGTTTTCAGCGGCTCGGTGGAGGAAACGGTGGAGAGGATATATCGCTCAACCGATTCGTCGCTGTCGCAAAATTCGAGGAGTGCGTCTGCCAGCGTGGCAAATACATCCACAGAATGGACGGGGCTCGGGTCACGGTAGGAATAGGCAAACATTCGGCCGGAGGGACGCACGCCGCATCCGGCATTGTATGCACCGCCCTGCACCCGCAGTTTGTTCCACAAATAGTCGAGCGAGAGGATGTTGGTTGCCACCTTCAGCGGGCCGTTCCATCGGGCATCGGGGGGTGTCAGGGAGCGGGCAGAAAATCCGATAGCGGCAGGAATTTTTATGGTGGTGTGTTTCGGAACATTGGTGGTGTAGGCTTTCGGTTCAAAGGCAAAGCCGCCATCCGAAAGCGAGGATAACAGCGGTGTTACATCCAGCGGCTGATCGGCGGTGACGCTGACAAGCAGTCCTTTTTTGCCCACCGCTTGTTGGAACACAGCGTTCATTTTGGGCAGAAGGGCCGGAACGGCGGTTTGCTCGTTTTCGACGATATCGTGCAGGTGTGTCACCTGCGTGTGACCGCACAAGACTTCGGTGACGGCACACGCCGCCGAACCGGAAGCACCGGCGGCATACATGGCGAATTGATGACCCTCCATCACCTCCGCCTGGCGAGCGGTGGCGTCCATTTGACGGAAAATTTCAAAGGCGGGGGAGACGTCGGAGACGTCGGTGTGAAGCAAAATTTCCGAGAGAAGCGAAAGGGCGTTTTCGGTGTTGTGGGTCATAAAACCGGCACTTGCCACGAGACAGGGAACGCAGGTGTCGGTGTCGCCGGTGTGCACCGGTGCTACGGCGAACCGCAAATACCCGAAATACCGCTTGATTTTTTGTTGCAGCAGGAGGGTGGAATACTGTTTCGTGGGCAGTTCGCACAAAAGATGGGTAAACAGCTCCACATCGCCGAGGGTTGCCAAATCGCAACCGGTCAGCGGGAAATACAGTTTTACATGCGTGACGTTGCGGCAGGCAACGGGGTGATACCACACCGGTACACCCGCTTTCGTGTCTTCCACCGTTTCCACCCAGGCGGGCGGCTCACCCGCATCTGAAAGAGACAACATCGGAAGCGTGGCGATCTGTTCGGGCGTGTCGGGAGTTTGTTGCCATAAAAGGAGTTCTTCACAAAGGGCTTTGTTCTCGGCACGTTTGTTGTCGTCCCAATCGGCGGTCATGCTTGCACACAAAGAGGCCTCTTTCTGGCGGTTTTCCTCGCCGAGCGTGAGCGAGGGCTCGGTATACAGCGTCGCCACATTCGTCTCGTCGCAAAACACGTCGAAAAGCAGTTTTTCAAAGCCGTCGCCGGAAAGCATTTCTCGTACCGCCGCCAAATCTTCGTCCGGCAGAAGCGGGGCGAGCGGGTCGCCGTCATACAGCCAACTGCGTAAGGCGGTGACGTTGCGTTCAAGGCCTTGCGGCTCGGCGACGTCATGGAGCTGGTAGTCGATGGCGGCAAGGGAGGCTTCGAGTTCATCCTTGTCGATGCCGGCTTCGCACAATTTGCGGGCGGCGTCTCGCAGGAGAGCCAACGCCTCGTCGGCTTTACCGTCTTTTACATTTTTAATGCCGATTTGCACATAGGGTTGGGCGAGGTAGTCGTCCACCTCCCACTCTAAATCTTCTGCAAGTTCCGAGGAGAGCAGGGCACGGGTGAGCGGAGATTCGTTGGAGCCTGCCACCGTGTCAAACAGCACACGCAACGCCAGTATTTTTTGCAAATCTTTATAGGTGCCGACGATTTTGCCGAAGGTGACTTGACCACGGTTTTCCAAGGGCTCGTCCTGCCCGATTTCATAGGTGTTATGTCCCACGGCGGAGCGGGGAGTTTGCATAACCAGTGTCGGCAAAACCGGTTTTGTTTGCGGGCGGGAGAGGTAGTCGTTGATAAGAGCCAGCGTTTCCTCAAAGGGCAGGTCGCCGTCGAGATAAAAACGGGCGTTGCTCGGATGATAGAAGCGGCGATAGGTGTCACAAAAATCCTCATACGTGAGAGTGGGGATGACCGCCGGGTCACCGCCGGAAATGACGCTGTAGCACGTGTCGGGGAACAGCAGATGCAGCATTTCCTCGCCGACGATACTGTCTTGACTGGCGAGGGCTCCTTTCATCTCGTTAAACACAATACCGTTAAAGGCTTCGCCCTCGTCGGTGGATTCGATATGCCAACCCTCTTGGTAAAAAATATTGGGATTTTTGAGCAAATTCGGGGCAAACACCGCATCGAGATATACCGATGTGAGGTTGAGATAATCCTTGGTGTTGCGGCTGGAGCAGGGATATACCGTTTTGTCCGGATAGGTCATGGCATTGAGAAACGTGTTCATCGAGCCTTTGAGCAAATCCAAAAACGGTTCACGGACGGGGTATTTTTCCGAACCGCAAAGCATGGCGTGCTCTAAGATATGAAACACGCCGGTGCTGTTTTCCGGCAACGTCTTAAACGCCACTGAAAAGAGTTTGTTTTCTTCGCCGTTTTGAAGCCAGCAAAGCTCCGCCCCGCAATCGTGACGTAGCTCATAAAAGGTTCCCGAAAGGGCGGGAACCTCCCGCACACGGGTAACGGTAAAACCGAAAAGCTTTTGGTGTTCTTGGTATTTCATTTAATCTTTCTCCTTGTAGTAAAGTTGGCAATGACAATAGCCCTCGAAATTCGGGTCGGCAATTTGGGCACGGAACTCCTCACAGATACATTTGTATTCCGGCTTTTTCTCCCGACGGCAGGGGCAGTAGCCATCCTTTTCTTTTAATCCCTTGCGAATCATTTTCACAATTTCCTCGTCTTCGTTTAAGCGTACAGCCATTTTGCTCCTTCTTTCTTTTTCGGATATTGTAAGTGTACCACATTCGCCGTAGAATTACAACCGCTTTCGGCAGGATTTGCATTTTTTGAAACAATGTGGTATACTACTTTTGTATGCGACAAAAGAGGTGTTTTGTAATGAAAAAAAGATGGGGCGACCGTCGAGACGGTACACTTATTCGGGATATCGACTCGATGCATTTTATTATGCCGCTCATTTATCCCAATCGCTGTGACAACGAGGCGTTTATCAGCGAGCGGATTGATTTGACCGCCGCTGATGCCTACCTTGAAAAGAAAAATGCGGACAATCCCGCCTACAAGTACAATCTGTTCCAGTTAATCGTGACCGCTATGGTGAAAACGATTACGCTTCGTCCGAAGATGAATCGTTTTATTGCGAACGGCAATATGTATCAGCGTAACGACGTGTCGGCGGCGTTCGTGGTGAAAAAGCTGTTTGCGGACGATGGAGCAGAGGGACTTGCATTTATCCACATGCAAGACGACGACACCCTTGATTCCATCCACGAAAAAATTTATCAATACGTGTCTCGCACCCGTAAGGCGGACAGCGTGGACGAATCCACCGAAAATATGGATTTTTTTAACAAGCTTCCACGGTGGGTGTCCAAAACGGCGGTGAAATTCGTGTGTATGTTAGACCGCCACGGCAAGGTGCCGAAATCGTATATTGCCTCTGACCCGTATTATTCGTCGGTGGTGCTGACGAATCTTGGCTCTATCAAGCTTCATTCCGGGTATCACCATTTAACGAACTGGGGAACCACGTCGGTGTTTTGTGCCATCGGCGAGAAAAAACGGCGTCCGTTTTTCGATGAGGATGGGACATGCTCGATGAAAGACAGCATTGATTTAGGATTGACCATTGATGAGCGGATTGCCGACGGCTATTATTATTCCAAAACAGTGCGGCTGCTTCGCCATTTGATAGAAAATCCGGAATTGTTGGACAAGCCGTTAAATGAGAAGGTGGAATTCTGATGGGAAATATAGAAGTAAGAATCCCGTGGGAGGGCAGCATGGGCGGCGTGCCGATGCACCTCAACTATTTTGAGGGGACGATGTTTGAAGCGGTGGAAAAAATTGCCGCCGAGCACCCGAACAATATTGCGTTTGATTTTATGGGCAAATCTACTACCTACAAAAAATTTGTGCAGGAAGTAGAGCGGTGTGCAAAAGCCTTAAAAACCATCGGCGTGCGGGAAAACGACTGTGTGACGATTGCGATGCCCAACTGCCCGCAAGCGTTGTATATGTTTTATGCCCTTAATGAGATTGGGGCTATCGCCAATATGATTCACCCGCTGTCCGCTGAAAAAGAGATTGAGTTTTATCTTAACGAATCTAACAGCGTGACCGCCATTACCCTTGACCAGTTTTACGCCAAGTTTGAGCGTATTCGTCAAAACACCAAAGTGGTGAACATCATTATCGCCAGCATCAAGGACGAGCTGTCTAAACCGATTAAAGCGGGATATATGCTGACGGAGGGCCGTAAAATTGAAAAAATTCCGGCGGATGCTCCGATTATCCGTTGGAAAGATTTCTTGCGTCTCGGTCGGTCGTGCTTTTATAACTACCGTGTCAAACGTGGGCCGGACGATGCCGCTGTTATTCTGTATTCCGGCGGAACGACGGGAACAACGAAAGGCATTGTGCTGACCAACAAAAACTTTAACGCTCTCGGTCAGCAGGTGATTGCCGCAAACCCGATGTTCCGTGTCGGCGACCGGATGCTGGCGGCGATGCCGTTGTTCCATGGGTTTGGTCTCGGCGTGTGCGTGCATACCATGCTGTCTCAAGGAGGCCGGTGTATTCTCATTCCCCGGTTTACCGCCCAGAGCTATGCCAAGCAAATTGTGAAATATAAATGTAACTTTATTGCCGGCGTTCCCACGCTGTATGAGGCGTTGCTCCGCTTGCCCAGTATGGAAAATGCGGATTTGAGCTGTTTGAAAGGCGTGTTTTCCGGCGGCGACTCGCTGTCGGTGGAGCTGAAAAAGAAATTCGATAAATTCCTCTATGACCACCATGCGGTCATTCAGGTGCGAGAGGGCTATGGTACGACCGAAACCGTGACGGCGTGTTGCCTGACTCCGCCGCTTCTCTGTAAAGAGGGGAGCATCGGTGTGCCGTTTCCCGATACGTATATTAAAATTGTGGAACCGGGAACGGATAAGGAGCTGCCCTATAACGAAGAGGGCGAGATTTTGCTTGCCGGTCCCACGGTGATGCGGGAATATATGAACCATCCGGAGGAGACTGCCCAAACGCTTCGCACACACGAGGACGGGCTTTGTTGGGTGTATACCGGCGACCTCGGCACGATGGATGAGGAGGGCTTTGTCTATTTCCGTGGACGGGCAAAGCGAATGATTATCAGCTCCGGCTATAACGTGTATCCCGGCCAGATTGAAAATATTCTTGACGCCCACGAATTTGTGCAGATGAGCTGTGTTATCGGTGTGCCGGACGCTTACAAAATGCAAAAAGTCAAGGCGTTTGTAAAATTGACTCCCGGCACGCCCGCCTCCAAGGAAACGCTGGACGTGCTGATGGACTATTGCCGTGAAAACATCGCCAAATATGCGATGCCGTACGATATTGAGTTCAAAGAGGAAATGCCCAAAACCCTTGTCGGCAAGGTGGCATATCGTCAATTAGAGGAAGAGGAACTCAAGAAAATTGCCGACGCAAAGGCAAAAGAAAACGAATGACCCTAAAGGAGGTTTCGCACCGTGCATATCGGTCTTCTCAACGATTCCTTTCCGCCGAGTGTGGACGGAGTGGCACAGGCGGTCAAAAACTATGCACTCGCCTTAAATAAATGTCCGGATTATACAGTCAGCGTGATTGCTCCTCGTTGCCGTGGTGCCAAGGACGGGGACTACCCGTTCCGTATTCACCGCTATGCCTCGTTGCCTACGCCGAAACGGATTGGGTATCGTGCCGGAGCACCCTTTTCGCCCATTCTGCTTCGCAATTTGAACGGAACGAATATGGATTTACTGCACGTTCACTGCCCGTTTGCTTCCGGCGTGCTGGCGGATGAGCTGACGCATATTCGCAAAGTTCCCGTTATCCACACCTATCATACAAAGTTTGATATCGACTTGCGTGTGCGGTTGCATACGCCGGCAATTCGTGCGGCGGCGTTGCAGGTGATTCGCCATAATTTGGAGGCAGCCACCGAGGTGTGGACGGTGACCGAAAGCTGTGGAAAATCTTTACGTCAAATCGGCTTTGACGGAGAGTACTTTGTTATGGAAAACGGTACTGACTTCGCCTATGGCAAAGCAAGCGAGGAACGAGTAGACGATTTGCGGGAGATGTACAACATCCCCTCCGATCGTCTGGTGTTGCTGTTTGTCGGTCGAATGATGTGGTATAAGAACATCCGCATTATTTTGGATGCTCTGAAAATTGCTCGCCAAAAAGGTGTGCAGTTTACGGCGTTGATGGTGGGAGACGGTGTGGATGCACCCGCCATTCGTGCTTATGCGAACACGCTGGGCTTGCAAAACGATGTGCGGTTTACCGGTATGCTTCTTGACAGAGAACAGCTGCGGGATTTCTATACGCTTGCCGATTTGTTTTTGTTCCCCTCAACCTACGACACCTCCGGACTGGTGGTGAAAGAAGCCGCCGCTTGCGAATGCCCCAGTGTGTTGACGTGTGGCAGCTGTGCGGCCGAGGGCGTGACCGATGGGCTGAACGGCTTTTTGGCAAAAGAAAACGCCGAGGATTTTGCCCGAGCGGTGATGTCGGCTTGTGAGGATGAGCAGGCGTTAAAAGCGGTTGGTGCCCGTGCCGGTTCCTCGCTGTATCTTTCGTGGGATGATGCTGTGAAAAAGGCGGCGGAACGCTATAAAGTCGTAATGAATCAGTGGAACGGTTGAACTTTTTTGCAAAAAAATGAAAAAAACTCTTGATTTTTTCTGATTGAGTTAGTATAATGGTACAGCGTCGTGGAGAGGTGGCTGAGCTGGTCGAAGGCGCACGATTGGAAATCGTGTATACGTTAATAGCGTATCAGGGGTTCGAATCCCCTCCTCTCCGCCATGAAAAAAGCCGCTTTGTCCAAAGGACAAAGCGGCTTTTTTCAATGATATCCGTTCCTGACGGAACGGATGATATACACTTCGTGAATGATATCCACCTGCGGTGGATGATATACGTCTACGACGTATGAAGGAACGGATAGCATATCGTATTTGCAAAGCAAATATATCATACGGCGTCAGCCGTATATCTTGTCGCCAAAGGCGACATATCATTGAAAACAGTAAATATTTGCCATAGCGTTGGTGGAGGCGGTTGTGTTGCAGGAAAACAAGCTGGTGGAGTTGTCCTTTGAATTTGCAAAAATCATTGTAAATCTTGTTGACAACGTTAAAATGCCTAAGAGCTCTTATATGCTTGACCAGGTTGCAAGGGCGGGTACGTCTATTGGTGCGAATATTCACGAGGCACAGTATGCACATAGCAAGGCGGATTTTATCGCAAAATTGGAAATAGCCCTCAAAGAAGCAAATGAAACAAGTTATTGGTTAAAGCTTCTGATGGAAACCGGAAGAATAGATGCTGTGGACTATCAAAATGCCGAAAAAATTTGCGGCAACATCCGCAGATTGCTGATTGCTTCTTGTAAAACGGCGAAAAATAAGCAAAAAACGGACTCTTGAGCAGTTTGAATTACAGCGTAAGGGGCAGATGAAAAATGCGGCTTTTGTTTGAACTTGATAAGAAAGATTACGAACACTGTACCCACACATTTGTGCGGGATTCTGCCCGAAGCATTCTTGTAAAAGACGGCTTGGTGGCGATGGTTCACAGTCTCAAGTATGACTATTACAAATTTCCCGGCGGCGGAATTGAAGCGGGGGAAACGGCAGTGGAGGCAATGATACGGGAAACGCAGGAAGAAGCGGGACTTGTGGTTATCCCCGCATCCGTACGGGAATACGGCTGTGTTCACCGTGTACAAAAGAGCAAAGCGGACGAGACGGAACGCTTTGTCCAAGATAACTACTACTTTTTGTGCGAGGCCGAGGACACGCCCGCATCGCAAAACCTTGATGACTATGAGGCGGATGAGCGGTTTACTCTTGAATTCGTCACGCCCGAAACGGCTATTCGTGCCAATCGCCGTGGCGATTATGGGCCGAAGGATGCTTTGATGGTTGAGCGAGAGGCGAGAGTGTTGGAAATCATGATAGAGGAAGGATTGTTTTCCTGACTTTTTCCCGAAGGCAATCGCCTTCGGGATTTTTATTTCTGATAAATTGCCTTTGTGTTGCGGAAAAAGAAAACTAAACCGATTGTATAAAAGGGTGGACAAGCGGTGAAAAAAGTGGTATACTGTCTACAACTGCGAATATCTAAAAATTATTGAAAGGATGAATACCCATGAAAAAAGTCTTCAAACTCAGCACCGTCTTTATGGCTGTTACGCTTTTGGCGGTTACGCTGCTGGTTACCGGTGCTCTCGCTTCGGCGGAGGAGCCCTCGGTGATTGCTCCGGCACCCGTTGCTACCGAAGCGGAGGCTACTGCCACCGGCGTGGAGCCCACTGTCCCGCAGGTTGACCCGGCGACACTTGTCGAAACGGTTCTTGTGGAGAACAATGTGGGCGGCGTGAAAGCTCTGAAATCGGGCAAAACCGACGCTTGGTTCCTGGTCGTCAACGAGATTAAAGCGGATATCGAGAAAAACGGTGTCATTGACCCGAGCAAGGGCGAGTATTATGCTCTTACCGTAACCGCTTTTGTGAGCAGTGGCGAAGCGGACTTCCACCTGGGCGAAGCCAGCCAGACTTGGCTTGAGTACTGGGGCGAATCCGGCTGTGTTACCACCGAGGAGTCCACGGTGACGGCGAAAATCCCGGTTGCTATTCCGTCGGAGGGAATCGGCGATGTCTATTTGGCGGACAGCGGCGAGGACGGACACACCTTGAACTGGTCGTATGCCAAGGTCAGCGTGTTCCGTGTCGGCGAGCCGGTTATTGAGCCCACCGAAGTGGAGCCCACCTCCAGCGAGATTGCCGATCTCGGCGACGCCAACAACGACGGTGATATCAACATGAAAGACGTTCTCACTCTGCGTAAATATATCGCAGGTTTGGAGGTCGAAATTGACGAGGCGGCGGCGGATGCCAACAACGACGGCGATATCAATATGAAAGACGTTTTGTTGCTCCGCAAATTCGTTGCGGGACTTATTCCGTCGATTGTGGCGAACTGATTGCTCCTAACGAAGCGGCAAGGATGAAAATCCTTGCCGCTTTTCTTTTTCAAAACTTTTTGAAAAAAAGGGTTGACATTCCGGTTTGAATATGGTAAAGTAAATGTCGTTCCGAAAATATGGGGGTATAGCTCAGCTGGGAGAGCGCTTGAATGGCATTCAAGAGGTCAGCGGTTCGATCCCGCTTATCTCCACCAGAGAAGAACAGAGTACCAATCGGTGCTCTGTTTTTGTTTTGTGCGAAACAATGTGGGCGGGAGAGAAACGAACTCCAAACGCCGTGAGCGAAGCGAGCAGGGCGTTTGGGAACAACCGTCCGGGGGACGGTTGTGTCACGTGAGAAAAGATCCCGCTTATCTCCACCAAAAGAAAACAGAGTACAGTTTGTACTCTGTTTTTTGTTTTGTGCAAAAAGCTTGCCGTTTTAGGAAGAAAAATGCAACGGATTGTCCTTGACAGAAAGACGGGCGAGTGCTATACTTTATAAGGTTATGGTAATACTATGCCGTCGATTGCCGTCGACGGCAGGAAAACAATATTTAAGGAGGGCTATCATGGCTCATTTAAGTGAAGCCGCCGTGGCGAAGATTAACGAAATCTGCGACCGCTACGAAGGCGAAAAAACTCCCTTGATGATGATCCTCAGCGACATCCAAAAGGAATATGGCTATATTCCGCTGGACGTCCAGCAGATCGTCTCGGAACGCACCGGTGTCAGTGTTGCCGAAATCTATGGTGTGGTGACGTTTTACTCCTTTTTCTCCCTGAAACCGAAGGGGAAATTCGTTATCGGTTGCTGCCTTGGTACGGCGTGCTATGTCAAAGGTGCCCAGCAGGTGATTGATAAATTCTCGGAAATCCTCGGCATCAAACCGGGCGGGACCACCGAGGACGGTCTGTTCACCATTGACGCTTTGCGTTGCATCGGTGCTTGCGGTATTGCACCTGCGGTGTCTATCAACGGTAAAGTGTATCCGAAAGTGGCGGTGTCCGCCGTGCCGGATATTATCGAAGAATTGCGTGCACAGGGGGAGGAATAAGCGATGATTAAAACCTTTGAAGAACTCGAATCCAAACAGGTTGCTTGTTCCAAGTGCCTTGATGGAAAATTTGCCGGAGAAAATGGCAAACGTGCCATTGTTCTTTGCGGCGGTACCGGTTGCCTTTCGTCCAACTCGGCGGAAATTCGTGAGCGGTTTGAAAAACTGGTTGCCGAAAAAGGTCTGTCCGATAAAGTGACCGTCAACCAAGTCGGTTGCTTTGGCTTCTGCTCGCAGGGCCCGTTCGTCAAGATTTATCCGGAGGATACCTTGTATCGTATGGTGAAAATCGAAGACGTGGACGAGATTGTCGAGAAAGATATCGAGGGTGGCGAAGTGGTCGAGCGTTTGCTTTATGTTGACCCCGCCACCAAAGAAAAAGTTGCCAAACAGGACGATATTACGTTCTACAAAAAACAACACCGCATCGCCTTGCACGGTTGCGGTCAAATCAACCCGGAGGACATTGAAGAAGCTCTCGGTGCGGGTGCGTTTAAGGGCCTTGCCCGTGCACTGAAAATGGACCGCAAAGAGGTTGTGGACGAGGTTCTCGCCTCCGGCATTCGTGGCCGTGGCGGTGCCGGCTTCCCGACGGGTCGCAAATGGATGTTCGCTATGAACGGCGACGGCGACAAATACGTGGTATGTAACGGCGACGAGGGTGACCCCGGTGCGTTTATGGACCGCTCCATCCTCGAGGGCAACCCGCTTGCCGTTATCGAGGGTATGATGATTGCCGGTTATGCCATCGGTGCCCAGAACGGTTATTTCTACGTTCGTGCGGAGTATCCGATTGCGGTCAACCGTCTGAAAATTGCTATTAAACAAGCCGAAGAGCTCGGTCTCCTCGGTGACAACATTTTGGGCTCCGGCTTCTCTTTCCGTGCCCACATTCGCCTCGGTGCCGGTGCATTCGTGTGCGGCGAGGAAACCGCTTTGCTCAACTCCATTCAAGGTCAACGTGGTATGCCTCGTCCCCGCCCGCCGTTCCCGGCAGTGAAAGGTCTGTGGGACCGTCCCACCGTTGTGAACAACGTGGAGACGCTTGCTTGCATTCCGTACATTTTGCGTGAGGGTGCAAAGAAATTTGCCGAGTGCGGCACCGAAAAATCCAAAGGCACGAAAGTGTTCGCTTTGGGCGGTAAAATCAACAACGTCGGTTTGGTGGAAGTCCCGATGGGCACCACGCTCCGTGAGTTGATTTATGATATCGGCGGCGGCGTGCCGAACGGCAAAAAATTCAAAGCCATCCAAACCGGTGGCCCGTCCGGCGGTTGCCTTACCGAAAAAGATTTGGATGCGGAAATCGACTTTGACAACCTGGTGGCAAAAGGTTCCATGATGGGTTCCGGCGGTGCGATTGTCATGGACGAGGATAACTGCATGGTTGACGTGGCAAAATTCTATATGGAATTCATTTGCGACGAATCTTGCGGAAAGTGCTCGCCCTGCCGTATCGGCACGAAACGTATGTTGGAGTACTTGACCAAAATCACCGAAGGCAAAGCCACGATGGACGATTTGACCCAGCTTGAGGAATTGGCGGCAACGATTAAAGCCGGTTCTCTGTGTGCTCTCGGTCAGACTGCCGCCAACCCGGTGTTGTCGACGTTGACCCACTTCCGTGACGAGTATATTGCCCACATTGTGGACAAGAAATGCCCGGCGGGTGTGTGCAAAAACCTCATGCAGTACGTCATCAACAAAGACAAGTGCTACGGTTGCGGTGCTTGTGCGAAACAGTGCCCGGTGGGTGCCATCTCCAAGACCGACTATATTGCCGAAGGCAAAAAACTGCCGGCACTTGAGATTGATCCGCAAAAGTGCATTAAGTGCGGTATGTGTGTTGCCACCTGCAAGTTTGGTGCAATTGAGAAGAAATAAGGGGGATTACGACAATGGCTTTAGTGAATATTAAAATTGAAGGGATTCCCTATCAGGTCGAGGAAGGTTTGACCATCCTTGAGGCCGCTAAAAAATGCGGCTATGAAATCCCGTCCCTTTGTGCATACAATCACGGTGAATGCAACCGTGGTTCCTGCCGTGTCTGCTTGGTAGAAGCCACCGGTGCCCGTGGTCTTGTGGCATCTTGCGTGTATCCGGTGAACGAGGGTATGGAGATTACCATCTCCTCTCCGGCGGCAACGGCCGCTCGCCGTTCCTCGGTGGAGCTGTTGCTTTCCAACCACAACCGCAACTGCCAAGAGTGCGACAAAAACGAAAAATGCGAACTGCTTCACGTTGCCCGTTTGACCGGTGCTCGTGAGGGTATGTTCCAGGGCTCTCAGACGCCCACCACCTTTGATGACTTGACCCCGACGATCGTCCGTGACACCTCCAAGTGCATTTTGTGCGGTCGTTGTGTCGCCCGTTGCCAGAATGCACACGGCAACGGTATCCTCGGCTTTGAGAACCGTGGTTTCAACACCATCGTGGCTCCCGCCGAGAACCGCAGCTTCATCGAGTCGCCCTGCATTATGTGCGGCCAGTGCATTAATGTCTGCCCGACGGGTGCTTTGATGGAGAAAAGTGAAATCGCCAAAGTGGACGCCGCTATGGCCGCCGGAAAATACGTGGTGGTACAGACCGCTCCGGCTGTTCGTGCCGCTCTCGGCGAAGAATTCGGTATGAAAATCGGCACTCCGGTGACCGGCAAAATGTGTGCCGCTCTCCGTCGCCTCGGCTTCAAGAAGGTGTTCGACACCAACTTTGCCGCCGACCTCACCATTATGGAGGAGGCCAACGAGCTGCTTTCCCGCATTAAAAACGGCGGCGAACTGCCGATGATTACCTCTTGCTCCCCCGGTTGGGTTAACTACGCCGAATATTACTATGGCGACCAGCTCGGACATTTATCCACCTGCAAATCGCCGCACGAAATGTTCGGTGCTATCCTTAAGAGCTACTACGCCGAGAAAGCCGGCGTGAAACCGGAGGATATGTTTGTGGTGTCCATTATGCCTTGCTCCTGCAAAAAGTATGAGGAGCAACGCCCCGAAATGGAAACCAACGGTCTGCGTGATGTGGATGCGGTGCTCACCACCCGTGAGCTCGGAAAACTCATCAAACGTTCCGGTATCAACTTCACGAAGCTCCCGGATGAGGACTTCGACCAGGATATCGTCCACGATTACACCGGTGCCGGCGTCATCTTCGGCGTTACCGGCGGCGTGATGGAGGCGGCTCTTCGTACCGCTCACTTTGTCCTGACCGGCAAAGAGCGTGAGGGCGTGGAGTTCCACGAGGTTCGTGGCTTTGATAGCATCCGTGAGGCGGAATTCGACCTCGCCGGCCAAAAAATCAAAGTGGCCGTTACCAGCGGTATGAAAGGTGCGAAAGTACTGCTCGACCAAATCCGTGAGGGCACTTCTCCCTACACCTTTATCGAGATTATGGGTTGCCCGGGTGGCTGCATCAACGGCGGCGGTCAGCCGTACGTCCGTGAGGCGTTTTTGCCGAACGAGGATGACGACATTCTCGACACCTATCAGGCAAAACGTGCGGCGGCTCTGTATAGTGAGGATGAACGTCAAGAAATTCGCCAAAGCCACCGTAACCCGCAGTTGAAAGCGTTGTACGACGAGTTCCTCGGCGAGCCGAACTCCCACAAAGCCCACGAGCTGCTCCACACCACCTACAACACGAATCGTGAGCGTTTCCCGCAGAAATAAGTTTTTGCAAGAGAAATCCCGCCACCGTACGGTTGCGGGATTTTTTTGATGTTGTTTTGGGCGATTTTGTAGGGCGGGAGTTTGCTCCCGCCGCCGTGGGATTTTGCATTTGTTTCCGGTTACCCACCCAACAACGTGTAGGGACCGGCGACCAGTTGCGGTACCCAAACCGCCTAATGTGCCTGTCGGCACGGCGGTTTTTCTTGACTTATTTCCAAAAATCCCGTATACTGAAATGCGTAAAGTGAGGGATTATGTATGGCAAGAGAAATGGCGTTGGCGGGGGTGCCGAAAGAGGAATTAGAGCGGGTGGAAACCCCGCAAGAGCCTCAAACTCCCAAATCCAAATGGCAGAATTTTTGGTTTTATTATAAATGGTGGGTAGTGGCCGGCGTGTGTCTGCTCGCCATTATCGGCGTCGGCGTGTGGCAGGCGGCAACCCATGTGGAGCCGGATTATCCCATTGCTCTTGTGACCCGTGACGGCGTGTCGGAGGAGGGCGTTGCCGAGCTGGAGGCGATGCTTGCCACCTATGGGCAAGACCTCAACGGCGACGGTAAAGTAGTCGTGGAAGTGGAAGATTTGGCGTTGTCCCAGTACGTGGGCGGCCGCAAAAATCCGCAGGCAGAGATGAATTCCCAAAAAATTATGGCGTATCTCGTGTCGGCGGATGTGATGTTTTTCATCTTTGACGAACCAAGCTACAAAAACTATCTCGGCGATTTAAAGGAAACGAGCGGTGTGGATTTGTTTTTTGACGACATCGGTCGAGAGGTTGTCGGTGTGGACAAAACCGAAAATTACTGGAACTGGAAAGAGGACGACCGTCGGGCAAACTACTGGGGTGCGGAATTCCCCGAGGATTTGTATTTTGGCGTGCGTCGCTTAGGCGGTACTGCCGACAGCAAAGCCGCTATTGCCCGCCACGACAGCGATTTGGCGTTTTTGCAGGCAGTGCTGGACAACAAACCGCTTGCGGCTGTTGCCGATAAGAAATGAGTACGACGAACCATAAAAACCGCCGTCGATTTGTGGCGGTGGCGGCGGGCGTATTGTGTGTGACCGTTCTTGCCATTTTGTGGCGGATGTTTCCGCCGGCAACGTGGGGCGAGTCGCCGAAAACCCGTGTTGACGGCACGCTGACGATTCGCTATTTGGATGTTGGGCAGGGCGATTGTGCGTTGTTTACCAACGGCGACCAGGCGGTGTTGCTTGATGCCGGCACTGTAGAACAACCACAGCTTGTGTATGAGCTGCTTTGTGCTTATGGGATTGAAACGCTGGATGCGGTAATTGTCAGTCATCCCCACGCCGACCATATCGGCGGATTGCCCGCTGTGCTTCGAAATTTGTCGGTAAAAACGGTGATAATGCAATCGCCGCCAAGCGAGTTGGCTGTGACGGATTCGTTTTATACCGATACATTGGCGGCGATGACAAAGCGGGATATACCGTGGGTAAAACCGCAGGTGGAGGATACGTTTTCCTTTTGCGGTGCCGCTTTCACGGTGCTGGGGCCGCTGGCACCGCACGCCGAGGATTTGAACGATTTATCCTTGTGCGTTCGTGTGGAATACGGAAAACGGTCGTTTCTTTTTTGCGGCGATATGACAGCGGCGGAGGAGAAAACGCTTATGCAACGGGATGGCGGACTTTCGGCGGATGTGCTGAAGGTCGCTCACCACGGTTCGGGGGAGTCAAGCAGTCGTCGCTTTTTGGAGGCGGTGAAGCCGAGAATGGCGGTTGTTTCCTGCGGGAAATATAACGACTACGGACATCCGCATTCGTCGACGCTTGACCGATTGTCAGAGATGGGTACCACCGTTTACCGCACGGATGTGCAAGGGACGGTGACCGTCACAACCGACGGCGAAACGATAGACGTTTTTACAGAAAAAACACAAAAAGATGCAGCGGACACCGTGGCGTAAGTTCGCTGCATCTTTTAATATTAGCGGGAATTGCCGAAAGCGATTTCGGTGATTTCTTTGAGAATTTCGGCGGGAGGGGGACCGAACGTGCCATCGTTTTCATCAAGAGGTGGGGCGTCGGCAGAAGTGATTTTAGAAAACAGGGCAAAAGCGAGGCGGTCGTCTGTATCAAAATCCCGTTCGTGAGCGAGAAGCCCTTTGTCATACAAAAGCCGCATTAGGCGAGAGTAATAGAAAAAGGCACGTATCGTTTGCTCGTTTATGACGGCACCCGACTGGCTGGCTGTCAGTTCTGCTTCAATGCCATTCATAGTTTCACGGCAGGCGGAAACGGTGGTGATGACGGCGGTGTCTCCCCGTGATTGGGCACTTTCCAAAATCCCCAGTACGTCTTGTGCATCGTTTGCATAATCCATAAGTGCCTCGGGGAACATGGCTTTGGCACGCAGTATTTCGGATTGTTGTAGGGTATGGCGATAGGTGGGGAGCAAAAGCTTCAAAAAGGCGAGATCTTGTCGCCGCTGAGCCTCGGCGGATTGGCTGTGCATCCAGTCATATAGCGACAGAAGCTCTCCGGCAAAAGAGGAGAGGCAACGAGGACAAAATCCTCGCTCTAAGGCGTCGGCGGATTTTGCAGCTCCACAGCCTCGACAAACAGCAATATTCAAGGCGGTTCACTCGCTTTCTGAATATTTTTTATGAGTATATCACAAATATTTTCCGGATTCAAGATGGGAACAAAGAAAAGAATTTGAATTTTCGCAAAGATATTTTGATTTTTTCCTTGACATTTTCGTTCGTGCGTGGTATAGTTATTGTCGTTGCAAAACGGAATATGGGAGTGTTCCCGAGTGGCCAAAGGGGGCAGACTGTAAATCTGTTGTCAGTGACTTCGGTGGTTCGAATCCACCCGCTCCCACCAAATAACGCCGAGAAGCCTTGTGCTTCTCGGTGTTATTTTTTTAGAAAAAGGGTAAATTTAGTACGCAAAAAATGGCCGGTTACCTATTGACAACTCACCGGCAATCCTATATAATAGGAAAAGTATATTTTAGGAGGAAAAAACAAATGAAAAACATCTTCAAGCTTGGTTCCGTTTTTCTGACGATTGCCCTTTTGGTCAGCACGTTGCTGGTTTCCGGTGCACTCGTTTCGGCGGAACAGAAAAACCTTATCGTCAACGGCGACTTTTCCGATGGCCTGAACAACTGGACCATCGACAACTACGGCGACTTATGGTCGGTGGAGAGTGGCGTTGCGAAAGTGACCGGCAACACCCACACCAGTAAAGATTCCTCGGCGAAACCGACATTTACGGACGCCATCAAAATCAACACCACGTATACTTTGGGTGCGACCTTTGAGACGACCAATGTGGATTCCATCTACATTTACATTAAATTGAACGACAGCGGCAGTGCCGCCTCGAAATTCACTCTCACTTCGACCGGCACGGTGACGTTTACGACGCTCGGCGATGTCAGCAAATTCGGCATCAGCATCCGTGCTCTGAAAAATGGTGTTGGGACGGATTACGCCACGATTGACAATGTCATCCTCGTAGAGGGTGATAAGATTGAGAGCACCACCGCTACCGCCACCGCTACCGCCACCGAGACCGCCACCGAGACCGCCACCGAGACGGCTACCGAGACCGCCACCGAGACCGCTACCGAGACGGCTACCGAGACCGCCACCGAGACGGCCACCGAGACGGCCACCGAGACGGCCACCGAGACGGCCACCGAGACGGCTACCGAGACCGCTACTGAGACGGCTACTTCCGCTACCGTGACCGAGGCGACCGAAGCGTCTATCACCGAGGCTTCCGTGACCGAGACCGAGGCGACCAAGGCGTCTATCACCGAGGCGTCCGTGACGGAGACAGAGGCTTCTGTTACGAAAACTGAGCCGACGGAGGCTTCTACTTCTATCACCGAGACCGAGCCGACCGAGGCTTCCGTGACGCAGGCTTCTGCTTCCGAGACGGAGCCGACCGAGGCGTCTGTCACCGAGGCTTCCGCTACTGAGACCGAGCCGACCGAGGCTTCTGCTACCGAAGCGTCTTCTACCGAGACGGAGCCGACCGAGGCTCCCGCCACCGAGACCGGTGCGGACACGACGACCACCGGCACCGGTTCTGTGATTAGCTACTACGGCGACGTGAACAACGACGGTGAGGTGACAATGGAAGATGTGCTGGTTATGCGTAAATATCTGGCGGGTATTCAGGTGGAAATCAACGCCGATGCCGCCGATGCGAACGCCGACGGCAAAATCAACCTGAAAGACGTTTTGATGATTCGTAAATTCTTGGCCGGTTTGATTGACAGACTGGGTGCGTAAGAAAAACTGAAAGTCTAACGAAAAACCCTCTCCCGATGAAATCGGGAGAGGGTTTTCTTTTATAAAAAATCTTGACGGCGGGGAATTTTTGCGGTATAAATAAATTAGTGAGTGCAAGGGGGCGAGCCGATGACCAAAACGCAAAAACTGACGGTTACGTCATTGTTTGTGGCGGTGGGAATTTTGCTTCCCTTATTGTTCCACGTTATCGGCGGCGGGGTGGTGGGAACCATGCTGTTGCCGATGCATTTACCGGTGCTGTGTTGTGGCTTCCTTTGCGGGCCGCTGTATGGACTTGCGTGTGGATTGCTTGTGCCGGTTTGCAACTGCCTTTTAACCGGAATGCCGGCGGCGTATCCTATGCTCCCCATTCTCACCTGCGAGCTTTGCGTGTATGGGGTGCTGTCCGGTGTGTTCCATCAAAAAACGCTTTTTAGGAGAATAAAAGGCGGTATTTATGCGGCACTTGTTTTGGCGATGTTGTGCGGCCGTGCGGCGTATGGGCTTGCGTGGAGCGGGCTGTTTTTGTTAAATCCGCAAATGAAAGCACCGACGGTTTTTGCGGCGGTGACAGCGGGCGTGCCGGGCATTGTGTTGCAGTTACTATTGGTGCCGTCTTTGGTGCTTGCGATAAAGCACGGATTTCGAAAAGACAAAAAAGCGTTGGCACAGGCGGTTTCGCAAATTAAAAACGACCGTGCCGCTTGTGTGGTGCTGAAAAACGGCACGTTGCAAAAAACCGCCGAGGGGCGGGGAATCGCACCGATTTTATCGCTTTATGATGAGGGGCTTTTGGCGGGAGCAACGGTTGTAGACAAAATTGTGGGAAAAGCCGCCGCTATGATTATGACGGCGGGCGGCGTGTCTGCGTGTTATGCGTTGACTGTCAGCAAAACCGCCCTTTCCTGGTTTCGTTCTCACGGGGTTTTTGTCGAATACGAAACCTGCGTAGATGTCATTATCAACCGCCAGGGAAACGGCCCTTGTCCGATGGAACAGACGGTGAAAACGATGGATTCGGAAAGCGAAGCGATTTTTGCACTTCGCCAGAAGATACAGGAATTGCGTGAAAAAAGGAAGGGAGAGTCACTATGAATAATGTGAAAAAATTGGGCTTTGGTTTAATGCGATTACCCTTGCTCAATCCTGCGGATTACGCCGGTGTGGATGTGGAAAAATTCAAAAAAATGGTGGATGTGTTTATGCAGGCGGGCTTTACGTATTACGACACCGCTTATGGATATCACGGGGGTCACAGCGAAACCGCCTTTCGTGAAGCGGTGGCAAAACGGTATCCCCGAGAGGCGTTCACCATTACGGATAAAATGCCGGTGTATGACAAGCCCACCAAAGAGGGTCTTTATAGCATCTTTAACGAGCAGTTAGAGCGGTGCGGCGTGGAGTATTTTGACTATTATTGGCTTCATTGTCTCGACTCCGTCATTATCAACCATACCGAAGAGGTGGACGGCTTTGGCTTCATCCAAAAGATGAAAGAAGCGGGCAAAATCAAGCATACCGGCTTTTCGTTCCACGATACGGCGGAATGCCTTGACGAAATTTTGACCCGTCATCCGGAGGTGGAGTATGTGCAGTTACAGCTCAACTATCTCGACTGGGAGGACCCGGATGTGCAGTCTCGCCGTTGCTATGAGGTGGCGGTAAAGCACGGCAAAAAGGTGATAGTTATGGAGCCGGTGCGTGGCGGCGATTTGGCTCGTTTGCCTCAGCCGGCGGAGGAAATCATTAAGGCGTATGACCCGAAACCGTCCAACGCTTCGTGGGCTCTTCGTTATGCGGCGAGCTTGCCGGAGGTGATGATGGTGCTGTCCGGTATGACCGAGATGGAACACGTTACCGACAATGTCGAGGTGATGGGCAACTTCGTTCCGTTGACCGACGAGGACAAGGCGATGCTTGAGAAGGTGGCGGATTACCTCCACGCCGGCGATCGCATTGCCTGCACCGCTTGCCGCTATTGCACAGCGGGCTGTCCGATGGAGATTTCCATTCCCGATTATTTCGGCTTGTATAACAAGGCGGCATTGCTTCCCCGCCGCAAACGGGGCGAGCTTCGTGAACAGTACAAAGCCCTCGGCGAAACCGGCGGCAAGGCGACGGAGTGTCTCTCCTGCGGTGCTTGTGCCGCACGCTGTCCGCAGCATATTGATATTCCCCGCCGACTTGTTGATGTCAAAAACGCACTGGAATAACGCAAATCCCGTAGTTGGGCGATATAAGATTCCTATCTTGCCTCGCCCTTGACTACGGGATTTTTTTATGCCGACGTATTGGTGCAGGGGAAATCCTTTACCGATTCACTTCAGGGTTTTCGGTTCGTTGCATAATATAATCCATACTGACCCCATAGTAGTCGGCAAGCTTCATGAGGGTGTCTGTGGGCGGAATGCGTTCGTTGTTTTCGTATTTAGAAATAAGTGCCTGCTCTATACCGGTTTTCATTTGTAAAGAGAGTTGCGTGATTCCTTTTTTCTTTCGTAACAGTTTCAAATTGTTTTTCATACTATCACCCATATGACAGTATGTCATAATTTTTATTGACAAATATGACAAATAGTCATATAATAACAAAAGAGGAGCAAAAAGAAAGGAGAAAAAGGTAAATGGCTAAAATGATAAAATGCAAAACGTGCGGTGCCGATGTTGCGTCCAACGCAAAAGCGTGTCCGAATTGTGGAGCAAAAGTAAAAAAGGTGTCGGTCATCGGGATTATTGCCCTCGTTTTTATTGGAATTGTACTGATTTCAATTATTGCGACCTCCGGTGATACGGATCAGAAACCCCAAAAAGAGGCAAGCGAGGGAGTTTCGCATGCTGAAAACAGTGCCATCACAGAAAAACAGGTCAAAGAAGATGTTTATGCGATCGGTGATACGGCGGTTTTTGGAAAAATCAAAGTAACTGCCAACACGAAAAAGATTTCCTCAGGTACGGATTTCTTTAAGCCTGAGTCGGGAAAAACCTTTGTCGGTGTGGAGTTCACGATTGAAAACATATCGGATGAGGACGTCAATATCAGTTCGCTTTTGCTGTTTGATGCGTATGCGGACGATACAAAATGCGAGTATTCCCTTTCGGCACAATGTGCGATGGATTCCTCCAACCACACGTTGGACGGTTCTATTGCCCCCGGGAAAAAGATGACGGGATGGTATGCCGTGGAAGTTCCGCAAAGCTTTAAAGAGCTGGAGTTGCAAGTTGTGCAAAATTGGCTTTCCGATTCTAAAGATTCCGCAAAATTTGTGATTACACAATAAACAAATACTTATACTGCTCCAAGAAAAAACGCCCTTCCACTCTGCATCGTGTTCTTAAGGACAATCGTTTAAGAGCACGAGCATTGGCGAGGATAAGAGTATACCGAGAATAGCAAAATGCTATTCTCGGTATTTCTTTTTATCCACACATTCGTTTTTTCTTTTTTCATCGACTACAATATAACCACAAGGAGGCGATGAACTTGAAAACCAAACGAAAACACATCTATTTAGACGACTTTGATCACCGACTGCTGGTTGCATGTCTTGTGACAGCTCGGAATGAATATCAAAGCGAGGAAAAGCCATTAGAGGATGTTGATAACCTTATTCTGAAAATCATCGACGCACCCACAAAGAAACTTCGAGTTGCAGGAAAGGAGAACGGATAATGGAAAAGTACATAACAGACAAACGCACCGGGCTGAAATATGAACTTGTCGGAGATTACTACCTTATTGCCGGTGATGATGAAACGGAAGAACGCCCTGTCGGGGTTTGGGGACAACAACACTTGCAGTATTTGAAGCAATACCGCAAAGCGGTTTATGACAGCTTGCTGCTTTCCGGCAAATTGAACGACTACCTCGCCGAAATCGACAAACAAGCCGACAAGATGTTCCCACGACTTGTAAAACAACTTGCCGAAAAGGAAGCCATCACCGAGCAACTCAAAGCCACCGACCAAATGGAATGGGTGCGACGGATGAACGCCGCCCGAGCAGCGGCAACGGAGATTGTCAACAAAGAAATAATCTATGATTAGATAAAGAACGAGCACCTTGCCAAAAGGCAAGGTGCTCTATTATTTTTATGCGCCGAGTTTATCAATCATATCCGCAAGATATTTGCGAAGCATCAGCACATCTTTCATGTTGACTGTATCATCAACATTCACATCGGACGCTTCCAAGTCAATATTGACAGGCATATCCGCAAGATGTTTGCGCAAAGTCAGCACGTCTTTCATATTTACTGCGCCGTCGCCATTCGCGTCACCGAGGATTTTACTTCCTGGTTGCGTAGAATCAGCCGTTTCAGACGATACGGTCGATTTCGGGATGATTTCAACAGTTCCATCAGAATACACAATGACTGTATCACCGTTTTCGTTTGTGAATGTGCGAAGCACAGTTTTAGTGGGATTCGTTGTGGCTTTAGGTATCACTTCAATCGTGCCGTCTGTATACACAATCACTGTATCGCCATCCTCATTTACAAATGAATACGAAACAACCTTTGTTGGCGAAGTACTTCCGTTAGTATTGGATGCAGTAGGATTGGTGCCACTATTACTTTCACTGGGTTTTGGAATCACCTCAGTTGTTCCATCAGAATATACGAGCACTGTGTTACCGTCTTCATCCACAAACGTATATACAATCGTTTTGTTTGTGGAACTTGTTCCGGATGGTGTCGTCTGAGTAGCAGAAGTTTGCGAAACACTTCCACTTTGTGATGGAACTGTTTCGCTGGGAATGGTCCCACTTTGCGATACTGATGTTTCACTAGAATTCGTACTATTCTGCGATGTCATCGAAGTATTGCTTGTCGTGGAAGAAAAGCTACTTTGTGAGGTCGTGCCCGAGGTGCTTGTATTGCTATATAAAACATTTACATAGCCATCATCCACATCACATTCAACATCCACTTCTTGTTTGTCACGGGTTACATAAAAACTGTCATAGCCGTCCCTAAACAAAATATTGATATCCGCTTTTCCTTGTGGCGCGTTTGATTTGACAGAAAAATGTAACTGAGCAATTGCAGAGTTTTGATTATAATTTGTCGAATCCGTCCACGCAAAACAAACAGCATACCCCTCGGGATAACTTACAACTTTATAGCCGTTTTTTAGCAAAACATCCGCAGATAATAGTTCAAGACGACTGATATCATAATTAACACAAAAACTGAATCCAGATAATCCCGGGTTATTCAAAAGACTAATCGGCACAATCACATCTGTCACACCAGAAGACACATCAACTTTTGCTGCGCAAACCATCAGTTTTTGCTTTTCCGTTTCACCTTTAACCTGAACGCATCCATTGACGGTAGCAACAGAAACATCTTGTTCTTCACCATTGACAAACTGATAAAAACTATCGTACTTGTCACGGTAGAAAATCTGAATGTCGGCGTTTCCGGGCTCCGCATCACTCGCCACATTAAAATACAATGTGGCAATTTTCCCATCAGCGGAATAAGAACTTTTACTTGCCCAAGCGACATTGACACAATGGTCATCGAGAGAAGCCACAACCGGATACCCATCAGATGCAAGCAATTCGGTTTTTGATAAACTTAGCACAGAAGCGTCGTAATTGACGCAAAAACTAAACCCTGCGATTCCCGGATTGTTTTGCAGCATAACATCGACAGCAACATTATACTCTCCCGCTTTTGCTGTCGTCGAACCCACAACCACCGAAAACTCGTTTTTTTCTTGTGCTCCTACCGGGAAAGTAACAACCGTAAGAACTAACACAAGAACAAGGATTAAAGATAGATAGCGTCTCAAAGTTACCACCCTCCTTTTTAATGAATCTCTACGGTTGGGTCGTTGAGATACGCATTAAGACGCGTCACGTCTTTTATCGACACAACTCCATCTCCGTTGATATCCAACGCACTCTCGACAACTTCTACGCTGTTGTCGTTCAGATAATTCACAAGTCGCGTGATATCTTTGATGGTAACTACACCATCTCCGTTGATATCACCCGAAACAGGATTAATCACGGTCACATCCAATGTGCAGTTATAATCTCTATACGAAACACTGAGCGTTTGGCTTCCAACAGTATCTTTCTCAAAGCCGGAAAGTGTATAATCGCTTTCAAGAGTTTTTGCAGTTCCGTCTTTGTAGGTAATGATTACTTCAATATCTTTTTCATCAATTTCGTTGCCAACAGCAATCGGAGTTTCGCGTTTTAAAGTGGCAGAAATAAAGGCAATTTCTTTCTCGACCACCGTAACCTGGAATGTTTCAGAAACATCTTTGTATGTAATGGAAACAGTTTGTGTGCCGATTATAGTAGGATCATAACCACTAACAGTATATCCAGTAGTAATCGTTCTCTCTTCGCCAATGGTATAATGAATAAGCAGTTCCAATCCGGTTAAATCAAGCTCTTCATATTCGACATATATCGTTTTTTGAGGAGGTGTCAGCGTCATGGTGAAATCATCAGCCAACTCATGGTATTCAATACCCATCTCGTCACAATAGTTTTTCACATACTGGTTTTTAAAGCTGTAAATAACGGTGTCTTCAGCTCCATAAAACGCGAGATCGTGAATATAATCCACTTTGCCGTTAAGCATGAGTTTTTCGAAGTTAACACATCCATAAAATTCGGAATTTCCGATTTTGGTTATTCCCGTTCCAAACTCAGCTTGAACCAAACCGATACACGCATAAAAAACGTAGTCTCCCAAATCCGTGACGCTATCCGGAAGAGAAATTTCTGTTATTCCGCTGCAAGAACGGAAAGCATAATCTCCAATAGATTCTAATGTGTTAGGAAGTACTATTTCCTTGACCTGGTTGCAGTTGTAGAATGCATAAGCACCAATGGATTTTGTTGCATTACTCACGTGCAAACGATCTGCCTCAACGCAACCGTAATACGCATAATTGCCGATGCTAGTTACCGTATCCGGAATATCGATGGCTTCCAAAGAAGCACAACCGAAGAATGTGTAATCGTTTATCGCTTGTACGCCCGTGGGAACATTAATCGATTTCATACTATTGCAATCGTAAAATGCATACGCGCCGATTTCATTTACCGTATCCGGGAGGACAACACTCGGAATAGATTTACAACTATCAAATGCGTGCTCACCGATATGCTGCAAATCTTCGCCAATATACAAATCATTAAGGGAGATATCGTTATAAAACGCATAATCGTTTATGTTGACAACGGAATCCAACTCAACGCGAGTCAAAACAAGATTTTCGGCAAACGCATTGTCGTCAATCGTTTTACAAGCGGAAATTTCCACATAATCCAACACATCGTTTTTATAGAACGCATATTTCCCGATAAGATCCGTGTTAATAATAACCACGCCTACGACGGTATCTGCGTTAGCAAACGCAGAATCGCCAATCGTTTTCACATTTCCGTCTACGGCAATATATTTCAGACCGGTTGTTTTTCCATCGTACAAAGATGCGTCAATGGTTCCATCCACACCTCTGAAAATAGCGGTAACATCTTTTCCGGAATTGGCAAAAACATCAGTTCCTACAACGGATACCGTATCGGGAATTGATACCGTATTCAGAACAGGACAATTGTAAAACGCCTGATCGGAAAGCGTGTGGATATTATCCTTGACAACAACATCCCAGACATACTGAGAATCCAAAATGTTAGCAGCAATTACACCATCAACATAATAGAATGTGACGGTAACATCCTTGCAATGCTCGCCGGATTGCACAGCATTATAAAACACATTTTCGCCAAAGCTTTCAATTGTGTCCGGCACAATAAAGTCGCGAAGCAGAGGGTTATCCTTGAACGCTTCACTGCCGATGGTTTTGAGTGCGGGCGAGAATTTGTATTCTCCATCATCAACCGGCACTTCACCATAAGTGATAGATTTCAGAGCATAGCAAGACTCAAACGCGCTGTCTCCAATCGCGGTGATGCTCTCGTCCAAAACCACATAGCTCATGCCCTGCATCTCAAGCAATCCGTCCGCAACCGTTCCGCTGTTCTTGCGAACAGTAACAGTCAAATCATCATTGAAGAAAAACACGCTCTTTCCAACAGTGACCACGGAATCGGGCATAGAAACGGCCGTCAATGCAGAACACTCCAAGAACACAGCATCCCCGATTTCCGTAACCGCTGTCGGAATCGTAACATTCTCGAGATTTACACAATGTCTAAACGCGCTGTCCTCGAGAATGGTAACGGTTTCGGGAATAATAACGCTTTCAAAAGCGTTATTATAAAACGCTGAAACGCCCACACGAGTAACATCGCCGTTAAACGTTACGCTTGCAAGAGATGCGCAATTAGAAAATGCACGGTCATTGATTTCGACTACCCCGGCAGGGATAACAACCAAAGGAATGCTGGAGCAATTTTCAAATGCTTCTTTACCGATATAGGTTACTGTAGAGGGAACACTGACAGTTTCCAACAGTTCGCAATTTCTAAAAGCGCCATCCCCTATGGAAAGCAAATTAGTTCGAAGCGTCGCTCTTGTCATCTGTTTATTTTCGGCAAATGCATATTTCCCAATATCGGTCGTGGTAGACGGCACCGTCACCCGCCCAAGAGTGCACCCATAGAAAGCATAATCACCAATGGTTTCAACGCTGATACCAATTACCACATTTTCAAGCGCAGAACAGTTATAGAAAGTATAATCGCCGATGGATTTTGCCGTCGTACCAATGGTGGCAGTCGTCATCGAAGTGCAATTATAAAACGCATACGAGCCGATATATTCCGCTGTATCCGGTACAACTGCTTCTAGCAGAGACGTGCAATTATAGAATACGCCCTCTCCAAGCGCTTGTACGCCCTCAGAAATAGTGACATTTTTAAGCCCTGTGCAATTTTTGAACGCATAATCGCCAACCGTATCGACAGTGGTGGGAATCGTAGCATTCACCAATCCCGTACATCCCGTGAATGCATAATCGCCGATATTCAGAATGTTTGCGGGAATCGTAATGTTGGTGAGTGTTGTGCAGTTAGCAAAACCGTAATCGCCGATTTTATTGACCGGAATCCCGTCAAAATCCGTCGGAACGGTAAGCTCGGTGCTTGTGGTGGTGCAGCCGATGATTTCCGCACATCCGTCATCGTTGACAATATAATAGTAGGTTTCATTACCGGTCGTATAGGAATTATTGAGTACAATTCGATTAGTCGAACGGTAATCATATCCTGCGGAAGGACGGTAAACGCTAATCGTGCAAGTGGACGGAATAGCATTCGTTCCGATAGTAATTACGGATTTCGGGATCATCAGTGCCGTAAGGTTAGTGCACCCACCAAACACCCCGGCACCGATTTCGAGCAGATCGTTCGGCAGGGTAACACTTGAAATAGTCGTTTTGTTTCTGAAGACGCCACCGGCAATGGCTTTGACCGTTTCAGGAATGGTTACTCCACTCTTTGTACCGTTATATTTAATAAGTACATTGTCGCCATCAATAACGAACTCATCGGTCAGCCCGGTGTACCATGGGTTGTTCTGGAACGCATAATCGCCAACAGAGGTAATGCCGTCATTCAGTACGATCTTCGTGATGTTTTTACAGTTGTTGAATGCAGCCGTCTCAATCTTATTTGCATCCGTAATGGTAACGGTCTTTAATACGGTCGGAATATTAAACATGTATATTTGAACCTGACCGAAATGGCCATTGTAAATCCCATCTCGGCAC
>JAZRVH010000012.1:0-42432 GCA_045598965.1 Acutalibacteraceae bacterium
ATCAAACACGCCGGGCTGAACAATTTCAAAATCAGCGTGAAAGAATTTGTTGAGCAGACAAACGCCATTTCCATTATGGCAAAAGCAGGCAGATACGGCGGAACTTATGCCCATAAAGATATCGCCTTTGAATTTGCCATGTGGATCAGCCCGCAATTCAAGATTTATATTGTCAAAGAGTTTCAGCGGTTAAAAGCCGAAGAACAAAAGCTGCTCGGCTGGTCAGCAAAACGGGAACTTGCCAAAATCAATTATCACATTCATACGGATGCCATCAAGAACAATTTGATTCCGGAGGAACTGACGCAGAAGCAAATTTCTTTTGTATATGCTGACGAAGCCGATGTTCTCAATGTGGCTCTGTTCGGAAAAACCGCAAAGCAGTGGCGTGATGAAAATCCGAAACTAAAAGGAAATATCCGTGATTACGCTTCGATGAATGAACTGATATGCCTTTCAAATCTGGAAAATATCAATGCAGTATTGATCAATGAAAATGTTCCGCAATCGGAACGGCTTATAAAATTAAATCAAATTGCAATTCATCAAATTTCAGTTTTGCAGGAAGTGGATAGCAAAAAATTATTGAAATAAATAGCAAGCAATATTAAAGCGGCGACAGTCTGAAAAAAGATTGCCGCCGCTTTTTTGTTTATATAAATACTACTCCCATATCCCCTTGAAAAAATTAAAAATATTTTTGAAATCGTGGAATATTTCATCAGACTTATGCCGTTCTATAAGTGAGGGGGTAAAAAATTTTTCTCGGAGCAGGAACATTTTTGATTTGTTATCTTGTTCTTATATTGAGGGAGAAAGAGATTTTCTGAAAAAATTATTTGAAAATTTTTCAGAATCACGGAATAATTTATGCCTTCTTATGTCGTTGTATATATGGAGGAGGAAAAAGAATATTGCTACCATTTTTCAAAAATATTAAAAAATAAAAAGGAGGATTAAAAATGGAAAATGAAGAAAACGTAATTTCGGAAGCTGCTTCCGAAAATAAAAGGAGGCGTGGCAGACCTACAATTTTTCAAAGAGACCACATGGAGGGCTTTGAAAAATACTGTCAGTCTTTGGGCGACGAGCATACTCGCAGAACACTGGCTGCCAAGTATTATCGTTCTGCCGTCTTTGGAATTTTAGAGAGGCACAAGGACATACCTTGTCTCGAAGAAATTTTCAAAACAGGTCCGTGCTCATGTATTCAAAAGGATGAGATTATGGAACAGCTCGGAAGAATGTATGTGCAGGACGGATACGATGAAGACACCGTCGTAGAAGCGGCAACGCTATCTGCAAGATTCTATCACAACGGGAACACCGTAAAAGAAATTGCCGCATATTTACGGCGAGTCAGAAAAGCAAAAACTTGGGACGCATGATGAATTTCGGAAGCGGCTTCCGAAATTATTTTTAAGTTATCATTTTGACAACTTAAAATTAAAGCATAAAAATATCGCTATAACCACTACCAAAGGTATGAGAAAGATCGGTGAAATGCCGGTCTTTTTTATATAAAACTCAAGAAAGGATGTGATGCCTATGGGGGTATCAAACGGCTGAACGATTCAGCCAGAAGTAAGGTGTGTCTCACACCTTAGCAAGCAGGGACTTTGTGTTCCGCAGAAGAATTACAAGGCAGATACCCGTCAAGGTGTAGCGGTGGAATATCCGACAACCGCATTACCGGCATAAAGCAAGAGGCAGGTTCACCCGAACCTGCCCGTACATAGAAAACAAAAGAAAAATGAGTATTCATAACTCAAGTCCGTTATGAATACTCATCATGGTCGGAGTGACTGGAATCGAACCAGCGAAATCTTGCTCCCAAAGCAAGTGCCCTACCATTAGGCGACACCCCGAAATATTAGGTAAGAAATAAAAGTAAATAATGAAGAAGTGGTGAATAGTGAAAACGTGGGCGACATTCAGTATACCATACCCGAATAAAATAATCAACGGTTTTTTTCAGTCTACGTTACGTGGATTGACGGCGAGAGCATTTGAGGGTATACTGAACGTAAGAATAAAAAATGAGGAGAACGGCTTATGAACGCAGAACAAATCGGCGGAATTATTCGTGAAAAACGTGAAAAAGCGGGGTTGACCCAAGCACAAGTAGCCCGGGCGGTGGGAGTGACGGCCAAGGCGGTTTCCAAATGGGAAACGGGAGCGGGGTTTCCGGATATTTCGCTTTTAGAGCCGCTTTCGTCGGTTTTGTCGGTATCGGTAACCGAGCTGTTTGCGGGAGAATCGGTGAACAATAACAATCGGTCCGCCAATATGATGAAAACCAAATTTTATGTTTGTCCTGTGTGCGGCAATGTGATACACAGCGTAGGAGAAATGACGGTTTCCTGCTGTGGGATTTTGTTGCCGCCGCTTGTGGCAGAGGAGCCGGACGAGGCACACACGCTTTCGGTTACGCCGGTGGAGGATGAGTGGTTTGTGGAAAGCGAACACCCGATGACAAAAGAGCACGTTTTGTCCTTTGCGGCATGGGTGCAAAGCGAGCGGGTGACACTTGTGAAATGGTATCCCGAAGGGAACGCACAAGCACGGTTTCCCCGGAGAGGGCACGGCATACTGTATGTGTATTGTCAAAAGCACGGCTTGTTTCGTCAAAAACTGTAACGGAGCGAAAAAAAAGAGGGCGACGCCCTCTTTTTTTTATTGCAAAACCGCAAAAGGTCCTCTATAATAAAGGTGTATGTTAAAAAATCCATCAAGCGGATGTAATTTTTTTCCGCTTTGCGGGGTATTACGGGTGAGACTCTCTGTCGAAAATACAGAAAGAAGGATGACGGATGACCTATCAAAAAATTGAGGCACTGTTTAGAGAAAGCTATTTCAAAAACACCTATTTGACAAAAGAGGCGTTTATGGAAGCGGTGATGAAAGACCGTGGCAAAATCGGTGCAAGTGCGAAAGAAATTCACGACACGATTGTTGAGAATATTCCGCAAGAAAACTGCACGTTTGGCGAATTCCACGAGTTTTCTAAGAGAGATCAGCAACGCCGTCGGGAGTTGTCGTTGCGTGCCCGTCAAGTTCTGTTTGACCGCATGGTGACGAAGCTGTTTACAAATCCGCCCGCTACCAATATGCGGTTCCCGGAGGATTTGATGATGGAGAGCCACCGTTTTCCCGAGCCGGGGCAGGAAGAAACGGAGGATATTCGAGAGTTTAACCAACGGGTGGACGAGAAAAACGCCCATATCCAGGACGTGATGCTTCACATGGGCGACCATCGCAGTGAGGCATTGGATATGCTTTCGACGATGTTCCGCAAATGGGAGGATGCCGACCCGCTGTCGCTGGCGGACCACGAATGGACCGATGAGGAAATTGTGGACAACTACGAACGTATCCACACGGTATATGCGGCGTGCCAGCAGGTGCAAAACGTTTTCCAATATATGCGTACCGCCGGCATCGACAAGGTGTCGCTTCAAAACCGTTTGGTGGCCATGGAGTCCCGCCAAGAGCCGACTCAGGAGGATTTGGCGGAAATCGAATCGTTGAAGGCGGATATTGCCAAAATTAATGAAATGGACCGCATTGCCACACAGTATTCGAAATACGGATACGTGGCAGATTCGTTGTTTGAGCGTATGGGGCTTATCGAGTCGCCGTATTATGACGTGTTGGACGTGAACGACCCGAATGTGCAAATTGCATTCCAGCAAGTCCAGCAGGACGGCGAGGATGTCTTGGAAAATTTGACTATTCCGGGAGATGAATTTACCGACCCCGAGATTACGGAGCACGTAAAATCGTTGGCGGTGGAGAAACGCTCCGCCCATTTTGCCGCAAGCATTTCGACGCTTCGCAACAACCGTACGATGGGCGAGAATGGTATTGCCGATGAGATGTTTGAAGCGATGGGTGTTCAGCCGGAAAATCGGGTGTATACCTACGAGGGCAACGACGAACCGAAGCCGATGAAAGTCTTTGTGCAAAACGAGGCAAACAATGCGTTCGCCCAAAAAGTGACGTTTTTTGACAAAACCAACCCCGAAAAGAAAATAACAACCGAAATGCTTTCCAAAAAACCGCTTTCGTTGCAGATGGCGGCAAAAGAAAAAGCGGCGACGTTCTGTGAACTTCCGAAAAAACCGATGGCGGTAGCGAAGCCGATTGACCCCAAGCCGTCTCGCTGGAAATCGTTCTGGCATCGGGTGTCTGAGTCGTTGTACCGTGACGAATTTGAGGCGTATAACAACGGGGGAAAACGACAATATGAGGCGGACGTGGCGGCGTATGAAAACTATCTTCGTGCGGCAAACCGCTATCCGCAAGAGCTTGCCCGTGCGACGGAACGCCGTGAGAAATACGTGGCCGAGCATCCGGAGGACACGGCGGCACGTGAGGCGTTGGAACAGCAGAAGAATGCACGGATTGAGATAAAGCTCGCCATTGCTCCGCCTGCGGCGGAGGCAAAAGTCCGCATTGCAAAGGACGTGGTCGCTGACGACAAGCATTTTGTGGCGTTTGGTGCGGCGTTTGCCGAGCCGAAAGCGGCACTTGCGGCCGAGATGAACCCGGAAATTTCCTCCACTCGTGTACAAGAGTTGTTCGCCTCGCTCAACGAGCATTGCAAACTGCAGCTCGGCACGTCCGACCAAGAGCGGCTGTTCTATTTGGATGAGAACAATCGTCTGCAATCGTATGCGGGCGTGAATTTGTTTGACCCGAAATCGCAAGTACAGCTGGTGCAGATGTTCCGTTCCGACCGCTTGTTTGCCATTCCCGTCGGCGAAACCACACCGGTGCAGGTGCAGGTGGCGGCACGCAACGTGGCACACGGTGTCGTATATGCGGATAACCTCGGCTGTCCGCCGAAAGAGCCGGGATTTTTCACCCGCCTCTTTAGACCCAACGGAACAGAAATGCAGGTGTATCGTGCCGCACTGAAACAAAGCCATGCGGCAAGACATATTCGCTCCGAGATCGACCGTGTGACCGCCGAGCGTATTGCCAAAGGGTTCGACCGTCGTGCGTTGTCGGATATTACGCCGACAATGGGCACGCCGTCTGCGGAAGAAATCCATCGGTGCGAGATTAACTATGCCGCAGAAGCGAGTAACCATACGCTGAAAAATCGCTTCCTTGCGGTGGAAAAAGAAATCAAACGCCAAAACCGTATCGAAGCCCTGCGAGGGTCTGACGGCAAAGAGGCGGCGGCATTCCGTGCATTGTCGGATCTTTACGGTGCCAAACCGGTTTTCCACGACTTTATGGAGAAAAAAGGATGCTACACCAAAGAAAGTTTTGACACTCTGCAACGCTATACGGTCAATTTGCTGCCCGCCGGCACGGCACCGGAAACGGATGAAAAGGGCTTCTTGAAATTGACCGACGATCAGTTTGCCGCCCTTGCAAGCAGTGCCATTTTACTGCCGGAAATTGTCAAAAACCAGTATGCCTCGGAATTTCCGGGACATGTTGACCTGCTGTGTAAGGAAGCGTGCTTTGACCAGTACGGTACGATGCCGCTGAACGACGTGGCGATGCACTGGGAGCCCGGTAAAGGATGGGCAAGCCGTCAGTCAGTCAGCAATTTCTTTGAAACGTTTATTTCTCCGGCACGTCAGGCGACTGTCGATGCCGTTAAGGCGTATCAAGCCGGCAATCGTGCCCCGATTGCACGAATTATTGCCTACAATATGATGAACTTTGAACGCCAGGGAATGAAAGAACCGTTTAACAGTCCTGCTCGTCGTATGATGGACAAAGTGTTCGGTATCCAAGCGGATATGATGAAACAAGACCCGGCACTCAAAGCCGCTGTGGGCGAGGTGATTTCTGACTTCAAAAAGCAAGCACAAAACGATTTGCGTACCTACACTGCCGCACGAAAACAGGTGCAGCAGGCGTGCCCGGATTTTGAAAAGTGCTGTGAAATCCACGAAAAAGGCCGCTACGGCAACAAAGCGGAGCAGGCGGAATACAAAAATATGCTTAAAACCCATGAGACGTATCCCGACAGCCTTTTGAAGGACGCTACGCTTGCGGTCAACATCCAGTATGCCAAACGTGCCCAGTTGTATAATCTGGACCGCACGATTGAGCAAATCGGCATCCGCACCCAGCTTGCAAAAATCTATGCCAATTCGCAGGCTATTCGCTCGAAAGTGGAGCTTGCCGTGTTGGAAGGCAAGCCGATGAGTGCCGAAGAAAAACAGACCTACCTCAAAGCGGTGCTTGCAGAGGAGCTGTTGCTCCGTCACGACGATCAGGTGAAGAACCGTTTCGACACCGACCGAGACGCACGTGAGTTTATGAAAGAACCGTCTTTGCGTGCGGCGTTTATGCTTCCCGAAGCCAACGGAGGCTTCTCGACCCAGCAGGTGGCACTCCTCGGCAACGTCAACACGGCGAAAACGCACGCCGGCGAAGCGTTCGGCAACACTTTCCCGCCGTTGTATATGAAGCTCGCAAAGACCGGCGACATCGCCAAGACGATAAGCAACTTGGTGAATGAGGTGATTTCTCCCGAGAAACAGCAGGAAATCTGTGCCCAAAGCGATGCGGAGTTCTTAACCGCTATCCAAAAACCCAGTACGATTGTCAACAATGCCGATATGGACAGCATTGCTTCCGCCCCGTTCCAAGAGTATGTCGAGAAAGTGGCACTTGAAACGGAGCAGTTCACGATGTTCGAGCTGAACGACGAGCCGCAACCGGACGGTTCGCCGGAAATCAACGCCCCGATGGCGTAAGAATTCTTGCCCGTCGTGGGCAGGGTTTGTGACGGCTTGTGGTTTTGTTTTCCCACAAGAGCAAAAAAACCCGCAGTCGAATGACTGCGGGTTTTCTTTTATTTGGTCAGGTTCGATTAGAACGCACCCTGCTCCATCATCGCCTGGGCAACCTTGTCGAAACCGGCAATGTTTGCACCGGCGACCAGGTCATAGCCGAGACCGTATTTCTCGGCGGCGGCGGCGGACATATCGTGGATGTTCTTCATAATCTTGTGAAGCTGGGCATCCACTTCCTCAGCCGTCCAGGACAGACGCTCGGAGTTCTGGCTCATCTCAAGACCGGAGGTGGCAACACCGCCGGCGTTGACCGCTTTGGACGGGGCAACAATCATACCCGGTTGCTCACGCAGGAAGTTGAGGGCGTCGTTGGTGGTGGGCATATTGGCGACCTCGATATAGTACTTCGTGCCGTTGTCGGCGATTTGTTTCGCCTGCTCCATGTGCACGTCGTTTTGCATAGCGGAGGGCATCACGATGTCCACTTTCTCGCCGTACGGTTTCTCGCCGGCGACGAATTTCACGCCGAATTTGTCGGCATAATCCTGCACACGGTTGCGGCCGGAGGAACGCATCTCGAGGAGGTAGTTGATTTTCTCCTCAGTGACAACGCCGTCCGGATCGTAGATGTAACCGTCCGGGCCGGACAGGGTAACCACTTTGGCACCCAGCTCGGCGGCCTTTTTGCAGATACCCCAGGTCACGTTACCGAAACCGGCACAGGCAATGGTCTTGCCTTTGATAGAATCGTTTTCGTGAGCGAGGACTTCGTTCAGATAGTACACCGCACCGTAGCCGGTAGCTTCCGGACGAATGAGGGAGCCGCCGTAGGAAAGACCTTTACCGGTGAGAACGCCGTTCTCAAAGGTGGCTTTCAGGCGACGATATTGACCGAACAGGAAACCGATTTCACGGCCGCCCACACCCATATCGCCGGCCGGGACGTCAACGTCCGGACCGATGTAGCGATAGAGAGCCGACATAAAGGCCTGGCAGAAACGCATGATTTCCGCATCGGATTTACCGGCGGGGTCAAAGTCGGAACCGCCTTTGCCGCCGCCCATGGGCAGGCCGGTCAGGCTGTTCTTAAAGGTTTGCTCAAAGCCGAGGAATTTGATGATGCTCGGGCAGACGTTTTTCTGGAAACGGAGACCGCCCTTGTTCGGACCGATGGCACCGTTGAATTGGCAACGATAACCGGTGTTGGTGTGCCAGTTGCCGTTATCATCTTCCCAGGTCACACGGAAGGTGTACATACGTTCCGGCTCCACCATGCGGCCGAGCAGGTCCACCTTCTCATACTCGGGATGCTGGTCGATAACCGGCTCCAACGAGGAGAGAACTTCTTCGACGGTTTGCACGAATTCCGGCTCGTTAGAGTACTTCGTGCGGACGCCATCGAGAACACGATTCAGATAAGCGTTCATTATAAAAACCTCCAATAATAAAAATATTCGTACATAGTCTACCACTGCAAAAACCCGCTGTCAAGCATTTTTCACGTAAAAAACGGGTAAAAATGCGTAGAAAGAGGCGACAAAGGAATATTTTTTCGTCGCAAAAGGGTTAATTGGCGACGATTTTGTAATACGCCCGTGCGGTGAGCTTGTAAATGAGGGTGTAAAATGCGGCAAACAGCAGGAATGCCGCAAGGGTGACGCCGATAACAAACCAGAGGTTCGTGAGCGAGAACATTTGCAGGATCTTCCACACCAGCGGAAACGCAAAGGAGAGGTGTAATCCGGCAAGAAGAAGCGGGGCGAAAAACACTGTCAGCACTTGACTGTTGATGCTTTTTTTGATGTCTTTTTTCGTCATACCCACCTTTTGCATAATGTCAAAGCGGGCTTTGTCCTCGTATCCCTCGGAGATTTGTTTGTAGTAGATAATCATGGTGGCGGCAAACATAAACACCACCGACAGGATGATACCGAGGAAAAAGAGGGAACCGTAGGCACCATAAAAATCCGCTCGTGCCGAGGCGATGCAACCGACAAAACATCCCCATCCGTCAAAGCCGGGACGGTTCGTCATGGTTTTATCTACGGCGTCGTATTGTACGTCGAAAATCGCTTCCGTTTCCTCGTCGGAAAGTCCGGTGTCATAGGCGTACGCATAGCGTACCGTCAACAGACGGTTCTCGTAAGCATCGGGTTTGGCTTCCAACGGTGCGAGCACATCGTAGTCGGAGATCACGAGCGTGATGGTGGGCACAAAAAACGCTTCCGACTCGGTTTGGATGGGGCGTTCTTTAACCCTTCCCGTCACCGAGAACGACAAATCGCCGAAGGTCAGCGAGTCGTGCGTATACCGACAGCGGTCGGCATACAGCAACGTTTCGTTTTCTTTCAGAGAAACGGGATTGCCGGTGAGATGGGTATAGTCTTCGGCACTGATAAAGACCAGTTGACGTAAGTCGTCGAAGTTGACGCCGGTTACCGAGGTGGAGTCCGGGTTAAACGTGCGGTCGGTTTGCAGTGCCGTCACGTATATATAGCGGGTCTCGTAGAGATTTTTCGGGGTGAAATTCTTTTCGGCAAACGCCGCCTCGTAAGCGGTACGCAGGTCGGAAACGGTGCCGTCTTTCAGATGGTTGAGGGTTTCGAGGTCGATATCAATTTCGCAGTCACGGGGATACGAGGTGCGGATGGACTGCTCTTTGCCGAAATACAGGCTGGCGGATGACGAAATCATAACGAGCACCATCGTTGCCAGAATGCAGATAGAGGCGAGGCCGGCACCGTTACGTTTCATGCGATAGGTCATCGAGGAAACGGACACAAAATGCTGTTTTTTGTAGTAGTATTTTTTGTCCTTTTTCAGCAGGCGGCACAGCACCACCGAGCCGGAAATAAACAGAAGATAGGTGGCGACCATGACGGCGATAACGGCGACAAAGAACACGGTCAACGCCGACAAGGGCGATTTGATGGATACGGACGTCACGTAAGCGGCAATCAGCAGCAGTAAGCCGAGAAGTCCGATGAAAAGGTTGCCCTTCGGCGGTTTTTCGCCGAAGTTTTCCGAACGGAGAAGCTCCAACGGATTTTGCCGGCGGACTTGCCACAAGGATTTGCCCATAAGCAGCAGGAAAATCAGCCCGTAAAGAGCGAGGGCATCCACAACGGCTTTTACCGGCACACGGAAGTGGTAATCGATGTCGATGGAGGCGGCGTTGAGCAACAAAAGCTCGGCGTATTTCGAAAAGGCAATACCGAGTCCGATACCGCCCACAAGTCCGATAATCGCCACAAACAGCGATTCAAAAAAGACAATGCGACCGATTTTGTGTTTATCCATACCGAGAATGCTGTAAAGACCGAATTCCTTATAGCGACGGCGGGTCAAAAACGAGTTGGTGTAAAAAAGAAACAGCAGGGAAAAGGCGGCAATGACAAATTTGCCGAGCCCAAGCGTGGTACCCACCGTGGAGGCACCCTTGGCGTTTTTCAGAACCTCTGAAAGCGAAAGGGCGTGGAGAATGTAGTACATCATCACCATACCGATACAGCTTAGGATATACGGCAGATACAACTGGCGGTTTTTTCGCATACCCGTCAGTGCCAGCCGGGGATAAAACAGAGTTTTCATCCACGTTCACCGCCCGTCTGAATTGCTGTCAACGTATCGGAAATTTTTTGATAGAACTGTTCGGGTTTGTCCTCGCCACGATAGAGCTGATGGAACACCTCGCCGTCTTTAATGAACAGCACTCGAGAGGCAACGGAGGCGGCTTTTACCGAGTGGGTAACCATTAAAACGGTTTGGCCGGCACGGTTGACCTCGCCGAACAGACGAAGAAGCTCGTCGGAGGCTTTGGAATCCAACGCACCGGTGGGCTCGTCTGCCAACAGAATTTTCGGGTCGGTGATGAGGGCTCGTGCCACGGCGGCACGTTGCTTTTGACCGCCGGATACCTCGTAGGGGTATTTATCCAAAAGCGACCCGATGCCGAGACGATCTGCAAGAGGGAGCAGTCGTCCGCTCATTTCGCCATAGGATTTTCCGGAAAGCACCAGCGGCAAATAGATGTTGTCCGCAATGGTAAAGGTGTCGAGCAGATTGAATTCCTGGAACACAAAGCCCAAATTGTCTCGGCGGAAAGCGGCGATTTTCGACTCTTTAACCGAGCCAAGCTCCTCGCCGTGAAGCCGGACGCTTCCGGCAGTGGGACGGTCCAGAGCCGCCAAAATGTTGAGCAGGGTGGTTTTGCCGGAGCCGGATTCGCCCATAATGGCGACGAATTCGCCCTCCTCCACCGAAAAATTCACATTTTTCAGAGCTTCGACCTTGTTGGTTCCGAAACGGGTGGAATAGATTTTTTTGAGATTTTTGACTTCTAACAGTGCCATAACAAACTCCTCCTATCGGTTGTTGCAAGGTCAGTATATCGGGAATTCCTTAGAAATTCCATTTCATTTGCTTACAAATTCGTTTTCACGTCTTACACTTTTGTAAGATTTACTCAAATTGCGTGGGGGATTGGTCAAAAACGAGCGTGACAACCGTGCCGCTTCCTACCTTTGACGAAAGAGAAATGCGGATGCACAAAGCGTCACACACCCGTTTGCACAGATACAGCCCAAGACCGCTTGCGGTTTTGTCCTCCCGCCCGTTGTAGCCGGTAAAGCCCTTGTCAAACACACGGGGCAAATCCTCCGGTGCAATGCCGATGCCGGTGTCGGCGATTTTGAGAGTATTGTCGAAGAAAGTCACCGTGATGCCGCCGGTTTTTGTGTATTTTAAGGCGTTGGAAAGCAGCTGCTCAAACAGAAATGCAAACCACTTTTCGTCGGTGACAACGGTGGCGTTTTTGGGCTCATAGGTGAGCGTGAGCTTGCGTCCTATGAATTCCGGTGCAAACTTTCGCAAGCTTTGCTTGAGCGTTTCATCCAAAGGACACAAGCGGAGAACGTAGTCGGTGGACTCTGAGCCGAGCCGCAAAAATGCCAGCACCATATCCACGTATTGCTCGGTGCGGAACAACTCGGCGGAAAGCCGTCGGGATAAGTCGCTGTCCTCGTTTTGAAGCGACAGCTTCATAGCGGCAAGCGGGGTTTTGATTTGGTGTGCCCACACGGTGTAATAGTCCACCATCTCGGCATATTTCGCCGTGGCGGCGGCATCGCTTTCGGCAAGCGTGTGATACAAAGCGGCAATGGCATCGGCGTAATCCTTTGCCTCCACTGTGCTTCCGTCAAGGGATGTTGACGGCGGCGTCAGGGGCGAGAACGCATCCCAAAACGCTTTGTGTCGCCGCTTTTCACAAAAATAATCCCAAAAAAGAAGTCCGCCGCAAAACAAAAGACACAAGACAGCGGGATACACAAGTGCCGCAAAGGGCAGGCGATAGAGAGCAAACGCCGCCGCAAACAGCAGAATACAAACGGCCGCCGCAAAAAATGCCCGTTTTTTGGTTTTTAAGTACGTTAAAAATGTCATAAACTCACTCCACACAGTAGCCGATACCGAATTTGGTGATGATAAAATCCGAGAGTCCCGCCGCCGACAACTTTTTACGCAGGCGGTTGATGTTGACGGTCAGGGTGTTTTCATCCACAAAGCTGTCGGTTGCCCACAGCTCGGTCATCAGTTTTTCCCGACTGACGGTTTTTCCTTTGTTGGTCAACAGACAAAGGAGAATGCGGGACTCGTTTTTCGACAGGTCGATTTTTTGTCCCTCAAAGGTCAGTGAGCCGTCGCCGGTATTGAAAAATGCCCCTTTGTGAGACAAAAGCGGTGACGACGGTGCAAAGTCGTAGCTGCGGCGTAGAAGGGCTTGCACTTTTGCCATGAGCACGTTGCCGTCAAAGGGCTTTGCGATAAAATCGTCGGCACCCTCGTTCATCGCCATCACCATATTGAGGTTGTCCGAAGCGGAGGAAATAAAGATAATCGGCACGCTGGACAGCTTGCGAATTTCCCGACACCAGTGAAAGCCGCCGGCAAAGGGAAGTCCGATATCGAGTAGTACCAAATGAGGGGCCCAGGCGACGAATTCGTCTGCGACGGCTCGGAAATCGTTTACGCAGACCACCTCGTAGCCCCAAGAGGCGGACAAGGCAGTAACGGCATCGGCGATGCCACGGTCATCCTCAACTAAAAACAGTTTATACATAAAGGTTCCTCCGAAAATGTAATGGACTACGGTTATTATACCCGCCTGCTGTCACAGTGTCAACCGAGAGGACGACGGGTTCTTATTGCTTTTTCTAAAGATGTATGATATACTGTTCTGTAATATAGGCGTTTGTGCGTTTGATTTTTTCAAAAAAGGAGAACGAGAATATGAGCTGCCCGTCTTTTGAAAACATTTCCGCCATCACGCCGCTTTGTGCGGCACAGGAAGGTGTCTATCTGGAGTGTATGTCCGAGCCGGAAACTCTGAAATACAACATTCCCGCCCGATTTGGTTTTCCTGCGGGAACGGATGAGGAGCGTCTGATTGCCGCCGTGAAAAAGGTGCTGTGTGCTCATCCCGCTTTATGGGTGACATTCGGCATTCCGGCGGGTGTGCCGTCCATGCTGTTTTCCGGCGTGGGTGAGGTGGAAATACCCGTAAAAGACAAGGAGGATTTTCTGTCCTTTGTCCGTCCCTTTGATTTGGAAAACGGACCGGTGTTCCGTGCCGAACTTGTGCGGGAAAACGGGGGCTTGATCCTTTGGCTTGATGTCCATCATCTGGTGTTTGACGGCACCTCTCTCGGCGTGATTGCCCGAGAAATTGCCGCCGTGTATGCGGGCGAAGAGCCTGCGTTCGAGGAGATGAGCCAGTTTGATGTGGCGATGGCGGAAAAAGCGGTTTCCGAAGAAGAACGCACCGCCGCAAAGGCCTTTTTTGAAAAGAAATTTGCCGGCGAGGAATGGGATAGCGGACTTGTGTCGGATGTCGTGAAAGAGGAGGATGGCGTTGGGTTTGCAAGCCTTTCCGAGACGTGTAAAACCCTGACCGCTTCGCAAGTGGCGGCGTTTGTAAAGGAAACCGGCGTTTCCGAAAACGCTCTGTTTACCGCCGCTTTTGCCTATGCTTTTGCCAAATTCAACGGGATGACGGACAGCTGTTTTTGTACCGTTCATACCGGCCGTCTTGACAAACGGTTAAAGAACACGGTTGGTATGTTTGTGCGTAACTTGCCGCTGCGGTATTCTCTTGAGGAATCTCAGTCGGTCAAGGCGTTTTTGACCGACATCTATAACGACTATTACGAGACGAAAAAGCAAACCGCTGTTTCCTTTGGGGAGCTTTCGGCGGCGTATGGTATCCAAAACGATGCCACCTTTGTGTTCCAGTCGGATTTGTTCGATGCGGTGCCGTTTAACGGCGGCGAGATGAACGTGGCCTACGTGGAGGCTCCCGACGCTATCACCGATTTTGATATGATGTTGCAAAAAGACGGCGAGGGCTATCGGGCAAGAATTCACGTCAAGCGGTCGATTTACTCCCGTGAATGGTTGGAATCCTTTGTCGACACGTATTTCTTGGTGGTGGCGGAGATGATGACCAAGGCAACGCTCGGAGAAATCATGTTGACAAGCGACGCCGCCGCTCGTTCTATGGATGAAAAAAACCGTACCGAAGCGGGATACAATACCGAAACTACGGTGGTGGAGGCGTTTCGCACTCAGGCGAAAAAGACGCCGGACAACCTCTGCCTTTGCTACAAGGACAAAGCGTTTACCTACCGTGAGGTGGATGAATTTACCGACCGCTTTGCCCGCTATCTTGTTGAGCAAGGCATCGGCAAAGAAACGGTGGTGGGCGTGCTTATTGGTCGGTGCGAGTATATGCTTTTGTGCTCGCTTGCGGTACTGAAAGCGGGCGGTGCCTATTTGCCGCTTGACCCCACCTATCCCGCCGAACGCCTCAATTTGATGGTGCAGGATTCGGGAGCAGTGCTGCTTTTGTATGCACCGGAGTATGCAAACGTGATTACGGACGAGTTTACGGGTGTACGCCTTTGTGTTGATGATATTCCTGCCCTGAACGGCACGGCACCGCTTCCCGTTCCCGCTCCGGAGGATTTGTTTGTGATGCTGTATACCTCCGGTTCCACCGGTGTGCCCAAGGGCGTGCAGTTTGCCCATTCCAACACGCTGGTGACGACTGAGTGGGTGAAAAAATACTACGAGATGGACGAGAAGTCCCGTGTAACGTCGTATGCCAGCTATGGATTTGATGCCAACGTGTTTGACACATATCCCGCTATCACGTCGGGTGCTTGTCTGCATATTATCCCCGAGGAGATGCGTCTGGATTTTCCGGCACTTCTCGATTACTACAACAAAAACGGGATTACGCATACGGTGATGACTACGCAGGTGGGACGTCAGTTTGCGTTGATGGGCGGTCAAACCACCTTGAAGCATTTATCGGTGGCAGGCGAAAAGCTGACACCTCTCCCCGCTCCGACAACTTTTGCTCTGTATAACCTCTATGGGCCTACCGAGGGTTCGGTGGTGACGAGCGGCTTTAAGATGGAAGCGGGCGTCAACTATAAAGACGTGCCGATTGGCACGGCGGTGGACAATCTGAAGGTGTATGTGGTTGACCCGCAGGGTCGCCGACTTCCCGTCGGGGCGGTGGGCGAGCTGTGGATCGCCGGCCCTCACGTGACCCGTGGCTATCTGAATCGCCCCGAAAAAACCGCCGAAGCGTATGGTCACAACCCGTTTAGTGATGAGCCGGGTTACGAGCGGGTGTACCGCACCGGCGATATTGTGCGGTTGCTTGCGGACGGCAATTTGCAGTTTGTGGGACGGCGTGACGGTCAGGTAAAGGTGCGAGGTTTCCGTGTGGAGCTGACCGAAATCGAGGAAATTGTTCGCCGCTTCCCCGGTGTTGAGGATGCGACGGTGGCGGCGTTTGACGACCCCGCCGGCGGCAAGTTTGTGGCCGCTTATATTGTGGCAAAGCAGGAACTGGATAAAACTGCTTTGGCGGAGTTTATTCGAGAAGAAAAACCGCCGTATATGGTGCCGGCGGTGATTATGCAAATCGACAAAATCCCGCTCAACCAAAACCAAAAGGTCAACAAGCGGGCGTTACCCGTTCCGGTTCGTGACCGAGGCGAGATTGTGTTGCCAAAAACCGACACTCAGCAGAAAATTTTTGATATTGTTGCCGAGGTGGTGGGTCACACCGATTTCGGCGTGACTACCGATTTTGATACGGCGGGACTCACCTCTATCGGAGCGGTACGGCTGAACGTCGCTTTGGCGGATGCATTTGATATGCCGATTCGGTTGTCGGATATTAAGGAGCATGACACCGTAGAGAAGCTTGAGGCGTTTTTGGGGACGAGCGAGGGGACGACTGTTTACGAAAAGCAGGCGGATTATCCCATCACCGAAAACCAAAACGGCATTTTTGTGGAATGTATGGCAAAGCCGGAGTCCACGATGTATAACATTCCGGTGCTGGTGAAGCTTTCGGACAAGGTGGAACTGCCCCGCCTTGCGGCGGCGGTAAAAGCGGCGTTTGATGCTCATCCGTATGTTAAAACCACCCTCTTTACCGACAAAAACGGAGACGTGCGTGCCCGCCGCCGGGATGAGGAAGATATTCCGGTGCCGATTGTTGCGTGCGATAGTTTGCCGGATAAAACAGAGCTTGTAAAGCCGTTTTCGCTTTTAGACGGCGAGCTTTGCCGTGCGGCGATTTATAAAACGAGCGAGGGGAATGCCCTCTTTATGGATTTTCATCACATTTTGTGTGACGGTACGTCCGAGGCGGTGCTGTTTGATGCCATTTCCCGTGCCTATGCCGGCGAAGCCTTGAAGCAGGAGGTGTTTTCCGGCTTCGAAGCCGCACTGGAGGAACAGAAAATGCGGCAAAGTGACCGCTATGCGGCGGCACAGGAATTTTGGAAAACGGCCCTTGCCGGATGCGAGAGTGACTGCCTGCCAAAAAAAGAACCGGAGAAAAACGGCGAGGGCTCGGGCTCGGTCACGTATTTGTCACCGGTGGATGCGGCGATGCTCAAAGCCTATTGTGACCGCCATAACGTCACGATGAATGCACTGTTCAATGCGGCGTTCTCGTTGGTGCTTTCGAAATTCACCGGCAAGGAAAGTGTGAGTTTTGCCACCATTTACAGCGGACGTGCGGACAGCCGCCTTGCCAATGCGGTGATGTTTCTTGCCCGCTCGCTTCCGGTTGCGGTTGAACTGGATGCGGATAAGGATGCACTGGACTTTGTAAAAGAGATGCAAGCTCGGCTTCTTGACAGCATGGCTAATGATGCCTGCTCGTTTGCGGAGCTTTCCCACGCTTACGGGGTGAAATCCGATGTGATTTTGGCGTTCCAGGGCGATCAATTCCGTTTCGATTCTCTTTGTGGCGAGCCGGCGGAAATTAAACCGATTACGCTCGGCGAGGCCAAATCGCCGCTTACAGTGAACATCAACCTGACGGATGCCGGTTTTTGTTTTGAAATCGAATACCGTCGTGATACCTACAACGAGGCGTTTGCCAAGGCGTTTTCGAATGCGTTGACGGCGGCACTTTCGGCATTTGTTTCTGGCGGCAAACTGTCGTCGCTTTCGCTGATGAGTGACGAAGCGTGGGCACTGTATGCGGAAATGAACGACAACGATATGCCAATCGAGGATATCTTTTTCCATCAAAAGATGGAATACTGGGCAGAAAAAACGCCGGACACCTTGGCGGTTGTTGCCGAGGGACATTCGCTTACGTTCCGAGAACTCAACGAAAATGCCAACCGTGTGGCACACGGTCTGCTTGCCCACGGTGCGAAAAAAGATATGATCGTCGGCTTGGTGCTTGAACGCTCCTGCGAAGTGCTGGTGTGCGAGATCGGCTTTATGAAAGCGGGTGTTGCATATTTGCCGATGCTTCCGAGTTATCCGGACGAGCGTATCGACTACTGTCTGCAAAATGCGGACAGTCCGTATGTGGTGACCACCGAGGCAATCAAAGTGCAAAAGCCGGAGTTGTTCTCCGCCGACAAACCGTATACGGTACTGACGGTGGAAGAACTTCTTAAAACGGAACGGACCGAAAACCCGAAATTGCCGGTCGACCCGACCGCACTTGCCTATTGCATTTACACCTCCGGTTCGACCGGCACGCCTAAGGGCGTGATGATCGAACAGCGTAATCTGCAAAACTACGTGCAGGCACACCAGTATACCATCGGTGCTTTACAGCACAAGGAATGGGTGGGACACCGTGCGTTGGCACTTACGTCCATCTCGTTCGATATGTCGATGCACGATATGTTTTTGCCGCTGTATGCGGGATGGGGCATAGTGTTTGCCACCGAGAACGAACAGCATAACCCGCTCAGCCTGCGTGACTTGATGGCGGAAAACAACGTGGAAGTAATGTGTTGTACGCCGTCGTTTATGAACAACATCGTCAGCATCAAAGAATTTGAGCCAGCGATTAAGAATTTGAAAACGATTACGCTGGGAGCGGAAGCGTTCCCCGGCACGTTGTACGATACGCTGAAAGCCATTGCACCGGAGTTGCAAATCGTTAACGGCTACGGCCCGACCGAAACGACCGTTTGCTGTGCTACCAAGGAGTTGCACAGCGGCTTTGGTGTGACTATCGGCAAACCCACGAAAAACGCCAAATTCTATGTGGTGGACAAGGCGGGCAACATCCTGCCGCCTTACGGTATCGGCGAACTGATCATCTGCGGCATCTACGTTGGCCGAGGTTATGTGAAGCTGCCCGAAAAAACCGCCGCTTCATTCTTCACACTTAAAGGGCTTCCCGCCTATCACAGCGGCGACCAGGTGCGGTTAAACGGCGATGCCGAAATTGATTTCGGCGGCCGTATGGATAACCAGGTGAAGCTGCGTGGCTTCCGTGTGGAGCTGGACGAGATTGAAAACGTTATGACGGCGTATCCCGCCGTGAAGCAGGCGAAAGTGCTGATGCGTAACAACGGCACCGAGGACTATCTTGCCGGCTTCTTTACGGCAACCGAGCCGGTGGAGACGGAGGCACTCATCGCTCACCTCAAAGAGCGGCTGACGTACTATATGGTGCCCGCCGTGCTGATGCAGCTTTCGGAAATGCCGCTGACGCCCAACGGAAAGGTGGACAAAAAAGCGTTCCCCGAAACCACCAAAACCAAAGAGAAAAAAGCCGGCCGGCGTGCCGCAAAAAAATCGCTTGAACAACGGCTGTGCGAGATTTTTGGTGATATCCTCGGTGAAGAGGAAATCTATGCCGATGACAACTTCTTTGAGCTCGGTGGTACGTCGCTTTCCGCCTCCAAGGTGACGATGGTGCTGATGAGCGATGGCATTGAGGTGATGTACGGCGATATCTTCGATCATCCGACACCGGAGGAGCTTGCGGATTTTATTGAACAGCGTGATAAAGCGGCAAAAGCCGTGACGGTGGAGACGGCGGTAGAGGATAAAGACATCTACCGCCCGGCTTTGCAATACAACGTCGTGAAATATGCAGAGGACGTCAAGCGAGAGTCGCTCGGCAATGTGTTGCTTACCGGTGCGACCGGATTCCTCGGCGTACACGTGCTGAAAGAGCTTTTGGAAATCGAGGACGGACATATCTATTGCCTTGTGCGTCGTGGCAAGCACGAAAGTGCCGAAAAACGCTTGCGGATGATGCTCGTCTACTACTTCTCAAACGGCTTTGACGAGGCGTTTTTGAACCGAATTACCGTGCTTGAAGCGGATATTACCGACGAATCCTTGGGGCAAATGCTCAAAGACCTTCCGCTTCAAACCGTCATCAACTGTGCGGCGTGCGTCAAGCACTTTACGGATGACGATATTTTGGAGCGAATCAACGTGCGAGGCGTGGAAAATTTAATTGCGATTTGCAAACCACGTAACCTGCGGCTCATTCAAATTTCCACTGCGTCGGTGCCGGGAGTACACACCAAAGAGAGTTACGAAAAGCAAATCAAGATGTATGAAAATCAGACGTTCATCATCGACGATATGGACAATAAGTACGTGCTGTCCAAACGCACCGCCGAACTGAAAATGATGGACGCCATCGAGGATGGGTTGCGTGGCAAAATCGTTCGTGTAGGAAACCTGATGGGTCGTCATTCCGACGGCGAGTTCCAGGCAAATATGGAGACGAATATGTTCCTCAGCGGCATTCGGGGATTTGCCGTGATGGGCAAATATCCTATCAGCCACATGACCGACCCCATGAGCTTTTCGCCTATCGACTGCACCGCCCGTGCGGTGGTGTTGCTTGCGGGCACCAACGATAAGTTTACGGCCTTTAATGCCAACAACCGCTACGGGTTCGACGAGATGAAAATTATCGACGCCTGTAACCGCAACGGCATTAAGATTTATCCCGAAATGGACGAGCAATATTACAAGGAATTCCGTGAAAAGCTTGGTGATGATCGCTTTAACTCCAAGCTGGGCGGCTTGGCGGCGTACGATATTAAGGACGGACACGCCGTGGAGGTGGACAACCTCTTTACGACCAACATTCTCTACCGTATCGGGTTCTCGTGGCCGCTCGTTGATGACGCTTACTTAGACCGTGCGATTGAGAGCATTATGTCCCTTGACTATTTCAACATCGACGAAATTATGGGTGCTGCGGAGGACGACGAATGAACGGCAAAACAGCGGCTTACGCTGTGAATGTGATGCCTCTTTTGCAAAACGAGGACTGGTTCGAAAAAGCCCTTGCCACGGTTACTGAAAAACGGCGGGAAAAGGCTGTTCGTTACCGAAAAAAAGAGGATACGGCACGGTCTCTCGGAGCGGAATTGCTCCTTCGTTATGCGTTTTTTCGAGCGGGAGAGCCGTTCCCGAAACAGCTGGCTTTGTCAGCAAACGGCAAGCCGTTTGACCCGGATGGGCCGTTGCGATTTAACCTTTCTCATTCTGGAAAATGGGTGATGTGCATCGTTTCGGACGATGAGGTGGGGTGCGATGTGGAGCGGATAGACCCCGCTCATGTGGACGTTGCGTTCAGCGTGTTTACAGAAAAGGAGCAAGCGGCTCTTACTGCAGTCAACGAACGAGAACGGACACACCGGTTTTTTCGCTTGTGGACGCTGAAAGAGAGTTATCAAAAGGCTTCCGGAAAGGGTATGGCGTTGCCGCTGTCGAGTTTTTCGGTTGAGCTTGGAAATCCGAGCCGGATAATTGCCGACTCGAACCCAACGTTTACAGAATACGACGACATTTCCGGATACGCCTGCTCTGTTTGCCGGCTTTCCGGCGGCAAAACGCCGCCGCTGACGGTGGTCTCGATGCGTGAGCTTTTGGAAAACGAGGTGAAAGAATGAAACGAAAAATTTCGGTAGCACGACGGGTAACCCGCCGAGTTTTGCTGGTTTTACTGGTGGCGTTGGCGGTGCTGTTTACGGCGGCATTCCTTGAAGCACGAAGCTCGGTTATCAAGGAAACCCATAAATTCTCCCGTGCGATTGCCTCAATTTACGGCGACCTCGTTATCTATGACACGACCCAAAAGGAAGTGGCTGTGGACGAATCTCAAAACGAGCTTGTTCGATTCTACGGTGACTACGTGTGCGAATGGTATAACGTGGACTATGCGTATATCTACGTGTTGGATATTCAGGGGGATTCGATTCACTATATCGGGGCTTCCTGCGACCAGGAAAAATTCGGCGACACCAATTTCGGCGAAAAAATGACCGGCCGTGTCGTCGAAGACATTTCTCCCGAAGAGCGGGAATTGTGGCTCAGCGAGGAGACGGATGTTGACGCTCAGGTCACCTATATTGAGACCGAAAACGAATTCGGTCACGAATTTTCCACCATTGTTCGCTGTTATGACTGCTACGGCAACAAATTCTTGGCGGGCATTGATATGGATTACGGCGACGTGTATCTCCGTGTGTTCCGTACGTTCGGTATCATCGTGCTGATTTTGCTTTTGGTGCTCGGTGCGGTGGGTGTGATGATTTATGTTATCGTACGTCGCCGTGTCTCCAAACCCGCCCAAGTTATCGCTACGGCGATGGACGAGTTTATTACCGACGGCAAGCGAAAGGAAGTAACCCTCGATGAGGTTGGCGGCGACGACGAGTTTAACCGTATGGCGATTGCCTTTAACCACATGACCGCCAACATCGACGAATATCTCCGCAACATCAACACGCTTACCCGTGAAAGTGAGCGGCAGGAGACGGAGCTGGAGATTGCCTCTCGTATTCAACGGGGATTTTTGCCGAAAGAACACTTGCTGTCGAAGCATTACGAAATGCATACGCTGATGAAGCCCGCCAAAAACGTGGGCGGCGACTTATACGATTACGAGGCACTTGATGACCACCGTGTGCTGGTGGTGATTGCCGACGTGTCCGGCAAAGGAGCGGCGGCATCCATTTTCATGGCGGTAACGCTTACGCTTATCCACCAATATGCGAAAATGGGACTGTCACCGGCAGAGGTGCTTAAACGCACGAATGAATCGCTTTGCCGCAACAACCCGGCAATGCTGTTTGTCACGGCTCTTGTGGGTATCTATGATACCGAGAAAAACGAGTTTACCTATTCCAATGCGGGACACGATCGCCCGTATATCGTCGGCAAGACTTTGCGGAAGCTGGATACGCTGAACGGCACGGTGATGGGCTTCTTTGCGGACGAGACGTATGCCGAAACGAAAGAGACACTGCACGTCGGCGAAACATTGTTTTTGTATACGGATGGTGTGTCCGAAACGGTGAATAACCAACGAGAGTTTTTCGGGCTTGCTCGTCTGGAGAAATCTCTCAGCGAGGGCAAAGCTTCTCACGTCGACAATCTTGTGGCAAAGGTGCACGGCGATATCACCTCCTTTGCCGAGGGTGCCGAACAGCACGACGATATCACCATGCTGGCGTTGACCGCCAAAACCACCACCGAGCTGCCTTTGACGGTGGATGTGCGGGAATTTGAGAAAATCAAAGCCGAAATCCTTAAAGTGCCGCTTTCTCGCCAAAAGATGCTCAACTTCTGTTTGGCGGCGGAGGAATGTTTTGTGAATATCTGTTCGTATGCGTTCGGGGACAACCCGCCGCCGGAGGAGAAAATCACCTGCACCTTGACGGTTTCCGACCGCTTGACCTTGCGGTTGACCGATGGCGGAACGCCCTTTAACCCGCTGGAAGGCATCGACGAGCCGGACGATTACGATATTGACACCCAAATCGGCGGTCTCGGACGGTTTATTGCGGTGTCCACTGTGGATGGAATGGACTACGAATATAAAGACGGCAAAAATGTGTTGACACTGATTGACTATATTGAGGAGGAAGACAAATGACTATCGAAACTGTGAAAAACGACAAAGAAATCACCTTGAAGCTGGACGGCTGGCTGGACACCGTGTCTTCGCCGGAGCTGGGAGCAGCGGTGGATGCGATTGAAGAAGCGACCGCCATCGTACTTGACTTTGACAAGGTGGAGTATATCGCTTCGTCCGGACTTCGTCAGGTGGTGGCGTGCCACCGCAAGGCAAAGGAGCTCGGGGCGGAATTTTCGGTTATCCACGTCGGCACCGAGGCGATGAGCATTTTTGAACTCACCGGTCTGGACAAAAAAATGACGATTAAAGCGAAATGAGGAAACGTCCCTCACAACGGCAGTTGTGAGGGACGTTTCTTTGTGAGTGAGTATTTTTAGCCTAAAATTTCATAATCAAAGGGACGGTCACTATTCTCCCAAAACAGTTTGTTGTCTTCAAGAATGGAGATGATTTTTTTTATTGTCGGTTTTAGGTCATTGGCAATTTTGGAGATGCCGACAATGGAAATAAAGTCTGCGTCGCAATCGCAACGGATGCAGTCCCAAAAAGCATCTAAATTTTTGCCGTAATATTCCGGAAAGTCCAAAGCGTCTTGAAAGCGTTGATGCAATTCATCTAAATACTTACACCCGGACAAATCCACAGTTGCCGTTTTCATTGTTTTCCCCCTTAAATTATTTCATAAAATGTTTCGTAATGATCGTACACAAATGGATTGCATTTCTGTAATAGCACAACGACATTATAACACTTTTCTAATAAAAGTACAGACATATTTGTGTAACAGTTTAATTTCGCATGAACGTTTTGGCGTGCTTTTGCAGTACATAAGGCGGTACAGAGAAATTGTGGCGAATTCAATATGAGGGCTCCCAATATGTGCGTGTAAATTTTTCTTGACTTTTTCCACAAGCGGCGGTACAATATTTCTTGTAAAAACCGCACGGAGTTTTCGTGCATTTTGCCGGTGCTGACGGAATGTGAAATGACACAGTGTGCCGGCAAAAAATAAGGATACCGACCGTCTGGGTAACTCATTGCGTGCTTTGGGTTACCCTTTTTTATTGGAACAAAACGAAAGGAACGTGGCGACAATGGAATTTAATGCGTGGAATGGATTTCAAAGCGGCGAATGGCAGAGAAAAATCGACGTCCGTGACTTTATCAACAAAAACTATACGCCCTACGAGGGGGACGGCTCGTTTTTGGCGGGCCCTACCGAGCGTACCAAACGGGCACTTGACACGCTGGAGCACTTGAAGGCGTTGGAGCAGGAAAAAGGCGGCGTGCTCGATATTGACACCACCACCGTGTCCTCGCTGTGTAACTATGCTCCGGGCAAATTGATTGATGACGACATCATTGTGGGATTCCAGACGGATGCCCCGTTGAAACGAGGGGTCAACCCGTTCGGCGGCATTCGTATGGCACGCTCTGCCTGCGAGGCCTACGGCTATAAGCTCGGTGACGAAATCGAGGATTATTTTACCTATCGCACCACGCACAACGACGGCGTGTTCCGTGTGTATACCGACGAGATGAAAGCCGCCCGCCACTGTGCCCTTTTAACGGGACTTCCGGACGCTTACGGCCGTGGCCGGATTATCGGTGACTATCGCCGTGTGGCTCTGTATGGCGTGGACGTGCTGATTGCCGAAAAGGAAAAGGATAAACGGGCGGTCGGCGAAAATTTGATGGATACCGACAACGTGCGTTTGTTAGAGGAGCTGTTCCAGCAGATTGCGTTCCTTAAAAAACTGAAAGAGATGGCGGCCATGTATGGCTGTGATATCTCCCGTCCTGCCGAAACCGCTAAAGAGGCTATCCAGTGGACGTACTTCGGCTATCTTGCCGCCAACAAGGAGCAAAACGGTGCGGCGATGTCATTCGGTCGTACGTCTACATTCTTTGATATTTACATTGAACGGGATTTGCAAAGAGGAATTCTCACCGAGAGCGAGGCTCAGGAGCTTATCGACGATTTGGTGCTGAAGCTTCGTGCCGCCCGTCACCTGCGTACCCCGGAATACAACGAGCTGTTCGGCGGCGATCCCATGTGGATTACCGAGAGCATCGGCGGTATGAACCTAAACCACAAAACGCTTGTCACCAAATCCTCGTTCCGTATTCTCAACACCTTGTATAACTTAGGGCCGGCTCCCGAACCCAATTTAACGGTGTTGTGGAGCTATTCGCTTCCGGAGAACTTCAAAAAATTCTGTGCAAAGGTGTCCTGCGACACCGATGCCATCCAGTATGAAAACGACGATTTGATGCGGTTGCGTTTTGGCGACGACTATGCGATTGCCTGCTGTGTATCGGCGATGAAGGTGGGCAAGCAAATGCAATTTTTCGGTGCCCGCACCAACCTTGCCAAGCTGTTGCTTCTTGCCATTAACGGCGGCGTCGACAACAAATTCGGCACGCATATCGGCCCGCAGATGGGTCCGATGGAGGATGACGTACTGGATTACGACAAGGTGATGGAGCGGTTCAACGTGTATCTGGCGTGGCTGTGTAAGCTGTATGTGAACACCATGAACTGCATCCACTATATGCACGACAAATACGCCTATGAGAAAATCCAAATGGCGTTGCACGACACCGACGTGGAGCGGAGAATGGCGTTCGGCGTGGCGGGACTTTCGGTCATTACCGACAGCTTGTCCGCTATCAAGTACGCCACTGTGAAGCCGATTCGGGACGAAAACGGCGTGATTGTGGAGTTTGAGACGACGGGCGAATTCCCGACCTATGGCAACGATGACAACCGTGTGGACGAAATCGCCCAGGATATGCTGGTGAGAGTCCATAACGAGCTGAAAAAGACGCCGGCGTATCGGGGAGCAAAGCATACGCTGTCCGCTTTGACTATCACCTCCAACGTGATGTACGGCAAAAAAACCGGGGCAACTCCCGACGGCAGAAAAGCCGGCGAACCGTTCGCTCCGGGTGCTAACCCGATGCACAATCGAGAGCATAACGGGGCGTTGGCATCCTTAAACTCGGTGTCTAAACTGCCCTATTCCGTTACGGCGGACGGCATTTCCAACACGTTTTCCATTGTTCCCGAGGCTCTCGGCAAAACACAGGAGGAGCGTGTGGACAACCTCGTTTCCATTCTTAACGGATATTTTCTCAATAATGCTCACCACATCAACGTAAACGTGATGAATCGGGAGACGCTTTTGGATGCGTATGACCACCCCGAAAAATACCCGAACTTGACCATTCGTGTGTCCGGCTATGCGGTGAATTTCTGCAAATTGTCCCGTGAGCAACAACGAGAGGTTATTATGCGGACGTTCCACGAGGCTCTGTAATGGTGGGGCGGATTCATTCCTTTCAAAGCCTGGGAACGGTGGACGGGCCCGGCGTGCGGTGTGTGGTGTTTATGCAGGGCTGTCCGCTTCGGTGTATCTGTTGCCACAATCCGGACACCTGGGACTTTGAAGGTGGCGAGGAAATGACGGTGGACACGCTTGTTGCCAAAATTCTTCGCTTCAAAAACTATTTTGGCGAAACGGGCGGTGTTACCGTTTCCGGCGGTGAGCCGCTGTGTCAGGCGGCGTTTGTGACAGAGCTGTTCAAGAAACTGCACGAAGCCGGTATTCATACGGCACTGGACACCAGTGGTTGCGTGTGGAACGCCGACGTGGAAAACCTGCTCTCCGTAACGGATTTGGTGCTTTTAGACCACAAATATGCCGACAGTGACTGTTATGAACGGTTTACAAAAGGAAGCCTTCAAAAAACCGAAACGTTTTTGGATGCATTACAAGCACGAAATGTGGATACGTGGCTGCGGCGGGTGATTATCCCCGAAAAAAGCGACAGCGAGGAATCGGTGCGTCAACTGGCGACGGTGGCGAAAGCCCATTCCTGCGTAAAAAAGGTGGAGCTGTTGCCGTTTCGCTCGTTGTGCAAGGAAAAATATGACCAACTGGGAATTCCGTTTTTGCTTGCGGATACCGCTTCGCCGTCTTCGGAGACGATGGAACGGCTTTGTGCCCTTTTATAAAAATATACACGTGCTCTCAGCGGCGTTTGGCGGCTGAGAGCACTTTTTTATAAAACTTGATGTAAATCTGAAAATTTTTCTTGTATTTTTGTATGAAAAATGGTATAATACCATATCACTATGCGAAACGTAGGAGGTTTCACTATGGAAAAAACTTTTTGGCAACGACTGAAAGAGGTCGGCCCCGGTGCGGTGGTTGCTGCCGCCTTCATCGGACCCGGCACGGTTACATCCTGCTCCCTTTCGGGTGCGAACTACGGAACGGCTCTTCTTTGGGCCATCCTCTTTTCTACTATTTCCGTTATCATCATGCAGAGTATGGCGTCTCGCCTCGGTATTGTGACCGGCAAGGGCCTCGGCGAGTCCCTTCGTGACAAGTACACGAGCAAAGGCAGCCGTATTTTCCTTGCCATTCTCGTTATTGCCGCTGTGTTTATCGGCAACGTAGCGTACGAGACGGGCAACGTCTCCGGCTCGGTGCTGGGTGTGCAGGCCATCAACCCCGCCTTGGACGGTACGACGCTGAAAATCATTTTTGCGTTGGTTATCGGCGTTGTGTCCTTTGTGCTTTTGTTCAGTGGCAGCTACAAATACATCGAAAAAGTCCTGACCGCCCTCGTGGTTATCATGGGCGTTTTGTTCCTCATTTGTGCCATTGCCGCTAAACCGGATTGGCTGGCGGTGCTTAAGGGCTTGTTTGTGCCCACTGCCCCGAAAGAGGATGGCGGAAAAGCGTGGATGACGATTGCGGCACTCATGGGTACGACGGTTGTGCCGTACAACATCTATCTGCACGCTTCCTCCTCGGCGAAAAAATGGAACAATCCGGAGCAGGATATTAAAACCTCGAACATGGACTCCATTCTTGCTATCGGTCTCGGCGGCGTCATCTCTCTTGCGATTATCATCTGTGCCGCCGCTTGCAAAGCGAGACTTCCCGAATTCGAAATCGCCAACGGCGGTGATATGGCGAAATCCCTTGAGCCGCTGCTCGGTTCCTGGGCAACCACCATTTTCGGCATCGGTTTGTTTGCCGCCGGTTTCAGCTCTGCCATTACGGCACCGCTGTCTGCCGCCTTTGCCTCCTCCGGTATTCTCGGCTGGGGCGAGGATATGAAAAAATGGCGTTTCCGTGCCATTTGGATGATTGTGCTGGCGTTTGGTATTGTCGCCACCTGCACGCTCGGTGCTTCTCCCCAAGAAATCATCCTCTTTGCCCAAGCGGCGAATGCGTTCCTGCTGCCCATTACGGCAATCTTGCTGTTGCTTGCCTGCAACGATAAAAAGCTAATGGGTGAATACAAAAACGGTGTGGTCATCAACGTACTGGCGATTATTGTTATCGGCGTGTTCCTGTTTATCGCCGCCCGCAATATGACGGCGTTCGTGACCAGTGCCAAAGCGTTGTTTGGAGCTTAATTTTCAGAAAAACAACTAAGAAACCTAAACGGGCAAGCCGGTGTTTTGTGCCGGCTTGCCTGTGAATTTTCCCCGAAAAGGAGTGACCGTTTGTGGCAAAAGTAGACCTGAACGCCGACCTCGGTGAGAGCTTCGGTGCGTATACCATCGGAATGGACAGCGAGGTGTTGAGATATATTACCTCCGCCAACGTTGCGTGCGGATTTCATGCCGGCGATGCGGTGGTGATGAAAAAAACCATTGCTCTTGCAAAAGAACGAGGTACCGCTGTCGGTGCCCATCCGGGTTTTCCGGATTTGCAGGGCTTCGGTCGCCGCAATATGGTGATTTCTCCCGACGAGGCGTATGCGTATACCGTCTACCAAGTGGGGGCACTAAACGCTTTTGCCAAGGCGGCGGGTGTCTCGCTTCAACACGTGAAGCCCCATGGAGCATTTTACAATATGGCGGCAAAGGACGCCGCTCTTGCCGAGGCGATTTGCCAAGGCGTTAAAGATGTGGATGCGGGGCTCATTTTGCTCGGTCTTGCGGGCAGTGAGCATATCAAGGCCGCCGAAAAACTGGGATTAAAAGCCGCCAGCGAGGTGTTCGCCGACCGTGGATATATGGAGGACGGCACCCTCGTTCCCCGCAAAATGGAAGGAGCGGTCATCCACGACCGTGCGTTTGCCATTGCTCGCACCGTGAAAATGGTAACAGAGGGCGTTGTGGAAACCCTGTCGGGCAAAATCATTCCCATTAAAGCTGATTCTATTTGTGTTCACGGCGACAACCCCGACGCCATTGGTTTTGTAAAAGACATTCGTGAGGCCCTTTTGCAAAACGGAGTTACGGTGACGAATATTGCCGACGTGGTCGGCTGAACTTTTCTTGTAAGGACGAGATTTCATGAGTTATCCCCAAATTAAAATCACCGGCGACACGTCGGTGGCCGTGGTGTTCGGCAACGAGATCAGTATTGCTATCAACACCCAAATTCGAGCATTCGACGAAGCACTTGCCGAGGAGCAGATTGACGGTGTGTATGAGACGGTTCCGACCTATTGTTCGCTGACAATCCACTATGCACCGGAAAAAATCCGCTTTGATGAGCTGAAAGCGAAGCTGGAAGAGCTGTTGGCGGTGTCCCATAAGGCACAAAAACTGAATACCATTGTTATGGAAATTCCGGTTGTGTACGGCGGCGAGTACGGCCCCGATTTGGAGACGGTTGCCGCCCATAACGGGATGAGTCCCGAGGATGTTATTCGCATCCATTCCGGGGCAGAGTATCTGATTTATATGCTGGGCTTTACCCCCGGATTTTCCTATATGGGCGGTATGGACGAGAGTATTGCCACCCCTCGTCTCAAAACCCCACGAGTGCTGATTCCTGCCGGCTCGGTGGGTATTGCCGGCAAGCAGACCGGCATTTATCCCATCGACTCTCCCGGCGGTTGGCAGTTGATTGGGCGTACACCCGTGCGGCTGTATGACGCCCATCGTGACACTCCGATTTTGTTGGATGCCGGGGTGCACGTGAAATTTGTTCCTGTTGACGAAGCGGAGTATAAGCGAATTGAAACCCGCATTGAGCAAGGGCGATATCACTGCCACTCCTACGTAAAGGAGGGTGAATAATGGGTCTTTTGTTTCAAAACGGCGGGCTTTTAACTACCGTGCAGGACGCCGGTCGCCGTGGCTATCAACGCTACGGAATGGGCGTCTCCGGTGCGGTTGACGTGCAATCCTATATCTATTCGAACATTCTTGTGGGCAACAAATATAACGAGGCGGTGTTGGAAGTGACGCTCCTCGGCCCTACTATGGAATTTACCTCGCCTGCGGTGATTGCGATTACCGGCGGCGATTTATCCCCGATGATTGACGGTGTGCCCTGCCCGATGTATCGGGCGGTGGCGGTGAAAAAAGGTGCCGTTATGTCCTTTGGTGCCCCCAAAACCGGCTGTCGTGCCTACATTGCTTTTGCGGGCGGACTGGCGATTACACCCATTATGGGGAGTCGTTCCACCTACATAAAAGCGAACCTCGGTGGCTATGAGGGCAGAAAATTGCAACGGGGCGACGAAATCGCTTTCCGCAAGCCGTTTATTGAGGTGAAAAACCTCTCTCGCCGGGTCATCAAAGCTCCGCAGTTTACCGGCGATTGTACCGTGCGGGTGCTGATGGGCCCGCAGGAGGAACGGTTTACCGACGAGGGTATCGGCACATTTTTGTCCGAGGGCTATACGGTGACGAACGAGTTTGACCGGATGGGTTACCGCCTGACCGGCCCGAAAATCACCCACGTGACCGACGGCAACATTATTACCGACGGTATCACCTTTGGGGCTATCCAAGTGCCGGACGGGGGAGAACCGATTATTATGTTGTCCGACCGTCAAACCACCGGCGGCTATGCGAAAATCGCCAGTGTCATCAACGTGGATATGCCGTATATTGCCCAGTGCAAGGCGGGCGACACGGTGCATTTTGTCAAAACGGATATTCAGACGGCACAAGATGCGTTTGTCGCACAAAAAGACGAATACATCCGTCTGCGTGAGTTGTTTGACAGCGACGTTCCCGAAAAAGAACCCAGCCGTTTTTCTCGGTATTGTGTGAAATCCGGCAGTGAAACCTACAACGTCACGGTGAAAAAAATGGAATGAGGAGTGGAGAAAATGGCAAAATTTGATATTACCCCTTATAAAACCATGCACCCGCAAGAGGTGCGTGCCCGTATTCGCTCAAAAGAAGTTACGTTTCCCACAGCGGGAATGGCGGCGGGCTATGCCCAGGCAAATCTTGTGATTTTGCCCGGCAAGTGGGCGGCGGATTTTGAGGAATTTTGCCGTCTTAACCCGTTTCCTTGCCCCGTTCTCGAAATTATCAAAGGCGAGCCGCTAACCCATGCGATGGGTGAGGGCGGCAACATTGTTACCGATATTCCCGAATATTATATCTATCGTGACGGCGTGCTGTGCGAAAAAGTGCAGGATGCGTCCGCTTTCTGGCAGGACGATTTTGTGGGCTTTCTCATCGGGTGCAGCTTCTCGTTTGAGGAGGCACTCATGAAAGCGGGTATTGAAGTACGCCACATTGCCCAGGGACGCAACGTGCCGATGTATAAAACCTCGGTGCAAACGAAAAAAGCCGGCCCGTTTTTCGGACCGACGGTGTGCTCCATGCGTCCTATGACCCCGGAAAACGCAAAAAAGGCAAAGGAAATCACCGAAAAAATGCCCAACGTCCACGGGGCACCGTTGCATATCGGCGACCCGGCAGAGATTGGCATTGCGGACGTGATGAAGCCCGATTACGGCGACGCTGTGGATATTTATGAGGGTGAAGTGCCGGTGTTTTGGCCGTGCGGCGTCACCCCGCAAGCGGCGGTGGAAAACGCCAAGCCGCCGATTGTGATTACCCATTCCCCGGGGCATATGTTTATCACCGACATCGAAAACGCCAAGCTCAACGACTACTTGGAAGAGCAAAAGAAAAAATCGTAACGGTTTGAAAGTGAGAATTACCATGAGCAAAAATATTACGTGTCTTCGCTGCGGACAAAAATGAACTACGTCAGCAGGGAAAACATCCAATTAGGAAAAACGGGTTGGGTGTTTCGTGAATTATCCAATGTTTTGGCGGGAGCCATGTGTGTGGATATTTACTGTTGTCCGAAATGCCCGTCTTGCAATTACGATTACTATGAGGAATAAAAAACCCCCCACCCAACGGTTGCGGGATTTTTTGCATTTACAAATTCGTCCAAAGAAGCACCGCACCGGAGGCGATGAGGATGACGTAAATGATTTTGAGGAACGTCTCTTGGTTGACCTTGCTTGCGAGCTTCCATCCGAGCCAAATGGCGACGAGGGTCGGCACAACCGCTAAGGCGGCGGTTTTCATGACCGGTACGGTGAGAGCACCGGTGAACCCGTACGTGGTAATCATTATCGTGTTGATAATCGCCCACACAGCGTTGACCGTCGCACGAAATTCTTTCTTTTCGGGGAGCTTTTCTACCGAATAGACGGCGAGAAAACTGCCGCCGGAAACGAACAGGCCTTGCATAATACCCGCAAGACCGAGCGAAGTGTTTTGCCACCACACGGGCGGGTGTTTTTCGGTTTTGACGAACAGCTTTTTAAGACCGATGCCCGCCACGACAATGCCGTAGAAAATCAGCAGGAATTTCAGGTCTTTTACCTTGTCCATGACAAACAGACCGCCGAGTACGCCGACAAGCATAACACCCACCATTTTTAAGAGCTCTTTTGGGTTGATGTTTTTCCATTCTGCCGCCACGACTACGACGCCGGTAATCCACGCCACTATTGTCATTACGGGTTTGGTTAAGTCCAGGCCCATCAAAGCAATGCCGAGCGGCATGGCGATGAGTGTTCCGCCGAAGCCGGACAACGCCTGCACAAACACAGCGAACATCAAGATGAGCATAAACCATACGATATCCATAAAGAAAACCCTTCTTTTTGAGCGAGCGTTATTTCAGCATATCGGCTTCTTTCAACGCCGTAAAGCAATCCGAGCACACCACACAGCTTTGACCGCTTTTCAGCGTGACACTGCGGATCGGGACATTCGTTTTATGACAGCGGGAGCAGGGATTGTTCATAAACCCTGCCGCTGCCGAAGCGGCGGGAGCCGCCGAAGTAAAGGGGGAAGCGGGGGCAGACGGAGCGGCGGGTGCCGCCGGGCTGGCAGAAGTCGCCGTGGTGAAGGGGGAGGCAGAAGCCGCCGGAGAAGCAGGCTGAACCGGAGCGGACGGGGTCACCGGAGCCGGTCTTGCGGGAGGCGTTACCGGTGCGGTCGGAGGATAATACCGTCCGGAGGGCATTTGTGTTAAAACGTCGCTGTTTTCAACAAGCTGACCGAAGCCGTACATCATAATAACCGAAAGCCACGTGGCGAGCGGCCCTAACACGAGGACGAGAATGCCGGTGATTAAAGAGCCGGTCGCCGCCGACGAAGAATAGTCGTGTAGTTGTGCATACTCCAAAAAGAAAGGAATCGAAAAGAGAACGCTGATAACGGTGCCAATCCAAAAAAAGACTTTTGCAACCGTTTTGATTTTTCCGCCGATGTTGTCAAAAATTTTCATAAAAAAACACTCCTCTTTTTTATTTGGATGAGTAAAGTATACACGGAAGACGCTTGTTTTGCAAGAAGAAATACAAGAAAATAAAAGAAAGTTTGACTTTTTTTTGTGGTGTGGTATAATAAGACAATAGAAAAAAGGAGGAGATTTTTATGTCGGATAAATTGAAAAATGGGCAGATGCGTGTGACGATTGAAAAAGAGGAGCCCATCTGGACTGACCGCAAGCGTTGGACGTTTTTCGGCTTGCCGTGGACGTTTACCAAATACCGTTTAACTCCTTCTAAACTGTTGGTGGAAACCGGCTTTTTGAGCAAGGAAGAAGAGGAAATCCGTCTGTATCGCATTACCGACGTGTCTCTTAAACGTGGCTTTTTTGAACGGATTTTCGGACTGGGCACGATTATTTTGCGTTCCAGCGACACCTCGAACCCGACGCAAGAGCTTTTGCATATTAAAAAGCCCAAAACGGTGAAAGAGGTTATGAGCCAATCGATTGAAACGTCCCGCCGTGAAAACGGTGTGCGTACCTCCGAAATGGTGGGAATGCCCCATCATGACGGCCCGGATTTTCCGGACGGACATCATCCGGCAATGGGGCCGGAGATTGTGCCGGATTTTAACCAGGATGGCATTGACGACCGTTCCGAATAATCTTTCGCCCGCATCCGTTGGTTGCGGGCGATTTCTGTTTACCAAACGGCCGCCGGCAACGGTGGCGGTTCTTTAGCGTATAGATTAAAAAAGGGGGGATACCGTGGTTTCGCTTATATGTGCGTTTTTGCTGCTTGCAGCGGGATATCTGTTTTACGGGAAACTGACCGAACGGGTGTTTTCGCCGGATGACCGAGAAACGCCGGCGATTGCCATCAACGACGGCGTCGACTGCGTGCCGATGAAAACCGGCAAGGCGTTTTTGGTACAGCTGTTGAATATTGCGGGCACGGGCCCCATTTTCGGTGCCCTTATGGGGGCTCAGTTTGGCCCGGTGGTGTTTTTGTGGATTGTGTTCGGCTCGGTTTTGGGCGGTGCTGTCCACGATTATTTGGTCGGAATGATTTCCTCCCGCCACGAAGGAGGCTCGATTGCCTCTCTTTCGGGAATGTATCTCGGCGGTGTCGCTAAATGGGTTATGCGGGTGTTTTCGGTTTTGCTTCTCGTGCTCGTGGGCACGGTGTTTGTCACCAGCCCCGCCGCTTTGCTCTCGCAGTTGACCCCGAAAGTGCTCGGGAAAATGTTTTGGGTCTTTGTGATTATCGGCTACTATATCTTAGCCACCTTGCTTCCGATTGACAAGCTTATCGGGCGGCTGTATCCCGTGTTTGGAGCGGTGCTTATGGTGATGGCGGCGGGTATTTTCGGGGCACTTCTTTTTTCGGGGCAGTATACCGTTCCCGAATTAACGCTTAAAAACCTGCATCCCGACGAGCAACCGGTGTGGCCGTTTATGTTTGTTACGGTTGCTTGTGGGGCGGTCTCGGGATTTCACGCCACGCAATCGCCTATGGTTGCCAAATGTATTACCGACGAGAAAAAAGGTCGATTCGTGTTTTACGGAGCAATGATTAGCGAAGCGGTGATTGCCCTTGTGTGGGCGGCGGCCGGTGTGGCGTTTTATGAGACGACCGGCGGATTGTCTGCCGCTCTTTCAAAAATGGGGCAGTCGGGTGTTGTGTACGACATCTCCTTCGGGATGCTCGGCTCTGTCGGCGGCATTTTGGCGGTGATTGGCGTCATCGCCTGCCCGATTACGTCCGGAGATACGGCGTTCCGCTCTGCCCGCCTCATCCTGGCGGAATGGACGGGGCTTTCCCAAAAATCGTTCAAAAATCGACTGATAATCACGTTGCCGCTTCTTATGGTGGGGTTGTTGCTCACCCAACTGGATTTCGACGTGTTGTGGCGGTATTTTTCGTGGAGCAACCAAACACTGGCGGCGGTAGCGTTGTGGATGGCGGCGGCGTATTTGATAACAGAACGGCATCCGTTTTCCCATTTGTTGCTTCCCGCTGTTCCCGCCACGTTTATGACCGGCGTCAGCATCACCTATATTTTGATGGCAAAAGAGGGACTGCAACTGCCCGTTTTTGTGGCGTATTCCGTCGGCACGGCGGCGGCACTCGTGTGTTTTGTGTGGTTTTTATGTGTATACAAACGGAAAAACATCGAACACCATGCTCTTTGAGCAATGAAAAAGGTTGCAAACAGGTTCTGTTTGTGATAAAATTGGCATATACCAAATTTAAGGAGGGTATTCAAATGGCATCTTTCAAAAAGTATTTGGCAGAATTCATCGGCACTTGCGTGCTCGTCACCTTTGGTTGTGGTACCGCCATGACTGTCGGTTGTGACGCAGCGAACGGCGGCGGCTATGTTTTGACCGCCTTGGCGTTCGGTCTGGTTATTGTCGCTATGGCGTATTCTGTGGGCAACATTTCCGGTTGTCACATCAACCCGGCGGTGTCCATCGGTATGCTCACGGCGGGCAAACTGTCCGTAAAAGATTTTTGCGGCTATGTCGTGTCCCAGTTCCTCGGTGCTATCGCCGGTGCGGGCATCCTCAAAGGCGTGTTTACACTTGCGGATTTAGAGGATAAAACCGGCGGCCTCGGCTCGAACGGTTTGGCTAACGGTTCGGTGGCGGCGTCCCTCATCATTGAGGTGATTCTCACCTTCGTGTTCGTGTTCGCCATTTTGGGCGTGACGTCCAAAATCGAAAACGGTGCGGTGGCGGGTATTGTCATCGGTTTGACGCTCACCCTCGTCCACATCCTCGGCATCGGTCTTACCGGCACGTCTGTGAACCCGGCTCGTTCCTTTGGTCCGGCACTTCTCGCCGGCGGCGATGCGTTCCAAAACGTGTGGGTGTTTATTGTGGCTCCGCTGGTCGGCGGTGTGCTTGCCGCAGCGGTGTATGGACTTCTCACCTGCGAAGGCAAAAAAGAGAAAAAAGACGAAGAATAAGCTTTATACACAAAAAGCGGAGGGCAAAGCCGTGGCGTTTGCCCCCGCTTTTTCTTTTGGGTTGCAATTTTCAAAAAAGGGGAGTATACTGAACACATACTGTAAAAAGAGGGGAAGAGGGAAATGAAAAAGATTGTGAAAACGTGGAATTCCATTCCCACGTTGCTCAAAATTGCGGTTGGTCTTGCGATTGGTATTGTGATGGGAATTGTGGCACCCGGTGCTTCGTGGATGAGCATTTTCGGCGAAGTGTTTGTGGGAGCGTTAAAAGCGATCGCACCCATTCTTGTGTTTATCCTTATTTGCTCGGCGTTGTCCAAAGCAAAACCCCACATCGGCAGTCGGTTTTTTACCGTTATTGTGCTGTATATGATAACGACGCTGACCGCCGCTATAGTGGCAGTGGTGGCAAGCTATGCGTTTCCGGTGTCGATCACTCTTTCCGGTGCGGCGGACAGCACTGCCCCCGGCGGACTGGGTGAAGTGTTCCGCACGCTGCTTTCCAATATGACGCAAAACCCGGTCGCCGCTCTTGTGGGCGGTAACTACATCGGCATTTTGTTCTGGTCGGTGGTCTTCGGGCTGTGCCTTAAAGCGGTGGCGAAAGAATCTACCATCGCTATGGTGTCCGACCTGTCGGATGCGGTGTCCAAAGTGGTGGCGTTTGTTATCTCGTTTGTGCCGTTCGGCGTTATGGGTTTGGTGTTCGATTCGGTGTCCCAAAACGGAGTTTCCATTTTCACCGAATACGGCAAAATCATCCTTGTGTTGGTTGGTGCCATGGTGTTCTCGGCGTTGGTAGTCAACCCGCTGGTTATTGCGTTGTTCTTGAAACGCAACCCCTATCCGCTGGTATTTACCTGCCTGCGTGAAAGCGGGATTACCGCTTTCTTCACCCGCAGCTCTGCGGCAAATATCCCCATGAATATGCAACTTTGCGAAAAACTGGGTATTGACAAAGACTTCTATTCCATCAGCATCCCGCTGGGTGCAACCATCAATATGGACGGTGCCGCCGTGACTATTACGGTGATGACTATGGCGATGTGCCACACGCTGGGCGTTGCGGTCAACCCGCTGATGGCGGTGGTGCTTTGCGTGTTGTCGGTTCTCGGTGCGTGCGGTGCGTCCGGCGTGGCGGGCGGCTCGCTGTTACTTATTCCCATGGCGTGCAGCTTGTTCGGTATCGGCAGTGACGTTGCTATGGAAGCGGTGGCAGTCGGATTTGTTATCGGCGTTATCCAGGATTCGGTGGAAACGGCACTTAACTCCAGCGGCGATGCTATCTTCACCGCTACGGCGGAATACCACGCACGCCAAAAAGCGGGCGAGGATGTCTGCTTCTTGGGTGAATTTGCAAAAAAATAAGAAAAGTATAAAAAGCGGAGGGCAACACCACGGTGGTTGCTCTCCGCTTTTTGTTGTAATCGACCCCCGGCTGTGCCGGTGGTATCAAGCCGGAGCCTATGGGCTCGGCTTGTAGATATCGTTTTTAGTTCACCACGTTAATGGGGTTGCCGTCGAGAAATGCTTTGATGTTTTCGGCGGTAACGTCCACCAGTCGTTCACGGCATTCTTTTGTGGACCACGCAATGTGCGGCGTGATAAAGCAGTTTTTTGCTTTCAGGAGCGGGTTCTCCGGTGAAATCGGCTCACTGCTCACCACGTCGGTGGCGTACGCTCCCACCTTGCCGCTTTCCAGTGCCGCCACCAAATCCGGTTCGTTGACAAGCGGCCCTCGGGCGGTGTTGATGATCCACACGCCGTCTTTCATTTTGGCGAGAGAATCGGCACGGATGAGGTTGCGGTTGTCGTCGGTGAGTCGGCAGTTGAGCGAAAGGATGTCGGATTTTGAAAACAGCTCGTCGAGGGACACGCTTCCTGCCGCATGGGGGCTGTTGTAAAGAATGTGCATCCCGAGTGCCGTGCCGATTTCGGCAACCTTTTTGCCGATATTGCCATAGCCGATAATGCCCAGCGTTTTGCCTGCCAATTCTACTTGCGGCGTCAGCCAATAGCAAAAATCGCCGCAGTTGCACCAGTCACCGTCGTGAACGGAGCGGTTGTGTAAATCAATACGGTGACAAAGCTCTAAAATCAGGGCAAATACAAACTGTGCTACGGCATCGGTGGCGTAGGTCGGCACGTTGCAGACCTTGACGCCGTACTCGGCGGCGGCTTTCACGTCCACCACATCGTAGCCGGTGGACAACACCGCCACCATTTTAATGTTTTTGCATTGTTCAAAGGTTTTGCGACCTAAGACGTTTTTACAGGTGATGACGATTTCGCAATCGCCGATACGGTCGATGGTGGCTTGTTCGTTGGCACCGTCGGCGGTCTCTTCATAAATTTCTACGTCGCCAAGCGGCATCAGTTGTTCCCAGGTGATATCTCCGGGATTGACGCCGTGGGCGTCTAAAACGACAATTTTCACGCAAAGTGCCCCTTTCTCGGGTGGTTTTTCTTTACTATACCACAACCGCCGCACGATTTCAACAGTCTTGCTCCGTTTTCTCTTTTGGGAGAGCGGGGCGGTTTGTTGTATAAAAAAGGCTTGACAAGGCAGGGACGATATGGTATAGTGTGACGGTGTTCGACAGCGAGAGAACCGAAAACGGTTCTTTTATTTTTTCGCCGCATTTAGTTGCAAAAGCAACTAAAATTTGAGCAAAGGGAGCGATTTTGTGGAACGGTTCGAGAGCATCGGGCGAAATGTAATGATTACCGACAAGTATTTTAAGCTCTATCTGCGGGATGCATTGATGCCTTTTGATTTGAATGCGGCACAGGGAATTGTGCTGCTGATGATGTATCATAACGCCGCTACCGCAAAAAACACGCAAGAGGACCTTATCCGCCGCATACATTACGATAAGGGCGTGATGACTCGCACGATGAAGGAATTGGAGCAAAAAGGGTACGTGAAACGAGAGCAAAACCCCGCCGATTCCCGGTCGTATTTGTTTTCGTTGACCGAAAAGGGGACGGCATTCAAAGACCCTATGATGGGGGCTCTTCGCCGTTGGAACGAGAGACTGCTCGACGGCATCTCCGAGCAGGAGCTTTCGGTGTTAACGGCGGCTCTCTCTAAAATGGCACAAAACGCCTGCATGACTACGCAGACGGATTGAACAATACTATTATACAAAGAGGAACTATGGCTATGACAAAACAAACCACGAAAAAAAGCAACTTTGTCCTGATTATGATTCTGTATCTTGCAGGCATTTTCATGGGAGCTATCGACACCGGCATTGTAACGCCGGCTCGAACCATTATCCAAAACGAGTTGGGCGTTTCGGCACAAACCGGCATTTGGATGATTACCATTTACACCCTCGCTTATGCCGCCAGCGTGCCGATTATGGGTAAATTAGCGGATAAGTTCGGGCGTAAGTACATCTATATCACCTGTATTACGCTGTTCGGTCTCGGCTCGCTTTTGTGCGGTCTGTCCGGCTCGTTCGGTGGATTCCCGATGCTGATTGTCGCCCGTGTTATTCAGGCGATTGGCGGCGGCGGTATTGTGCCGATTGCCACAGCGGAGTTCGGTACCACCTTCCCGCCGGAAAAAAGAGGCTTGGCTCTCGGTCTTGTGGGTGGCGTTTACGGAGTTGCCAACGTGTTTGGTGCGTCCGCCGGAAGTGCTATTCTCGATTTGTTCGGCACGGACAAATGGGAATTCATCTTTTACATTAACGTGCCGATTTCGCTGTTTATCATTGTGTGCGGATTGTTTACGCTGCAAAACAACCGTGATGAGGAAAACAACAAGAAAATCGACATTTTCGGCATTTTCACGCTGACGGTAATGGTGTTGTCGCTTCTGTATGGGCTGAAAAATCTCGACTTCTTTGATTTTGGCAACTCGCTTCTTTCTACCGGCGTATATCCGTTTTTGCTGGTGTTTCTTCTGTTTATTCCGCTGTTTATTCTTTCGGAAAAGAAAGCGGAGGATCCGGTGCTGAGCCTTTCGTATTTTACCGACCGCAACATTTTGGTGACGTTGTTGCTCTCTACCATCAGCGGCTTTTTGATGATGGGCGTTATTTTCGTTCCGCAGTTTGCGGAAAACTGCCTGAGAATGCCGACGGGTGACGGCGGTTATCTTGTGATTATGTTGGGATTGTTTGCCGGCCTCGGAGCACCGATTTCCGGCAAGTTGATTGACAAATTTGGGCCGAAGCTCATTTTGGCGTTAGGCTTTTTGTCTACGGCTGTCGGGGCGTTGTTTATGATGTTTGTTACCACAAAAGCACCCTCGATGCTGACGGTTCTTGTGGGTCTTGCTCTCGCCGGTCTCGGTATGGGCTTCACCATGGGTACGCCGGTCAACTATATGATGCTCGCCAACACCGACGAAAAGCAGTCCAACTCCGCATTGGCGGCACTGTCGTTGGTGCGTTCTATCGGCACAGCCATTGCCCCCGCCATTATGGTTGGCTTTATCGCCACCGCCGGCATGAATGTGCAGGGCAATTTGATGGCACTTTTGCCCACAGAGATAAAAACTCCCGATTTGCCCTATATGCAGGAGCTGTCCGAAAAATTGGATGAGATGAAACAGAATCCTATGTTTGCAAAACAACTGGAGGGAATGCCGGATTTGACGGCGATGACCTCTATGAAAATGGATATGAACGGCGGGGATATGAAACTGCCGGAGGGCACGCTCGAAATGTTGCAATCCAGCGACGTTACCACCATTGTCGACAACACTAAAACAATGGCAAAAACCATGTTTAGGGAAATGACCCCCGGTGTAATCGAAAAAATCACCGCCGGATTGGACAAAGGAATTGACGGGATTACCAGTGGCATCGAGGCGATGAAATCGGCATCTGTTCCGGCAAATATGCCGGCGGGTATGCCGGCAGGTATGTCGTCCGATGCATCGTCGGGTGTGCCGGCGGGGGCTGTGCCTGCTGTTATTGAAGCGATTGCCGAAATGGAGACGACCGCCGACCACATGGAGGAACTGAAAAACGCTGTTCCTGCCGCTTTCGATACGGCGTTGAATGAGTATCTTGCCGAGATTGATAAGCAGGGCGATGCGTTGGAACAATGTTTTCAAGATACCTTAAACGAGGGCTTCTTTAACATCTATTTGCTCACCGTGATTACGGCGGCAGTGGCTCTTTTGGTTTTGGTTTTCTACAAAAAAGAAACAAAGCCGGTGAGTTGATTTACTCAGTCTTTGAGTAATTACAAAAAAGCACGGTTGTATAACCGTGCTTTTTTTGTGCGATAAAGTTGCTGTCTTTTTGCTTTGCTTGCAAACGATAAGGAAAAAAAGGGGAGAAGCGGTTAAGATATTTTCCGGAAAACTGAAAAAAGACAAAAAAACCGAAAAAAAGGTGTTGCATTTTCTGTTGAGATAGGGTATAATACTTCTTGCACTGGAAAAACGGTGTAAAAACTCTTGGCGTGCGGGTGCGTGATGGCTTTCGGCTACTCACTTACACAAGGGAGTTAAAAATATCGTGGGGTGGAGCAGTTGTGCGACAGCCGTTCGCAAGCGAAGCGAGCGTTACGGATGGCCATGCAGTGAGCACGAAGTGCGAGTCGCAGTAGCGAGTCCCCATTGCGAGGAAAAACTAAATAAAGAAATATCGCGGGGTGGAGCAGTTGGTAGCTCGTCGGGCTCATAACCCGGAGGTCGTTGGTTCAAGTCCTTCTCCCGCAACCATATCGAGTGGATATAACGGATTTGAGGTTATATCCACTCATTTTTTATGCCTGTATTGAGATTTCAAGCGTTTCGTGATATAATTTCATAGGACAAAGGATGTGATTTGATGAAAGAGGAATGCCTCATTTGCAAAGCCCCGCTGGAATATCTGAACGAAGATATCCTTATGGAATGCGCAATTTGCTATAAAAAAGAACTCAGCAAGACAAGATGCGTAAAC
>JAZRVH010000013.1:0-94064 GCA_045598965.1 Acutalibacteraceae bacterium
TCTCCGTCAAAGAAAAATCGCCGAGGCGATGCCTCGGCGATTTTGGCGGAGAAGGGGAGACTCGAACTCCCGCGCCGGTTACCCGACCTACGCCCTTAGCAGGGGCGCCTCGTCACCAACTTGAGTACTTCTCCGTATGAACCCGGTGCGGATGGTGAACCCGCCCGTTTTCTATCTAATTTTATGCACCCGCAAGGGTGGCGGCTTTTTGAGGTTGGCGGAGAGGAAGGGATTCGAACCCTTGGCTCTGACGAGTCACCGGTTTTCAAGACCGGCTCCTTAAACCACTCGGACACCTCTCCAAGCACCCGTCTATTATAACGGGTTTCCCCCTCATTGTCAACCCTTTTTTGAAAGGATTTTTTTGACGATTTCTGACGGAATTTGCAAATTATTCAGACCTTTTTTACCCTTGACATTTCCACGTTTTACACTGTGTAAAGTCGTGTTTTTCCACTTTTTTGTTGAAAAACCGGTGGAAAAAGTGGAATAATCCCACCATTTTAGGCTTTTTTAGTGGGGATTTGTGGGTTTTGCATTCGTCCATTGTGGAAAATTTATTTTATTTTTCGACGCTCTGTTGAACGCCCTTTACGCACAGTATCCTCACTTTGTATGGCGGGATGTTAAAAAATGCACACACCGTTCCACGGAATCTTTGGAGGTTCCCCAATCGGCATTTTCCCCGCTGTTACGATAGTCAAACATCGAGCAAAAATGGTGCACATCGGCACGCAAATCCGTAAGCTCCTTATGGGCCAATTTTCCCGCTTCCTCGCAGAACTCCCCACGATAACGTTTCCCCATTACGTCCCCCGCCGTTTGTGTAAGCAAAGCAAAATGAGGCAGACAAAGAGTGGGTTGGGCGGCAAACGTGGTGCGAAAATCCCGTTCCCGTTCCCACAGTTTACACAGATTTCCCGCCATTTGTTGCATATTCTTATCCACTCGTTCGCACACAAAGCAGGTAGATAACGCCGTCTCGGCGGCTTTCCCCTGTTTTCCTGCATCCTTAAAAATGCCGCCAAAAATGCGTTTTTCCAGCGAATCCAGGTGACTTTCCATCATCAAAGCGACGCCCAAATGGTTATGCTTTTTCAAAAGCTGCTCATAATGGGTATAGCAAAAGCCCTTTTTATTCGTTTCGGTACGTACATCCGGCTCCATCATGGCGGCACCGGTAATATAGTCAACCACCCGTTGCTCTAAAAGGTCACGCAACCGGCAAAGCGGACAACCGTCCTGCACCTCGAATATTTCGCTAATCGGAATACTGGTAATATCGTCACGCATCGGGGGTACTCTCCTTTTTCTCAATCAGCCTGCCTAAGGGTTGGTCGGCGTAAAACGCCGCCGAAAGATCAGACAACGCAAACAGAATCCACCAAATTCCCACAAGCTTCGGCGTCAACAGCGGGAAATCCACCAAGCCAAACGCAATCAATCCCGCCAGTGACACCATCACCGAATACCCCAAAAGAGGTTGACGGTTTTTGCGGAACAGCGTTTTCCACTGGGTATAGACAATATTGAAAATCGGGAGGAAGAATAACGTCAAAAGAACCGCTCCGCCCTCAATCAGCAGTTCCAAATACGTGCTGTGGGCGTGAGGCACCTTAGGAAGTCCTGCCGCCGTCATAATGTCGGTAGCCGATTGAATGCCGGCACCATAACCGAAAATAGGACGCTTGGTAATAGCGGCAAGAGCGGCTGTCCACAAACGGGTTCGTTCGGAGATGGATTTATCGCCGCTTCCCTGGCTGAGTGTTTGCATTCGCTGGGCAAACACGTTCGGTGTTTTGACAAGCAAATACACCAGTATAATCGACCCGACGAAAATCACTAAATTCCACGGCCATTTCACCCGAGGAACCAAATACATCAAAAACAAGAACAGAATACCGAGCAAACAGAAATAACTGCTGCGGGAAAAGCTGAAGCCGGTACCCAAAACGCCTACCACCAGGCAAAAAGAAAACAAAACACGAGAACAGACGTGACGGGCGACGCTGATAGAATAGGCGGAAATCGGAATAAGAAAAATCATCGCTTCCGCAAATATATTCGGGTTCGTAAAGGTAGCCGCCGCACGGGTGCTGGAGGTCATCAGGTGCATTTCCTGCACCGGAAGGAATTTGAGGATTGGCTCATCAAGGAAATTCCAAAATTGGAGAGCACGTCTTCCCCAGTGGAGATAGTGACAGCCGAAATACTCAATACAGCTGATGATGCCGAGAACACCAAGGCACAACGTCAACACCTGAAACAGGCGGCACAACCGCTCTTTGTCGGTAATGACCGCAAGCAGAGACAAATAAACAAACGCCATAAGCAACCACATTAGCACTGTCGCAAGACTAAACAGCGGCGATGCGGAATAGGTAACCGTCAACAACATTCCGGCAATAAAAAAGCCGGTACGCCGTCCGGTCTCACCAAACAAGTGTACACGGCGAGATTGGGCTTTGGCTTCTTTGTTGGCGAGGATAGCTCCCACAAGAACACCGATGGGTGCCAAATATTCCGGAAGAAGAAACACGCCGATGGCAAAGAAAATTACCCACATATACCGTTCTTTTGACAGACTTTTCATCTCCGCAAGTATTTCACGCATCGGGTTGTCCTCCTCTCATCCAAAAATACACAGTATTATGGGTCAGTATAGCATATTCCGCACAAAATTGCAATAGAATTAGAAAAAAAGGAGGATTGTCTATGCTTTGCCGACTTACAAACCTGCACGATAAAGAGGTTATCAACGTCTGCGACGGAAGCCGACTCGGCTGTGTGGATGACGTGGAGGTGGATACCTGCAACGCCCAGCTGACGGCACTAATCGTATACGGGCGTCCAAAACTGTTGGGACTTCTCGGCCACGAGGACGACGTGGTAATTTCCTGGCGTGAAATTGAAATCATCGGTGACGAAACCATTTTAGTCTCTCGCCCCGTACCGCCGGAGGAAAAATACAAACGGCGACGTCACGACCTTTTAAGAGGTGTTTTTTCACGATAAAAAAACAGTGCAGGGTTTCAAGGAATGTATTCCTTATGACGCCGTGGCGTTCCCTGCACTGTTTTTATGTTGTTCGTTAGGTCGGAATGCCCATATTTGCCTCGTTAACAAGCTCAGGATTCTCAACAATCTCCTCACTCGGTTGCGGTTGTGCCTCATACACTTTTTGTAAATTGCTGAAATACGCATCCGTCAACATATCGCCGGAGGAAGCAAGCTGCTGAATGTTCTCGCTCGACACCAAGTTTTCGAGGGCTTGCGAGGCAATTTTGTCCTCGCCGCACATCATCTTCTCAAAGTGTTTGCACGCATCGTTCAAGCCGTCCTCGGTCTTCAAATCATACGCAGAGAATCCGTCCGGCACCGACGCTTGACCCGTGGCAACACGGTTTTTGAAGAACTCCTGGCTAATGGCATTCGCCGTCAAGCGGCGAACATCGTTTTTACGTGCCGCTTCAGCCTTACGCACTTCTTCAGCTTTACGTGCCTCCTCGGCTTTACGTGCTTCTTCAGCCACCTCGGCTCGTGCCGCATCCACATTTTCGAGCAAGCCGTTCGTCAGTACGGCGATCGGGTTTTCAGCCTTCAACATTTTTACCAAATTTTCGCTTTTCACCAACATATCGAGCATTTTGGAAAGCGGTAAATCATTTTTCACATCGCCGAGTAGCTTGCCCGTTAGCTCTTTTTCGAGAGCGACGCACTCATTTCCCTTGATTCCTTTTACGTCACCGTATTCTTTGAAAAGCGGCGTGGATTCGCCTGCCGCCATACGGCTCACCAGCTCTTTGCTGATAAGCGGTGCCATTTTTTCTTTAATATCCAGCACGTCAAAATAGGTGTCGAAGCTGGTGGGTGCCGACAGATTATCGACTGCCCTCTCGTGGGCCCGTTCGTTGGCTCGCTCCAACGCTTCCTTTTCTCTCTCATTATCAAGTTGTGCTTTGAATCTCTCAGGTTGAATTTTTTTCTTGGCCGAAAGAGTCTTTGCGTCTTCGTATTTCTTCGCCAGTTCCCGTTCTCGCAGTTGGGCTTTGTTGTTGGTCAAGCTTAGAAGGCTCTCTGCCTCTTTCCTTGCTTCGTCTTGAGACGCTTCGTTTTTCCGGATAAGCCCCTGCTTCATTTTTACCAACTGGGCTTTTTCCAACAGTTCCTTAAGAATGGTTTGGGTATCCGGCTTTTCTGCTACCGCTTCTTTCGCCGGATTCTCTGCTACCGTTTTTTTCGCCGACTGCTCTGCCGCAGTTGTCTTCACCTTACCTTTTTTCTCGGACTTCTTCTGCGGATTTTCCGAGACATAGTCAACTGCCTGTCTGAACTTCGACGCTTTCCCTGCCAAAACCTCAAAAATGTCACTCGGTATTCCCGAAGCAAGAACCGTCACGAAATTGAAGTTGATGCCGCCGTTTTTTCGCATAAAGGCGACCGCATCTTTGTACTTGCCTTTCTCAATGTACTCTTTACCAAGCTCTTCAACCTGTTTTCCGTCTTTATATTGCGGCGGATCGGCATCAAGCAGTTTTTTGCATTCGATGCACGCCATCATTTTGGAAACAAATTCCAATTCGTCCTCTTTGTCCAGCTCGTCCACGTCTTCCATGATTGAGGAAAGGTCGTCGGAAAGCTGTGCAAGCATACGGTCATATCTCGCATTATACTTGGCTTTTTCTTCCGCTTCGAGGTCGTTCGCCGACACCTTTTTTTCTTCCGGTTGGGCGACCGCTTCAGCCACGTTTTTCACTTCGGCTTCGACAGCTTTTTCTTCCACCTGCTCCGGCTCGTCCTGCACGACATCTTCGTCCTTCACGTTGTAGCCGACTTTCTTCGGAATCTCACGGGGTGCGTTTTCATATTCTTTCAGCTTTCGCTCATATTCACGGCAGCTCTCCAAGCCGTTACCGCCTAAGAACCGCAAAACCGAGTCTATCGCCATCAAAAATTCGTTCGGTTTTTTCGGCGGTTCATATCTCATATATTTGACAAAGTTTTCCAACTTGACCGATGTCAGTAATTCAAAGTGGGTAACATCGGCTTTGTGGTTTCCGGAAACGTCAATACCGTCGGCGGATTTATAGCGGTCTTGTTTTTTATCCACGCCGATGAGAATATACGGATCGTCGCCTTTCTCTGCACGGATTATGACATTGGTAATACCAAGCCCACTTTTCATACCCTTTTTTTCAATAGAAGCACCGGACGGGCATTCGGTCAACATACCCGCATCCGCCATTTGGCCCATAATTCTCTTAAATTGGGGGTCCGCATAATCCAAATGCCGGTGTCCCTTTCTCCTGAGTTCAGTCAGTTGTTCAAGAAGTTCACGTTTCTCTTCGAGAGTGTATACGCTCTCTCCATTCGGGCCTTTGGTCGGCATAGGTTTCTCCTCCGTTGTGTTTGGATTTTTGTTTTCATCTATAATAGAGGTGTTTGCGAAAAAAGGTTACTTACAAAATCGTTTCCATTCCGTATTTTTGGATATGAAACCCGCACTTTTTGTAAAACGCAAAAGCGGCGTCATTTTTATCCCACACATTAAGGGTCAAATTATATACCCCTTTTTCTTTGGCAAAATCACGGACAGCCTCAAAAAGGGCGGTGCCCACGCCGCTCCCCCGCACCGTTTCATCCACGCAGATATCGTCGATATACAACGTCAGGAACTTGTGGAGATTGTTGTTGTTTTCGTGAGGTTCAAACACACAAAAGGCGTAGCCGAGCACCGTATTCTCCTCATCCACTGCCACAAAAATCGGGCGAGACGCATCCGCTAAAATATCGGTAAGCTCCTTTGCGGTATACTTCGTTTTGTCTCTAATAAACAAATCGGGGCGGTTGTTCTCGTGGACGTTGTTCACCTGTATCAGCAGGGATAAAATCCCGTCACGATCCTCCGTGACAGCAGGCCGTATCGTCATAAACACTCCTCCGTTTCTTTCTAAAAAAAGGGAGATACAACGTATCCCCCTTTTAGTCTTTTTTCAGTCGTTCGGCACGGGTTTCGCTTTGCTCCCATACGTCGGGAAGCTTTTTTTGCATAGCAACGCAAAGGTTGTCAAGAGCGGCGGTGTCCTCGGCATCAAAGCCGCCGACAAGCCCCTTTGCCGTAATCACATGAGGCAACCGCATCGTACCGTATTCGGCGGGCTCCTCCACATTAACAAGGATATGACGAGCTTTACACTCCACCGCAACGGCAATATTCGTATTTTTATCGCCGGAAGCCGCTACACATAAATAGCAGTTAGCGGTATCGCCACGGAAGAATTTTCGGGGAATGTGACGGATTTGTCCCGCTTCGTCAAGACTCCGCAACCTCGGACAAAGTTCGGGGGCGATGACGGTGATTTTAGCACCGAAGGACAACAACAACTCAGCGGCATCGGCATTATATTCGCCGCCGCCGACCAAAACACACGTATTGCCTTCAAGCTTAACAAAAATCGGAAAATCCAAAGCCACACGTTCCTCCCTTCGCAAAAAAGTCGCAAGCTTATTTGTAGTTATTAGTATACACTATTCTTTCCGTTTTGACAAGTATTATTTCGCAAAGCCTCATTTATGGTACTTTCCGCCCATCTCAATCTGCATCGCACGGTAAATCTGTTCACACAGCATAACCCGAGCCAACTGGTGCGGAAATGTCATGGGTGACATAGACAAGCGGTAGGCCGCCGCCGCTTTTACACGGTCGGACAAGCCGAAAGAGCTCCCGATAATAAACACGGTTTTGGATTTTCCCTCTATCGCCCATTTTTGGAACAATTCCGACAAGGCGGGCGACGACAAAGGTTTTCCCTCAATACACAGCGGCACCACCGCCGCACCGGCAGGAATTTTCGACAAAATTGCCGTACCCTCGCTGTCCAATGCTTTTTCGATTTCCGCCGCTGACGGATTCTCCGGCAACCGGTATTCCGGAAGCTCGATGATTTCAAATCGACAAAAGGCCGAAAGACGTTTTTGGTATTCTGCCACGGCCTCTCGCCAATACGATTCTTTCAGCTTTCCCACACAGATCAGCGTAACGGTTTTCATTCCATCTCCTCCAAAGCGGACACGTACTCATCCTCGGTCAAAGCGGTGTTGATAAACTCCAAAAGCCGTGTCACCGACATTTTTTGAGGCAACCCAAACCGCCGCAAAAACATCTGGCGACGTGTCGCACTATCCGGTCTGCCGGAAAGCCCGTCGGCAAACAGTCGGGTTTTGGTTACAAAAACAGGATGCGATGCAAGGTTCGGGGTGACGCCCGCCGTCAAAAGGACTTTTTTAAGCGTGGCTTCGTCCATTCCCTCCACCCCTAAAAGACCCTCTTTTCCGGGAGCGGCTTTTCGTTTTTCCTTGCCAAAAATCTCAGGAATAAAGGCGTGCTTCACGGACACTCCGGGAAGTGCCCCGGTCAAATAATTGCGGATAACAAATCCCGCACTATCGCTATCCGTGAGCAAAACGCACCCACGTACACGGGCAAGAGCACGCAATTCGTTCATACGCTCGTTGTCTTTGAAAATGCGAAATCCGTTGGTGGCAAACACAACGGCATCGGTAACCGAGGCAAGCTTGATAGCGTCGTGTTTTCCCTCCACCACTATCACTTCATCTATGTGCAGCATACGCTTACCCCCGTGCTCTTGTCAGCAATTCAGACACCGCACGCTCTAAAATCCACCAATTATCCATCGACGAGGATTTCATCGCCGTATCTGCCTTAGCAAGAAGAGCAATACACGCCCGAAGCGAGGAAAGGCTCACCCGTCCGGCATCTCGTGCGGCGTTACGCAACACAAACTCCCGTTTGCCGTATGCAAAATCACGGGTTAGGCTTTCGGGGCGTTCTCCCGCCGCCGACGCCACTTTTGCACGGTAGACATCCGCATAAGCGGAGGACAGCACCGCCAAAACGCCGGTCGGTTTCTCTTTATCGGCTTTCAGCGTATGTAAAATCGTAAACGCACGGGAGGCATCGCCCTGCCAAATGGTTTTGGAAAGGTCAAACACCCGAGCTTCCAACGTTTCGTGAGAAAGTGCTATCACCATTTCGGCGGTAATGGTTCCGCCCTCGCCGGCACAAGCACACAGTTTATCTAGCTCGTTAAGCAGTTCATGCAAATCGGTGCCGCAGCGGGTCGCCAGCAATTCGGCAACCTTATCCGACAGCGAACAGCCCCGCTTTTTTGCACCCCCGCAAAGAAGCTTCGCCGCCTCGTTGACGGTGGGATGAGGAAACTCAGTGACAAATCCGGCGTTTGCGGCGGAAGAAAGAAATTTCTTCCATTTGGCTTTTCCGTCCGGTATTACACTGCAATACCAAAACACCAGAACGGTGCTTTCCGGCAAGTCGGCAAAAAACGATTCCCATTCATCGGCACCTTGGGTGTCCAGCACGACGTTATAGTCACAGACAAGCACCGCCCGACGTTCGGCAAAAGCAGGAAGCGTTTCTGCAGCCGCCATAATAGCCGTCGCCGAGAGAGACGTACCGTCCAGGCGGTCAATATTGAAATCCGCCTCATCCTCCGAAACGGCAAGCGACGCAATTTTACGGGCATAATGAGCGGTAAGATAGCTCTCTTCCCCGTACAACACGTACAGCGATTTCAGCGATTCGTTTTTCAGCTGTTTCTTCAGGTCAGCCTCCGTATATACCACGACGCTCCCTCCTTTTTGCAAAATCAAGAAATAACGAAAGACACATCCTCCGTCTCATCCGCATAAACGGTGTATGTTGCCGGTATCGCCGAGGACAAGCCGTCGGCTTTCGTTTTGCAAAACGCCACGGTTTTTTCTGAAACCGACAGCGTAATCCTCCCGTTTTCGAAAGCAACACGACCGCTATCCTTCAGCGAGATTACCGATAACTCATCCGCTGTAATATGATTTTCCGAAAGAACGGAAAAGCATTTACCGCTTTCCCCTGCCACAAAGTATTGTCCCACCGAAATCGCATCGTTAAACTCGTTCCATTTGCGGGTGAGCTTTCGGTTGGAATCGGTAATAATGACGTTGTCCACCTTTTCGAGATGATGCGTTTCCAAAAGAGAGGATGCGGCCGTCCAACCATTGCCGCCATCCACCAAAAGCACCGAACAATCCTCTTGTAAAATCAAGGCGGCATTATCGCCGTAGGCACGCTTGACCGTAATATGTGTTTTTCCTTTTTCCGTCATCGGAAGAACGGCAACAAACACACACGCCGCCACACAGCACACGACTGCCGCATGCAAAACGCCTTTCTTTCCGAAAAGCTTAAACGAAACCAACAGCACCACAAAGGCGGCAAGACAAAACAGCTGTTTTGCGAGAGTATCGGTAAACACCACCGCACCGTTAAACCCGCCGAGCAAATCGGTAATCCACAAAAGGTAGCGGGCAAGCAACGTGGCACAAAGGCGAAAAGCACCCGCAAAAAAGCCGAGGTGCAAAACACTTAAAAGCAACGCCACCGCCGCACACCAAAGCAACAACGTTGCGGCAAAAACCGCCAGCAGATTTGTCAGCGGAGCCACCAGGGAGATTTCCCCAAACACCAACACACAAATGGGCAAAATCGGAAGTGTGGCGGACAGCGTCACGCACAGCGAATTGACAACCAAACGAAGCGGTTGACAAGGTCCACTCCACCGACGACGGGAAAACCAAATGTCGGTGACACGGGTCAACCTCGGCGACAACCACAAAAGCCCGATAGTCGCCCCAAAGGACATCCAAAGTCCCACATCGTACACACAGTACGGGTCAACAAGCCACAAGAACAACAATCCGCCGCCAAGGGAATTCAACCCATCGGCACGGCGGCGAAACAGATTTCCGCAAAGAACCAAAGCGTTCAACACGCAGGCACGAATCACCGACGGATGAAATCCGACTAAAAGCACAAACAACAACAAGGTTGCCAACGCCGCCCACGAGGCGGTTTTACGCCGCAGACGAAGCTTGCGAAGCAATCCGTACACGCCCATTGCCACAATAGAAACGTGCAAGCCGGACACAACCAACAAATGCGAAACGCCGGAACGCCGAAAATGGAGAAGCACCTCTTTCGAAAGCGAGCTTTTATCCCCGAGACACATCGCACAAAGAAGCGGACGCACATCCTTCGTCATTCCCGTCAAAAGAGCATCCGAAACGGCGGTGCGAAAGCAGGATACGGTTTTAGGGAACGAGCGGTCGTCTTTTTTCAAAAGCGAAAAATCACGGTCATCCTCTACCCAACCGGAGAGAACAATTCTATCGGCTTTTCGGCCATCAAACAGTGTCGGCTGTGCCGTGGTATCCGAAAGATTTTCCACCGCCACCGAGGCGATTATCTCATCCCCGTATACGGGAGGTAAATCGTTATACGGCACCCGTAAAAGAAGCTTTGTCCCAGTCGGCAGTTCACCACGTTCCACACGCACCGTTGTCGTGAGCACGCCGTGCTTTATGCCGTCGGTGTCGATTACCGTTCCGCAAAGCGATACGGTTTTGCCGTCAAACCTCTGCAACGGGCGGTAGAACACCGCTTCATTCAAAAGAAAGCTTCCCGCCGCCAAGCACATCGCCAAAAGGCATACCGCCGCAGGCCGGCTTTTGCGAGAAAACAGACAAGCTATTCCGGCCGCCGCACAAAAAGCCGCAAGCGTTACGCCAACGGAAAACGGCAAGAGTGCACACAAAATCAACACACCAAATCCGGAAAATCCCACCGCTAAAAGCGAACGCTTAAACAAACTCATTTTTTGCGGAATGCGTCCTTCATTCGCAACTCATGAGACAGAATTCTCTTACGCAAGCGGATAGATTTCGGCGTAATTTCCACCAATTCGTCATCGTTGATAAACTCCAACGATTGCTCCAACGACAACGTCACCGGCGGCGTTAAACGAAGAGCCTCGTCCGAACCGGAAGCACGGGTATTGGTGACGTGTTTTTTCTTACACACGTTCACGGTAATATCCTCATTTTTCGGGCATTCTCCTACAATCATTCCTTCATAAACCGGAGTGGCGGGCCCGACAAACATACTGCCACGGTCTTGGGCATTCCACAAGCCGTAGCCGGTGGTTTCTCCCGTTTCAAAGCAAACAAGAGAGCCTTGCGTGCGTTGCGGGATATCCCCTTTGTACTCATCGTAACCGTCAAAGAGGCTGTTCATAATTCCGTGGCCGTTGGTATCGGTCAAGAATTTTTGGCGATATCCCATAAGCCCACGAGACGGAATACGGAATTCCAAATGTGTAATACCGGTATCCCGTGTGCCCATATTGATAAGCTCCGCTTTACGGTTACCAAGACGCTCCATAACGCTTCCGACGTAGGTTTCCGGAACCTCAATCATTAACAGCTCCATCGGCTCCAAGGTCTTGCCGTTCTCATCTTTTTTCATAATCACACGGGGATTGCTCACCGCAAATTCATAGCCTTGACGCCGCATCTGCTCGATAAGAATCGACAAATGCAATTCGCCACGACCGGACACCTCAAACGCATCCGTCGTCTCCGTTTCCCGCACCCGCATACTCACGTTGGTCTCCACCTCTTTGAACAGACGATCACGCAAGTTACGGCTGGTAACAAACTTGCCTTCCTTTCCCGCAAAGGGACTGGTATTAACCATAAACAGCATAGAAATGGTCGGCTCGTCAATATGCACGAAGGGCAACGGCTCAACATGTTCTGGGTCGCAGGCGGTTTCACCGATATTTAGGTCGGCAATACCGCTGACCGCCACCAAATCGCCGAGCTTTGCCTCCTCGCATTCCACACGGGCAAGTCCCTCAAACTGGTACAGCTTTCCGATACGAGCAGAAACGGTTTTGCCATCCTCTTTGCAAATGGCAACCGTCTGCCCCACTTTCACAGCACCACGCTCCACACGGCCGATACCGATACGACCGATATAATCGTCGTAATCTATGTTAGAAAACCGAATTTGCAAAGGGCCATCCGGCTCTCCCTCCGGTGCGGGAACATTTTGCATAATCGCCTCAAACAGCGGTTGCATATCTCCCGACCGCACAGTCGGGTCAAGCGAGGCATAGCCGTCTTTTGCCGATGCATACACCACCGGAAATTCCAGCTGGTCCTCGTCCGCATCCAGCTCGATAAACAGGTCAATCAGCTCGTCAATAACCTCCGCAGGACGGGCTCCGTCACGGTCGATTTTGTTGATAACCACAAGCGGACGTTTTCCCGCCTCCAACGCTTTTTTCAGCACAAAACGGGTTTGGGGCATACAGCCCTCAAACGCATCAACCAAAAGCAGAACACCATCCACCATCAACATAATGCGTTCCACTTCGCCGCCGAAGTCGGCGTGTCCGGGAGTGTCTACAATGTTGATTTTGGTATCGCCGTATTTCACAGCGGTATTCTTGGATAAAATGGTAATACCACGTTCACGCTCTAAGTCACCGGAGTCCATGACACGTTCGGCAATTTGCTCGTTTTCACGGAAAATGCCGCTTTGATGTAAAAGTTGGTCCACGAGGGTCGTCTTTCCGTGGTCCACGTGGGCGATGATGGCGATATTACGGATATCTTGTCGTTGTTGCATAGTCTCGCTTCCCTTTTTTGTAAAGTTCATTAACCGATTAAGTATAACACGATTACCCGCCAAGTGCAAGGCTTTCTCGCAAAAAAGCCGGGAAATCCTCTATTTTATTTATCGTTTAAGCCGCTTGTTCCCCACCGCATTTTCTCAAAAAAAGAAACGGTGCAACCTTTTTAAGGTCACACCGCCTCTCTCTGTTTATGCTGTTGTCGATTTATCAGAAGTGCGAAATCAAATTCGCAAGGAATTGACGAACTTTCAAAACATCTTTCATATTCACTGCCAAATCGCCATTCACGTCCGCATTGAAAAGATTGATGTCATCAATAGAAATCAAATCCGCCAGGCACTTACGCATCGCCAACACGTCTTTCATATTGACTTTACCGTCATCGTTGGCGTCGCCGAGCAAAACATCATCCACACGGGTTTCGGTTGCCGCAGGCTCGGTCACCGACGGTTCGGTCACCGAGGGCTCGGTTGCAGACGGTTCGGTCGCACTCGATTCGGTCGCAGACGATTCGGTTGCAGACGGTTCGGTCGCACTCGATTCAGTTGCAGACGATTCGGTTGCAGACGATTCAGTTGCACTCGATTCGGTTGCAGACGGTTCGGTCACCGAGGGCTCGGTTGCAGACGGTTCTGTTGCAGACGGTTCGGTTGCACTCGATTCGGTTGCACTCGATTCAGTTGCACTCGATTCAGTCGTCGTCGGCTCGGTCTCGGTTTCTGTTTCAGTGCCGGTATACGGCTCATGGCGATACACCTTAATCGTAAGGCTGTCCACCGTCACCGTATCGGTATAAAAGCGGGCATCGCTGAAATACACAAACTCCGTCGTATCGTTCATCAGCGGCGTAATCAATTTTCCGTTTTTATCCTCGGTCGTACCGAACATTTTCTGGGTAAACGTCCCTTTCGAATCGCCAATCAGCTGTGTTCCCGCCACTTTCCCCTCGGTCCACAGCTGCTGATCGCCGTTCACCATAAATCCGGTGGTCGCATATCCGCTTCTGCCGATTGCAAAGCCCTCGGTCGTAATCTCGTAATACTCGTCATCGGAAATGGTGCCGTTTTCCGCCAAATCCGCACGAATAGCGGCGTTGATAGCATCCGCCACATCTCCGGAAAGGTAACCGACATAATCGTCATCCTGACCGACGATGACCTCTTGGTTCACATCGCCCGACCAAAGCACCGTTTCTTTCAGCGGCGTGCGAGGAGTCTTTTTGGTCGATTGCGTCGGCTCCTCAGAGACAGACGCATGGCTCACTGTCTGCCGTTCGGTTTTGTCCGAACCGGCGGTAGAAATCGGCACGCTGGATTGCTTCAGGTTATACCAGTCCTCGTGCTGGTGGACTGCCACACCGAAGCCGCCCTCGGGATGGTCCGTTTTCAGGGAATCATAAATTTTGGCGAGCTCGCCATACAAATACTCTTTGTCCTCTTGGGCAAACTCATCGGACGGGCTGTTAAACGTGTCAAAGTGCGGGGCGGCACCGGAGCTATAGTCGCCGGTTTCCACCGCAAACACCACACGGCAACCGTATTTCTTCGCCGCCGCAAAGGCGTTGGCACCAAGAGCCCAAATCTTTTCGTAGCTGTCCTTATACGACATCAGCGTCAACGTATCCACGTTAGCGGCAATCACCTCGTAGATGTTACCGGTTACGCCGCCGGCGGACACTTCCACGCCGACATTCATCTCGCAGTTGACGTCCATAGAAATCGGCACGCCACGCTTGCGGGCATCCGGGAACTGGGACACCAGCTTGCTGGCAAATTTCTGTTCCGTTTCGTGCTCTACGTCAAAATGGATACCACCCAGCACATCATCCGGGAACTCGGACAAATAGTTAAGATATTCGTCGCACACATCGTCCAGAGCACTGCCGTAGCTCATAATGGTATCGTTATCGTCATAGATAATGGAAACCACAATTCCTCGACGGTTGGCTTCGGACACAAAGTTGTGGAAACGCAAACGCTGAGATTTCTGTTGCAGCAGGTAGTACCCGTAGAAATAAATCTCGTTTACACCGTTTTCCTCAAAGAAATTAAGATATTTCTCCCGAGCGGGGATGTTGTCTAAGGCGTCATCTTCCAAACCCTTTTTCTCATCCTCGCCCCACCACCACCAAACGCCGATTTGGGCGTTATCGGCGGAGTCCATAAAGTCCATGACCGGTTTGCCGTTTTGGTTATAGTAATATCCATAACCGCCGGTAATCGCTTCTCCGTCAGCAGAAGATGACAACGTAATCACGCTGAATAAGGTGGAGAGAAGCACGAGAATCGCCAAAAGTGTTGCCAGTTTTTTCATTTCAAATTTCCTCCAAAAATTTATCTTATCCCGCTACAAGCGGGTAAGGGTCAATTCGTCCGCCACCACGATACACCTCAAAGTGCAAGTGGTTACAGGTGCTGTAACCGGTAGAACCCACACGGCCCACGACCTGGCCACGAGAAACACGCTCGCCAACGGTTACGAGCACCGCCGAGCAGTGGGAATAACGGGTTTGATAGCCGTTTCCATGGTCCACCAAAACGGAAAGTCCCCAACCACCGTTATAACCGGAGGCCGTCGCCTCCACCACCGTTCCGCCGTCAGCGGCAATAATGGGAGCCCCGTAGTCACCGTAGATGTCGATACCGTTGTGGAACCGACCCTCCTGCGGGCCGAAGGTTTCGCCCACGCTGTAACTGCTGGGAAGTGGCCAAATCATTCCACGGGCAACGCCGTCACCCGCAACGCCACTGCCGCCTCCGGCATCTAACGAACCCACGGCATTCACCTGCGTAACCGGTTGACGGGTGACTTTTTCAGACACCTTTTTACGAGAAACCTCTTTGCCGTCGATATAGGTAACCGCATAGGTAAGGCGGCGAGTTCCCGGTTTCCCCTCAATCTTCACGTAGTTGTCTCCGATATAGCGAGAGGGGTCTTTCACCGTCTCCGTCTTATAGGCGATGGAGCGGTTTTCAATTTCGGTACAGGTCATCTCTACATCGAGATACGCCCCCGCCTCTTGCACAAGCAATTTATCGCCGGTGTTCAAATCCGACGGGGTAAGCTCGGTGTTAAGCGAAAGCAGTTGTTTGCGGGAAATCCCGTTTTGCTCGGCAATGGATTCCACCGTATCGCCTTTTTTTGCCATTACCCATTTTTGGCTAACCGCACGATCTGTCAACAGCTCTCGCATTTCGGTAAGAGACAGCTTGGTGGAGGTCGGATACAATCCGTTCACCGTTTGCACATCCTGAGCAAACTTCAGCTCCACATCGGACAAGGCAAGGCTGGAATACGTGTCGGCACAATTGGATAAAATCGAATTAAGCAGCACCGTCAATTTCTTTTCAGAGTCGACTGCACCCTCAAATTTTCCGTCCACATACACGCCGCACAGCTGCTCAACCTCATCGCCATAAGAGCTTAAAATCAAGTCGCACAGCTCCGTCTCCTCAAGCAAATCCCCTTTGGGAGAAAACGTCAGTTCAAGCTTCGGAGAACGGTCCACCGCAAAGCTGGAATCCACACCGGACACACGACCCTCCGCAAGAGCCGCCGCTCGGTCAAATACCTCCTCATCGGCAATGTCGCCGACGTAGTGTCCCATATACGTCAACCGCAACGCAAAGGTGGACGAATACCAATAGCGAAACACCAATGCCAGTGCCACCGCCATCAAAAGCGGGAACAAAACGGTAAGTCCTCGAATAATCGCTTTTCGGGCGTTATAGATGCCGATAAACGGCATAGATACCGCACGGCACAAGCCACGCAATTTATTCCGCCGCCAACCACGGCGAACCCAGATTTTTCCCCGTCGCCATTCATGGGCGATGGTTTTGCGGTCGTTTTTCATCTGACGAATCGGGCGTGTCACATATAAAAACGCCTTTTTCAGTGCCGCCATTACCGGCAACCATATATGGCGTATCGCCCGCCATACTCGAAGGGCCACTCGCATTGTACGAATACCCATACGATAACACAGCGGATATAACGCATCCACCACATAAAACCATGCAGCGATAAGGGCGTTCTCTTTTGTTTCAGCGGCGGACACGTTCTCGTTCGCCACAGCGGGAGCTTTCGACTGTTCTGATTTTTTCTTCGACAACGCATCCACCTCCTTTCGGTCTCAGACGGAATTTAGTATAACATAATATCATAAAAAAAGCAAGTCTCTTCGGAAAAACAAAAAAGAGGGAGAAACTCCCTCTTTTTGTCTGTAAAGCTGTATACCCTTACTTCATCGGCAACCGTTTACACAGCAGCGATGCCACCTGACGGGCGGCAATCAGCGTCGACTCTTCCTCCCAATAGGGACTGGAAATAGCCACCGAAACGGTGTATCCATGATAATAGAGGAACAACGTCCGTCCGGAGGAAAGCCACCACGCTTCATCCGCCAAATTCGGTGCCGCTTGCAATTCGTCCTCTGCCACCTTAGGCAATCCGTTGCGGAATTGGTCAAATGTGCGTTCCTCCACACTGATAGAGAGCGATTCTCCCCCTTCGGCGGAAAGAGCAAACAGAGTGCGGCCCTCATTGCTGATTTGCGGGTCTCGAAGTGTCACTCCCAAAGCCTGCTCCATCTCCTCTTTGGAAAGGAGCGTGGAAATATCCACATCCAACAACACAAGTGCGGTGCGAGTGGTCTTCGGCTCAGAAACCTCGGGAAGCTCCACCTTACAGCCACAAAGGGACACGATCATCGCCACGGTTAACACCGCCAAAACAAAAGCAACTGTTCGTTTCAAATCCCTCACTCCTCGCTCATCATATTCATCTCCAACCATTGCTGGCGGGTAATCAGCACCTGACGTGGTTTACTGCCCTCGTGAGGGCCGATGATACCACGACATTCCATTTCGTCAATTAGTCGTCCCGCACGGGAATATCCAAGCCGCAAGCGACGTTGCAGCATCGAGGTGGATGCCTCCCCCGCTTCCAACACCACCTCAATGGCTTTGGGAAGCATTTCGTCGCACTCACCGCTTCCTGCATCCCCTTCCTCTGACGAGGAGGAAGACGCCGATTTGCCGGTAGCGGCGGCGTTTTTCTCGATTTCGCTCATAATGGAGTGGTCGTATTCCACCGACTCCTCCGGCGTCAAGAAATCAATCACCTTTTTGCGTTCCTCGTTGCTGACAAAACCACCCTGCACACGCAGAGGCTTGTTCATTCCCACCGGGCGGAACAGCATATCGCCGTTTCCGAGCAATTTTTCGGCACCTCCGTCATCCAGCATAATGCGGGACTCGGTGGCTTTACCTACCGTCAAGCCGATACGGCTCGGGATGTTCGAACGCACCAGACCGGGCAACACATCCGCTGACGGACGCTGGGTGGCGATGACCATGTGCATACCGGCGGCACGAGCCATTTGTGCCAAATGAATAATCGAATCCTCGACCTCTTTGGATGCCGCCATCATCAAGTCTGCAAGCTCGTCAATCACAATGAGGATTTGGGGCATTTTTTCAAGGTCATCACTCTTTGCGGCAAGGTCGTTATAATCTCCCAAATCCCGCACATGGTGAGCGGCAAACACCTGATACCGACGAATCATTTCGGTAACCGCCCAACCGAGGGCACCCGCCGCTTTCCGTGGGTCAGTGACTACCGGAATGAGCAAATGCGGAATACCGTTGTAAGCGGAGAATTCCACCTGTTTCGGGTCAATCAAGATAATCCGCACATCCTCGGGAGAGGCTCGGAACAGCACGCTCAAAATCATCGAGTTGGTGCAAACGGATTTACCGGAGCCGGTAGTACCCGCCACCAAAAGGTGCGGCATTTTTGCAAGGTCTGCCAACACGATTTTGCCGGAAATATCTTTGCCCAACGCCACTGTCAATTTGCTCTTTGCGGTAGAAAACTCTTTGGAATCAATAAGCTCCCGCAAGCACACACTGGTACGGTTGCGGTTCGGCACCTCAATGCCCACCGCCGCTTTGTTGGGAATGGGGGCTTCCATACGCACGCCGGAAGCGGCAAGCCGCAGAGCAATATCGTCCGAAAGCGTGGTAAATTTGCTGATTTTCACGCCGGCGTTCGGCACCAATTCGTACCGAGTAACCGACGGGCCACGCACCACATCCGAGATCGTGGCACCCACACCGAACTCCTGCAACGTCTGCATCAAGCGGTCGGCGTTTTGCTTCATTTCCTGGGATGCTGAACCGGCATCGGAGGATTTCGGCGGATCTAACAGCGAGATAGGCGGATACCGATAAGAGGGTGTTTCCACACCGTCGCTTTCGGTGTCGGAGGAAGCGGGTTCTCCGTCCAGCGGCACATCGATTTTCGAGGTGGGTTTCGGGGCAGTCTTGCGGGAACGGCGGGGCTTTTTCTCCATCGCTTCCTGCTCGGCTTTTCGCTGAGCGGCAAGCTCCGGATTGAGTTCGGCAATGGCACGGTCGACCGCATCACTCGCCTCTTTCAAATCGCCCTCACGGGTACGATATCCCTCTCCCATATCAATGTCGATACGGGATTTGGGGGCATCCATTTTCACGTCAATATTCGCCTTGCCACGACGGGATTTTATCGCCACCGGTACCGTCGACTCTTCCTCTTCCTCGGCGAGAGCCGCCTGACGTTCGCTATAATCGCTGATGGCGGTTTTTAAGGTTTCGTGGGTCTTTTGCACCGGTTTGCCCACCGTGCGGAAAAAGCCGATAAGGGTCGCACCGGAAACCAGCATAAAGAACACGAAAACAAGGATAATAATCACAATTTTGGCACAAAGGTCACCGGTTGCCGCCTCGAGCGGATAGCCGAGAAGAGCCCCGAACCAGCCGCCGCCACACAGAATTTTTCCGTCCTCAAAAGCGACGCCCAAAGACTCCCACCAATGCGGGGGCGAAAAACCCGCATCCACGTTCAGGAAAAAGACCTGAAGTGCCGTGCTGAGCATCAGCATAAACAGCGAGCCTTCAACAATCTTGCTTTTCACCTTTTCGCCGGTTTTGTTGATAGACAAAAGCACCGCCACATAAATCATCACAACCGGCAGTACAAACACGCTGACACCAAACAAACCTCGCAGGAATTTATGTAATCCCATCCAAAGGGCTTCGCCCTCGATAATGGATAGGAAAAACACGAGCAAAGCTCCGGCAAACAACAAAATCGCCGCCAACTGTTGGGTGCCGTTTCTCTCCGGCTGTTTGCTGGCCGCCGCTTTTTTTGCAGATTTCTTTTGAGCCATACTTACTCTCCTTTTCTTTTCTCGAAAATCATCGTATGAAGTGCCGAAAGTGCCGCCGAAAGCGAACCCACCTCATCAATGAGCCCGCAGGCAACCGCCTTTTCTCCCTCAAGCACCGTGCCCATATCGGTAGTGAGCTCGTCGTTGTTTTGGGAGAGGCGTGTATATTCCTCTTCGGAAATATGGGAATGGGCGGTAACAAATCGGGTGATGCGGGCTTGCATTTTGCGAAAATACGCAAACGATTGCGGCACGCCGAGCACAAGTCCCGTGGTGCGTACAGGATGCACCGTCATGGTGGCGGAGGGAACGATAAACGACCGTTTTGCCGCCACCGCCAAAGGCACACCGATAGAGTGACCGCCACCAAGCACCAGCGAAACGGTGGGCTTTTCCATACCGGCAATCAACTCCGCAATGGCGAGCCCCGCCTCAATATCACCGCCGACAGTATTGAGCAAAACGAGTAAGCCCTCGATGACGGGACTCTCCTCCACCGCCGCTAACTGCGGAAGCAAATGCTCATATTTGGTGGTTTTGTTTTCGGAGGTGAGGGTGTAATGCCCCTCGATTTGACCAATTACGGTCAACACGTGGATACAGCCGTGTTCACCCTCAGCGGTGACAGCACCGTCAAGGGCGGAAAACGACTCCTCATTTCGTTCTGGTTCCAATCCTGTTCCCTCCTACACAGCGTTTTGGGAATAGGATTGCCGAAAACAGACAAAATATACATATAGATATACAAGATATAGTATATCACACCTTTTTGGAATAATCAAGAAAAAAAGCAAGAAATCGGCTAAAAAGCGAATATTTTCACGTGTAAATCGTTGTTATCCGACACACACTATGTGTAAAGGAGGGTCGTCAATGAACGAACGAAAGAAAAAGCCACGCCCGTGGCAACGTGAACCGTCGGATGCACCGGATGTGATTTTCGGTGGCAGACAAGGATTAAACGCCACCACCGGATTTTTCGGCATTCCCGGCGACGATCGCCGCTACCCGGGAACGGGATTTTCGCCTCGTGTCGGTTTGGATGAATTGGCAGCCGGCAGTCCCCTTTGGCCTCATCAGAGCGACAAATAAAAAAAGCGGACTTGCCATTCGGTTGCAAGTCCGCTTTTTATGTTTTATTTCAGCTTGTGGAACAGGCATTCCGGTTCCTGCGAACCGGCACCGCCGTGGGTAACCACCAGACCATAGCTGACGATAAGTGCCGCAATACACAGCACAATTCCCACGCAGGTTATCACCGTTTTGTTTTTGCCGACGGCTTTTTTGCAAAGCTCAATCCACACAAGAAGTCCGAGGAAGGTCAGCATCGGCACAATATCAAACACGTACCGCAAGTGCACGCCCGCAAGACAAAAGTCCACAAACGCAAGCACGATGGCACAAACAGGAATAAACAGATACGAAAGGGTTTTTCCCAAATCCTTCTTAAAGGAAACGACCGCCGCCGTAAACAGTGTACCGATCGTTGTCGGGAATGCAAATGCACCGACGGATCGGTCCACATACACATACCGCCCGTAATCCATTTGAAGCAAACTGCGGCAAGGAAGCGGCGGCTTGCCATCAAACGAGGGCATTTGGAAGAAATACTGAATCATCGCATACCCGAACACTCCCGTCGAAAGCTCATACAGCGAAACCTCGTGTACGGTTAATTGATATTTCTGTCCGAAATCAAGCGGATTACCGAAACGAGCGTAGTTATACCACATCATAAGTCCGGCACCGATCAGCACCGGAATTCCCAGTGCACACAAGTCTTTCACTGCTTTTTTTGCCTCAAACGGCTTCAGAATGTCAAAAAATACAATGGGAAGCGGTGCTAAGAACATCAACGCCATGGTGGGGCGAGACGCCACGGTTCCCACATAGGAAACGCCGGCAAAGGCAAGCATTACATAGCGTCTCCACATTTTTTTGCACCGCAGTGCCCGCAACGCCAAAAAGCAGAACAAAAAACCCATGGCTGTCGCCGACAAAATCGGGATTTGATACTGTTTTGAGTAGCTGATGTGGAGATACACGCCGCTGACCGCCACCAACACAAAGGAGGCAAAGCCGAGCAAAAACGGCGATGTTTTCGGAGCAAACCGCCGTGCCCACTCGAACACGGCAAGCGGAATGACAATACAGCAGTATATCGCCAAAATCATACACGCCAACACGTTGTTGGGCATCTCGTGGGTCAACGCATAAAACGGCAGATACACGGTAAATACCGGAGCGAGACCGAAATACATATAGTAATGCCCGTTATAGAACGCATGGTCCCAGAGATATAAAACCCCTTCCCGAGAGGCGGGGTCATAGGGATTTTCCAATTTTAACAGCTCCGGCGAGGGTTCGATGTCTAAATGCACCTGACCTTTCATCACGGCATCTGCCGCCTGCACATAATCCGGCTGACTAAACAGATACCAGCTTTTTCCGTTGTAGTTTTTTACAATCCCGCAGTTTTGAATGGCAGGCAGACAAAAACCGATGGAAAACAAAATCGCCACAATCAGGCAGGTTGTACGCCAAAAGGGTTGTTTTAACCATTCGACAAACTCCACCCAATCGTTTCGAATTTTTTTTGAAAACGACCCTTTTTTCGTTCCATTCGAAATGGGGATTCCCGCCGCAATAGGTTGTTTTTTTGGTTCTGACATCATCCCACCTCCGTTTTCGGAATGAAAAATATTCCCGCCAAGGGGCGGTTATCGCCAAACGGCAACGTGTACACCGATTAGATAGAAAGTTCTTTGGCAATCTCGTACTGGTCGCTGGGGAACGGTTTACGCATAGACAACGCTTGCTCGATATCGTAATCACGAATCATATCGTCTTGGCTTGCAACCACACGATTGCTCTTGCCGGCAATCAGCAGTTCCACCGCATGATGACCCATTTCGGACGCCATTTTACGGTCAAACGCCGTGGGAGAACCGCCACGCTGTACGTGACCGAGAATCGTGGCACGGGCTTCCGCACCGGTGGCTTCCTGAATTTTTTCCGCCATTTCCACCGTACCGCCGACACCTTCGGCAACCACGATAATAAAATGTTTTTTACCGGTAGCGGAAATCGCCTTAATGCGGTCGATAATCGCCACTAAATCGTACTGCATCTCCGGCACCAAGATAGCGGTAGCACCAACCGCAAGGCCGACGCCAAGTGCCAACTCGCCGGAACGGCGACCCATAACCTCCACAAGGCTCACACGGTCGTGAGATTGAGCGGTGTCACGCAGTTTATCGATCATCTCCACGCAGGTGTTAAGAGCGGTATCGAAGCCGATGGTGTGTTGACAGCAGGAAATATCGTTGTCAATGGTAGCGGGAATACCGACGCAGGGAATACCCAAGCGGCAAAGGTCTTGAGCCCCACGGAACGTACCGTCACCGCCGATACACACGAGGCCGTCAATGTGGTGTTTTTGACAAATTTCGACACCTTTTTTCACGCCCTCAATCTTTCGGAACGACTCGCTTCGTGCCGTATACAGCATCGTGCCGCCACGGTGAATGATATCCGCCACACTACGCAAATCCAGCTCATCCACCTCATCACGGATTAAACCGTGATAACCACGGCGGACACCCATCACACGGATGCCACGGGCAAGAGCCGTACGCACAACAGCACGCACCGCCGCATTCATACCCGGAGCATCGCCACCACTGGTCAAAACAGCAATTTTCTTAACGGACATGGTTCATATCCTCCTCAAATCAAGTGTTGAGTGCATCTCGCACTAAAGAATAATTATATCACAAGTTTTGTTGTTTCACAAGACCAAATTGTGTTTTCTTTTGAAAAACTTTTTTGGCCTCATTCGACGATATCACTCTACTACCGCCACATTTTCGTCCCCCAAAAGCCGTTTCAGTTCCTTAATGAGCTCCACATCCGGCTCGACAAAGCGGTCAGCAGGGGCTTTTACCAGCTTGCCGGTATCGGTAAGGCGAAGATACAACGGTTCATTTCCCGAGAAATACCGCAAAACGGGCTGAATTTTTTTCCATTCACCGCTCTCGCAAGACGGCAACCGCACATATACGCCGTGGCGGCTGCTTTTCTCACCTTTTGGCTTGGCGGGCGTTGCGTTTTCCGTTGGTTTCGGTGACGAAAAGCGGGAAGTTGACGGTTTTCCCGCCTCTCGCTTAAACACGTGCAGTTCCGACGGAAGCGGTTGCCCCACCGGCGGAGCCGGCAATACCCGGTCAACGGTCAACTTTATCTCCTCATCCTCTCGGGCAGAAATTCGCCCGCAAAGAAGTAACGGCTGACCGCTTTTCACAAGTGCTCTGTACTGCCCGTACATTTTCGGAAAAAACAATGTTTCCACTGCCATACGAGGATCCTCTACCGTTCCCACCGCCATTTGAGCGTTTTGGCGGGTCATTCGTTCACGAAGAGCGGTCACAATCCCGAGCACAACCACATTTTTCCCGTCTACGGCATCGTTTCCCTTTTCCTCCGCCTCGGCAAAAATCTCGTCAAGCCGTGACAGCCGTTCATCTTCATACAGAGCGTTGTAAGGCGACAGCGGATGACCGGAGAGATACATTCCCGTCGCTTCTTTTTCCATCGTCAACAATTCCTCTAAAGGATATTCAGGAACGGGCGGCAACGGGCTTTCGCTTGATTCGGCAAAATCGCCCTCATCAAAAAACCCGATTTGCCCCTCGATATCCCGACGGCGAGAGTGTTCCAGTTCGTCCCACACCACCTCGTAGCTTTCGAACATTTGGCGGCGATTGGCTCCGAGATTGTCCAGTGCTCCGCATTTGATAAGCGTTTCCATGGCACGACGGTTAAACTCGGTATAGCCGTTCATACGGCGGCAAAAATCCCCGAAGGACTTGAACAAACCGTTTTGCTCCCGCTCGAACACAATGCGTTCAGCGGCGGCACGTCCCATATTCTTGACCGCCAGTAAGCCGAAGCGGATATCTTTCCCCTCCACGGCGAAATCGGCAAAGCTATGGTTGACCGACGGCGGCAGTGTGCGTATGGCCAAACGGGCACACTCATCACGATAGCGAGCAACCTTTCCCTCAAACAAGGCACCGGACAAAAGTGCCGCCATATACTCCTGCGGATACAGACATTTAAGATAGGCGGTGCGGTACGCCACCACCGCATAAGCGGCGGCGTGGGATTTGTTAAATGCATAGGATGCAAAAGCGGTAAGCTGGTCGAACAGGGTATCCGCAATTTTTGCAGGCACTCCCCTCTTTACACAACCGTCCACCGTCACGTCGGCATCCGCCGTTCCGTGAATAAACACTTCCCGTTCTTTTTCCATTACGTCATGTTTTTTCTTGCTCATGGCACGGCGTACAATATCCGCTCGTCCAAGCGAATACCCGGCAAGGTCACGGAAAATCTGCATCACCTGTTCTTGGTATATTGCCACACCGTTGGTCACGCCTAAAATCGGGCGGAGCGAATCATGAAGATAAGCGGTTTTCTCCGGCTCATTGCGGTTTTGAATATATTGGGGAATGGAATCCATCGGTCCGGGACGATACAGCGAAATGGCGGCAATAATATCCTCAAAGGTTGCGGGCTTCATCTGGGTCATCAGCCGTTTCATGCCGCCGGATTCCAGCTGGAACACACCCTCGGTATGCCCTTTTTGCAGCATCGCATAAACTCTCGGTTCCTCAAGAGACACTTTGGTAATGTCAAAATCGGGGGTATGGCGACGAATAAGCTTTTCCGCATCATCAATAATAGACAAGTTGGAAAGCCCGAGAAAGTCCATTTTCAGCAATCCAAGCTCATCCAATGTTGTCATCGTGTATTGGGTTGCCGCTGCATCGCCGTTTAGGCACAGCGGCACGTATTCGTCCACCGGCTCGGCGGTAATAACCACGCCGGCGGCGTGTGTTGATGCATGGCGAGGCATTCCCTCCACCCGACGGGCCGTGTCTATCAGTTTTTTTACCTGCGGGTCGGCCTCGGTCATTTCTTTCAAATCCACCGAGATTTCCATCGCCTTGTCAAGCGTCATTTTCAAGTCAAACGGCACCGTTTTGGCAACTTTATCGGATACCGCATACGGAAGTCCCATCACTCGAGCCACATCCCGAATGGCGGCACGGGCCTTCATCGTTCCGAAGGTGACAATTTGAGCCACGTGGTCGGCACCGTATTTTTCAATGACGTAATCCACCACCTGCTGACGTTGGCGGTCGGAAAAATCCACATCAAAATCGGGCATACTCACCCGCTCGGGGTTAAGAAACCGCTCAAACAGCAAATCGTATTTCAGCGGGTCAATGTCGGTGATACCGATACAGTACGCACAAAGGCTTCCCGCTCCCGAGCCACGACCGGGCCCCACGGGAATACCGTGTGTTTTGGCGTAATTCACGTAATCGAACACAATGAGATAATAATCCACATATCCCATCTGCTCCACAACGTCCATCTCATAGCGTAAACGAGCTTTCGCTTCCTCGGTAGGATTTGCAAAACGGCGAAGAAGTCCTTCCTCGCACAGCTTTTCGAAATACGCCTTACTGTCGCCGCCGGGTGCATCGTAGTGGGGTAATTTTGTCTTTCCGAATTCGAAAGTAACGTTACACCGCTCGGCAATGGCGGCAGTATTCTCCACCGCCTCCGGCACACCCGGGAACAGAGCACGCATCTCCTCCTCGGATTTCAGATAAAACTCATCCGTCTCAAATGCCAGCTCCGGCGGGTCATCCAATGTGCGTCCGGTTTGGATACACAAAAGAACCCGCTGTGTATCCGCATCTTCCTTTGTCAAATAGTGGGCATCGTTCGTACATACTACGGGAATATGCAATTCCTTAGAAAGCCGCAAAATCTGCGGATTGATTTGTTTTTGCTCAGCAATGCCGTGGTCTTGCAGCTCAAGATAATAGTTGTTCTCCCCGAAAACCTGTTGATACCATTTGGCGGTAGCTTTTGCCTTTTCGTAATCTCCCGCCGTCAAGGCACGAGGCACTTCGCCCGCCAAGCAGGCGGAAAGAGCAATCAACCCGTTATGGTATTTTTCCAAAAGCTCACGGTCTACACGGGGTTTGACATAAAACCCCTCTAAATGAGCGGCAGAAACCAGTTTCGTGAGATTTTTATATCCCTCATTGTTTTCGCACAAAAGCACCAAATGGTTGTATTCACGGTCAAAGGCGTGCTCCTTATCTTTACGACCACGAGACGCCACATAGACCTCGCACCCGATGATAGGGCGAATTCCTTGCTTTTGTGCCTCTTTGTAAAATTCAACCGCACCGTACATCACTCCATGGTCTGTAACGGCCACGGCGGTCTGTCCCAACTCCTTGACACGAGAACAAAGCCCTTTGATTCGGCAAGCACCGTCCAAAAGGCTGTATTCACTATGCACATGTAGATGCACGAATGCCATAGAGCGTTCCTCGTTTCAGTAACTTAAAATGCCTGAATAGACATCGTATATTCGCTGGGGGTCATACCCGTCACCTGCTTGAAATGACGAGAAAAATAGTGTACCGATGCATAGCCGAGATAATCGGCAATTTCGGTAATATTGTAGTTGCCCTCACGCATCATCTGCTTGGCGGTTTCCACTTTAAGCAGACGGTAATATTCCATAACGCCATAGCCGGTAACCAGCTTGAACGTCGTTTTCAGGTTGGTGGCACTTTGAGCGGAAAAATGGCACACGTCATCAAACGTAAGATTTTCCGGAACATTGGCTTTCATATACTCAATAACACGGTGAACCAGCTGGTTGTTGGTTCGCACCTTGAGGGAGGACATTGCCTTTTGGTTTTCCTGTACCCCGTTGCCTCGGCGAAGCAACCGAATCAGCAGCGTTTCAAGAAGCAGTCCCACCATCTGTTCACTGCCCGTGGAGGGATTTTCCGCCCGCTCTAAGCCGTTGGAATACGGGTCATTAAGCGGTGACGAAAAGGCACCTTTTGCCTCCTTGACAATCATAGACAGCAAACGTTTTTCCGAGTCGCCCACCGTAAGACGCTTGCCGGAAAACCACTCCATCGACGGCGAATGACAACCGAACGACAACACCACCATATTGGGTGCCACCATTCCGTTGGCAACGGCGGCGTGCATTGAATTCGGACGATGGAAAAATATCTCGCCCTGACGAAGGGCATAGCGAACATCGTCCGACAACACGGTGGCCTCCCCTTTGTCGACGTAAACAAGCTCCCAAAAGTCATGTTTTTCGGCGGCAAAGTTAAAGTTCTTGCCATACTCAAAATAGTGGACGGTTACAAGATAGTCTATCTCGATGGTTTTTTCCAAGTGTGTTTTTTCGTATCCCATTTCCGTTCTCCTTACACAATGTAGTTCAGTTGACCGATAATCTGTCCGTCTTTAAGGAACAAGCGAGGCACTCGCTTGCCGATTTCGCAAACAGCTTCGTAGTTGATAGTGCCTGACCAGGCGGCGAATTCCTCCACCGGGATTTCTGCCCCGCCGTCTTTACCGAACGCAACTGCCGTCATATCGGCACACACGTTTTCAACGTCGGTAACGTCCAGCATACTTTGGTCCATACACACTCGACCGCAAAGAGGCACCCGTTTGCCGCCCAAAAGCATCACCGCTTTGTTGGACAGTTGACGGGAATACCCGTCGGCATATCCCACCGGCACCGTGGCAATCACGGTCGGGCGGTCGGTTTTGTAGGTGCGACCGTAGCTGACCGTCTCACCGGCAGGCACTTCTTTTACCATAGACACCCGGGTTTTCATGGACATCACCGGGCAAAGCGGAAGAAGCGGTTTCATAAACTCGGAGGGCATAAGCCCGTAGAGAATAAGCCCCGGTCGAACCATATCCAAATGCATTTCGGGGAATCGCAAGGTGGCGGCACTGTTACAGCAATGGCGTATCGCAAAGGTAACGCCCCGTTCTTTCAGCTTTTCAATCGCCTCGGTAAAGCGAGCAAATTGCAAGCGGGTAAATGCCTCTCCGTCCGGCTCGTCCGACACAGCAAAATGGGTGAAAATTCCCTCGGCACAAAGGTGCGGAAGCCGTGCCACCTCTGCCATTTCAGCAAGCGAGTTCTCATCCTTCTCGGCATCACGGTACACAAAGCCCACACGAGACATACCGGTATCCACTTTCAAGTGCACCCGCACGGAAACTCCCTCTTTTTCGGCACGGGCATTGAGGTCACGCCCGTAAGCGGCGTTCACCACCGCTTGCGTAAGACAATAGCCGGAAAGCCGCACCGTCTCCTCCACCGGCGTGTAGGACAAAATGAGAATCGGTTCCACAATTCCCGCTTGACGCAGTTGAATGGCTTCCTCAATGTTGGAAACGCCGAACCAGGAGGCTCCCCCTTCTTTCAGCATTTTGGCACATGCCACCGCTCCGTGACCATAGGCATCCGCTTTCACGATACCCATCACGTTACAGCCGGGACTCACCACGGCTCGTATTTTTTGAAAGTTGTCCGAAAGTGCATCCAGGTCAATTTCTGCCCACGTCCGTTTTAACCAGTGTTCCAAAATGGCTTCCTCCCTTGATACAGCACTGTTTTCGCCAATAAAAACAAAATAAGACGGCGAATTTTGAACCTCTTTGAAAAATCCGCCGTCTTATAGTATACAATTTTTAGCCTAAAAATGCAACCCCTTTTTCGGGGTTTTTCGCACTTTTCAAATACTTTCGTCGCTATCCGGCGGCAACAACGCCACCTCTTCACACAAAGCCACCGTTTCCTCCTCGGAAAAACGAGGCGTCGCCCCGAGAAATGTAAGGAATTCCACGTTTCCGTTTTGCCCGTGAATGGGCGACACCGTAAGCCCTTGCAAATACAGTCCGTTTGCCGCCGCATCCGCCAAAATACGCAAAAACAGCGGCGGCAGTAAGGCTTTGTCTTTCGGCACGCCGTTTTTTCCCAAATCCTTTTGAGGTAACTCGAATTGCGGCTTGATTAAACAGATACACACACCGGTTTCTTTCAACACCGCCCGCATAGCGGGAAAAATCTTTTTAAGCCCGATAAACGACACGTCGCACGTGACGAGGTCAACCTTTTCCCCCAAAAGCTCCTCCGTTAAATAGCGGGCGTTTTGGCGTTCCATAACCACGACCCGTTCGTCTTGACGCAGTCGCCATTCAAGAATACCGTACGCCACATCCACCGCAAACACTTTTGCAGCACCGTTTTGGAGAAGACAGTCGGTAAAGCCCCCGTTAGAGGCACCGATATCACACGCCACCAAGCCCGTAGCATCCACACCGAAAAAAGGGAGGGCTTTTTCCAATTTATAGCCGGATCGACTGGCATATTTTTTGGCTTTCTCTCTTAACGTCAGCACGGTCTCCTCCGGCAACAGCGTGCCGGCATTGACCACCGGCAGTTCGCCGGCAAACACACGGCGTTCCATCATCAGTGCCGCCGCCTCCCGTTCGGTTACGCCGAATTGAGAGACCGCCAGCACATCCGCTCTCACTTTTGCCATTACTGCCCCTCCTTTTCCCCATTTTTGTCCGATGCTTGTCCGTCAAAGTACGCACGCACCGCTTTTGCCGCCGGCAAGGTCATACCCTTTACACTTAGTAATGCTTCCTCACTGGCTTCTTTTACGCCTTTCAGCGAGCCAAAAGATTTAAGAAGTACTTCCGCACGAGTCTTCCCGATCCCCGGAATATCGGTCAGCGTTGTACGAACACGACTCTTGCTTCGAGATTTGCGATGATACCCGATTGCGAAGCGGTGAACCTCTTCCTGGAGAGTAGACAACAGTGTAAAGGCAGAACGCTTTGCAGTAAACGACAGTTCCTCATCCCCAGCGGTTACTGCACGGGTGCGGTGGTGGCTGTCTTTTACCAGTCCAAACAGCGGCACGTCCCACCCGAACGCCTCAAGCACAGGGGCAACAGCGGCGACCTGAGCTTTTCCACCATCCAGAAAAATTACATCCGGCTTTCTGCCAAATCCATTATCCTCGCCCTCGTGCTCCACATATTCGTTTAAGCGACGGGATAACACCTCTCGCAAAGCACCGGGGTCATCGCCCCCTCCCGCCAGCTTTAAGCGGAATTTTCGATAGGATTTTTTATCCGGTCGACCGTCCTTAAACACCACCATGGCGGCAACGGTTTCCTCGCCGCCCGTGTGGGAGATATCGTAACATTCCATAACCGACGGGACGGTTGACAAGCCCAAAAGTGCCTGCAATTCCGATAAAGCGGCGGCATCGTGTCCGTGAGTTCCCTGGTGCCACGCCAAATATTCCGCCGCATTACGACACGCCATACGGCAAAGCTCTGCCTGTTCTCCCCGCTCCGGCACGTGTAAAACCACCTTACGCCCTGCTTTTTCGGACAACCATTGCCCAATCAGCTCACTATCCTCTGCGGGTTCGCACAAAGTAATTTGCGACGGAATTCGGTCGGCATTATCATAAAACCGACGTAAAAATTCCGCTAAAAAGGCGGCATTTTCTTCCGGCAAATCCAGTAAAAACTCCCGTTTGCCGAAAAGCGTCCCTTTCGTGAACGAAAACACCTGGATACAAGCGTTTTGTGCTCCCACGGCAAGCCCGATGACATCCTGCTCTCGAATACGGGAATGTACCACTTTTTGTTTGTCGGATAAGCGTTTAATCGCAAACAGACGATCCCGCAATTCGGCGGCAGTTTCAAAATCCTCCGCTTGTGCCGCCGCCTCCATATTGGCTTTCAGCGTCTTTTGCATCTTATCGGCACCGTTTAGCACATAGTCCACCGCTTCCTCCACCCGAGAGGCATACTCACTTTCCGTCACCTTACCGGTGCAGGGAGCACAACACTGTCCGATATGATAGTTGAGGCAAGGACGCTCATACGCCGTAGGCTTTTTCCCGTACGCAAGAAGGCGGTTGCACGTGGCAAGCTTAAATACTTTACACGCTTCATCCACCGCCTGCTTCAAACTAAAGGAACTCATATACGGGCCAAAGTAGTCCGCACCGTCGTTCGCCTGCTGCTTGCATTCGGAAATACGGGAAAACGGCGGTTTTGTCACACGCAAATAGCAGTAGCCCTTATCGTCTTTCAGCAGAATATTGTATTTCGGAGCGTACTGTTTAATCAGCGAGCATTCTAAAACTAACGCCTCAAATTCGCTTCCCACAACCACCACGTCAAAATCCTCAACGTGGTCCACCATACGCCGCACTTTTTCGGTGTGATTTAAGTCACTGCCGAAATATTGGCTGACACGGTTTTTTAGAGCCTTTGCCTTTCCGACGTAAATGACGTTGCCGCCTTTATCACGCATCAAATACACGCCGGGTTCCAACGGCAAATTCATCGCTTTTTTGCGTAGCACTTTTATGCGGTTCTCGTCGTGCATTGGTGTGTCTCCTTTCCTAAAACCTAAAAAGCACAATCGCCCAACGGGACGATTGTGCTTTCAAAACGCAATAACTTAATCGGCGAAGCCGGACTCCACGAGATGGACCAAACTGTCCACAGCGGCGTTTTCGTCCGCACCGTCCGCCATAATGCGGATAGAAGTACCACCAACGATGCCCAACGAGAGAACACCGAGAAGGCTCTTCGCATTGACACGGCGATCCTCTTTCTCGACCCAAATAGACGATTTGAACTCGTTAGCCTTTTGGATAAAGAAAGTAGCAGGACGAGAGTGAAGACCAACTTGGTTTTGAACCATAACGTCTTTTGTGCACATAGCGGAATCTCCTTTTCAAGCAGAAATCGAAGTGGTATTGTCTTACTAAACTGTTACTATTATTATACCACAAAAGCCTGTTTCGTCAACGGATTTTCGACAAAGAAACCGCCCAAAACTGCATTTTTGTATAACTGCAACAAAATTGATAAGTCGTAACCAAAAGTTTTGTGAATTATCACAACTGAAAAACGGGATTTTTGTGGAACACGCTGTCAATCCTCGTCCGATTTGGCGTCATCTTCGTCCTTTTCGGCGTTTTGTTCCAAAAATACCCTGTCTTTGTCGGACAAAGCATACTGCCTAAGCATATCAGGACGGTGCTTTGCGGTGCGTAAAAGGGATTGCTCGTGCCGCCATTTTTGAATATTGGCGTGATGACCGGTCAACAGCACCTCCGGCACTTCTCTTCCCTCCCACACCGCCGGTCGAGTATACTGGGGATACTCCAAAAGCCCGGAGAAGTGGCTTTCATCCTCAAAGCAGGCGTCCTCTGACAAAACGCCGGGCACCATACGGGAAATACAGTCAATCAGCACCAAAGCCGGCAGTTCGCCGCCGGTAAGTACATAATCCCCAATAGAGATTTGTTCATCCACAAAAGCATCAATAATCCGCTCGTCAATGCCCTCATAGTGACCGCACAGCACGCAGAGGTTATCCATTTTCGACAACTCCAACGCCCGCTGCTGGGTAAGCGTTTTTCCCTGAGGCGACATATAGATGAGGTGTGGGCGGCACCCCACCTCCTCGCACACAGCACGGAAGCAATCCGCCACCGGTTGAGCGTTGAGAATCATCCCCTGTCCGCCGCCGTAGGGATAATCATCCACCTGATTTTGGCGATTCAGCGTATAGTCCCGTATCTGGTGGCATTTTACGGTCAGCACACCTTTTTTTTGGGCTCTGCCGAGAATGCTTTCGGTAAACACCCGGTCGCACATCTCGTCAAACAGCGTTAAAACATCAATCCTCATAGCGAATAAGTCCTTTGATAGGGGTGATTTCAACAACTCCGCCATCCACATCAACCTTTTTGATAAACAGCGGAACAGCAGGAATAAGCACGGTGCGTCCATCGTCTGCCGCTTTCATATGGTAGACGTTGTTGGCACCGGTTTCGGTAACGTCAAAAAGCTCACCGTACACCTCGCCGGTGTCGGCATCCTTGACCGTAAGGCCAATCATATCACTGATAAAATACTGGCCCTTGGGCAGCTTGATATCTTTTCGAGAGAGGTAAAGCACCCGTCCACGATACGTTTCTGCTTGTTCAACGGTGTCCACACCGTCCATTTTCACAAGAACCATCGACTTGTGGGGGCGGGCGGAAATTTTAACAGATTCCTCGCCCGCTTCATCCAAATATATCGTTTTCAGCTTGGAAAACACCGCCGGGCTGTCACACCAGCACTCCACTCGCATTTCGCCACGAACACCGTGGGTTCCCACCACTTTGCCCGCTTCCAGAAACGGTTTTTTAGGCATACAATCTCCCCCTCATCCGTGGTATTGATGCTCAAACTTACATACAACATTTAAATGCGGGTCGGTCAAACGCAGACGACGCTGAATCTCCTCTTTGAGCGTCGATTCCTCTTTATACCCAAACGGAATCACAACATCAAACAGAAGGTTTGTGTGCGTTTCACCGAACACCACACGAAAATCGTGCATCGACAGATGCTGGTCAATATCTTCCAGTACAGTCGCTGTCAATACTTTCAGCCGGTCGACCGACTCGTTTCCAACTTCTACAGGGTCCATGTGGATACAGGTAATGGCATGAAACCGCTCCATCATATCCTGCTCGATACAATCAATCACATCGTGGCTTTTCAGGATATCCTCATGGGCGGGAACCTCGGCGTGAAGCGAAATAATCACTCGTCCGGGTCCGTAGTTATGTATCATCAAATCGTGGATGCCGACAACCCCGTCGTACGACAGCACCATTTTTTGGATATCCTCCACCATTTCGGGGTCGGGAGATTGTCCGAGCAGAGGCGACACGCTTTCTTTTATCACCGAAATGCCGGTAATCAAAACGAGAATGGTCACCACCAATCCCACATAGCCGTCAATTTTAAGACCGGTGAATTTCTCCACCAAAACGCTCGCCAAAACAAGCGACGTGGATAAAACGTCGTTGCGGCTGTCCTTGCCGGTGGCAAGCACCGTATCCGAGCGAATGCGAGTGCCGATGGCTTTATAAAAAATCGACATCCACAGCTTCACCAAAATGGCGGCAATCAAAATGCACAGTGCCAAAACCGACGCATCGGTAGCTTCCGGGTGAAAAATTTTACCCACAGAGGATTTTCCAAGTTCAAATCCGGCAAGCAAAATCAGCACGCCCAACACCAAGCCGGACAAATACTCCATCCGGCCGTGTCCAAATGGATGTTCATCGTCCGGAGGCGTTTCCGCCAACTTAAAGCCAAGAAGCGTAATCACGGCGGACGCCGCATCGGACAAGTTATTAAATGCATCCGCAATCACCGATAACGCTCCGGATAACACGCCGGCAAACAGTTTGCCCAAAAACAGCAAAACATTGGCAACAATCCCGCAGATACCTGCCATTTTTCCATAAGCAGAACGTACCGAAGGATTGGTCACATCTTCCGAATCTTTTATAAAACAACGAATCAGAAAATTCGTCATAGTATTCCCCTCTTATCCTTCAATCAGTGCGTTGGCATCCGCCTTCAACGCCTCAGCCAGCATCACAGCATCTGCTTTTGTTTTGCCGGTAGCGGTGATATAGGCTTTGACCTTCGGCTCAGTACCGGAAGGACGGATAATCACACTGGCGTTGTCCTCTAAATCAAACACAAGCACTTCTGATTGCGGAAGCGTAATAGCGGTTTTTTCGCCGGACAAAACGTCCAGCGACTCCCGCACGCCGTAATCGGAAAAACGCAACGTCTTTTTGCCGCCGAGCTGTTTCGGGAAATCAGAACGAAGCGTTGCCATTAAATCCTGCATCGCATACATTCCTTTTTCGCCCTCAAACATCACGTTCAGCATTTGATGCTCATACACACCAAACTCGTCATACAGCTCCAAAAGCACGTCCAAAAGGCTTTTCCCTTGCAGGTGGTAATACGACGCCATCTCGCAGATAAGCATAGACGCAACCACCGCATCCTTGTCACGGGCGTGAGTACCGGCCAAATAGCCGTAACTCTCCTCAAAGCCCAACTGATAGCGTTCCGGCGTTCCGGCATCAGAAAGAGCGGTAATCTGTTCGCCGATATACTTAAAGCCGGTAAGCACATACCGCATTTCGCATCCGTATTTGTCGGCAATTGCCTTCGTCATTTTCGAAGACACAATCGTACTCACTGCCACGGGATTTTCGGGCAACGTTCCCTCCTCCTTGCGGGAAGAAAGGATATAGTTGAGCAAAAGACAGCCCACCTCGTTGCCGGACAACAAGGTGAAATCGTCGCCATCTTTTACGGCGATACCCACACGGTCGCAATCGGGGTCAGTCGCCAAAAGCAAATCTGCCGGCACCGTTTTGGAAAGGGCCATGGCACACTCAAAGCTTTGACGAATTTCGGGGTTGGGATACGGAGCCGTGGGGAAATTGCCGTTCGGCAATTCCTGCTCAGACACCACCGTAACGGTTTTCAGTCCGATACGGTCAAGAATGGCACGCACCGGTTTGTTGCCCGCTCCGTGAAGCGGAGTGTAAATCACCGAAAGACCGGCTTTTTCACAAACGCCCTTGTGAATTTGTTGGTTTTGTACCCGGTCTAAAAAGGCATTCAGAAGGTCATCCCCCACCACGGTAACAAACCCTTTTTCCACCGCCTCATCAAAGGTGAGAAGCGTGGTCGGCTCGAACATTTCGTGACGGTTAATGGCATCCATCATCTCGCCGGCGGCAACCTCGGTCATCTGACCGCCGTCGGAACCGTAGCATTTATAACCATTGTACTTGGCGGGATTGTGAGAAGCCGTCACCATAATACCCGCTTGGCAGGAAAGCTCCCGCACCATAAACGACAACACCGGTGTCGGCTCTAATTCCGGCACAATATACACGTGGATTCCGGCGGTTGCCAGCACCCGTGCCGCCTCTTTGGCAAAGAGGTCGGATTTGATACGGGAATCGTAGGAAATCGCCACCGACGAAGTCTCATAATGGGCACAAAGATAGTCCACAAGCCCTTTTGTGGTGCGGCGGATGGTGTAGATATTAAGACGGTTACAGCCGGCACCCAGCACACCACGCAAGCCGCCGGTACCGAACGCCAAATCCCGATAAAAGCGGTCACGGATTTCCTCGTCATTACCGGAAACGAAACGCAGCTCCTCGCCCAAATCGGCGTCTTCCACAGCGTTCTCACACCAAAGCGTGTACTGTTCCTTTATGGAAAGTGTTTTCATCGCAATGTCCCCTTTTTATTATTTGCACAGAGAAGCAAAGCGGGGGTCTTTGGATTGACGTACCTTTTCCAAGAGCTCGTCGTCACTAATCATAGAAATACGCCCCTGCTCATACTCGCTGTCCACCCACTCTTTTATGCTCATCACGATCGGGTCGTTTTTCGCCACCATTTCGTCATCCGGCAAGCGGAAGAACTGGTTAATCCAGCAGGCCACACCCGCAAGACCGGACGTGTTACTTACCGCCACGGAGGCCGGACGATTCAGCAGCTTTTTGGTGTCAAAAATGTTGTAGATTTCTTCATCCTTCAACAGACCGTCCGCATGGATGCCCGCACGGGTAAGGTTAAAGTGAGAGCCCACAAACGGGGTCATCGGCGGCAGGTCATAGTTTGTTTCTTTCACAATATAATCGGCAATTTCGGTAATCACCGTGGGATCCATCCCGTCCATCGTTCCTTTCAGCGACGCATACTCGAATACCATTGCCTCAAGCGGCACGTTACCGGTACGCTCACCGATACCGAGCAGCGAACAGTTGACCGCTCCGGCACCGTACAGCCACGCAGTAGAAGCGTTGGCAACGCCTTTGTAAAAGTCGTTATGGCCGTGCCACTCAATCATTTCGCTGGGAACACCGGAATACTGCTGTAAACCGTAAATGATACCCGAAACAGAACGAGGCAACGACACGCCGGCAAACGGCACGCCGTAACCCATGGTATCGCAGGCACGGATTTTCACCGGCACACCATAGCGGTCAGACAGCTTCATCAGCTCCGTTGCAAACGGCACCACGAAACCGTAGTAATCGGCACGGGTAATGTCCTCAAAATGGCAACGAGGACGAAGGCCGGCTTGAATAGCTTCCTCTACGACCGCAAGATATTTTTCCATCGCCTGTTTGCGGTTGAGTTTCATCTTGCGGAAAATATGGTAGTCGGAGCAACTGACCAAAATACCCGTTTCAGGGATATTCAGGTTGCGAACAAGTTCAAAGTCCTTTTTGGATGCACGAATCCAGGTGGTAATCTCCGGGAAATCGTAGCCGAGATCCATACATTCTTGGAGAGCGGCACGGTCTTTTTCAGAATAGACGAAAAACTCCGTCTGGCGAATAATACCCTTTTTGCCGCCCAAACGATGAAGCATTTTATAGATGTCCACCATCTGTTTTGTGGTATAGGGCGTGCGGGATTGTTGACCGTCACGGAAAGTGGTGTCGGTAATATAAATATGCTCCGGCATATTCATCGGCACACGGCGGAAGTTGTAGGCGATTTTCGGCACCTCCGTATACGGGAACATTTCACGGAACAGCTCCGGCTCGGCAACGTTTTGCAGTTCAAAGCTGTACGGATCCTGCTCCAATACGTTAGTATGCGGATTTATTTTGATTTCTTGCATAAGGTTTCCCTCGCTTTCATTTTACTCATTTACACATTCACCATAGCAATCAGCAATTTTGCCGAACGCCTGGCGGCTTTTTCCAAAAAATTATCCGAGCAACCGGCGGCATCGTTTTCCGCCAAATCGGACACCTCACGAACAATGAGGAACGGCACACCGTTGGCAGTGGCAACTTGAGCGACGGCAGCACCCTCCATTTCGGCAACGGTGGCAGAAAACTCGTCACGGATTCGCAGTTTTAATGCCGTGTCATCCACAAACACGTCGCCGCTCGCCACCGTTCCACAAAGAATACGGTGGCCGGTTTTGTGCTCTGCCCCTTTCATAAAGCGGTCAATAAGGGCTTTATCCGCATAAAAGCGGGTTGGTACCGTGTCATCTCCGCCACCGCCGATATACCCTCGAACGTGTCCAAATGCCGTGATATCAAAATCATGATGCAAAGCACTTTCGGAAAGGACGATATCTCCTACTTGAAGTTCTTTGGCAAGTCCACCGGCGACACCGGTATTCACCAGTGCATCCACGTGGTAGCGGTCAATAAGAATCTGTGCCGCTATCGCCGCACACACCTTGCCGACACCGCATTGGGTAAGCACTACATCGGCAACCCCAAGTTTTCCGCTGTAATACACACGACCGGCAATCGTCTCGGAAGCGAGATCGGTCATTTCCGACAATAACGCCGCAATTTCCTCCTCCATCGCTCCAATAAGACCCCATTTCAAGCCCACTCCCCCCTTATAAAAACACTTACCGTTTATTTTAACATAGTTATTTTATTTTTTCAAGTGTTTTTACTCTTCCTCTTGCGAAAAGAAAAAAGATGTGGTATAGTTATCGTCGAGGTGACAAAAATGACCGCAGAACGCATTGCACGTATCAACGAATTAGCAAAAAAATCCCGTGAGAGCGGCTTGACCGATGCCGAAAAAGCCGAGCAAGCAGCCCTCCGTGCCGAATATATTGAATCGTACACCCGCAGCCTCCGCTCTCAGCTCGACAACACCTATATCGTGGACGAGCAGGGCAACAAAACCAAATTAAAAAAGAAAAGCGACCAATAAGAAAAACTCTTGACATTTTTCGTCGAGCACAGTATACTATCTGTATATGGGCCGAAAGGAGTTATCTTGATGAAATTGTTAGAATCCGGCGAGATGTACCTCGAAACTCTTCTAATTCTCTCCAAGGAAAACCCCCGTGTTCATGCTGTGGATATTGCCGACTATATGGGCTACTCCAAACCCTCTGTCAGTCGTGGTCTTGCCCGCCTGAAAGAGGACGGCTATCTGATTGCCAAGGAAGGGTGCAACTGCCTGTGGCTCACCGAAAAAGGCAAAGAGGTCGCCGAGCGTATTTATCATCGTCACGTCATACTCACCGAGCTGTTGATGCAAATCGGCGTTTCCCCCGAAACCGCCTCTGCTGATGCTTGCAAGCTGGAGCACGATTTAAGCGACGAGACCTTTGACGCACTCAAACGTCATTCTGAAAAATCAATATAGTCACAACCTCCGGCTAAGCCGGAGGCTTGAATAAGCCCTAGAAGGGCATCATACAGGCCACACCCCTAAAGGGGCTCCGAAAGGTTCGCCACTCGCATTACTTTTTCGGGCAACCCCTAAAGGGGTGTGTTTTATTTGCCTATTTTGTCTTGGCACCCGTAAACGGGTCAATGTATTCCTGAATGCTCAGTTGATCTGCCATCTCATCTTCTTGTAACTGATTCCTTATGTATTCGGCTATCTGCTTCTTGTTTCGACCTACCGTGTCTACATAGTATCCTCTTACCCAAAAATGTCGATTCCCATATTTGTATTTCAAATTGGCATGTCTGTCGAAAATCATTAAACTACTTTTCCCTTTGAGAAACCCCATAATTTGTGCCACACTATATTTTGGCGGGATTTCTATGAGCATATGGATATGGTCCGGACACGCTTCCGCTTCAATGATGTTAACACCTTTTTGCTCACATAATTTCCTCAATATTTTTCCTATGTCTGTTTTTATCTCTTTGTAGATTGCTTGTCTACGATATTTTGGTGCAAATACAATATGGTATTGACATCTCCACTTGGTATGTTCTAAACTATTTATGTCCTTCTCTTTCATGATTAGGACCTCCTTGTTATATTTTTGTTGGGTTGGCGAACCTCAACTGCAAATATAACAAGGAGTTTTCTTTTTGTCCATAGCTAAAGCTTTTTAACCACTGGCAGAGCCAGTGGTTGTTTTATGAAAACGAAAACACGCAAACGCCACGGCGTTTGCGTGCTTTTTTTATTTTGCAATCAATGTCAGGTTCGGATTTTCCTCGCAAGCGGCTCGGAGTACCGATAACACCCGCTCGCCCTGCTCGCTTTTCACCGTTCCCCGCACCTTGACGGTGGTTTTCGGAAGCGAGGTCAGCACGTCATAAAAGGCGTCTAAATTGTTTCCGTAGTAATCGGGAAGCGGGAATTTACGGGCAAAATACTCGTGTACATTCGGCTCGGAAATCCGCCGAGCACAAAGCGTTATCTCATTCACGCATCTCGACTCTCCCCTCGACTACCACATATTCCTTAAAGGTTTCGTAGTGGTCTTCCGTGTAATAATAGCGTCTGTCGTTGGAAAAAACCAGCCGTTTGGCACCCCGCTTTTTCACCACAGAATCAATATCACATTCGGTATAACGAGCGTTTGACGGCAACTGTCTTTCATAGTTTCCGAAGCGATCGCCACCCACAGACAGCTGATTGATATCCAACGACGAATTTTCGTCATTAAAGCGGATGTCTTGTGCCTGCTTTTTGGTGATGTAGTTTGAGGGCAACTTACCGTAAGTCTCTATGTACAGCACCACGTGCTGTAAATCACGGTATTGGCCATCCTCCTCCACCTTCAGCTCATCTTGGGTGTCATTTTTTTGCTGCTTTGTGGATTCTTCGCTTGAAACCGTGGATGTTGTCTGGGCGTTTTCGGCGAAAGATACCTCTGTCGACGCACTTGTCCCCTCGTCCTTTTGCACATCCGGTGCAACCAGCGGGAATATCATCACGCCCAACGCCAGCACCAACAATAAGATAAGAGAGATTACTTTTGATTTATTCATTTGTTTCACTCCAATTCAAAAAGCAGGTCGCTCAACCTGCTTTTTGACGTTATTACAGTACAAAAAATTATTCCGCATTGACGACGATGGTATTTTCCTCGCCTGCCGTAAGGGTAAAGCTCTTAGGCGGAGTATCATACAATTCCACAAGCTTGGCGGCAATCACATCCTCCACCTCACGACGCACAGCAGAACGCAAATCACGTGCTCCACGTTTGCCGCCGTGAGTTTTTGCGGCAAGAGCCTGACACACCGCTTTGTCCCATGTCAAGGAAACCTCACGTTCTTTCAGCGGTTCCACAAGCTCCGTCAACATTAAATCGGCAATATCGGCATATTCCTCCACCGACAACGGACGGAAGTAAATCACCTCGTCCACACGGCTCAAAAACTCCGGCCGCAGGAAATCGGACAACGCTTTTACCGCCTTGTCACGTGCCCCTTGCTCTTGGGTTTTGCCAAAGCCGAGGAGATTTTCTCCTACATTACTGCCGGCGTTAGAGGTCATCACAATCACGGTATTCTCAAAATTGACCACTCGTCCGTGAGCATCCGTTACTCGACCCTCATCCAGAATTTGGAGCAGAATGTTCAGCACATCCGGGTGGGCTTTTTCAATTTCGTCAAACAACAGCACCGAATACGGCTTGCGACGCACCTTTTCAGTCAACTGGCCCGCCTCATCGTATCCGACGTAGCCGGGAGGCGAACCAATGATACGGGAAACAGCGTGTTTCTCCATAAACTCGGACATATCCAGCCGAATAAGCGTCTCCGGAGTGTCAAACAGCTGTGCCGCCAACACCTTTACAAGCTCTGTTTTTCCCACACCGGTAGGACCCACAAAAATAAACGATGCCGGTCGGCGGCGAGGACTGATTTGCACCCGTGTACGGCGAATAGCCGCCGCCACCAGAGAAATCGCCTCATCCTGCCCTTTGATTTTTTCTTTCAGTTTGTCCTCTAATTTGGACAATTTGGGCAGCATATCCTCTTGCACCTTGGTAGCGGGAATTCCCGTCCACAGTTCGATAACTCCCGCCAAATCCTCGTCAGTAACGGGGGCTTCGGTCGCTTCCACACGCAACAGATCGGCCTGATCCTGCGTCTTAAGCAGTTCGGTGTGAATGGATGCCATTTTTTCGTAATCGACCGGGTCATTGTCCATCTCCGTCTGCTCGTCTTTTTGCAATTTGGCGATTTTCTCGCTAAGCTGTGCATAGGTGTCCGCCGTTTTGTTTTTCAGCATGCGGGCGGCACACGCTTCATCGAGCAGGTCGATGGCTTTATCCGGCAAAAAGCGGTCGGTGATATACCGTTCAGACAGCTGAACGGTTCGACGAATAAGAGCATCGTTGATTTTTACGCCGTGATACGCCTCGTAAAATCCACGCACACCCTTGAGCATTTCTACCGTCTCGTCGATAGAGGGTTCTTCCACCGTCACCGGCTGGAAACGACGTTCCAAAGCGGCGTCTTTCTCGATGTATTTGCGATATTCATTGAAAGTGGTTGCACCTATAACCTGGATTTCACCACGGGACAACGCCGGTTTCAGAATGTTTGCCGCCGACATGGTTCCCTCTGCGTCGCCGGTTCCCACCAAATTGTGAACCTCGTCGATAAAGAGGATAATATTACCCTCGGCTTTTACCTCGGAAATCAGCCCTTTAATCCGGCTTTCAAACTGGCCACGGAATTGGGTTCCCGCAACCAACGCCGTCATATCCAAAAGCAAAATTTCCTTGTTTTTCAGCTTTGCAGGCACATCGCCGGCGGCGATACGCTGTGCAAGGCCTTCCACAATAGCGGTCTTACCCACGCCCGGTTCACCGATTAAGCAGGGGTTGTTTTTAGTGCGACGGGACAAAATCTGAACCGCACGGTAAATCTCTCGGTCACGTCCGATAATGGTGTCAATTTCCCCTTTGCGGGCACGAGCGGTCAAATCGGTGCAATATTGCCCGAGATATTTCCGTTTTTTATTCTTTTTCCGCTCCGCCTTATCCGCTTTTTTGGAGGAGGATTCCGCCTCGTTTTCCGGCTCATCCTCTTCCTCCTCTGCCTCATCCAACGGTTTTTGTCCGCCGAACATCTTTTGGAAAAAGGATTCCGCCGCCGTACCGCCGAGCTCAAAATCACCGTCTTCTCCGTCGCCGAGCATACCGCTCATCATGGACTCCATTTGGTCGCCCATAGAATCAATATCCTCGTCAGAAATCCCCATTTTCTTAAAAATATCGTTAATGGGGCCGATGTTCAACTCCCGAGCACAGGGAATACAGTATCCCTCGTTGACGTTTTTACCGTCCTCCATACGGGTGACAAACACCATTGCCGTTCTTTTTTTACACCGTGCACAAAGCATAATTTGGTCCTTTCCGTAAATTGTCAGTTTTGGTCTTCGGCGGCTTCTTTTGCCGCTTTAGACGTTTTAACGAAGATAGATAAGTAACTGAAAAACGCCGTCAGCATTGACACAAGCACCAATCCCACCAGCACCATTTGCCACAATTTCGGGATATTGAAAAACGGCTGTACCAGTAACACGGCAACAGAATAAAACAATACCGTCGCCAGCTTACCATACCATTTTGAGCCACGAATGGTGTCGCCTTTGCCCAAAAGCAACAAGCCGCCCACCATCTGACACAATTCCTTGATAACGCAAATAACCAAAAGCGGTAAAAGCTCGATATTGTGAATCGTAAGACAAAGTGCCACCGTCATTTGGGTGAGTTTGTCCGCAAGCGGGTCAAGGATTTTACCAAGGTCTGTAATCTGGTCAAAGTGGCGTGCGACAAAACCGTCCACCACATCGGTAATGCCCGACACAATTAGTGCGATAACCGCAATCAGAGTCTCGCCTCGCAAATACGTGACCGCAATAAACGGCACAAGTACAAGCCGAAACAAGGACAACACGTTCGGCACATTCCATTTCCAACTGACTTTTAACATATCAAAGGGTCTCCGTTTCGTTTAGTTCTTAGCAGCGGCAGCTTCAGCCTCCACTTCCGCCTTTGCTGTTTCTTTCGCCCAATCACGAATGTTATCAAGCATAGCGTTTTCTTTCATCTCAAAGTGCTGGACAATGTAGGTTTGGTCGAGAATTTCGGGCGTAACCCAAGCATCCTCGGTTTTGCTTGCCACAGCACTGGTCGCCATAATGGTCAACACGTTCGCCATCACAAACGTAAGCACCGCACCGCCGGCGGCACCGATAAGGAAGCCCAAAATGCGGTTGATGGCATTGAGCCCCGGAAGCGACAACGTACGGTTAAGCATAATCACGGCAAAAATTGCCAGTGCCAACAGCACCGCAAACAACACAAGGAAGCAACCACCGGTTAAGGTGTTGACCATGGCAGGACGAACCGTTTTATCAATCACTTCGTCCACCGCTTTTTTACCGTTGATGCGGGTGGTCAATTCAGCCTTTTTAAGGCAGGAATCCGCATCAATCAGCCCGTATTTCTCCATCATTTGTTTCGGTTTTTCCGGCATAATTTCAAGAAGCTTGTTCACGCTTTCTCTTGCGTTCCCCTCAAAATCCGCCATCTGCACCTCGACAGCACGTTTCAGGTCGCCCTCAAACAGACCGTCATAAATTTTCTCCGCAAGCGGAGTAGCAAACTGAGCCGCCAGTGCCAGTGCGGCGACAACCGCCACAACTTCCATCACGGTTTTGAAAAACCCTCGAAATGCACCGAGCACACCCAATCCCAAGATCAGAACAACCGCAATTCCATCAAATACGTACGACATAACAACCTCTCCTTTTTATAATTGAGCCAACCAATAGAGCGGATTGCACGCCCGCAAAAGCGGGTATACAGCACCCTTGGTCAGCATATCAACCGAAATCAGCGGCACACGTCCCGCAAGGGGCGGCACCAACCATTCCAAGGCAACCGACACTCCCCATACGACACAAATGCCATACAACGCACCGAGAAACGGCGGAACAGCGTTTCTCGCCTCTCCTCGTTTTCGGGGTTTCGGTGCAGAGTTTCTCTCCAATCGCCACGCAAAATACCGCAACACCGCAAAGCAGGCAATCCACAAAACCACAAAGGACACACCCCGTGCTGCTCGCCGTGACAGCGGGGATACGAGGTTGACAAGCATCGTTTGAGCATCACTGCTGCGATACGCAAAGCACACCGTATCCACATCGCCGTGGTATTTCTCAACCCAATCCAAAAATGCCGTCGGGCGGTCGGTAACCAAATCGTCTAAATTGAGGGATTTGGCGGTTTCTCGCCCGCTCTCCTTATGCGGAGCAGACACCATATCCGCCAGCTGATTGGCGGCCGCCTTTTCCATGGCGGGAGCCACAATTAAATTGTTGGCAAAGGTGGCACACGGGATGCTGACGAACACCGCCAACAACGCCGAAAAAAACACACAGGCGACTTTCATAAGCACGGAGCCTATCGCTGCTTTGAAGAATCGTGCCACAAAAACAGCTACCAACAGCACGCACACAATATCCAGTACAAAATACACGGTAAAGTCTCCCTCCCCGTTTAGTAGTCATATCGCTCAATCGAGGTGAGGCCCAACACCAACGCATCGTTGCCGAACGCACGGCAAACACGCAACGCATCGGGGATAACCTCTTGCGATTTTGCGGTACCTTTGGCGTCCATCGTCAACACCTCGTTACCGTCTAACAGGAAAAATTCGTTACCTGCCGGAGCAATGCCACGGAACATTCCCGTAAACGGAAGCGTGTAACTTTCTTTTCCGTTGCGGTCCACCGCCAACAGCTCACCGCCCTCGGTAGCACCGTAGCTTTGCAACACCACACCAACACGATTGTCGGTTACCGCCCAGCTAAGCAGGCGGCGGTTTTCGAAGGTAACTTCCACAGGCTCGGATTTTCCGGTTTTCACAACCCATACTCGGTCATCGCCCACAGCGGCGATATTCTCGTTGCCGAGATATTTTACATCACACAGCAGGGTATCCTTGCCGATATAGGTTTTGGGGTCTTTTTCGGAGTTGGTGTTATACACGAGCAAGCGGGATTGAGGAGCCCCGTTTTCGGCAAGCACGCCGATAGCCGCCATCTGTTTTCCGTCGGAACGCAACGCCACACCGGTCAAGAACGCCTCGGCACTGTAGCAATAGAGCTTTGCCTCCCCCTTGTCGTTGAAAAACACAATCTCGGAAATGTGGCTTTTATCTGATTCGGTAATCGCCGCCACGCTTCCGTTATCCGCCACAGAAGCGGATACAATTTTCTTGGTGGTTTCAATGGTATGAATTTTGCCGCCGATGGTCTGAACCTCCATACGTTTGCCGCCGATTTCTGCGAGCAAAACGCTGTTTCCTGCCACATCTACAAGCGGCTCGGAAAAGCTGTGAGTACGAGTGGTAACCGTACCGGCACTTTGGTTATACACCGAAACGGTATTTTGGGTAACGACCAACAGGTAATTTCCCACCGGACGCATCGCCAACACGTTGCTTCCCTCGGCCTCGGTGGGATAACCGTCACCGCTTTCGCCGCCGGTTACCGCCACGTTAAGCCACGCCCACACACTGGACGGATTCAACGTATCCCAATTCGCCCATACAAGTATCACGAGCAAAAGAACAATCCCGGCAATAATCAGTCGTTTTTTTGTTTTCGGCTTCTTTTGACGAGCGGCTCGTTTTTCGGCGGCAACACGTGCCGCTTCCTCCAGCTCATTTTCATACTGCATCCCCGCAAAACGAGGAGCAGGCTCAACCGGTTTTTCCGTTGAAACATCGGCTTTTATCCGTGTACGTTTTATGCGAATATCCTCTTTCCGTGCCATCATGTTCCCTTCTTTCCTGGCAGCTTTTCAACGTCAAAAATCATCGTAAAACACGTCTTGTAAAGTCAATCCCTTGGCGGGAGCCGTTGTTCCGGCGGCATCCCGCTTGTTTTGTTCGAAAATCACAGGTATCTCATCGGCGGCAAGTCTTCCACTGGCGATATCCAGAAGAGTTCCCACCATGATGCGTACCATATTATACAGAAATCCGTTCGCTTCCACCGTTACAACAACCAGGTCGCCCTCTCGACTTACGTCACAGCGAGTAACGGTGCGTGTCGTATCCTCCACACTGCTTCCCGCCGCACAAAACGGGGCAAAATCGTGGGTGCCGAGAAAATCCTTTGCCGCCTCATCCATTCGTCTGTCGTCAAGCGGCACAGCAATATGTATGGCATTTTCCTCATAAAACGGGTTTCGTTGTCTTCCGTTCCAAATGCGGTAAATATACCGTTTTCCACGGGCATCATAGCGGGGATGAAAATCCAACGCTACCTCACGAACGTCGCTTACCGCCACGTCAAAAGGCAAGTGAGCATTCAGTGCCAACGCCAACCGTTCGCCCCGAAGCGGGCTTTCGGTGTCAAAGGTACAGCAGAATTTTTCCGCATGCACGCCGGCATCGGTGCGACTGCATCCGATCACGCCGGAGCGAACGCCGGTGACCGCCTCAATGGCGTTCTGAAGCGTTTCCTGCACGGTAACGCCGTTTGGTTGCACCTGCCACCCGTGATAAGCACCGCCACGGTAACGGAGAGTTAAAAACAATCGTGTCATAAGCACACCTCTCAAAGCGTGGACGGCAACAGGATGTTCAGTGCCACCAGTGCCGCTAAAAACAAGACCGTAAAGCCCAGCGTCACCACGTCACGTCCGTGCATTTGTAGACGGTTCAAGCGGGTTCTGCCCTCGCCGCCACGATAACAACGACATTCCATAGCCGTTGCCAAATCATAAGCACGACGGAACGAGGACACAAAAAGCGGAATAAGTACCGGCAAAAATGCACGAATTCGTTGCATCAATCCGCCGCTTTCCATATCCGCACCACGAGCCTTTTGGGCCGCCATAATTTTATCCGTCTCCTCAATAAGGGTCGGGATAAACCGAAGAGCGATCGTCATCATCATCGCCAACTCGTGCACCGGCACATGTAGGTATTTCAGCGGGCTCAACAGCCGTTCCATACCGTCGGTAAGGGCGGTCGGCGTGGTGGTATAGGTCATCAGCGAACTGCCGGCAATGAGGCAAAGAATGCGAATGGCGATAAAAATTGCCGTATACACGCCGTGGTCGGTGAGCTTGAAAAATCCGGCATCCCACCACACGTTGCCGCTGTCAAGATAAAACACGTTAAGCACCGAGGTGAGAATAATCAGCGGAATAATGGGCTTAAAGGTTTTGGTAATCAGTCTCACAGGAAGCCGTGACAGCACCACACTCAACACCAAGAACGCCACCGCTACGGCAAGTCCTGTCCAGTTTTGCGGAATAAACACCGCAATGATATAAACAAACGTAACCAGTAATTTTACCCGAGGGTCTAAACGATGAAGCAACGAATTGCCGGGAAAATACTGACCGAGCGTAATATCGTTAAGCATCACTGTCTCCCCCTTTCCCAAAGCGGGAGACAAGAGCTTTTACAGCACTTTCCACCGTATAGGCGTTTTGACCCACATTGATGCCTCTGGCAGAAAGCCCCATAAACACCTTGGTCACCGCCGGCACAGACAAGCCCATTTCCTCCAATTCCTCCGCACGGGAGAATACCTCTTTTGTCGGAGCGAGCATTTTCAGCTTGCCCTTGTGCATCACGAGCACACGGTCGGCAAGCCGGGCAACATCCTCCATACTGTGGGAAACGAGTAAAATCGTCGTACCGTTTTCCTTGCGATAGGCTTCAATCTGTCGAAGAAGATTATCTCGACCTTTGGGGTCAAGTCCCGCCGTCGGCTCATCCAAAATCAGCACCTCCGGCTCCATCGCCATCACACCGGCAATGGCGGCACGGCGTTTTTCGCCGCCGGACAAATCAAACGGCGAATTGTCCAGCAATTCGCTTTTTAATCCCACAAAAGCGGCGGCACGACGTACACGAACATCCACTTCCTCGTCCGAAAGCCCCATGTTTTTTGCACCGAAAGCAATATCCTTATACACGGTCTCCTCGAACAGCTGATATTCGGGATATTGGAACACCATACCGACACGAAACCGCACCTTGCGAATTTGCTTCGGGTCTTTCCAAATATCCTCACCGCCGAGAAGCACTTTTCCGGCAGTCGGCTTCAACAATCCGTTCAAGTGTTGCACAAAGGTGGATTTTCCCGAGCCGGTGTGTCCGATAATACCGACAAGCTCTCCTTTTTCGATAGAGAGAGACACATCGTCCAAAGCCGTTTTTTCAAACGGCGTTCCCTCGGCGTAGATATGTGTTAAATTGTGCGTTTCCAAAACGGTCATGCACGGTCCTCCAAATACGCCGTAATGGCGTCAATACATTCCTCAGCGGTAAGAACATCCTTCGGCAAATCCCAGCCGAGAGCTCTCAATTCGGCACACAATTCGGTGGGTTGCGGAACATCCAATTCCACTTCTTTCAAAGCCTCCACCTGCGAAAAAATCTCACGGGGAGTGCCGTCCATCCACACACGACCCTCGTTCATCACAACGACACGGTCAGCGGCGGCGGCTTCCTCCATATAGTGGGTAATCATAATCACCGTCATTCCGTTTTCACGGTTCAAACGGCGAACGGTTTCCAGTACCTCACGACGTCCCTTCGGGTCAAGCATCGCTGTCGGTTCGTCCAGCACAATACAATCCGGTTTCATCGCCAAAACACCGGCAATGGCAATCCGCTGTTTTTGACCGCCGGACAGCTTGTGCGGTGCATGGGTGCGGTAGTCGTACATATCCACCATTTTAAGAGCGTCATCCACTCGACGGCGAATTTCCGCCGGCTCAACCCCTAAGTTTTCCGGCCCAAACGCCACGTCCTCCTCAACCACCGTCGACACCAACTGGTTATCCGGGTTTTGAAGCACAAGGCCGATTTTTCGACGAATATCCATCGTCAGTTCCTCGTCTGCGGTGTTCATTCCTTCAACAAAAAGGGTTCCTCCGGTGGGGAGCAACAACGCATTAAAATGCTTTGCAAGAGTCGACTTGCCACACCCGTTATGCCCTAAAAGTGCCACAAAGCTTCCCTGTTCAATGGAAATATCCACATCACGAAGCACCGTTTTCGGCGGCTCATCAGGGTTTTCATATTGAAAGTGCAGTTTGTCTGCCTCAATAATCACCATGGTTTATTTTCCTCTCCAAATTGCAGATGCTCCGCAAGGAAGCGTCATTCCTGTCGCCTGCACCGGCAAACCGATTTCGTCTGCCGACAGCGTTCCCTCGGCAGAAATAAGACTGCCGAGAATGTATTTCATCACCGACGGAGAAAGTCCCGTGGTATAGGAATTGATAAGTACAAAAAGCGGGTTATCCGACAACAGCTTTACACATTCGCACACGAAGGGGTAAATCTGCTCCTCTAATTTCCAAATTTCGCCATTGGGGCCACGTCCATAAGACGGCGGGTCCATCAAAATGGCGTCATAAGTGTTGCCTCGACGCTGTTCACGCAACACAAATTTGAGGCAATCGTCCACAAGCCAACGCATCGGTTTTTCGGAAAGCCCCGAGGAGACGGCGTTTTCTTTTCCCCATGCCACCATACCCTTTGCGGCATCTACATGGGTAACGTGGGCACCGGCAGCAACACAAGCGAGAGTCGCCGCTCCCGTATATCCAAACAAGTTCAGCACTTTTATCGGTCGACCGGCGTTTTCAATCGCCTCTCGCATCCAGTCCCAGTTGACCGCTTGTTCGGGGAAAATGCCGGTATGCTTAAAGCCCATCGGTTTTAGGTGAAAGGTCAAATCCATATAGTGAATCGCCCAATCGTCCGGAATGGGACGATAGACCTCCCACTGTCCTCCTCCGGTCTTGGAGCGAAGATAACGGGCGTGGGCTTTTTTCCAAAGCGGATGCGTCTTAGGCGTATCCCAAATAACCTGCGGGTCGGGTCGAATAAGCACAATATCGCCCCATTGCTCAAGTCGCTCGCCGCCGGAGGCATCCAGCAAGGTATATTCTTTCCAGTTTTCTGCGGTACGCACAAGCGGCACCTCCTTCGGTTACATCAGTACAGCGATTGTTGACCCGCTGTTTCGGGACGGTCAAGTCCCAAATGGGCATAAGCGGCGGGAAGCACCACTCGCCCTCTCGGTGTGCGGCTCAAAAAGCCGTTTTGCATAAGATAAGGCTCATAGACATCCTCAATCGTGACGGCTTCTTCGCCGATAACCGCCGCCACCGTATCCAATCCGACGGGGCCGCCGCCATAATGTTTAATCATGGCAGTGAGCATCCGACGATCAAGGGCGTCTAACCCCAACTCGTCTACCTCCAGGCGGTCAAGAGCCAATTTCGCCGCATCACGGTCAATCACGCCACCGCTGTATACCTGGGCAAAATCACGCACACGGCGTAAAAAGCGGTTGGCAATACGGGGCGTTCCACGGCTACGGGAAGCCAATTCCAATGCACCGTCATGCGTGCAGGGAATATCCAAAATCCGTGCCGAGCGTTCCACAATCTTCGCCAGCTCCTCCGGCGTATACAGCTCCAAACGCAACACGACACCAAAACGGTCACGCAGCGGAGCAGACAACTGTCCCGCACGGGTGGTGGCACCGATAAGCGTGAATTTATCAAGCGGCAGATGGATGGATTGTGCCCCTGCTCCTTTGCCGTTCATAATATCAATCGTAAAGTCCTCCATCGCCGGATAGAGAATTTCCTCCACCGTACGAGGCAGGCGATGGATTTCATCAATAAACAAAACATCGCCGGGGTCAAGGCTCATAAGCAACGCCGCCAAGTCACCCGCCCGCTCTAACGCCGGACCGGAGGTGACACGGAAATTGACACCCATCTCCTGGGCGATAATGGCAGCAAGCGTAGTTTTTCCGAGTCCGGGAGGGCCGTATAACAGCACGTGGTCCAACACCTCATGACGCTGTTTTGCGGCGGTGAGATACACCGACAAATTCTCTTTATTCTTTTCCTGGCCAATGTATTCGGCAAGCGTTTTCGGACGAAGCGGGTTATCTCCCTCATCCTCCGGGATATACTCCGTCGTCACCATACGATTTTCATAATCCGTATCGGCATCCTGTGCCTCCCACGAAATCAGGTCGTTATTTGTCACGGGTGTTTCCCCCTTTCAAAGCCAACAGCCGTCAGCCCATATTTTTTCCGTGTTGTTTCAATGCGGCGGCAACCATTTCTTCCACCGACATTTCGCTATCAAATTTTGCCACCAACGCAGACGCCTCGCCCGCTTGGAAGCCGAACATCGACGTCAACGCCCTTACCGCCGCTTCTGCATTGCCGGAAGCGGACGGAATTCCCGCCGGAAGCGGCGAACCATCTGTAAAGGCACTCACCTTGTCTTTCAATTCCAAAGCAATACGCTGAGCCATTTTCGGGCCCACGCCGTTGGCACGGGTAAATACCTTGTAATCTCCGGAGGCGGCAGCGGCGGCAACCTGCTCCGGTGTAAGGGCGGACAAAATCGCACCCGCCACCTTAGCACCAACGCCGGATACGGTGGTTAACTGCTTAAAGCAAGTAAGCTCACTTTGTTCTGCAAAACCAAACAATTCCAACGCATCCTCACGCACGTTCAAGTGGGTGTAAAGGAAAACCTCTTGACCAACGCTCGGAAGCTTTCGAGCCGTGTTCACCGTGATACGACAGCGAAATCCCACACCGCCACAGTTTACCACGGCGATGGTGGCATCAAAATAATCCAAAATACCTTTTAAGGAATAGAACATCTCGCATTCCTCCGTCTGTTAAAAAACTCAATCGTTTTTTTGTGTTAATTGCTGCACCCTCTGTTTTAGAGGAGTGCCGTTTTGCTGGGTGTGGCAAATGGCGATTGCCAACGCATCCGCCGTATCGTCGGGGCGAGGAACCTCTGCAAGCCCCAAACGGCGACGAGTCATTTCCATCACCTGTGCCTTTTCCGCTTGACCGTAACCGGTGACGGCACTTTTTACTTGAAGCGGTGTATACTCAAAAAACGGAACTCCCGCCTTATGAAGTGCCAGTAAAATCACGCCTCGTGCCTGAGCCACGTCGATACCGGTCGTTTTGTTGTTTTTGAAATATAACTTTTCCACGGCAGCGGCATCGGGGTGATAGCGTTCCAAAAGCAGATTCATCTCTTCGTAAATCCGCTCAAGGCGTAGGGAAAAATCCATTCCGGCAGGCGTTTGGATAGAGCCAAATGCCAACGGCTTACAACGGGCACGCTCATAACCTATGAGCCCCCAGCCAACAATGGCATAACCGGGGTCAATTCCCATTATTTTCACCGCATTCACCTCGTTTTTGCACACACTTCCACAAATACTTATACATTGTATAGTATAGCACACCTTTTCAAAAAGTGCAATTCTCTAAAGCAACTTTTTTGGCCTTTTTTATAAAAAAATCCTCCGTTTTCCAAAACAGAAAACGGAGGAAATTGAAAACACGATTATTGAAGGACGGTTCCGCCACGAAGAGCGGTATTTACCACACAAATGTACGTTTTACCGGGATTGACAACCATCTCGCTGCCATCCGCCTCACTAAACGCAAAGCCGGTTCCGTCGTTAGAATAGGCAATGTCACGGCTTGTACCGCCGGAAACCAAGACACCGTCGCCGGAAAGGGTGAAATCGCACGTCGTGCTGTTCTCCATATATTTTGAAGCGTACAGCACCAGCACATTCGTCACGGTAATCGGCACTTGTTTTTGGACATCGTTATATACACGGTGAACCTCTTGCGGATTCCAGTCGTCGTTGGATTTCGTATAAAGGCCGGTAGACGCATCATAGCGGAAAATCACCGTCTGGGCACTGGTAACGTCAATGGACGCCACGTTTCCGGCACCGTCCCCTTTCTTATCGCCAAACGCAAACAAAGCACCGTTTTCGGTAGTCATACGGTATTCATCATTTTTCATGTGGCTAAGAACCTTGCTGCCCGTAGCCATCATACTGTATTCATAACCACGGGAATTGATGAGACTTTGGTCACGCCAAAAGACCGTTCCGTTGACATTTCCGTCGATATCCGCCAAGCCAAGCTCATTGATTTTCGCTTTGCCGGTCGTACTTCCTCCCACGTGGAGATACACAAGATCCAACGATTTTGCAATTTTTACAAAAGGCGTACGGGCACTGCGGCACGGGCCAACAGTTTCCGGCATTCTTTCCGCAGACGCCCACACCGCCATAATACGGGAAATGGCACCCTCGGTTTCCATCTCAAAGAACAAATCGGCGTCTGCGATACCGAATTGCGGACGAGAAGCGGGGTTGTTACCAATCATCACACCCACCGGACGAGTAGAATCGCCGGGATTCAGGTCAAACTCGCCGGTATACGGATTTTGTAAGCTCAAATCAACCGTTTGTGTCGTTGTTGCCGTAGCCGTGGTGGTTGCAACCGTCGTAGGTGCGGGAGCAGAAACTTCCGGCTCTTTTTTGGAACAACCGGTAGCACACACACCGCAAACAGCTATACAAAGTGCAAGAAGCACCACAAGACTTTTGCGTTTCATCATTCATTCCTTCTTTCGATTCGACTGCTTATATTATAACGCAAAAATCCTTATTTTTCAACGTTTTTTGCGATTTTTTTATGAAAAAACGCACAGTTTTTTGCAAAAAATAAAAGACCACCATACTTTCGTATGGTGGTCTTTATTAGGTTAGCTTACGTCGGAATCAATTAGGAGTTGATACCGGTAACAACACCCGAGCCAACGGTACGGCCGCCTTCACGAATAGCGAAGCGGAGGCCTTCCTCGATAGCAATCGGTTTCACGAGCTCCACGTCCATCTCGACGTTATCGCCCGGCATGCACATCTCAGTGCCTTCCGGCAGGGAGATAACACCGGTCACGTCAGTGGTACGGAAGTAGAACTGCGGACGATAGTTGTTGAAGAACGGGGTGTGACGGCCGCCCTCATCCTTGGAAAGGACATAAACCTGACCATGGAATTTGGTGTGCGGGTTGATGGAGCCGGGTTTGCAGAGAACCTGACCACGCTCAACTTCTTCACGGCCAACGCCACGGAGAAGGGCACCGACGTTGTCGCCGGCCTCGCAATAGTCGAGGGTCTTGCGGAACATTTCCATAGAGGTAACGACGGTCTTGGATTTCTCCTCGGTAAGACCGACAATCTCAACCTCTTCGCCGGCTTTCAGGGCACCACGCTCAACACGACCGGTAACAACAGTACCACGGCCGGAGATGGTCATAACGTCCTCAATCGGCATCAAGAAAGCGAGGTCAGATTTACGCTCCGGAGTCGGGATGTAGCTGTCGACAGCTTCCATGAGCTCAAGAATCGGAGCATAGGTCGGATCGTTGACATCGGTGGAAGCACACTCCAGAACCTGGAGAGCAGAACCTTTGATGATCGGGGTGTCGTCGCCCGGGAATTCGTACTCATCGAGGGTCTCGCGGATTTCCATTTCAACGAGCTCGAGGAGTTCCGGATCGTCCATTTGGTCAACTTTGTTCATGAAGACCACAATGTACGGAACGTTAACCTGGCGAGCGAGCAGCAGGTGCTCTTTGGTCTGAGCCATCGGGCCATCGGTAGAAGCGATAACCAGGATAGCACCGTCCATCTGAGCAGCACCGGTGATCATGTTTTTGATGTAGTCGGCGTGGCCGGGGCAGTCAACGTGAGCATAGTGACGGGTAGCCGTCTCATACTCGACGTGAGCGGTGTTGATGGTAATACCACGCTCACGCTCTTCCGGAGCCTTATCGATGTTGGCGTAGTCGGTGAAGTCCGCACCGCCCTGCAGCGCGAGAACGTTCGTGATCGCGGCGGTCAGAGTGGTTTTACCATGGTCAACGTGACCGATGGTACCGATGTTAACGTGGGGTTTGTTGCGTTCAAATTTTGCTTTTGCCATTGTTACATCCTCCTTGATATAGGTAATGATAGTGTTTACAAAAAATCACAACGCCATTTTACCAAGTTTTTCAAAAAAAATCAAGTCTTTTTAGGAAAAAAGTTTGGAATTAGGCATCTTTATGACCACGTTTGGAGATAATCTCCTCCGCAACGCTCTTAGGCAGTTCGGAGTAATGACTCGGCTCCATAACGTATTGGCCACGACCCTGCGTTTTGGAACGAAGGTCGGTAGCGTAACCGAACATCTCGGCCAGCGGGATAGACGCACGGATTTGCTGGGCACCGGAAACGGCATCCATACCTTGCATCAAGCCACGACGAGAGTTGATATCGCCGATAACGTCGCCGGTGTATTCGTCCGGGGCGGTAACGGAGACTTTCATAATCGGTTCCATAAGAACCGGGTCAGCCTTACGCATCGCCTCTTTGAATGCCATAGAACCGGCAATCTTAAACGCCATTTCAGAGGAGTCGACCTCGTGATAGGAACCGTCGTACAGCGTGACTTTCACGTCCACGACCGGATAGCCTGCCACGATACCGGACTGCATGGCACCTTGGATACCGGCGTCAACCGCAGGAATATACTCCTTCGGAATGGCACCACCGACGATGGCATTGATAAACTCATAGCCTTTGCCGGACTCGTTCGGTTCAAGTTTGATTTTGACGTGACCGTATTGACCTTTACCACCGGACTGACGGGCATACTTGGTATCCACATCAGCGAGGCGGCGAATGGTCTCTTTGTAAGCAACCTGCGGAGCACCGACGTTGGCTTCCACTTTGAATTCACGGAGCAAACGGTCGACGATAATCTCCAGGTGAAGCTCACCCATACCGGCAATAATGGTTTGACCGGTTTCTTCGTCACTGTAGGTGCGGAAGGTCGGGTCCTCCTCGGCGAGTTTCGCCAAAGCAATACCCATCTTCTCTTGACCGGCCTTGGTCTTCGGCTCAATCGCCACACGGATAACCGGCTCCGGGAATTTCATCGATTCAAGAACAATCGGATGTTTCTCGTCGCACAAGGTATTACCGGTGGTGGTGTTTTTCAGACCGACAGCCGCCGCAATATCACCGGCATAGACCTCTTCGATGTCTTGACGGTGGTTTGCGTGCATCTGCAAAATACGACCGAGACGCTCGTTGTTGTCTTTGTTCGGGTTGTACACGGTGGTACCCGCTTTGCAGATACCGGAATACACACGGAAGAAGCAAAGTTTACCAACGTACGGGTCGGTGGCAATTTTGAAGGCGAGAGCCGCAAACGGCTCTTTATCGGAGGACGGACGCTCCTCCTCTTCCTCGGTGTCGGGGTTCACGCCTTTGATAGCGGGAACGTCCGTCGGCGAGGGCATATAGTCCACAATCGCATCCAGCAGCTTCTGGACACCCTTGTTGCGATAGGAAGTACCGCAGCAGACAGGCACCATGGTGTTGGCGAGGGTGGATTTACGGATGCAGGCTTTGATTTCTTCGATAGTGAGTTCCTCACCGGCGAAGTATTTTTCCATCAAGTCGTCATCCTGCTCCGCAACGTGCTCAATGAGCTCGTCGTGGTATTGCTGAGCTTTCTCTTTCATATCGTCCGGGATATCTTCTTCACGGACATCAATGCCGGCGTCATCATAGTAGATGTAGGCCTTCATCTCCACGAGGTCGATAATTCCTTTGAAGAACTGCTCAGCACCGATCGGCAATTGGATCGGCACAGCATTACATTTCAGGCGTTCTTTCATCATGTCGATAACACGATAGAAATCAGCACCCATAATGTCCATTTTGTTGACGTACGCCATACGGGGAACTTTGTATTCGTCCGCCTGACGCCACACGGTCTCAGACTGGGGTTCCACACCGCCTTTTGCACAAAGAACGGTCACAGAACCGTCGAGAACACGCAGAGAACGCTGCACTTCAACGGTAAAGTCCACGTGTCCGGGAGTGTCGATGATGTTGATACGGTGGTCTTTCCAGAAACAAGTGGTAGCGGCGGAGGTGATGGTAATACCACGCTCCTGCTCTTGTGCCATCCAGTCCATCGTAGCGGTACCATCGTGGGTCTCGCCGATTTTGTGGTTGATACCGGTGTAGTACAAAATACGCTCGGTAGTCGTCGTTTTACCGGCGTCGATGTGAGCCATGATGCCGATATTACGTGTTTTTTCAAGAGTAACTTGACGTCCCATGTTTTCCTCCTTATGGCATTACCAGCGGAAATGTGCGAACGCTTTGTTGGCCTCAGCCATCTTATGCGTATCTTCACGTTTTTTCGCCGCACCGCCGACACCGGCAATGGCATCGACGATCTCGTTAGCAAGGCGTTCTTTCATCGTACGCTCGGAACGAGCACGAGAATAGGTGGTCAACCAACGCAGACCAAGGGTAACACGGCGGTCCTCACGGACCTCAATCGGGACCTGATAGGTAGCACCACCGACACGACGGGCTTTGACTTCGAGAACGGGCATAATGTTCTCCATCGCTGCCTCAAACGCTTCCAGCGGTTCCTTACCGGTCTTTTCAGCCACGATGTCAAACGCATCGTACACAATCTTCTGTGCAACACCACGTTTGCCGTCGAGCATAATGTTGTTGATGAGTCGGGTCACCAGTTTGGAATTATAAACCGGATCCGCCAACACATCACGTTTCGGAATAGAGCCTCTTCTGGGCATTCTACTTCCCTCCTTCATAGAAATGATATCATAGGTACTCGAGGGTGACAAGCCCCCGTCGGCACAAGAGACTCTATATAGAATGTATATATATCTATATAGCGTCCTTTTTAGGCCGCTTTTGTGTCAGGATTACTTCTTCGGACGTTTGGCACCGTACTTGGAACGAGCCTGCATACGGTTGGCGACACCCTGGGTATCAAGCGTACCACGGATAATGTGATAACGCACACCAGGCAAGTCACGAACACGGCCGCCACGCAGCAGCACGACAGAGTGTTCTTGCAGGTTGTGGCCTTCGCCCGGAATGTAGGTGGTAACCTCAATACCGTTGGAAAGACGCACACGAGCAACTTTACGCAGAGCGGAGTTCGGTTTTTTCGGCGTAGTCGTTTTGACAGCAGTACACACACCACGTTTTTGCGGAGCATTGCGGTCAGTTGCGATCTGTTTCTTCGAGTTCCAGCCTTTCAAAAGAGCCGGAGCTTTCGCCTTTTTCTCCAAATCTTGGCGTCCCTTGCGAACCAGTTGGTTAAAAGTCGGCAAACAAAACACCTCCTCATTAAAAAATTTATTCGGGCGTAGGTGGGCAGACTTCTACCCACCTACGCAACCAAATATACATTTTAGCATACCCCTTTGCGGTTGTCAAGCGAATTTTTTCGTTTTTTCGCTTAAAACCGTGCTTTTCAGCAGATTTTACTCCTCAGAGGCATCCGTGGCAGCCTCCGCCGCCAGTTCATCCTCGCCCTCCGCAAGCATACTACGCAGAGCGTTGACATACGGATCATCGTCCGACGCATGGGTGTTGATAACCTCAACGTCGTTGTAGGTCTGAACGCCGGTACCGGCAGGAATCAGCTTACCGATGATGACGTTCTCTTTAAGACCGAGCAGCGGGTCAACCTTGCCCTTGATAGCGGCATCGGTGAGCACACGGGTGGTCTCCTGGAAGGAGGCCGCCGACAGGAAGCTGTCGGTAGCGAGAGCCGCCTTGGTAATACCGAGAAGCAGCGTTTCGTACTCGGCAAGGCGGAGGTTCTCCTCCCCTGCGTCGATACGTGCCTGCACCGCCGCATTCGCCATTTCCGCCTCAATGCGGTCGACGGTGGAACCGCCGATGAGCGTGGAGCTTCCCGCATCGCTGACGTAAACCTTGTGCATCATTTGACGCACGATGACCTCGATGTGTTTATCGTTGATTTTAACGGATTGCAGACGGTAAGCACTCTGTACTTCCTCGGTCAGATAGTTCTGAACCGCCGTGGCACCGTTCACCGCCATAATGTCATGGGGGTTGATGGAACCATCCGTCAAACGGTCGCCCTTCATCACGTGGTCACCCTCGTGCACACGGATGTGCGTACCAAACGGAATCACATAGGAGCGTTCATCCAGCTCGCCGTCTTTGTTGTTGGTAACCACCACGAGCTGTTTCTTTTTCTCCTCCGCAAAGCGAACATCACCCTCAATTTCGGTGATGATGGCGTGGTTTTTCGGCTTGCGAGCCTCAAACAACTCCTCAACACGGGGAAGACCCTGAGTAATATCCTCACCGGACGCAATACCACCGGTGTGGAACGTACGCATGGTCAGCTGGGTACCCGGCTCACCGATGGACTGAGCGGCAATGGTACCGACTGCCTCACCCACCGTAACCGGGTCGACGGTTGCCAAGTTGGCACCATAGCAGTGAGCACACACACCGTGTTTGGCGTGGCAGGTGAGCACCGAGCGGACACGCACTTTCATCGGCATACCGAATTCTTCCATTTGAGCGACCATCGCTTCGGCGTCTCTCTCGCTCATCAGATGCTCACGGCTGAAGATGACTTCGCCGGTCTTCGGATTAACGAAATCCTCCGCCAAGAAACGGCCGGTCAAACGCTCAGGCAGCTTCTCAATAACGGTGTTACCGTCTTTAATTTCATAAACCTCAATACCCTCGTGAGTGCCGCAGTCACGCTCACGGATAATGACATCCTGTGCCACGTCCACGAGACGACGGGTCAAGTAACCGGAGTCAGCCGTACGCAAAGCGGTATCTGCCAAACCTTTACGGGCACCACGGGAGGCGATGAAGTATTCGAAAACGTTAAGGCCTTCACGATAGTTTGCACGAATCGGCACCTCGATAGCACGACCGGAGGTGTTGGCAATCAAGCCACGCATACCGGCGAGCTGACGAATCTGAGCGGACGAACCACGAGCACCGGAATCCGCCATCATAAAGATGGGGTTGTACGGGTCCATGTTGTCGTTCAACGCCTCTCCCACCTTTTCGGTGGTCTCGTTCCACACACGAACCACATTGCGATAGCGTTCTTCCTCGCTCATAAGACCTTGCTCGAACACATCCACAATCTTGTCCACCTGGGCCTCGGCGTCGGCGATGATTTCCTTTTTCGCCGGCGGGATGGTAGCATCCATAACCGAAACGGTCAACGCCGCCACGGTGGAATAGTGATAGCCTTGGGATTTCACAGCATCCAGCACCTCGGAGGTGTCCGCCGGGCCGTGAACTTTAATGCATTTTTCAATGATCTTGGACAGCTCTTTCTTGCCGACCTTGAAATTGACTTCATACTCGAACAGATTGTCCGGGTTGGAACGATCCACAAAACCGAGGTCTTGCGGAATCGGACGGTTGAAGATGATACGACCGATCGTGGTCTCGACCATGCGGGATTTCTCCTCGCCGTCGATAACCAGCGTACGGCGTACACGGATTTTTGCGTGCAAGCCGATAACGCCATTGTCGTACGCCATCTGAGCCTCATCCTCGTTACCAAACGCTTTGCCCTCGCCCAGTTCGCCCTCACGCTCGTAGGTCAAGTAATACGAACCGAGAACCATATCCTGGGTCGGCACCGCCACCGGTTTACCGTCGGACGGTTTCAGCAAGTTGCCGGCAGCCAACATCAAGAAGCGAGCCTCCGCCTGTGCCTCAGCAGACAGCGGCACGTGCACAGCCATTTGGTCGCCGTCGAAGTCGGCGTTAAAAGCGGTACACACGAGCGGATGCAGTTTAATGGCACGGCCCTCCACCAGCACCGGCTCAAACGCCTGAATGCCGAGGCGGTGAAGCGTAGGTGCACGGTTAAGCATAACCGGGTGGTCTTTAATAACGATTTCCAACGCATCCCACACATCCGGATGGACACGCTCCACCATCTTACGGGCAGATTTGATGTTGCCGGAAGCACCGGTTTCCACCAAACGTTTCATAACAAACGGTTTGAACAGCTCAAGAGCCATTTCTTTCGGCAGACCGCACTGATACATTTTCAGTTCCGGACCGACAACGATAACCGAACGACCGGAATAGTCCACACGTTTACCGAGCAGGTTCTGACGGAAACGACCCTGTTTACCTTTCAGAATATCCGAAAGGGATTTCAGCGGACGGTTGTTCGGGCCGGTAACCGGACGGCCACGACGGCCGTTGTCGATAAGGGCGTCCACCGCCTCTTGCAGCATACGTTTCTCGTTGCGGACGATGATGTCCGGTGCACCGAGCTCCAGCAAACGCTGCAAACGGTTGTTGCGGTTAATCACACGACGATAAAGGTCGTTTAAGTCGGAGGTGGCAAAGCGGCCGCCATCCAACTGCACCATCGGACGAATATCCGGCGGGATAACCGGCACCACGTTCAGAATCATCCACTCGGGACGGTTGCCGGAAGCACGGAACGCCTCCACAACCTCCAAGCGTTTGATAATGCGGGCACGTTTTTGACCGTTGGAGTTTTCCAGTTCCTCTTTCAGTTCGGCGGCAAGCTCCTCAAGGTCAATTTCCGCAAGCAGTTTTTGGATGTATTCCGCACCCATTCCCGCTTCGAAATCGTCCTCGTATTTCTCACGCATATCCCGATAATCTTTCTCGCTCAAAATCTCTTTTTTCGCAAGAGGCGTAGAGCCCGGATCGGTCACGATATAGGAGGCAAAATAAAGAACATTCTCCAACTGACGGGGCGTAATATCCAGCATCAAGCCGATGCGGGACGGAATACCCTTGAAATACCAAATGTGAGACACCGGAGCCGCCAATTCAATGTGGCCCATACGCTCACGGCGAACTTTTGCACGGGTGACCTCCACGCCGCACTTGTCGCAGATTTTGCCTTTGAAGCGAATACGTTTATATTTGCCGCAATGGCATTCCCAGTCCTTCGTCGGTCCAAAGATACGCTCACAGAACAGGCCGTCCCGTTCCGGTTTGAGCGTACGATAGTTGATGGTTTCCGGTTTTTTCACTTCACCATACGACCAACTGCGAATTTGGTCAGGAGAGGCAAGACCGATTTTAATGGAATCAAATACATTAAAGTTCATCATAGTGCAACTCCCCTTTCTCAAACATCGAGATCATCGTCAGCACCGTCATCCGCACCGAAAAGTGCACTGAGAGCAGCACCGAGATCATCGTCTTCCGCTTCCGGTGCTTCCTCAACGGAATAGCCGGCCAGCTCGTTTTCATTCGTCACCATAGAGAACGCTTTGTCGTCCTCAATATCGCTGATGCGGAAATCGTCATCGTCATCCTCAAAGTTTTGTTTGAGGTCGATTTCGTTCTTATCCTTGTCCAAAACACGCACGTCAAGACCGAGCGATTGCAGCTCTTTGACAAGCACTTTAAAGGATTCCGGCACGCCGGATTGCGGCACGTTTTGACCTTTCACGATAGCTTCATAGGTCTTTACACGTCCCACAACGTCATCCGACTTGACAGTAAGGATTTCCTGCAAGGTATACGCAGCACCGTAAGCTTCCAGTGCCCACACCTCCATCTCACCGAAACGCTGACCGCCGAACTGGGCTTTACCGCCGAGCGGCTGTTGCGTAACGAGCGAGTACGGGCCGGTAGAACGAGCGTGAATCTTATCGTCAACCAAGTGGTGCAATTTAAGGAAGTACATATAACCGACGGTAACCGGGTTATCGAAGGCTTCACCGGTACGACCGTCATACAACGTAATCTTACCGTTACGCTCACGGCCGACTTCTTCGAGCATCTCTTGGATTTGATCCTCATGAGCACCGTCGAAAACCGGCGTCATAATCTTGATACCCTGAGCGGCACAAGCGGCACCCAAGTGTACCTCCAAAACTTGACCGATGTTCATACGAGACGGAACGCCCAAGGGGTTAAGAACGATATCCAACGGACGGCCATCCGGCAGGAACGGCATATCCTCACTGGGAAGAATGCGGGACACAACGCCCTTGTTACCGTGACGACCCGCCATCTTATCGCCCACGCTGATTTTGCGTTTTTGAGCGATGTAGCAACGAACCACTTCGTTCACGCCGGGCGACAGCTCCGAGCAGTTTTCACGGGTGAACACTTTCACGTCAACAACGATACCGTACTCACCGTGCGGCACACGCAACGAGGTGTCACGCACCTCACGGGCTTTCTCACCGAAGATAGCACGCAGCAAACGCTCCTCAGCCGTCAACTCGGTTTCGCCCTTCGGCGTAACCTTACCGACAAGGATATCACCGGAACGCACTTCGGCACCGATATGAATAATACCGTGAGAGTCAAGGTCTTTCAAAGCGGCATCGCCGGCCTGCGGGATGTCACGGGTAATTTCCTCCGGCCCGAGTTTCGTGTCACGAGCCTCAATCTCATATTCCTCCACGTGGACGGACGTAAAGATATCGTCACGTACCAATTTTTCGTTAATCAGCACGGCGTCCTCGTAGTTGTAACCTTCCCAGGTCATAAAGCCAATCAACACGTTTTTACCGAGGGCAATTTCACCGTTGCAGGTGGCAGGGCCGTCGGCGAGCACCTCGTGCTCCTCCACGTGCTGGTCAACAGAAACGACCGGCTGTTGGTTAATGCAGGTGCCCTGGTTGGAACGAGAGAACTTAATCAGCTCATACACGTCCTCCACCCCGTCTTTGTCACGGCGAACCTTGACACAGCGGGCATCCACAGCGGTTACCGTACCGGCGTTTTTCGCCAGCACGCACACACCGGAGTCCACACCGGCTTTGTATTCCATACCGGTACCGACAATGGGAGACTCGGTGGTGAGCAGCGGCACCGCCTGCCGTTGCATGTTGGAACCCATCAACGCACGGTTGGCGTCGTCGTTCTCAAGGAACGGAATCATTGCCGTAGCAACCGACACAACCATTTTCGGCGAAACGTCCATGAAGTCCGGTTTATCCGGCGTAACCTCCAAGAATTCGCCACGGAAACGGGCATTGACACGTTTGTTGGAAAAACGACCCTGCTCATCCAGCGGTTCGTTCGCCTGTGCCACAATGTAGGCGTCCTCCACGTCGGCGGACATATAGATAACCTCGTCGGTGACGATGCCGGTTTCTTTATCCACACGGCGGAAAGGAGCTTCAACAAAGCCGTATTCGTTGATACGGGCAAAGGTAGCCAAATAAGAAATCAAGCCGATGTTCGGACCTTCCGGCGTCTCAATCGGGCACATACGGCCATAGTGGCTGTAGTGAACGTCACGCACCTCAAATCCGGCACGGTCACGGGACAAACCGCCGGGGCCCAACGCAGACAAACGACGTTTGTGGGTAAGCTCGGCAAGCGGGTTGATCTGGTCCATAAACTGAGACAACGGCGAAGAGCCGAAGAACTCTTTAATTGCCGCCACGACCGGACGGATGTTGATAAGGGCTTGCGGGGTGATTTCGCCGGCATCCTGAGCCTGGAGAGTCATACGCTCACGGATGACACGCTCCATGCGGGAGAAGCCGATACGGAAATGGTTTTGGAGCAACTCACCCACCGAACGAATACGGCGGTTGCCCAAGTGGTCGATATCATCGGTGTTACCGACATCAAAGCAAAGGTTATTGAGATAGCTGACCGATGCAAAGATATCGTCCACAATAATGGTGTTCGGAATCAGCTCGTCATGGCGGGCTTTCAAAGCCTCTTTCAGAGCCTCTTTCTTGCCTTTCGTCTCGGCGAGGATTTCCTGCAACACGGTAAAACGCACGTTCTCGTTAATACCGCACTCGGAGAGCTCCTCCTCGCTCAAGTCAACATGGGCACGAATATCCACCATTTGGTTGGTGATAATTTTGACCTCGTTCTGCTCGCCGTGATCGTCCACCATAATGTAGGCAATCTTGACGCCCTTGTTTTCCAGTTCAAGGGCACGCTCGGCGGAGATTTTCTCTCCTGCCTCGGCAAGCAGCTCGCCGGTAGCCTCGTCCACGATGGGCTGAGACAACACACGACCGGTCAAGCGGTTACGCAGACCGAGCTTTTTGTTGTATTTGTAGCGACCCACACGGGACAAGTCATAACGACGGGGATCAAAGAACAAACTATCAATATGCTGTTGCGAGTTTTCGGTGGTCGCCGGCTCACCCGGGCGGAGCTTGCGATACACCTCCAAAAGACCTTCCTCGGTGGATTTCGTAACATCCTTGAGGATAGTCGCCTGCATCAATTCCGTCTCACCGAAATACTCAAAAATCTGAGCATCGCTTCCGAGACCCAACGCACGCAGGAAAGTAGTCACCGGCAGTTTGCGGTTTTTATCAATGCGGACATACGCCACATCGGTAGAATCGGTTTCATATTCCAGCCATGCACCACGGTTCGGGATAACCGTCGAGCTAAACAGCTTTTTACCGGTGGTGTCATACTCCATGCCGTAGTAGACGCCCGGCGAACGAACCAGCTGAGACACGATAACACGCTCAGCACCGTTAATCACAAAGGTGCCGCTGTCGGTCATCAGCGGGAAATCGCCCATAAACACTTCGTTTTCTTGGATTTCGCCCGTCTCTTTGTTGAGCAAACGAGCCGTCACATGAAGGGGTGCCGCATAGGTCACGTCACGCTCTTTACACTCTTGCACAGAGTACTTCGGAGTCTCCTCCAGTCGATAGTCAATAAAGTCCAGCACAAGGTTGCCGGAGTAGTCGGTAATGGACGCAATATCACGGAAAACCTCTTTGAGGCCCTGGTCCAAAAACCACTTGTAGGAATTCTTTTGCACCTCAATGAGGTTGGGCATATCCAACACTTCATTGATTTTGGCAAAGCTCATACGAGTAGTCTTACCGAGTTGTACCGGTTTGAGATTTGTCATACGTTATTTCAACTCCCATAAAATTTCGCAGGAAAGTCGCCTCTCCCGATTTCGGTTTGAATGTGTCATAATTGTCCGCCTTAAGAACACTCGCTTGCGGCCCGGTCTCAGCTCTCCCGAAACCGGCGTTCAAGCCCCGCATTCCTTTAATACGCACAAGAATTTTATTTTACTATTATAAGGCTCCCTTGTCAAGGGGTAATTTTAGACGAATTTCCATAGAAAGGGACGTAATTGGTTCACTTTTGGGCGAAACGCAACAAAAAATGCAAAAAGCAGACAGATTTTCTCAAAAATATTAAACACGTGGTCGGGTTGTTGTTTTGTGTTGTTTTTTCTTTTGCGTCCGTTTTTCATTTCACGCAACACTATATAAAGGATATAAAGAAAGTTTTGAGGAACAAAGAGAAAACCCTTGACAACTGCTCTCGTTTTGCATACAATAAAAGAGCAATCATCGGGAACAAGTAACCGCTCGTCCCCCGACCCACAGAGAACGCCGCCTTTGGCTGGAAGCGGCTGGTCGACCGTGCGGTGAATGCCTCTCGTAGCCCATCGAAGGAAGCCGGTCTCGGTGCGTATGTCGGTGCGGTCGCCCCCGTTATCGGGCAGGAAAGTGTCTGCTTTCCGTGAGTGAAACATGGAGTGGAACCGCGAGCAATCGCCTCCTTTGTGCTTTGGCACAAAGAAGGTTTTTTATTTTCCCTCAAAAAGGAGGATGCCTTATGTCAACCCTGCGAAAAAAGGATATTGCCGCTGTGCGAGAGCGTGATGCCGCTGCCCGTTCAAACATAGAGGTCGCCCTGCTGTATAACGGCATTAAAGCCGTTCGTGCCCATCGCCGTGCCAACTGGTGTCATCGCCACAAGCTGTTCTTTTTGGCACGTGCCATCTCCCAGCGTTGTGTCCGCCGCACCGGCATTGAAATCCACCCCGCCGCCACTATCGGCGAAGGATTGTTTATTGACCACGGCGTAGGTGTTGTCATCGGAGAAACAACCGAAATCGGCGATAACTGCACCTTATATCAAGGCGTCACCTTGGGCGGTACCGGCAAAGAACACGGCAAACGTCACCCGACTCTCGGTAACAACGTGATGGTGGGTGCCGGAGCCAAGGTGCTCGGTCCGATTACAATCGGCGACAACGCCCGCATCGCCGCCGGTGCTGTTGTTTTGGAGGATATTCCCGCCAACAGCACGGCTGTCGGTGTCCCTGCCCGTGTGGTACGAATCGGCGGCAAACGGGTACAGGAGCTGGACCAAATCCACATTCCCGACCCTGTATCCCAGGAAATCTGCCGTTTGGAGGCAAAAATCAACCAGCTGGAAAAGAAATTGGAGGAACAAACAAAATGAGCCAACTACAATTATACAGTTCGATTTCCCATGAAAAAGAAGCGTTTACCACATATGAACCCGGCAAATGCGGAATGTATACCTGCGGCCCCACGGTGTACCACTATGCCCATATCGGCAATCTGCGAACTTATATGATGGAGGATGTACTGGAAAAATATCTCCGCTATGCCGGCTATGACGTAAAGCGAGTGATGAATATCACCGACGTGGGACACCTGTCCAGCGATGCCGATACCGGCGAGGATAAAATGCTTAAAGGGGCACGTCGTGAGCATAAAACCGTGATGGAGATTGCAAAATTCTATACCGATGCCTTCTTTAACGATTGCAAAAAATTGAACATCAAACGCCCCGATGTCGTAGAACCCGCCACCGGCTGTGTGCCCGAATTCATTCATATTATCGAGACGCTTATCGAAAAAGGATACGCCTATCTTGCCGGCGGCAACGTGTATTTCGATACCGGCAAATTGGACAATTACAACGTCTTTACAAAACAGGAAAGCGACGAAATGGCTGTCGGTGTCCGTGAGGGCGTGGATGAAGACGAAAACAAACGCAACAAAAGCGACTTTGTGCTGTGGTTCACCAAATCCAAATTTGATGATCAAGAACTGAAGTGGGACAGCCCGTGGGGCATCGGTTATCCGGGTTGGCACATTGAATGCTCCGGCATCAGCATGAAACACCTGGGCGAGCACTTAGACCTGCACTGTGGCGGAATTGACAACGTATTCCCCCACCACACCAACGAAATCGCCCAAAGTGAGGCGTACCTCGGTCATCCGTGGTGCAAACAGTGGTTCCACGTACTCCACTTAAATACCACCTCCGGCAAAATGAGCAAATCCAAAGGCGAGTTCCTCACCGTTTCGCTGTTGGAGGAAAAAGGCTACTCTCCCCTCGCCTATCGCTTTTTCTGCCTCCAATCCCACTATCGCAAATCCCTTGTCTTTTCGTGGGAGGGGTTGGACAACGCCCAAAAAGCCTATCTTAAACTGCGTTCTCGCACCTCTGCTCTCAAGGAGGACGGCGACGTAAACGAGGCGGCTCTCACGCCGTTCAAAACCGCATTCTGCGAAGCAATGGATAACGATATCAACACCTCGCTGGCACTAACCAGCGTATACGATGTGTTGAAATCCGACCTGACCGATGCCGAAAAACGCTCTTTGATTGCCGACTTCGACACGGTGTTGTCCCTCGACCTGCTCACCCCCGTTACGGTGCAAGCAGGCGATGACGATGCGGAAATTGATTCTCTGGTTGCCGCCCGCCAGCAGGCACGTGCCGACAAAAACTGGGCAGAAGCCGACCGCATCCGTGACGAGCTTTCCGCCCGTGGTATCGTGGTAAAAGATACCGCAAACGGTGCCGAATGGAGCCGTGTATAACGCCTTTTGAAAAGGACGTGACCGTATGATTTCTTTCAAAAAACAACTGATTGCCCAGCTTGCCGCCGCCGGAACAATGGCACTTGCCGTCTGGCTCGGATGCGAGATGCGAGCACCGTATCGTGATGTTTCCACCGCTCTGCTTGTCTCGTTCTTCGTGGCGGGATGTATGGTGGGCTGCGGCATTTTTGCCCGCTTTCAAAAAGGAGACGAAATAAAAAATTTCCGTTCCGACTGCCGCCTATTCATTTTCACGGGTTTGGGCGTTCTTATCGCCGTGCTCGGCGTGTTTTTGATGTTTGCCGGCGTGCGGGATATTTTGAACGAAGACGGTCGGCAAGCCGCCAACACCATGATTGTGGTACTTTCGATGTTTCCGTTACCGTTTCTCACCCGCTCTGCCGCCGCCTCGCTGTTCTCTCAGGATGAACACAAAACCCGCCGCACCGTTATGCGGATACTAACAGCGGTTTTGTGGGCGACAGCCATACTACTCACTCTCTGCGGTCTCTTGTTTGGGCTGATTCCGGCGGTGGGCGTATGAACACGTGCACACTTTGCCCTCGTCACTGTAACGTAAACCGCCCTGCTCGCACCGATAAACCGGTGGCGGGCTCCGTCTGCGGAATGGGCACAGATGCGGTGGTAGCTCGTGCGGCACTCCATTTTTGGGAGGAACCGTGTTTAAGCGGTAAAAACGGTTCGGGAACGGTGTTTTTTTCCGGCTGTCCGCTTCGTTGTGTCTTTTGTCAAAATCGCCAAATAAGCTCCGAACGCTTCGGAAAAGCTCTGTCCCCCGTCGAGCTGCGAACCGTATTCGAAAACCTCATTGCCCAAGGGGCACACAATCTAAACCTTGTAACCCCCACCCATTTTGTGCCGGCAATTTTAGAAGCCCTCGGAAACGGCGTGTCGGTTCCGGTGGTATACAATACCGGCGGCTACGAATCCATAGAAACTCTCTGCCTGTTAGAGGGTCACGTGGACGTGTATCTCCCCGATATGAAATACCGTGACAGCGAAATGGCAAAACGCTATTCCGCCGCCCCCGATTATCCGGAGATTGCCGCCGCCGCCATCAAAGAGATGTTCCGCCAGGTCGGGCCCGTACAGTTCGACGAAAACGGAATGCTCAAAAAAGGCGTGATGATCCGCCACCTCATTCTCCCCGGTGGGCTCAAAAACACCAAAACCGTCATTGATTGGGTGGCAGATACGTTCCCGAAAGGTGAGGTGCTGTTTAGCCTTATGAGCCAATATACGCCGGTTTCTCTCCCCGACGGTTATCCCGAATTAAACCGACGGCTGACCACACGGGAATGCACCCGAGCGGAAGAATATCTTCTTGCACGTGACATCGAAACCGGCTTTGTGCAAGAACGCACCTCCGCAAGCGAAAACTTTATTCCCTCATTCGATTTAACGGGACTTTAAAAAACACGAAAAAAGCGGTGGACATTTGTCCACCGCTTTTCCTTTTGCCACGTCAGCCGCAGCAGTTGCCGGCAGGACTGCCGCAGGAGTTGCAACCACAGTCGTCATCCATCAGCAACATCACGATGATGAAGAACAAAATCCAGGTGCAATCGTTGCCACAGAAAAGGTTTTTAAGACACATACGCCTACTCCTCCTTTCTCCGAATGACAAGGAGAGTCCTCCCGACCGTGCGGCAAGCCGTCCCCGACGACCGTTTTCTCCTCACCCTTGTTATTCCATCCTATGCGAAGGAGAAAAGTTGGTGCAAAAAGACACTCTTTTTCAAATAATCCCCAGCGTGTCCGTAGGGCAGGGGCTCGCTCCTGCCGCCGGTGGTCGGTGCAGAATTCACAAACGGCGGGAGTAAGCCCCCGCCCTACGGTGCCGCCGTGGGTAAGTGCGACAAATCAGGTGATGCTTCCTCTCGAGGGGAAGGCTTATCAAATAACACGCCGCCGTCCCCGACGATGGCACAAATTTCATCAAAAAAATCCCGTCCTTACGGACGGGATTTTTTCATTCACTTATTACACGTCAAATCCGGCGTTTTTGAGGAGTTCGGTAGCTTTTTCGTTATCTCCTACACGAAGCACCAAACCCGCCGTATCCGCACCACGGCCGGCGGCATACGCATAGGTATATTCAATACCGATGCCGTTATCGGCAAGCAGACGCACCACCTTGGCAAAAATGCCCGGTTTATTGTCAAGACGTACACCAAGAACCTTGGTGACTTTCACAATGCGGTCATTGTCCCTAAGCGTTTTCACCGCAAGATCGGTATCGTTTACCACAATACGCAAAATGCCGAAATCGGTGGTATCCGCAATAGACAATGCGAGAATATCCACACCGACATTTGCAAGCAGTTCTGTGACAGCGGCAAGCCGCCCCGCTTGGTTTTCCACGAAAACAGATACTTGGTCAATTAACATTTTCCCGTCTCCTTTCGTTTGTCAATCACACGCTTTGCTTTCCCCTCCGAACGTTTTAACGTATGCGGCGGTGCCAACACGACGTGGACACCGATTCCGAGAGTGGATTTCAGTGCCTCCGTCAGCGTCCGCTCATATTTAGCGATACCGGACACGGTGTCGGAGAACATATCCTCGGTCATTTCCACACGCAAATCAAAGGTATCGGTGTTGTTCACACGGTCAACAACAATCTCATAGTTCGGCGAATAACCGAGCTTAAGAAGCACCGTTTCAATCTGCGACGGGAACACGTTGACACCCCGAATAATCAGCATATCGTCGGTACGACCCATCGGCTTGCTCATCCGCACAAAGGTTCGACCGCAAGAGCAGGTTTCGTGCGTGAGAATGCCGATATCACGGGTGCGGAATCGCACCAGCGGGAACGCCTCTTTCGTGAGGCAGGTGAACACCAGTTCTCCCTGCTGTCCGTCCGGAACGGGTTGCTCCGTTTCCGGGTCAATACACTCGATAATAAAATGGTCCTCGTTGACGTGCAAGCCATTCTGTTCCGAACAGCCAAACGCCACGCCCGGCCCCATAATCTCGGTCAAACCGTACACGTCATACGCTTTAATGCCGAGCTTTTTCTCCAAAGAGTCGCACATTTCTTTTGTCCACGGTTCGGCACCGAAAATTCCACCGTGAAGCTTGATTTCCTCTTTCGGAACGCCCATTTTCTCGATGGTTTCCGCCAAATACATGGCATAAGACGGCGTACAGCAAAGGAACGTACAGCCGAAATCACGCATAATAGTAATCTGTCGCTCGGTGTTGCCGGAGGAAACCGGCACAACAGTTGCCCCGATGCGTTCCGCACCACCATGGATACCGAAGCCGCCGGTAAACAAACCGTAACCATAGGACACGTGGATAATATCGTCCTTCCCCGCTCCCGCCGCTGTCAGCTGACGAGCACAGATGTCCGCCCACGTCTCCAAATCGTTTTTCGTATACCCAACAACAATTTGCTTGCCGGTAGTACCGGAGGAAGCGTGCAAACGCACCACGTCCGTCAGCGGCACAGCAAACAGACCATAGGGATAGGTATCTCGCAGGTCTTTTTTGCTTGTCAGCGGCAATTTGCCCAAATCGGCAATCGAGTGAATATCCTCCGGCGAAACGCCGGCGGCATCCATACGGTCGTGATACAGCGGTACATTATCGTACACCCGCTTGACGAGAGCAACGAGCCGCTCACTTTGAATGTTGTCAAGTGTCTCACGAGATGCCGTTTCCATTTCCGGCTGCCAATATTTTCCCATTGGATACATCCCCTTTCCCGTTGCAACTTATTCGGCAGAATAGCCCAGTTCAAACGCTTTCTTGTTCATTTCCACGAATTTCTCCGCCACGGATTTTTCAATGGCGGCAATCCATTTTTCTTTCGGAATATCAAAATATTTCGCCAAACGGCCCATCAGCACAATGTTCACCGCTTTGGATGAGCCCGCTTGCTCCGCCAAAGACAGAGCATCCATCGCATCCACCTTGACGCCTTTAGCGGTCATCTCGGACAGGATATCCGACGGATAGGCGGTCGCTCCCACGATAACCGGCATGGGGGCGATTTCTTGGGTGTTGACAATCACGGTGCCACCGTCTTTCAAACAGGAAGCATAGCGAGCCGCCTCCAATTTCTCGAACGACACAATATAATCGGCTTCGCCTTCGGTAATCACCGGCGAGTATACCTTGTCACCGAAACGCACATACGTCACCACAGAACCGCCACGCTGGCTCATACCGTGGACTTCCGACACTTTAACGTCATAGCCCTCGTCGCACAACAGTTTTCCGAGGAGTTTCGAAGCGAGGAGCGAACCTTGACCGCCCACGCCCACAATCATCACACTAACTGTTTTCATGTCTCAGCCCTCCTCAATTGCATTCAGGCGGCACATCTGCTCACAGACGTGACAGCCAACGCACAGCGTATCGTCGATTTGTGCCTTGCCGTCCACAATGCGGATAGCAGGGCAACCCAGCTTCATACAGCTCTTACAGCCGACACACTTGTCGTTGTTTACCTTCACCGGTTTATCGTGCTTCACGTGTTTAAGAAGCACGCAGGGACGACGGCTGATAATCACCGACGGCTCGTTGACCGCCAGTTCCTCTTTGACAACCGCTTCACACGCCGCCAAATCATAGGGATCCACCACACGGACTCTGTCAATGCCAAGAGCTTTACAGAGTGCCTCCAAATTCACCGCCGCCGCCGGCTCACCACGAAGATTAAAGCCGGTGGTCGGGTTTTGTTGGTGACCGGTCATACCGGTAATGGAGTTGTCAAGAATAATCACCGTAGAGGGAGTGGCGTTGTAGGCAATGTTCACAAGACCGGTCATACCGGAATGCATAAAGGTGGAATCGCCGATAACCGCCACCGTTTTTTGCGGGTTTTCCGCCGCCTTGTTAAAGCCGTGAAGCCCGGACACAGAAGCACCCATGCACAGCGTAGTATCGATCGCCGCCAACGGTTGCTGGGCACCAAGCGTATAGCAACCGATATCTCCCATAACGGTGAGTTTCAATTTGGACAGCGTATAGAACATTCCACGGTGAGGACAGCCGGCACACATCATCGGCGGACGAACCGGCACTTCGGTATCGAGAGAAACGGTTTTCGGCAACGCTTTACCAAAAGCTTTTGCCACCGTTTCCTGCGAGAACTCACCAATCATCGAGAACAAATTCTTACCCTCGACGTCAAGTCCAAGAGCTTTACAGTGGTTTTCAATAATGGGATCGAGCTCCTCCACCACAATAAGGCGTTTCACCTTTTTAGCGAAGTTTTTAATACGTTCCACCGGCAGAGGATTGACCATTCCGAGTTTAAGGACGCTCACCTCATCCCCTAAAACCTCTTTCACATACTGATAGGAAGTTCCGGTCGTAATAATACCGATATCGGTTCCGCCCCACTCCTCACGGTTCAAATCGCAGGTTTCGGCAAAGGCGGTCAAATCCGCTGTACGTTGTTCCACCAGCGGATGACGTTTTTTCGCCATAGCGGGCATCATGATATATTTCGCCGGGTCTTTTTCATACGGTTTACCGGCAAACTCCGTGCGTTCGCCGGGTTCCACTAAGCTCTGAGAGTGAGCAATGCGAGTGCACATACGCAAAAGCACCGGCGTATCGAATTTTTCGGACAACTCAAACGCCTGCATAGCAAAGCGGCGGCTCTCCGCCGCATCTGCCGGCTCCAGCATGGGAACCTTCGAGGCAATAGCGTGATGGCGGGAATCCTGCTCATTTTGAGAGGAGTGCATCGCCGGGTCATCCGCCACGCACACCACAAGGCCTGCATTGACGCCGGTATAGGACATCGTATACAGCGGGTCGGCGGCGACGTTTAATCCCACATGTTTCATACAGCAGGCAGAACGCACTCCGCCGAGAGAGGCACCAAACGCCACCTCCATAGCGACCTTTTCGTTGGGAGCCCACTCGCAGTAGATTTCCGGATATTTGGCGGCAGTTTCGGTAATTTCCGTCGACGGAGTACCCGGATAGCTGGAAATCAGCCCGCACCCCGCCTCATACAACCCACGGGAAACCGCAGCGTTGCCAATCATCAGTTGTTTCATAACGTCACATCCTAACAATAAAGTAAAAGACAAATTTCGACCTTGCTATTCATTATACCACCAACACGTTGGCGGTGCAAGAGGAAATCCCGAATTATTCGCCCAAGGAATCGGTAATATCCACCACTTTGGTCATTTCATAGCAGCGGAATTTCTCGTCCACATCGGCAGGCTTCGCTCCCTTTGTCAACACACTGATAATCGGCACAAGGACAAGACCGCCCAGCATGGCGAACACGCCGGAGTACAGCGAGTTTTTGAAAACAAAGGACAACACCGGAATTTCCGCTACCGAGAACACGCCGACGGAGACAAGCAGCTGGACAATCTCCAAGCCCACGCCGAAGATAAACGAGCAGACAACGGCGGGTTTCGTCACGCCTTTCCAGTAGAGGCCATAGAGGAACGGAGCAAGGAATGCACCCGCCAAAGCACCCCACGACACACCCATCATTTGGGCAATCAGCAGGTTTTTGGATTTGTATTGCATAATGGCAATAAACGCAGATACCGCAATGAAGAACACAATAAAGCAACGAATGCACAGCATCTTACTTTTTTCGTTCATTTTTTCCTTTTTAAGCGGGGCAATAAAGTCAAGCGTCAAGGTCGAACCGCTCGTCAAAACGAGGGACGACAGCGTGGACATCGAAGCGGAAAGCACCAGCACGATAACGATACCGATAAGCCACGGGCTCAAAGTAGAAAGCATTGTCGGGATAACGGCGTCAAAACCGTCCTTCGCTACATCCACATCATACAATCTGCCAAAGCCGCCGAGGAAGTAGCAACCGCCCGCCACCACAATGGCAAACAACGTGGAAATGACGGTGCCTTTTTTAATCGCATCCTCGTTTTTAATCGCATAGAACTTGCCGACCATTTGCGGAAGTCCCCACGTACCGAGAGACGTAAGCAACACGACAAACAAGAGGAACAGCGGGTCAGCACCGAAGAAAGAGGCAAACTCCCATCCCCCGTTTTCGCCGGTAGCAAGTTGTGCAACAGCGGCGGTAAGTCCACCGTTGTCTGCGAGCACCGCACCGATAACCGCCACGATACCCACAAGCATCACAAGGCCCTGGATAAAGTCGTTAATCGCCGTCGCCATATAGCCACCGAACAGCACATAGATACCGGTAAGCACCGCCATAATGATTACACAGACGGAGTAATCAACCCCCTCGTATGCCATGGAGAACAAACGAGAAAGGCCGTTGTAAAGCGAAGCGGTGTATGGGATAAGGAACAAAAACGTAATCGCCGAAGCCGCCACTTTAAGCCCTTTAGAGTTAAAACGGGATCCGAAAAAGTCCGGCATCGTTTTACTGCCGAGGTGCTGGGTCATAATGCGGGTACGACGACCGAGCAAGCTCCACGCAAGCAGCGAGCCGATAAAGGCGTTTCCAAGCCCAATCCAAGTGGAGGCAAGACCGAAGTTCCAACCAAACTGACCGGCATATCCCACAAAAATAACCGCAGAAAAGTAGGACGTACCAAACGCAAAGGCGGTGAGCCACGGGCCTACATTACGGCCACCTAACACAAAGCCGTTTACGTCGGTGGCTTGGCGACGGCAGTACACGCCGATGCCAATCATCACCGCAAAAAATACAACTAAAAATGCGGTAATAATAAAAGTACTCATTGTTAATTCCTCCTTATGGAAAGTATTTTAACCTTTGTTCTGGGCATCCACGAGCAAATCGCCGCCATAGCGTTTACGAAGCACCGGTTTTTCGATTTTTCCGGTAGGATTACGTGGAATATCCGCAAAGATAATCTTGCGGGGGCGTTTATAACGAGGCAAATCCGCACAAAATTCGTTGATTTCTTCCTCGGTAGCCGTTTCGCCGTCTTTCAGTTCAATAATGGCCGCCGCAATCTCGCCGAGGCGAGCATCCGGAAGACCGATGACTGCCGCATCCTTGATTTTCATATTGCCACGGAGATAATCCTCGATTTGCACGGGATAGAGGTTTTCACCGCCGGAGATAATCACGTCTTTTTTACGGTCCACAAGGAAAATAAAGCCGTCCTCATCCTCTCGTGCCATATCGCCGGTATACAGCCAACCGTCGTGCAAAATCTCTGACGACGCTTCAGAATTTTTGTAATAGCAGGTCATCACGCCGGGGCCTTTGACCGCCAGTTCGCCAACCTCGCCCTGTTTGACGGGGTTGCCGTTTTCGTCGATAATTTTCGTCTCCCACAGATAACCGGCTTTGCCGATGGCACCGACCTTGTGAATGTTTTCCACTCCCAAGTGAACACAGCCGGGCCCAATCGACTCGGACAAACCATAGTTGGTGTCGTATTCATGGTGCGGGAATTTTTCTTTCCAGCGACGAATAAGGCTGGGCGGAACCGGTTGAGCACCAATATGCATAAGTCTCCACTGGGACAAACGATATTGCGACAAATCCACACGACCGCTGTCAATGGCATCAAGAATATCCTGTGCCCACGGCACCAAAAGCCACACGATGGTCGCCTTTTCGTCCGAAGCGGCACGAAGAATCCATTCCGGCTTCACGCCACGCAAAAGCACGGCACGGCTACCGGAAAGCAAACTGCCGAACCAGTGCATCTTTGCACCGGTATGGTACAGCGGCGGAATACACAAAAACACGTCCTCACGAGTTTGGCCGTGATGAGCCTGCTCCGTGCGGCAAGAGCAAATAAGGGATTCGTGATTATGCAAAATAGCCTTCGGGAAGCCGGTAGTACCGGAAGAGAAATAAATAGCGGCATCATCCTGCTCGGTGAGCTCAATCGGCGGATGCTGAGAGGAGCAGAACGGCAGAAGCTCATCCACATTTTCGGCGAACTCCGGTGCATCCTTCCCCACAAAGAAGAACTGTTTCACCTTTTCTTTTAAGGTAGGAAGCACCTCACCTACACGCTCGGAAAATTCCGGCCCGAACACAAGCACAGATACATCCGCAAGATCCACACAATAGGCAATCTCATCCGCTGTGTAACGGAAGTTGAGCGGCACAGCAAGAGCACCCGCTTTCAGGGCACCGAAATACGCCGGCAACCATTCGAGGCAGTTCATCATCAAAACGCCCACCTTGTCGCCCTTTTTCACGTGGCGAGTAAGAAGCAAGTTGGCAAATTGATTGGCACGCACGTCAAATTCTTTCCATGTAATCTCACGGCGATACGGCTGTGCCGCATCCGCCTCAATAAGATTGAATTCACGCCACGTGTGAGCGGCGTCGTGCTCTTCGGTGGGGTTGATTTCCACAAGGGCCGTCTCCTTACCGTACAAGCGAGCATTTTTCTCCAAGAGTTCTGTAATAACCATAATTCTGTCTCCTTCTTTCGAGGGCATAAAAAAACCGCCCTCCTGTTTTCTAAAAACAGAGGACGGGAAATCCCGTGGTACCACCTCAATTTACCGCTGTCTTGCGACAAACGGCCTCTTTGGGTACGGTATAAAAACGATACCCTAACGCTTTAACGGGCGTACCCGTCACAGCCTACTTGCCCTTGCGGGTGTTCGGTGTGCTGCTCGCAGAATGTATTCAAAGTGCTTCTCCTGTCGTCTTGCACCAACCGACGACTCTCTGAAAGGAGTGACGGCACTTCTACTTTTTTCCGGTCACCACATTTTCATACATTATATACCCTCCCTCTCTCCTTGTCAAGCCCTTTTTTACAAAAAAATCACGCAGACGAACGTCTGCGGGATTTTTGAGAACTGTATTCAGAATCAGAGATCGCTATCGGGGCCCAAGACGGAAATCAAGTCCGCCAGGTACTTACGCACCGCCAACACGTCTTTCATATTGAAATCACCGTCGCCGTTGGCGTCCGCCGTTTTGAGATTCACATACACATCCATATTGGCAATTTTCTTACGCATCGCCAACACGTCTTTCATATTGATTTCCCCATCATCGTCGGCATCGCCCCACAGAGGCCGGACAATCGGTTGAGACGGCTCGGTCACGGACGGCTCGGTTTCGGTCGACTCGGACGAAGACGGATTGGTCACAGACGGATTGGTCGCAGACGACTCGGACGAAGACGGCGTGGTCACAGACGGAACGGTCACGGACGGCATCGTCGGTTGCGTGGTGGGTTGCGTCGTCGGTTGGGTCGTGGGTTGCGTCGACGGAACGGGACTACCGTTCAATTTAATCTCGCACGCCTTGAAATTCGGGTGTTTGATTTCGCCGGCAATCATCGTGTTGCCGCTCACCTGAATGGTTGCGGTAGCGATAACATCGCAATCGCCTCCCTCCGGCTCACCGTATCCAAACGAGAAAGTAATCGGCTCGCCGTTGGCGGTCAAATCCAAATATTCGTTCAACTCTTCATTGGTTGCTTCGGCTCCTTTGTAAACAGCCGGCAAGGTAATGGTGATGGTCGCCGGGCCGGGGCCTACTTTCACGGAGTCGGTACGGGTCACATCGGTATAACGAGGCGTTTCCTCTTTAATATTGTAAGAAAGCGTGTAGCTCTCCCCCGCCGGTTGAGACGGTTGCGTCTGCTGGCTGGGTTGAGTCGTCTGAGCGGACTGGCTCTGAGACGGTTGGCTCTGGGTCGGGTCGGTGGAGCCGTCATAGCGATACGCCACAATTTTCAGGTGGGTTATAGACACCGTATCGGTACCCTCACCATCGCCGAAATACACAAGCTGGGTGGTTTCATCCATATTCGGAGCAATCAGCTCACCCGACTTGTCCGTGGCCGCACCGGAAATCCGTTGCATATACACGTCAACGCCATCGGGAGAAATGGAGGAACCGCCGGCAACTTTATCGTCGCCCCAGATTTCAAAGGAATCGGCAATCAAAAGGCCAGCCACGGAATAGCCGCTGGCACCACTAACGGTACCGGTGGTATAGACATCATAGTACTCATCGGTACGCAGCGGGCCTTTTTTTGCAATATCCGCACGGATAGCGGCATCGACCTCCGAGTTGTTCAAAGCACCGACGTAATTGAATCTCACCGTGCTGTTCAGGTCGCCTTCCCAAAGAACCGTAGAGGTCAGGTTGCCGGAAGGTTTCTGACTCGGCTGTGTGGGCTGCGTGGAACGTGTGGTATACGTCGGACGAGAGGCGGTGGTGCCGCCTTGCACATACACCGAAGTGGTGGGCAACGTACCGGCAAGTTTATAATAGACGCTGGCATGGTGAATGGCCACACCGGAATCCATCGGATAGTTGGCCGCATCCATTTTTCCGTAAATCTCATCCAGCATACTGCACAGATACGCTTTGTCTTTGCCGGAAATATCGACGCCCGCTTCCACGTTATCGGTCTCGATGCCGTAGGTGAAATCGCAGTTGTACTGGATAGCGTAGTCAATGGCTTTTCTCTCGTTTGCACGGGACATAACCTTGGCGGCGGTGTTGCGATAGGACATCAGCGACAAGGTACCCTTACCGCCACCCAGTTCTTTGGCAAGGATTTTGTAGAAGTCGGTGGTGCCGTTATACGTTACGCCGTTATATCCGTTCCATGCCGGGTTCACGTCAAACTCGCAGTAAACGCCGTTGCTGATCAACGTGTTGATAGCGTTATTCAACAGGTTGTTGCAATAGTTCTGCAAAACGGTGGTGTTGTATCCACCCGGCTCAACGTCGAAGTGAATACCGTAAAGCCAGTCATCCGGATAGGTGTTTTTATACGCCACCCAGCCGTTGTACAGCTTTTCGATATAGTTCTTAGAGGTACCGGAGCTGGTCGCAAGAGCGGGGTCGTCAATCATGACGGACGTACGCATACCGTGCTGTTGTGCCGCCGAAATAAAATCGTGCAGCTTCGCATGGTTGCCCGTGCTCCAAAGATACGTATACGCCTCGATATAGATCTCGGTCACGCCGGTTTCTTCCAACAAACCGAGATATTTGTCACGAGTCGTGGTGTTGAGTGCGTCGTTAAACGACCACCACCAGCATCCGAGACGGTGTTTGCGTCCATCATACGTAGTGGCTCCCGCATTCATGCTGCCGAACATTGCCGGAAGCATCGTCAGCAGAAACACTACCACAAGTGAAAGTGCGATAAGCGTCTTCGAGACTTTCTTTGCCCTGGTCATTTTACACCTCATAAAATATAAAATATTTCTAATATCGCAAATTTCGCCATACTAGTTTATTGTAGTATACAATATTCCACAAATAAAGTCAAGTACCATTCCCTTTTTTGCAACAAATTTCACAAAAACGCCACAATTAACCCAATAAAAAGGTCCTCCCCAACACGAGCAAATCGCATTGGGGAGGAAAATGATTTAAGTGAAATTATACTTCCGGGCCGAGTTTGTCAACCAACTGGGCAATAAATTTGCGAATAGAAAGCACGTCTTTCATGTTGACAGAACCGTCGCCGTTGGCATCCGCCGTTTTCTTGTTGATGTAATCCACCGGCAACTGAGCGACCTGTTTGCGGACGGTCAGCACGTCTTTCATGTTGATTTCGCCGTCATCATTGGCATCGCCATACAGAATCTCCACCGGAGCAACACTGGGCTGGGTCGTCGGCACGACGCTGGGCATAGTGCTGGGAGCCGTGCTGGGAGCCGTGCTGGGAGCGGTACTGGGCGTGGTGCTGGGAGCGGTACTGGGCGTCGACGACGGCGTAACGCCACCATGGAACGCATACAGCTTCAAGTTGCCGATGTGGCAAACGTCACCGGTACCATCGGAATAGACGCAGAAGTTGACATCCGTACCCATCATATTCAGCTCTTTGGCGACTTCCCACGTGCAGTAATTCAGCTCATCGCCTTTTTCGGATTTACCCCAGCTCTCCAAGTACTGAAGGCCCTTAGCGGAGTTCGCATCCTGATAGAAGCCGAACACGCAGTAGCCGGACGGGCCGTTGATATACGAGCTGCCCTCCGAAACCGCAATGTATTTGGTGGCGGGGCCGTTGGCGGCAATGTCGTTGCGAATTGCCTCGGTCAAAGAATCCACTTTGATGATACCCACAGTGTTTTTGGTGGTGATATCCATATTGATGTCACCCTGCCAAATGCAGTTTTCGCTCTGCGGTGCCTGGGTGGTCGGGGTGGTATCCTGCAACTGCAAGAGGGATTTGTTTTGGTGAATGGCCATACCGTAGTCTTTAAGGCCCTGGGAGGCGAGATACGCCATCGTCTGGTCCATTACGCCGAACATATACTCTTTACTCTTGCCATAGAAGGTCACCTTTGCGGGAGTCACGTCATCGGTCTCCACGCCGAGGAACAACGGCGTACCGGAAGCTTTGCAAGCGGTAATAACCGAAGCGGCAAAGGTGGCGATGGTGTCCGCACCGCTCATGGTGTTACGATAAGACATCGCAAACACGGCATCGAAGTTTTTCGCAATAATGTCGTAGATACCGGTCACACCGTTCAAAGTAGTGGTCAAACCGCCTTGGCCATTCCAACCGCAGTTGACGTCCACCTCGATGTAGACGCCCTGCTGACGGGCCGCCTGCACACGGTTGATGAACTTGTCGGCATAGCTTTGAAGCACGGTGGCATTGTAGTTGCCCGGCTCAATATCCATGTGGATACCGTAAATCGGCTCCGCCGGATACGTGGCGTTGTAGGTTTTCAAATAACCAACCATCAAGTCAAAGTTTGCGGCGTTGTTATTGGCAAAATCATCCCACTCGCCGTACAAAATCGCCACACGGCAACCATAGTTTTTCGCTTTCTCCACAAAGCCGTGGAGTTTGGCACGGTTGCCATCGGTGTTGAGAAGACCGAAGCAGGAGAGATAAATCTCGTTCACGCCGCAATCTTTCATGCATTGGAGGTAGTTGGTAGCATTGGGCTCGTTGATGTCGGAAGTACTCCACCACCAGCAACCCACACGTTTGCCACCGAAATCTTTGGTGATTGCCTTAGCATTCATTCCGTTGGAAAGGGCGGGCATAAACGCCAACACCATCGCCAATACCAGCACAAATGCCAACAGCGATTTCACGCTTTTTTTGGAGAGAGACATAGTTTTGCACCTCATTCAAATAAGTATTGTTCTCCCGAAAAGAAACCTTTTCAGATAAAATAAGTATACAATATGACATAGAAAAAGTCAAGCGAAAACAACAAAATTGTGCATTTTTACAACAGCTTGCAAAAAAGAGGACAAAATCAGATTTTGTCCTCTTTTTCCATAGTTTATTCAGCCGGAGTATTTTCCTCGGAGGACTGCTCCTCCCTCGCCGCCTTTTCCCGTTCATACTCCACCGCAAGAGCCAGTATATCTCGTTTGTTCGCCTTGCGAATTTCCGGCGGCAAATAATCGAAGGGGCGTTTTTCTCCGTACTTGTCAAACCCGCACACAGCATGGTAATCGCATCTTTCGCAAAAGCTGTCCACCTCGGACGGTCTCGCCTCGATGTTGCCCTCGTGCAAATTGGTCGCCATTTGTGCCAAAAGTTCCTTTGAACGACGAGAGAGCAGACGAAACCCCTCCTCCGACGATACGGAAGAATAATGGGTAAACCCGGATTTGGAAAGCTTTGCCGGAATATAGGTGCCGATATCCTTATCCATTTCTCGCAGCACATCTTCATCGTCGAGAACAAGGCCCTGCATTTTCATTGCCTTGTTTTTTTCGATTTGCAACTGCTCCGTTGAGAGCTGTGCAGAAAACCTCGTGACACCCGCCGGCATATACAGCACACCGGCAGGATGAGGATGCGAATATTCCTTTGTGGGGTTTTCGCACAGCGAAAAGAGATACAAAAGCATTTGCAAATTGATGCCGTTCAGCACATCGTCCAACCGAAACTCTTTGGGGCCGGTTTTGTAATCCACCACACGGATATAGGTGATTTCTCCCTGTTCAAATACATCCACACGGTCAATTTTGCCCTCAAAAGACACCTTTGAACCGTCGTTCAGCACAAGCGTTGTCGAGGGAAATTTCCCCTCTTGATTACCGATTTCCAGCTCGTATTCTCTCGGCACAAACCCGCTTTGTGCCAGCTCCTCGACAAGATGGCAAAGCACCTCCTTGCTCATACGGATTGTGCGTTCAACCGATTGCGAAAACCGCACGGATTTATCCGAAAATCCGCCCATTTCCCGCTCAATATACCGATTTACCGTATCGGTAACGTCGGTTTTGATGCGGACAGGTGTGATGTGTTCAAATCCCTCACGCTGATATAACGGAACCAGCGTTTCCAAAACCGCATGGACAATGTTTCCCATTGCCGTCTTATCCACATCCGCTTTTTTCAGCGGATTGACGTGCAATCCGTAACGACAAAAATACCGGAACGGACAGCAATAATACGTATCCACCTTGGTGGCGGAAAGCGTCATATCGCCGCCAAACAGCATTTTTGTAATATCCGGGCTTTCGATTTCCCACGCCTGTTGATTAGCGGCACGCTCCAACGCCTCCAATCGACGCTGTTGCATGGGATCGGTTTTAAGCTGAGCACGTACCGCCGCCGTTAAAACCGTAGGCTCTGACCATGTGGCGGTGTAGTAGCTCATTGCCTCCTCCGCTGTCTCCGGCATCCAGTTTACATCCGTGCGAAACGTCTCGTGCCGATGTTGCGGTAAAATCCGTTTCACCTCGCTGACAAGCAGTGACGGCGACAGCGGCTCACCTTGCATCGAACTGCGGGCATATGTAATAACCACTTTTTCCTTGGCGGCAGCAACCGCATTGTAGGCGTAAAGCCGTTCCTCCGTCAATTCTCTCTCCAAATCCCGTGACAGCGTAAACCCATATTGCTCGCTGAGCAGTTTTCTCTCACGGGCACTCAAATAGCCGCCGGAGGACGGCACGGCGGGAAATGCCCCGTCGTTTGCCCCCAGTATAAACACCAAGGACGGCTCGGACAATCGGCTTCGGTCCGCTGCTCCGATTTGCACCGCATCAAGTCCTTTGGGCAACAATCCTAATTCAGTCTTTTCGACCGTCAGCGTGAACAAATCCATCCAAGCGGTTACGGCCTGCCGCTGTTCCCCACCTTTGGCGAAGGTGTCCAGCAGCTGCATCATTTCCTCCCATGCCCGCTCGGTAAAATCCGCAAGGGCGGGATGACCGTTGTTCTCTAAGTCCGCCACACGACGACGCACACATTCCGCCGCCGAAATATCCATAAGATAGGTATAGAGTGCCGTGGCGAATGTTTCACCGTCCACCTCGCCCGCAAGGCGTTTGTCCAACGCTTGCAACGGCGTCATAATCCGCTCACGCAAGTCGTTAAGATAGTCTAATTGTTTTTGGTTCATCTCTCGGTTTAGCCCATCGGGGTTGTGTATAAACGGAGATTTCCACGCATCGTTTTTTAGGCTCCACTGGTACACATAATTCTCCAGCGTGGCGATTTCCATCACACTAAAAGACAGCAAGCCGGTTTTCAAAAGACGCAAAATATCCTCGGTTCGAAAACGGTAACACACGACACGCAAAGCGGCACAAAGCGTCTCGGCCAACGCATCCTTGCGGATGCTTTCCCGAGCGTCCACATAAAACGGGATTCCCTCGCTTTGCAACGCCATTTCTAAGGAACTGCGGTATTCGCCGACATCTCGCACCACCACAGCAATCTCCCGACAACGCTTCTTTCCGTCTCGCATAGCGAACCGAATTTCACGAGCGGCGGCTTTACATTCCTCATTTTTGTCCGCACAGGAAAGCACCGTAACCGCATTGGTCGTTTCCTCAAATTTGTCTTCGTCCGGACAAAACAAGCCGGAACACAGCGTTTGCAACGCCTCGCTATTATGGCGATGATCTTCATCCAAATGGAGAACGTTCTTTGTTACTCCCATCTCATCCGCCAACCGAATCAGACGATTTGCCGTTTCTGTGGGGAGAGAAAACAACCCCATTTGCTCGGGGGAAGCCGAAAGGTCGTTGGTACAAAGCGTAACCGTCACCTCTGCCGCACGAGAAAGCAACAGAGAAAGTAACTTCTCCTCCGGCACGGTAAAGCCCATAAATCCGTCTAAAAACACACGGGTATCTGCAAGACGGGTTCCCTCGGCTCGCAACGCTTCACACGCCTGCATCAACAAATCCTGAGGATCATCGAAACGGCCGCTGACATACGCCTCAAACGTCTCTTTCACCTTGCCGAAATCCGCCAGCTTCTTTTTCAAGGCACTGTCTGCCGGCATACGGGAAAGCAGGTCGGAAAGCGTCTCCTCCGACACGTCGTTTTGTTTCCACTCTTTCAGCGTATCCATCAGCAACGCCAACTGCCCCGCATTGCCCTTGCGATAATGCAACGCCTGCATTTCGTCTTTCCGAGCCTTAAACGCCTGGTCCAACAGCAACAAACGGGTTCCCTCGTCCAGGGGTTTTTGGGGAATTTTCCCGCTGTCACGCAAAACAATCTCCGAAAGGCGTGTAAAGCTAAACGTCTTTACACGTATAGCATCCTTGGCACCGAGTCGCTCAAGCAAAATCTTTTCGGTTTCAAAAGAAAATTGCTCAGGAACAAGCAAAATCGGCTCTGCTTCTTGGTCAGATTCCAACAATTTTGCTATTCGTTCGATGAGTGTAAAGGTTTTTCCACTTCCACTCTTTCCCAAAATAAGCTGAAGCATTCCGGTGCCCTCCTCTCGAAAAATAATAAAAAACGGCCGTTCAGCGACGGCTGTCTAAGTAATTTTGCAAAATGATGACCGCCGCCACCATATCCACCGTTTCCTTGCGTTTCTTTCCACGCACGTTTGTCTCGTTCAAATAGCCGGTAGCGGCAACCGTGGTGAGCCGTTCGTCCCACAAGGTCACGGGAAGATTTGTCATCTGCTCTAAATCGGCGGCAAAGCCCTCGGCACGAAGGGCACTTTCCCCTCGACTACCGTCCATATTGCAGGGATGTCCCACCACAATTTCGCCGACGCCTTTATCCTTGGCGATGTTCGCCACTTTTTCGCACAATCGCTCTAATCGGCGTTCATAGATTGTTTCGACCGGACTTGCCAGCTGTTCGGTGACGTCGGAAATGGCAATTCCCGTCCGAGCAAGTCCTAAATCCACCGCTAATATTTTCATCGTATCTTCATCCTCGTTTTCAACGATATCGTATCATACAGCCTCTCCCATTTTGGGACATCACTTATGATTTTGGATATACCGTGCCGCTCCACGCAATTTTTCCTGCGTTCCGGCGGCAAGCAGCAACGCTTTCACTTCACGTCCCTCTAAATACCGCCATTTGCCAACCGCCACACCGCCCAGCTTCACGGTACCGACGGCGACACGTTTCAGGCGGATAACCTCAAGCCCCAAGCTCTCGCACATTCGGCGAATTTGGCGATTGCGACCTTCGTGAATGGTCATTTGAAGCACCGTTCTCTCCGGCTCTTTCACCATCACCGTCACCTCGGCGGGAGCGGTTTTGCGACCGTCCAGCACAATACCGTCCTGCAACCGTGCCACCTGCTCCTCGCTAACCGTAGCACGCACCGTTACACGATAGGTTTTCGGCACATGATTGCGGGGATGGGAAATGGCATTGGCAAATTCCCCGTCGTTGGTAAACAGCAACAATCCCTCGGAATCTCGGTCTAACCGACCGATGGGATACAAACGCACGCCGGCATCCCCCACCAAATCCGCCACACAGCGACGTCCCTGTTCATCCGACAGAGTTGTCACCACACCACGGGGTTTATTAAGCAAAATGTACGTATATTCCTGCGGTTTTTCGCCGATATTTTTCAGCTTTTTTCCCGCTACCGTAATGGTGTCACGAACCGGGTCTGCCTTGTCACCCAACGACGCAGGATGTCCGTTCACCTTCACCTTACCGGCAGCAATCAACTCCTCAGCACGGCGACGAGACGCCACACCATAAGCCGACAAGATTTTTTGTAACCGTTCTGTTGCCATTGTTCTCTCCTACAATTCCACGTTTTTCACAAAAAAAAGATGTATAAAAGCTCTCCCGCATACGACGTATGCGGGAGAAGCGACCGTACGACTTTACGGTTTTTCGATAGCCTTATCCTTTTTCGAAAAGGTATCTTTGAGGCGATCCACCAGTGTCGGCACTGCCGCCACCACCGCCTCGGTGGCACCCGGCTTGTCGTTGATGGGCAACACCTGCACCTTGTCCTCGTTGATAGACAGAAATGCAATCGGCGTAATCGTAATACCGGCACCACTGCCGCCGCCAAAACGACCGTCCGCCGCCGTAGGCAAATCCGAACCGCCGCCCGCAAATCCATAGGTTACCTTGGAAATCGGAACAAGGGTCACCTTGCCCACTTCAATGGGTTTTCCGATAACGGTGTTCACATCCACCATTTCTTTAATTTTGTCCATCGACATTCCGAGAACACCTTGTACGCTTTTTTCCATATTAGACAGCCTCCTTATCGTGACTCTGTATCCTTTGTAATCGTTGTTGTTTCAGTTCCCCCACCGAGGGAAGTTGAATGTATTTTATCAGCATAATGAGTGCCGCAAGGACCACCCTCCACACACTGATTTTCAACCGAACATCAAACGCAAATTTCGTTTTTTCAAGGCAAAAAGCGGGGGCAATGGAAATTTCTTGCTTTTTGACCTTGATTTTGCTTTCCACCACGCCTATCGCCGGAAAAATACCGGCACAAAGCTTTCCGTAAGTGAGTGCCGTTTGGGCAGCATCCTCCCCCGCCACGTCAATGCGGGCACGCAATTTGGTGACGGTAATGGCATCAAGCAAGCGGCTGGCAGTTTTCAGCACAATCGCCACCACTTCTTTAAGCCACGCCACCGCCGCCGCTACGCCGTTTTCTTTCAGCTCACGGGCGTGTCGTTTCAAATCGAGAAAATCCTTTTTCTTCTTTTCTTTTTCTTTTTTCTCTGGCTTCTTCTTTTCCTGCTTGGGCTTTGCTGCTTTTTTCTCGGGCTTTTCCTTTTTCGGTTTTTCCTTTCGTGGTGAAAGCGGTATCGGCACAAACAGCACCCACGCCGTTGCAGACAACGCCGCTTCATATTTCACACGAAACCGAACGGGCACCACGAGCAGCAACAAGAGCAAGGCAAGCAGTCCCAAAAGAACATAGCCTATAATCCTCAGGGCAAGCATAGGCTTCCTCTCCCGTTTTTATTCGTCAACCTCTCCAATAGGCTCCTCGGCGGCGGCAGACAGCCTTTTTGCCTGCTCCGCCAACTCCACAATATCCTCAAGCGTGGCTTCCATAGGCGTTTCCTCGCCGGTTTCCGACACTTCCATTTGCGGAAGCGGCGGCAATTCCTCTAAGCAGGATACCCCGAAGCACCGCAAAAAATCCTTGGTCGTTCCGTAAAGGAGCGGACGGCCGGGTAACTCTAATCGTCCCTTTTCCTCAATGAGGCTTTTCGCAACAAGGCCTTGCATAACCGCCGAACAATCCACGCCACGAACCTGCTCCACATACGCACGGGTCACCGGCTGGTTGTACGCCACAATGGCAAGCACCTCCATCGCCGCTTGGGATAACGGCGTATTACGACGAATTTCCATCGCCTTACGCACATAATCCGCATAGTCACGGTTACTGCAAAGCTGATAGGAACTGTCCAGCTTCACCATAGTGATGCCGCCACCACGGGTGTTGTAGTCATTCATAAGGTCGTCTGCAAACCGGGCGGCGGTCGCCTCATCAATCTCCAAAACCTCCGCCAGGCGGGAGCATTCCACCGGATCACCGCTTGCAAACAACACGGCTTCAATCGCCGCCATATATTTCTTAATTTCCATCTTCCACCGTCAACCCCTGTATCAATTCTTGTTCATCGCCCTCGTGGTATTCGCCGAGCATTTCCACACGTTGCTCCTCACCCTCGCCGCTAACCGTCACACGGTTTTGCTTTACGAGCTCAAGGAGAGCCAAAAACGTAGCCACCAAATCCGAACGACTCTCCGCCTTTTCAAACAGCGAATCGTATTTCACCTTGCCGCCCGTATACAGTTTGCGAAGCACAAAGGAAATTTTTGACGCCACCGACACGATTTTGTGAGTGACGATACCGGTAAACGCTTGTGCCGGCGGCGGTAACCGCCGTTTTCCACGCCCCGCAGCGGCGATGTAGGCATCTCGAATATCCGTGGAGGGATGGATACGCCGATAGGTCAAATCCGGCTCCACCTCCTCCGACTCACGGATAAAGAGGTCAGCACCCACATTGCGAAGTGCCAGTCGACGTGCCGCTTCCTGACACAACTGATAACTGATAAGCTCTCGCACCAAATCGGCTCGTGGGTCATCCTCTTCCTCGTGGCGAGGAAGCAGCATAGCCGACTTGATATACACAAGCCGTGCCGCCATATCGAGGAAGTCGCTGGTAACATCCATATCCAGCTCCTGCATAAGCCCGATTGTATCCATATACTGTCGAAGCACTTCCGCAATAGGAATGTCGGTTATCTGAATCTTATTCTTTTGTACGAGCTGCAACAGCAGGTCTAAAGGACCCTCAAACACCGGCAGCTTGTAGCAAATGGCATCCATAGGTTTTCTCCTTAAAACAAATTAGGCATCCCGAGCGGCAAGCATAATACATAGCCGATTAAGTGACGCAAAAACGAGAGCGGTGCATTCAATACCGGCGAAAAAACCAAAATAATCAATGCAAGCATAATCATCTGCTGATTGCGTTCAATCCACCAGTTGACCTTATCCGGCAAAAGCGGTGCCAAGATATGCGAACCGTCGAGCGGGAAAATGGGCAACAAATTAAATACCGCCAACCCGATATTGATAGAGGCAAACACATCTACCAAAACCAGTTTCAGTATATAAATCAGCTCTCCGTGTTGCATCGATGTCACCAGCACACCGTCCTCCACACGAAGTCCAAACGCCATACCGACAAACCGAAATGCCGCCACCGCTAAAAAAGCAAGCAATAAGTTCGAAAGAGGTCCCGCCAACGCCACCAACGCCATTCCTTTTTTCGGTTTTTCAAAATTGGCGGCATTCACCGGCACCGGCTTTGCGTATCCGAAGCCGCAAATAAGCATCATCAATGTGCCGATAGGGTCTAAATGGGCCATCGGATTGAGGGTCAATCTTTTTTGCCATTTCGGCGTGCTGTCCCCCAACTTGTTTGCCACATAAGCGTGGGCAAACTCATGGAACGGAAGCACCACAAAAATCAACAACGCAAAGGTTCCCAGCATAAACAATGCCGGCCAAAATCCGCCTCCGTTTTTTATCACTCGAAATAAATCAAACAGCATAGTTTCACCTTTCTGCTCTCATCAGGTCTTGATAATACCAAACTGACCGTGTTGGTAGGTTTTCACGGACTTGTCCGCTTCATCCAAATAATAGCGATTGACCGTTAAAACATTTTCCTGTAAACGGACAACGGCAAACGAACCGTAGTGACCCGCCTCACTGTCTTTCATAAGTGTGGGATAGCTCCACCCGTAACCGTTAATTTTCCCCTCCTCGTTTTCAATGCCGAAGGAGTTGCCGGACGCACCGTTTTGCAGATACACAGTGCCGCCCGGATTTTGGTAGCAATCCACGCCGCCTTGGTTGACGGTAGCCGTAGTGGTGACACTTCCCGCTTTTAACGAATAGGTGGTGTAGTAGTTTTGCACCACATGGGCGGAAAACACCACATCCACACCGTACTGGTCAAAGAGATTGAGAATCGTTGTGCGGTCGGTATCCGATGTGCCGTAATCCTCCAAGTCACGGTTGGTGTTTACATAGAACGAATAATGGGTCTCGACAATCTTCCATTTCTTATCGGTGGACGCCAAATCGTTTTGCAACCACGAAAGCTGTGCCGCATTCACGCCCGCACCGGCAAGCACATCGGTATCCAGCGACACCACGTGCATATCGCCATAGTCGAACGAGTAGTAAAGGCTCTTGCTGTCACCGGCATCGGCTTTGTTGTTATAGTGGAAGAAGAACGGGGTTTTATGGGAATCGTGGTTTCCCGCCGCCATTCCCCATGCATACGAGGCAAAATAGGAAGCATCCGCCTCCGACCAGTTGTTGCATCCGTTAATGACGTTTCGCCATTGAGAAATACCGTTTTGACCGTTGGCATCGGTATACACAAAGTCGCCGCCATGCAGGATAAACGCCGGGTTCGGGCAAAGCCCCAACGCCGCATTAAGCACCTGTGCCACGCCCTTAAACATAAGCCCTTCCTCCGGCAGCTCCGGCTGGAAATCGGCGGTGAAAATAAAAGAGAAGTCCCCCACCGTCGCCGGCTTTGTCGTAAACGTGTAAATCGGGCTCCACGTATCGGTGGCGGCGTCACCGACACGATAGGAATACACGGTGCCCGCTTCCAATCCGGAAAGCGTTGCTTTATGCTGGTAGGAGGTTTTCTCCGTAGCATTGGTGTAATAGAAATCGTAGTTGAGCGGGTTATACCCCTCGAACTCACCCATACTGGCAGACACGGTTGTCACCGCAAATTCCGCAGCATCCGCAAAAGCATCAGCATTTGCCGCCGTGCCCTTGACTACCTGCACCTTGGGAGCGGTCAAAGGGTCAAAGCTGTGGAACGACACACCGTACACAGAGGCACTTTCATCCGCAAAGGTCAACGTCACCAAATCCACACCGGCATTCTCTTCCGGCACAAGCGGTGTACTGTCTTTACTGGGCTTGGTGGGTTCATCGCCGCCTTCGCCGTTCACAGACACAAGAAACGGCTTATAGGACGGATGCTCCACCGTGCCGGTAATCGTGCCGTCGCCGGCCACGGTAATCGTGTAAGTCAGCGTAATATCGTTAGCGTTGTTTTTTGTCTCGCTGTAAGTAACCGTAGGTGTCAGCGATGTTCCGTTATAGGAGAGCTTGGCAAGACTCTGTGCCGCAGATTCGGGATAATCGTTTTGACCGTGCCACACGGCGGGAAGAATAATCGCAACGGTGTTTTCTCCCTTAGGCACATTAAAGCTGTCGGTACGAGTTACCGCCGTCCATTTATCCGGCGTGTACTCCGTTACGTTCAGCGACAGCAGAGCTTCGCCCTCCTGCGGCTGAGACTGGCTCGGCTCAGTTTGAGACTGGCTCGGTTCAGTTTGAGACTGGCTCGGCTCAGTTTGGGACTGGGTCGGCTCAGTTTGGGACTGGGTCGGCACGGTCTGGGACTGGCTCGGCTCAGTTTGGGACTGGGTCGGCACGGTCTGGGACTGGGTCGGCTCGGTCTGAGACTGGCTCGGGTCAGTTTGCACCGGAACCGTCACGGTGACGGTTTCGCCCGGGACAATCACGGTGACGGTTTCACCGGGGACGGTCACGGTCACAGTTTCACCGCCGGAACAGACGTGGTCGGCGAATTCCACCGGCAAATCCGCA
>JAZRVH010000014.1:0-7163 GCA_045598965.1 Acutalibacteraceae bacterium
CAATGTCGGCGGCCTGCCGAAAGATTTGCAATTTGAGCTCGTTGGGCCGCTGAAATACCTGTTTAAGGATGAAGTCCGTGCCTGCGGTAAAGCCCTGGGTCTTCCGGATTCCATGGTCTTCCGTCAACCGTTCCCCGGCCCGGGCCTCGGTGTCCGTTGCCTCGGCGCCATCACCCGTGAGCGCCTTGCGATGGTGCGCGAATCCGATGCGATTTTGCGCGAGGAATTTGAGAAAGCCGGTCTTAACGGCAAAGTGTGGCAGTATTTCACCGTCGTGCCGGATATGACCTCCGTCGGTGTGCGCAATAACGGCCGTGTGGACGAATATCCCGTCATCATTCGTGCCGTCAACACCGTGGATGCGATGACCGCCACCGTCGAGCCGCCGCATTGGAAGGTGCTCAAAAAGATTACCGACCGCATCCTGGCGGAAGTCCCCGGCGTCAACCGCGTCCTCTACGATATGTCCCCGAAACCCGTCGCTACGATTGAGTGGGAATAATTAACGCAAATCAAGAAACCCACTTGTATCAACGGTTTGCGGATTTGCAAATCCCGCTTTGATAACAAAATGATAACAGTATTTGAAACGCCGTTATTCTGTCTCCCGAGCGGTTTCGGGGTTATCAGAATAAAAACGGTGTGGATTTCAAGTGCCGAAACCGTATAATCAGACGAAGAAAGCCCGTAGCTGTGCAAAACACAGTTACGGGCTTTTTGTCGTTTTTATTTTAATGTGTCCTTGAACGCTTCCGTCATAGAATCGCTCAACTCTTTGGACGGCACTTTTACAAATCCGCTTTCGGCATCAAACTTCGGATAGTTGTAACGCCATTTGTCATATTCCTCTTTGGAGATTTCGCCGGACTTGTATCTTGCAGACTGTTCTGCCCAAGCAGAAATCATTTCCGCGAAAGAAGCATCGGCAGCGTTTCCTTTATCAAAGTGCAACTGCACTTCCCCATCGACGATATCCGTTTTGAGACCGTAAAGGTCTTCCAACGCAAACAATGTGTGCATTAAACCGAGATCGCTGTCAATATCCGGAACAGACAACGCCAACGGCGACACTTCCAGCACTCCGGCGAGCGTTTCCGTTAAATTCGGCGGCAGAAGCACTCATCGACCCGACGGCAACCAGCATCGCCAGCATACAGATGACGGTCAACATACAAAACAGTTTTTTCATAAAAAACTCCTCCTTTATTGGTGGTTTCTATTACCATAACGAACGAGCGAGCAAATGTATTGGAAAAAATTGAAATTTTTCCAACAATTTCATTATATCCCCCCGAAAAAAGTCAAGGATTTGTCATCCGTGTTTTGGTAGCAATAAAAAAATATTATTCCACCGCCTCAAATGTCATCCCGTTTTCTTTGGCGTATTGCGCGGCATACGAGTCAGCGGGTGCTTTGATGACCACATCCGGGCGACATCCGTAGAACGCATCGTCACCGATATAAGTAACCGAGTTTCCCATCGTAACGGATTTCAAGTTGCCCATATTCGCAAAAGCACGGTCGCCGACGATTTTGAGCGAATCCGGAAGCACCAAATCGTAAATCGGAATTTGAAGTCCCAACGCCTGTGTGGACAGTATCGTTACCGGCACGCCGTCGATTTCCGACGGAATCACCGCCGGTTCTTTCAGCGCCACCGTGCCGAAATCGGCGCGTATCACCGCGCATACCGGTTCTCCCTCATACAGCACAGTGCTGTACGTGGCGCTGAAAATTTCCTGCCGAAAGTTTTTATCCAATACCACCTTGATGGTGTCGCCGAGTACCTCCGGTTCGGGCTTCGGCGTGTATTCCTCGACGGGGATACCGTTGTCCTTTGCAAATTGCTCGGCATACGAGCCGGGCTCGGCGTGAACGGTGAATTTTCCGCAATCTTCAAACGCAAGCGTGTCGATACTTTTGACCGTTGCCGGAATATACACGTCGGTAAGATCCTCACACCGCACAACGGCTTCTTTTTCAATGCGTTTAAGTCCAACGGGAAGCGTCAGCGTTTTTAAGTTGAAACAATCCGCAAACGCACAGTATCCGATACTCTCTACCGGGATTTCGCTGTTCTCTGCCGGAACGGTGGCGGTTTCAAAATAGAAATCCTCTCCGTTATAGCCTGCCAAGGTAAAGCTTGGGTTTCCGTTTTCGGAAACCAGCGAAAGCATATACATACCATCAAATGTCGGAATCGGCGCTTCTTTTTCGGCGGCTTGCAACGCCTCATGTTTCGGGGCAACAATGGTACGATGAGCGACCTCTGCTCCACAAAACGCTAAAAGTACAAACACCGCCGCCACAATCCAAGCTCGTTTTCGGATGAGTTTACTTTTCACGCAGCGTCCCCTCCGATACCTTCAAAATCACGTCGCACATCTCTTTCAAATCTTCCTCGTGGTGGGTGGCGACCAACACCAACGCCCCGCGCTCTTTTTCTTCCCGAATGACTGTGTAGATGCGCTTGACACCGTCCTCGTCTAATGCATTGGTCGGCTCGTCAAGCAAAAGGATATCCTGCTTTTCAAAAATCGCTTGGGCGATGTTGAGCCGTTGTTTCATTCCGAGCGAATATTTCCGCACTTTGAGAGGGGAATCCAAGCCGACACGATCGAGTGCGTTCTTGATATCCTCATCGGTGGCAATCTTTTTGATGTCCGCAAGCAATTTCAAATTGTCGAAACCGGTATACTGCGGCAACAACGACATACTCTCAATCACAATTCCGGCATTCGGCGGAAACGAGATATCCTTGTGCAGTTGTTTCCCGTCGATCCACACCTCGCCCTCATCCGGCACAATCAGCCCAGCAACGGCACGAAGCAGCATCGTTTTTCCCGAGCCATTCGGCCCGCAAAGCCCATATACCTTGCCGGATTCAAACGTGTAGTCAATATCGTTCAGAACAAGCCGTCCGGAAAGCCGTTTGGATACGTGTTTCAGTTGTACCATCCTTCATTCTCCTTTGTTCAAAAAATATCGATTTTGGAAAATCGCCGTTTACTTGCAAAAAACAATATCCCGTTGGCGACGACGGCAAACACAAGCGCTGCCGGAAATATCGCCTCGCCGTGGGTGGCGCCGTTTTGTTCGCCGTAAAGAAGCGCAGGAAACAACAGAAACAACGCTCCAGGTGCTCGTTGCCACAGTTGCAAGCCCTGTGCCATATAGCAAGACGAAAAGAGATATGCGAGAATCCCCAACGTCACGACGTTAGACGGGAAAAAGAATTCCAAATATAGTTGTAGCTGCAAAAGCAGAAAGGTCATCAGAAAAAACACCGCAAGCGCCGGGAAAAGTCCTTGCTCCACCGGCTCCAGCTTTTTGCCGAGCAACAGCGACAAGCCGCCTTGCACAGCAACAAACGCCAGCGTTTCGAGCAAAAGTTTTCCCTCCACCCGAAGTAATAACTTCGTTTTGGAATAGCGACGAATAATCATCAACTTGCCGTAACCGTACAAAATGTCTTCCATCGAACCGCTTTCGTAAAACAACATAAACGCCAATGGTCCCAAGATAAAAAGCCAATACAGCCCCATCACCTGCACGGAAAAATCATAATTGCGACTGATTCCCACAAAGAAGCTGTGTTGATAAAAGGCTTCCGGCAAACGTAGGATAGAGACAAAGTGAAATCCCACCGCAACACACAACAAAAACGCCACAAGCCGTTTGTTTTGCTTCATACGGTTAACACATCCTTTCGCCGAAACAGCCACACAACAACCGCCGCCAAAACGCCGTCTGCAACCAAAGAGCGCAGATACGCAAGCGGCAGTTCCGACATCTTCGTTACTCCTGCCATCAGATACGGAAGCACCACCGCGTCATAAAACGGGAAATACAGAACAGAAACCCGGTCGGCGGCGTAATACAGCAAAAGGCAAACGGCAAGCGCAGCAAACGGTGCAAAGGTTTTTTTCATAAATACATTCGCCAAAAGCAACAACAGTCCGAGCCGGAAAAAGAACAACCATTCCGCGAAAAAGTCCGCCGCCGAAAAGAGATAAAATCCGTACTGCGACGGCAGAGCCGTACCGAACAGCAGCGTTGTTCCCGCCAAATGGATTCCCTCTAACACCGCCGCGAATTCCGCCGCAAACAGTAAAAGCGACCACACATCCGCGTTGATGGCGGAAAGACGAGAACGCCGCCGCAATAAAAACATCGGCGAAAACGACAGCGGTAAACGAGTGGCGAGAAGCAAAAACGCGATGCAAAAGAGCTGCATATTGTTGGAAATGCGAATAAAGTTGTTATACTCCACCACTACCGTCCGAAAGGTCCTTTCGACGTTTTCGCCACGCTCAATATTGCGCTTGTAAATCGGCAGCGTTACCGCCGCAAACACCACCGCCAGCACAACGGCGGTGATCAGTATCGCTTTTAGTCGCTCGCGGCGATTATGCGTGTTGAGCATACGCGCCACCTCGGTTTTGTTTCTTTTTGAGAAGGTCGTTCCACTCAAAATAATAGAGTGTGCCACCCACCAAAACAGCAGCAAGATTGAACCCGATCACCATCAGCACCGCGGTTTTTGAATACGACATCGGATACTCGCAAAACGGTTGAAGTGCCAGCATTACCGAGCGTTCCATGGAAAACGGGATATACCACATTAGATACACAAGCGGATACACGACATAGCCGTTATGCAATCCGATAGAAAGCGCTACCGCTCCCGCTGCCACAACGCCGGTCAAAAGCGAGGCAAACACAATATACAACCACTCCGTGCGTTGTAAATGGGAAAACATATTGGCCATCCACGTCGGTGCATCCGTCGGGTCGTACGCGCCGAAATCGGTGCCGCCGCGAAATGTAACGGCACAGAGCCCTGCGTTAAACGCGAGCGAAAGAAACATCGTTAAAAACGCAAAACCGAAACCGTAGGCAATGTTAAAGAAAAAATACCGTTTTCGTCCAAAGTGCAACATCAATACATTACGATATCCGCATTTTACATCCTCCACACAGCCGTCTCCCAGCAAAATCAAAAAATACAGTGGCAAAAACCAAAACAGAAGACGGTGCACCGGAAGATCTCCACCTTGATGCGCCAAAAATGTCTCCATCTCCGGCACATAGGTGCTAATATATTCAAACCTCACATACGGTTGTAGGTTTTGCAAAAAATCCAAAAACGGGAACAGAAAGAGCAATACGAGCACCGCCCGTTTCAGCGGATGGCTCAAAATGCGTTTGGTTTGAAATCCTATAAAATGGTGTTTTGGGAACATGACACATTCACCCTCCTTCTGTTTATTTGACAATTTAAGGTTGCCATTCATTACAAAAAATCCTCATTTTCTTTGCCGCAAAGGTTTTGGAGGTTTTTCTATCTTTCTAAATCCGAAAATTAATCAAAAAAAGAGTTGAGAACATCGATAGCAAACGCAATTAAATAATCGCAAACTGTATAACTACCTCACCGACATAGACAAGCAAGCCGATGAGATGTTCCAGCGGCTTGTAAGACAACTCGCCGAACACAGCAGCATTACCGAACAGCTCAAAGCCACCGACCAAATGGAATGGGTCCGGCGTATGAATGCAGTACGAGTGCAAGCGGCGGAGATTGTGAATGGCGAATTGATTTATGTATAAGAGAACAGCGGCAGGGACAAATCCCTGCCGCTACTTTTTCTTGCTTGATAAATGAAAATTACCGTTGTTCTCCATAATATACTTTTGTCACAATAACATCTCTCCGAATTTTTCTTTTACTGTATCCAAATCATACTGAATAATCCCATCAAAAGAGTCCTGCCGAAGCATATATCGCACAAACTGTGCACCGAGATAATACCCGGTATCTGCGTATCCCTCAAAATTTACCCAATCTCCAAAATAGCGTTGTGTCTCCGGTGTCATCGTCTTCAGATCGCAGCAAAATGATTGTTTAATATGCTCGGCGTGTTTATCACACCAGCTTTTCCAGCCGTTCTTATCCTGATGGAAATACTCCTCATCGCCTATAACTTCCTGCTCAAAAACCATAGCCACGCCTTCCGAAAACAGTTGCCACAAAAGCGGATCTTCCGGTGACTTGACTTCGGTTTTTGACGAGCCATATTGCTTGTGGTACAAATGACCACATTCGTGAATAATCAGTCCCGTCATATCGTCTATGCCTTGCCATCCGAGCTCCAGGATTTTTTCAACGCCGAGAAGTATGGTCGATTTTCCTTCGATTTCCGTCACCCATCCGGCACCGTTACATAAGCCAAGATATAACACAATGTCTGCATCCACGGTTTTTCCAAACACCTTTTCAATTTTTTCGTCCAAATGATCTGTAACATAGAGAAAAGCGTTGGTCACTTCTTTACATTTCGAGGGGTTATTTTGGACAAAATCCAACACAGGAAGAAAATCGGTTTCCCATAAGTACCCGTCGCTTAAACATCTTTGCATATCGGCGATACATTTTTCTTTTGCTCCTGGGATCCATTTGTCCATGTACTGTTCCCATTTTTCGATACAGAAATGTCCATTTTCGAAAGCGGAAGAAATATCTGCTGTCGTGTTTAATATTCTCATAATCTTCCCCGCAAATTCAAACTTGTTTACACCCTGACAAGCCGGGATTTATTTCTTCTTCCCCACGATAATAACATGATTACTCATATCTATAATTGATTTTTCTGAACATACAGCCGAATGATAATCACACCATATCGAGAATTGCTCATCGTTCCATTTGTCTACTGTGTTTCTAAACAAGGGAGCCAAGCCATCCTGTGCAAAATGGTCTATACATTCTAAACCATTGTCACTATATAATTTTTGCATTTCATCATAAGACGAATAATATGTGTCCGTCCAAAAACACTTTGGGTCATCATGTAATAAAACCCCGGTGTTTTTGATTTGACAAAATAAATCCTTATCCAAATATGTATTGTCAGACATTGCAATCATCTGATTAAGATACAATCTTGGAATGTAAGCGGTAATAAGAAACCCGCCTCTCTTTAGAACTCTGATTGATTCGCTTAAGCATTTGTTTCGTGCATTTTCATCTGTCAAATGATAAAAGGGTCCCATATTTAAGACGACATCAAAACTCTCATTTTCAAAGCATGTCATATCTGTAGCATCTAAAACTCTGGTATCCATTTTATAGGATTTATCTTTTAGAGTTTCGTTAATTA
>JAZRVH010000015.1:0-64798 GCA_045598965.1 Acutalibacteraceae bacterium
CACGGTGACGGTTTCGCCCGGGACAATCACGGTGACGGTTTCACCGGGGACGGTCACGGTCACAGTTTCACCGCCGGAACAGACGTGGTCGGCGAATTCCACCGGCAAATCCGCAATATATTTGCGTAAAACCAACACGTCCTTCATGTTGATGGCACCGTCGCCGTTGCAATCGCCACGAATCTGTTGACCGTCGGTCAAGCCGGAAGCGGAAATCAAAAACAGCGTTGTCAGCATTGTAAAAACCATCAAAACACGAGACGTTCTTTTTTTCATCACGGTTTACACATCCTTAAAATAAAACTATACGAATTTATTATACCGTACATTCTAAAAAATTACAAGAGATTTCTTTGTCGCCCTCGTAAGATTTTTGCCGAAAAACAAAAAAACGGCGAAAATTTCAAAAAATTTTCAAAAACCCCTTGATTTTTCAAAAATCATCTGCTAAAATGAACAAGTTATTGCGACCGCCCGCTTAAAGGCGGGCAAAATCAAAGGAGGTGCCGACAATGGCAAAATGTGAGGTTTGCGGCAAGTGCGTGCAATTCGGTATTCGTGTTTCCCACTCCCATCGCCGCTCCAACCGTACTTGGAAGCCGAACATCAAACGTGTGAAGATCGTCGAAAACGGAACACCGAAACATGCGTATGTCTGCTCACGCTGCCTTCGCTCCGGTAAGGTTACCCGTGCGGTCTAATCGAAACGATTAAAATTACGACAACGGTTTTTTCCGTTGTCGTTTTTTTATTTGTTCAAAAAATCTTCCCCGTTCCTTTACAATTCAGACACATTCTGCGGCACATATTCTGTTATACTGAACAGGACCAATAAAAAGGAGAATGTTGCCATGGCACAATGGATACGGATTGAACAGGATGACGCCGCTTTACTGTCGGTAGTCATGAATGCTTTACAAACAGCCGGCTACTCTGTCGAGCCCGCCGCACCGCCGTTTCTTGAAAATGCAGATATTGCTCTTTCTTGTGCACCGGTTACCACCAAAACCGTATCGCTGGGAGAATTCGTGTTAGACCTTGATCGACGGGCAATCGTTTCGGGCGGCGACAAGGACACCCATTTCACGCCCATCGAATGGGACGTCTTGGTGTTTTTACTGCGTAACTCCCACCGTGCTGTCTCCCGAAGCGAGCTGTTGGACGTGGTGTGGAACTTGCCCGCCGACTCCCGTTCCCGAGTAGCAGACGATACGGTAAAACGTCTACGCCGCAAACTTCTGTTCAGCTCGGCGGCTATCGAAACCGTTTGGGGCTATGGTTTTCGCCTTGTAGAACGCAAATAACAAAAAACATAAATAAAATCCCTCCTTTTCGCATACACTTGTGGCAAAGGGGGATTTTTTATGTTTGTTGAAAGTATTTCACTGCACGGCGGTTCTAAGCACGGCAACCGTGAAGCCTTTTCGCTTCCCGTTTTTCTCGGATTTGTTCTGGGCACATTGGCATTAGGCGGCGTTGGTGCTCTTCTCGGCGACACCTCCAACTATCCGGCACTCGTAAGGCCGCCGCTGTCACCGCCCGCCATTGTCTTTCCGATTGTTTGGACAATTTTATATTTGATGATGGGTATCGCCGCCTATCTTGTATGGCAAGCGAACGCTACCGAACGCTCAAGTGCATTACGGCTGTATCTTGCCCAACTTCTTGCCAGCGTATTGTGGCCGCTGTTTTTCTTTCGGCTGGAATGGCGTCTGTTCGCTTTTTTCTGGTTATTGCTGTTGGCGGCACTCGTTTCGCTGACTATGGTCGGCTTTCGTTATCTCTCAAAACCCGCCTTCAACCTGCTTATTCCCTACGCTCTGTGGTTGACTTTTGCGGGATATCTTAATTTGGCAACGTATTTCCTCAACGCATAGTCTCAAAAAAAATTCGAAAAAAACGGAAATTTCTCTTGACAATTTCATTACCCCTTGCTATAATAAGGGCGTAGGCAGAGGGTGGTTCACCCAATGCCGTGATAGATTTTGATAATTTCCCCTTTTTCGTGTTTTTTCCTTTTCGGCAAAGACTCCGTACTCGGTACGGGGTTTTTGTCGTTTATAGGGGTTTTTCGAGGTGATGATTGTGGCGTTGGACATGGGAAACATCATAAACCAAATGCTCTTGCTGTTTTTGCTGATGGCCGCCGGCTTTGTTGCCAACAAGTGCAAGGTTATGAACGCCGACCTCAACCGTGGATTGTCTAAATTGGTGCTGAATATCACGCTCCCCGCCATGGTGCTTGCCGCCGTTCTCAAAGCCGACCATTCCCTTAAAACCTCACAAGTTCTCGTCCTTTTAGGGGTTGCCGTGGGGTTGTATGCGTTTCTTATCCCGCTCGGCTATCTGTTTACCAAACTGCTGTTTGTCAAATCACAGGACAAGGGCGTTTATCGCTATTCCTTTATTTTCGGCAACATCGGGTTTATGGGATTTCCGGTTGTCGCCGCCATCTATGCACAAGATGCCGTTATGGCGGTCTTTTATGCCTCGTTTTTCCAAATCCCGTTCTGTTTTCTCAACTACACGCTCGGAGTGCATTTGATGGCGGGTGAAGATGCCCCCAAACGTCCCCTGTGGCAGGCGGCACTTCAGCCGGGTGTCATCGTCCCGCTTGTGGGTCTTGCTCTCTATTTGCTGAACATCTCTATGCCAGAGGTCATCACCGGAACCGCCGACAAGCTCGGCAGTATTACCACCCCCGCCTCTATGCTGATTATCGGCTCAACCGTGGCGGAAATGCCCTTAAAAAATGTGTTTTCCTCTTGGCGGCTTTATCCGGCAACCCTCATCAAAGTTGCGGTCATTCCGGCGGCATTTTGGGTGGTGTTGCGGGCATTGCACTTACCGCTTGACCCGCTGATGATCGGCGTGGCGGTGATTATGGCATCTATGCCCACCGCCAACAGCTCCACAATGCTCTGTCACACCTACGGCGGTGATGCCAATTTGGCGGCGTCCAGCGTTGTGATTACCACGTTGGCGTCGGTGTTCGGCGTTCCGCTTCTTGCCTGGTTGCTTCTCGGAGGTGTCGGATGAACGCACTTCCGAGTTTTGTTTGTAACGCTATCGACCGTCTGGAGCACGCCGGATTTGAAGCGGTAGCTGTGGGCGGCTGTGTCCGGGATTTGCTGGCAGATATCCCGCCCCACGACTACGACATTGCCACCGCCGCCACCCCCGATGAAATTTGCCGCATTTTTGCCGGCGAACGCTTAATCGAGACCGGCATCAAGCACGGCACCGTCACGGTTCTTTTGGACGGCGAACCTTTAGAAATCACCACCTACCGGCAAGACGGCGTCTATGCTGACGGCCGTCACCCCGACAGCGTCACGTTTTCCCGCCGATTGAAGGATGACCTCTCTCGCCGTGACTTTACCGTCAACGCCATGGCTCTCCACCCTGTTCACGGTGTCACCGATTTGTTCGGCGGTAAACAAGACCTTGCCGACGGTGTGCTTCGCTGTGTAGGCAATCCGTCTGTTCGCTTTGCGGAGGATGCGTTACGCATCTTGCGAGGGTTACGCTTTGCCTCCCAACACGGATTTACGATTGAAAGCGAAACCGCCGACGCCCTTCGTGCCGCACGAAAAACGCTGTCAAACGTCTCTGCCGAACGGATATACGCAGAAATGACCGCTCTGTTGTGCGGCAAGTATGTCACACAAGTATTGTTGCAGTTTCCCGATGTGATTGCCACCGTCATTCCCGAGTTAAAGGAAGCGGTCGGCTTTTCCCAAAACAATCGCCACCACATCTACACGGTCTATGACCACATCGCCCGAGTGGTCGGCGAGGTGTCCCCCACTCCCGCATTGCGGTGGGCGGCACTGCTGCACGACTGCGGTAAACCGGCGTGTCAAACCGTCGACTCCGCCGGGGAATTCCATTTTGCCGGTCACCCGCAGGAAAGTGCCCGTCTCGCCGATAGAGCGTTAACTCGTCTGCGTGCGGACAAGCACACAAAAGAGGCGGTTTTGGAGATTGTCAACCTCCACGACTTGCGTACTCCTCCCACGAAAAAAGCCGTTCAACGCCTTTTATCAAGAGTAGGCAAAGACCGTTTCTTCGAGCTGTTGGATATTGCCGCCGCCGACCGATCGGCACAAAATCCCGCTTACGCTCCCGCCGAAAAAGCAAGGGAAGATGCGGTACGTGACCTCGCCAACAAGCTCCTCTCCGAGAACGCCTGCCTGACGCTTTCCGATTTAGCGGTCTCGGGCGACGATTTGATAAAAGCGGGTATTCCCGCCGGAAAAGAACTGGGCGACACGCTTCACCGTCTTCTCGATTTGGTGCTGGACGAAAAATGCGAAAACGAGAAAAACGCCTTGTTAAAACATATATAAAAAAACCGCCATCTCTCGATGGCGGTTTTTCACGTTTGTCCCTCTTTTTGCATAGGCTGTGGTAACACTTGTGCGAAAGAGGGATTTTTTTATGAAAATTTTTATTGACCAGGGACACAACCCCCAAAACCCCAATGCGGGAGCCGAGGGATTTGGGCTCAAAGAACAAGACCTAAACTACGAAATCGGCATTCGCTTAGCGAATCTTCTTGCCGGCAACGAGTTTTTCGATGTGCGGCTCTCCCGTCCCACACCCACGACCCAACTGGGAAACAGCAACGCAAGCTCCCTTGCCGCACGGGTCAACGCCGCCAACTTGTGGGGAGCAGAGTATTTTATCAGCCTGCACTGCAATGCGTCGGTCAACACGGCGGCATCGGGAAGCGAGGCATACGTATACAGCTTGCAAAGCCGTGCTGTCCCGCTCGGCGAGGAAATGCTGAGCGGCATTCACGAAACAACCGGATTATCCAACCGTGGAATACGGGTAAATCCGTCTCTTTATGTGCTACGACGCACCAGTATGCCGGCGGTGCTTATGGAAATGGGATATATCACCAACAGCCGTGACGCTCATCTTTTGGCAACCGACCCGGACGCCTTTGCCCGAGGAATGTACAACGGCATTTTAAGGTTTTTCGGATTGGGTTAATCTTTTGAAAGAGCAATCACGCCCGCAAGGCTCCCCCGCTCACCACCGGTTGCACGGTGAGACCAAAGCAAATCGGGGTAACAACGGGTACAAAGATCCCCCACCGTAATGTTTTCGGCAGGAATACCGGCAGAAAGCAAAATCCGTCGATTGATTTCCCACAAATCCACGTGATACTTTCCGTTTTTGTCATCCACAACACAGCACGGGTCAAAAAACGGCTTTTCGGCAAACGCCTCGTAAACCGGCAAATCCACCTCAAAACAGCACGGCCCGATAGACGGCCCGACCCCGCAAAGAATATCTTCCGGGTCACAACCGTACGATTCTTTCATCACCCGCACAACCTCGGCTCCGATAGCGTTGGCGGTTCCACGCCAACCGGAATGTGCCGCCGCCACCACACGTCGTTTTGGGTCGGCAAAAAACAGCGGCACGCAATCGGCGGTGAGAATCACCAACGGCAGCTCCGGCTCGTTCGTAACAAGAGCGTCCACCTCATCATAGGTGCGTTCCCGCATCACGCCGCAACCGGCATCCTCCGACGTAACACATCGTACATTGACGGAATGCGTTTGCCGTGTCATAACACATCGTTCAACGGGCACTCCCACAGCGGCACAAAACCGACGGTAATTTTCCGCCACGTTTTCTTTCGTGTCGCCACGGGTAAAGCTTAAGTTCATACTTTCAAAAATCCCATCGCTGACTCCGCCTAAGCGAGTAGACATTCCGTGTCGCACACAGGATAGCCTCGCCAATGCGGGAAACTCATAAATCAGCACCCCTTCCGTCTCTTTCGGGTGCAGGGTTTTTGTATTCGGGAGAGTCATCGTACAAAACCTCCGTTTCGTTTTCTTTTATCATAACACAAGAAAACCCATTTGTACAGCCATTTTCGCCGGGACTTTACAAATTCGATTTTTTATGGTATACTACATCTACTCTCAATTTCATTGCACCCTATTTGTGCGGAAAAGAAGGAGCGTGTCCTATGCTGAAAAATTGGAAACAAAACCTTGTCGGAATATATAACTACACCATTATTGCCACCTGCTTCACCCTCTTTTTGGGCGTGCTCGGTATCTTTTATTCCGTAAATGGCTCTCCGCTTGCGGGCGTTATCCTCTTAATGATTTGCGGGCTCATCAGCCTGTTTGACGATAAAATCGCCTCTACAAAAGAACGAAATGCCATCGAAAAACGCTACGGTCTTCAGCTTGGCATTTTGGCGGATACAACCGCTTTCGGCTTGCTGCCTATCGCCATTGGCTATGGTTGCGGATTGCGTCAGGTCGGCATTATTCCCGTAATGGCACTGTACGCCGTGGCGGTGCAAATTCGTCTTTCCTACTTCAACGTGGCACAAGAAGCCCGCTTGCAGCAGGGAGAGCGTCCTTTCCGCTATTATGAGGGCTTTCCGGTCAACTACATCTCCCTTGTCATCCCGCTGTTTTATCTGTTGCGTGGATTGGTGGGCGACACCGCCTTTATGTGGCTGTATTTCGTCCTTTTGCTGGGAGCTATCCCCGCCTATCTCCTAAAATTCCGTGTTATCAAGCTCCGCTTTCGTGGGTCGATGGCACTGCTCGGCATCGGCTTATTAGAACTGGTGCTGTTGTTCTTGCTCGGAAAATAATTTTTGTCTCATAATAAACGCAGAGTGCGTAAAGGGAAAAGCCCTTACGCACTCTGCGTTTTTTTATTTCGCTTCGTCCGGCTCATTTTTCGGCGTTTCCTCTTTCGGCAAGACTTCCGTCAAACGGCGGCGTACCGCCACGTCATCATATAAAACCTTAACTTGCACTCTGCCCACGTACTTTTTTCCGCAGGAACACGGCATATCCGCACACATCATTCGCCCGGAGTACCGCCATTTGCTTTGACTTTTCAGCGTTCGTCCGCAGGCGGGACATTGAAATGTCAAGTATTCGGGCTTTACAAGCGGGTTGCCGACGTGAGAGATAAAATGCGGTTTATACAAAAGCCGTTTATAGAAATCTTCATCCGTTCGCTTCACACATTCCTCAAAGGACGTCCGATCAAAGGTCGCCGCAAAAATGCGGGCGGTCAACTCACTGTCATCCACTGCACGGTGAGCCTCGAGCCCTTCTAAAGAAATGCCCAGTGCCTCTCCGGCACGGGTCAACCCCATCTGTTGACCGGCAGGTGTATCCGGATCAATGCGGGGCTGACAGTATGCCTGTGCATCGGCATAAAAGTGCAAAAACGGGATGCGTTCTCTCTTAAAGAAGAAGCGACAATTCTCCACAAGCACCATTAAATCGGTGTTACTCCACGTCAGCACCACCGCATCTTTCGGCACAAACACCTTCAAGGCGGCTATTGCCTCCTCAAATGTTCCGCCATCTTCTAAGGTCGATGCTTCGATGCCGGTCAAATCGGTAACAATATTGGTGATTTTTTTGCTGACAACCGGTTTAATCATAAAATGAAATCGGTCAATTTTTTGCAAATGTTCATCCAGCTTGGTAGCACCGATTTCGATGATCTCGTTAAAATAGCCGTGTGCCCGCTTGGAGTATGAGCCATTCCATTCGAGGTCCATCAATACGTACTGCATGCGGATTTACCCCATTTCTGTTTGAAGCGGACGACCACCCAACAGGTGAAAATGTAAATGAGGTACCGTCTGCCCCGCACCCTCGCCGTTATTGGTTACCACACGGAAATCCACAATGCCCTCGGTGGCGGCAATCGAGGCAATCACCTCAAAAATATGTCCCACTACCGCCGCATTGTCGGCATGGATGCCGGCGGCACCATCGGCAATATGCTCTTTCGGAATAACAAGAATGTGGGTGGGTGCTTGGGGATTGATATCCCGAAACGCCAGCACCGTCTCATCCTCATATACCTTTGTAGAGGGGATTTCCCCCGCCGCAATTTTACAAAAAATGCAATCGTTCATTGGTTGTTCCTCCTTACAGCGTAGCTTTAGCCGCATTCAAAGCAGCCGTCGCCTTGTCTTTTGCACCGTCGCCGACACCTTTTGCCGCACCCATGGCGGAATCGGGACGACCGCCGCCGTTTCCGCCGCAAGCAGAAGCGGCCTCTTTGATAAGCTTGCCCGCATTGGCTCCGGCTTTCACCGCATCCTCACCGCAGGCACACGCAAACGCCACGTTGCCGTCAGCAACACCGGCAAGCAGTACCACCATATCGGGCGTCATCGCATCCTTACAACGGTCACACAGCAACCGCAACGCCGCATTGTCGGTGTTGTCGTACACGGCCGAAGCAAATTTCACCGCTCCCACCGTTTCGGCATTTTCCAGCACATTGCCGAGGGCGGACGCCGCCAGCTTGCTTTCGGCAGCCTCCAGTTCACGACGGGTATCCTTCAATTCTTTCACAATTTGAGCGGCACGACGGCACAAATCATCCGCCGCATTGGCTTTCAGCTCTTTCACCGCACTATCAATAAGCGTCGCCGTCTCACGCACAGCAGCAAGAGAGTTGAGACCGGTTGTCGCCTCGATACGACGCACACCGGCGGCAACCGACGTTTCGCTTAAAATACGGAACAGACCGAGGTTGCCGGTGTTTTTCACGTGAGTACCGCCGCAGAATTCCACCGAAACGTCCGGAACAGAAACCACACGCACCACGTCGCCGTATTTTTCGCCAAACAACGCCATCGCACCGAGCTTGCGTGCCTCCTCAATGGGCATCTCACGGATATCCGTCGCCGTTCCCGTCAAAATCCACTCATTGACGAGGGTTTCCACCTGGGTCAACTCCTCAGCGGAAAGAGCCGAGAAATGGGTAAAGTCAAAACGAACTTTTTTATCGTCCACGAGCTGACCCGCTTGCTCCACATGCGTACCGAGCACACGGCGAAGTGCCGCCTGCAACAGGTGAGCCGCCGTGTGATTTCGCATCGTCGCAAGACGCACATCCTCATTGACAGCCGCTGTCAAGGTATCGCCCACACGGATATCGCCCTGTGCTACTGTGCCGTTATGCACAAACACGCCGGCACCGACTTTCATCGTACCCTCGACATCAAAGGTGCCGCCCTCGCCGGACAGCGTACCGCAGTCGCCAACCTGACCGCCGGACTCTCCGTAGAATGGGGTCACGTCCAACACCACCGAAGCGGCATCACCAAGGCTCACGCTGTCCACCAGTTTGTTTTCACAAATGATAGCGACAACTTTCGCCTCGGCGGTCAAGCTGTCATAGCCCACAAATTTAGTGGGCTCAAGGGTTTCCGCCACTTGGGCTTCGCCTTTCCAAGCATCCGCACCGGCATCCTTGCGGGCGTTACGGGCACGAGTCCGTTGCTCGGTCATTTTCTCGTGGAACGCATCCTCGTCCACTTTCAAGCCTTTTTCCTCTAAGATATCCACCGTCAAATCCAGCGGGAATCCGTAGGTGTCATACAGCTTAAAGGCGTCCTCACCGGAAAGCGTGTCGCCCTTAAGGTCTTGGAGGCACTCGTTCAAAAGCTGTAATCCGCTGTCGATGGTTTTGTCAAAAGCTTCCTCCTCGTTGCGGATAAGCTTTTTGATAAAGTCCTCTTTTTCTTTCAGCTCGGGATACGCAGACAGGTTTTCGGACACCACCGTCTCACACACCTTGTAGAGGAACGGCTCTTTGATGCCGAGCAACCGTCCGTGACGGGCGGCACGGCGAAGCAGACGACGCAGCACGTAGCCACGACCCTCATTTGAAGGCATAACGCCGTCGCCTACCATAAAGGTAGTCGAGCGGATGTGGTCAGTGATGACACGGAGAGACACATCCGTTTTTTCGTTGTCGCCATAGGTGACACCGGCAATTTCGGACACGTGCTTCATAATGTTTTGCACCGTATCCACCTCAAAAAGGTTTTCCACTCCCTGCATAATGCAAGCAAGGCGTTCGAGACCCATACCGGTGTCAATGTTCGGATTGGCAAGAGGCGTATACGTGCCCTTGCCGTCCGAGTCGAACTGGGTAAACACCAAGTTCCAAAACTCCACAAAACGGTCACAATCGCAACCGACATGGCAGTCGGGGCTACCGCAACCATGCTCTGGTCCACGGTCAAAATAAATCTCCGAGCAAGGACCGCAGGGACCCTCGCCATGCTCCCAGAAGTTATCCTCTTTTCCGAGACGCACCATGTGGGACGGGTCGACGCCGTTTTGTTTCGTCCAAATTTCGAACGCCTCGTCGTCGTCCTCATAAATGCTGACATACAGCTTGTCCTCCGGCATTTCCAGCACTTTGGTACAGAATTCCCACGCCCAGGCAGTGGCATCCTTTTTGAAATAATCGCCAAAGCTGAAGTTGCCCAGCATCTCAAAATAGGTGCCGTGGCGAGCGGTTTTTCCCACACGCTCAATATCCGGAGTACGGATACATTTTTGGCAGGTGGTCATTCGTTTGCGGGGCGGAACCGCCTCACCGGTAAAATACTTTTTCAGCGGTGCCATACCTGCGGGAATCAGCAAAAGAGATTTATCTCCTTGGGGGATCAGCGAATAGCTGTCATGACGCAGGTGATCTTTGCTTTCGAAAAACGCAAGATATTTTTCACGTAATTCGTTAAGACCGGTCCATTCCATTGTACATCCTTCTTTCGTTATGTAAAATATTTTTCTCCATCCTAAGGTGCAGACCGCAAAAAAATAGCCCTCGCCCCCCAAAGGGACGAAGACCATGCTCCGCGGTACCACCCAATTTGCGGTCAACCTGACCGCCGCTTTGCTCCTTAACGCAGAGAACGTTGCCACTTATCGCAGCACAGCTCGGGGATGGCGTTCCGACAGCGATAAAAGCACCCTTACAGCCAAACACGAGGTGCTCTCTCTGGTTACCGCAAAAACGGATGAGTCCCGTCAACGCTTTTGCAACTATATAATAGTATACCGAAACATTATGCGTTTGTCAAGGTGTTTTTGCGTTCATTTCTTTCCTTGCAATGAACACAAAACAAAGTACGCCATAGGATATACATATCAAGCGAAAACGACATTTCTTTACAGTAATACGCATCGCACCGTGCCTTGTCCTCTACGTTTAGACGTTTACGCCCTCTTACCTGAGCAAGACCTGTAAGCCCCGGCCGTATGCCGGTTGCCCCAAGCTGACGGCGGCGAAAAAGCAGTGCCGTTTCGGTAGGAACCACCGGACGAGGCCCCACAAAACTCATATCGCCTTTGAGGATGTTCCACAGCTGGGGCAATTCGTCAAGACTCCACGACCTAAGCACCGCACCAAGCGGTGTTGCAAAGCCTCCCGATGCGGAAAAAACCTCGGCATTTTTCGGGTACAAAGTACAAAATTTTCGAATGGTAAAAATTTTGTCATTTTTTCCGACTCGTTTTTGCGAAAACAAAACGTGACGAGGCTGTAACACCGCAAGCGATACCCCGATAACAGCCATCAGTGGTAGTAAAACCACCAAAAGCAACGCCGACAACACCACATCCAGTAGACGTTTTACAGCGGGATACACAGCGTTCACCTCCTCAATTTGACCGTTTTTGATAGAGTTCCCGAAAAAACGACGAATTATGTGACAAACAAAGATTACAAAGGTGACAAAAAGGTTACAAAATTGAAACTTGTATTTCTTTGTTTTACAGAGTATAATAACGGTGCAAAGCGGGAAAACCCGCAATTTTTTCAAAATTTGAAAGGAGTGACGAGCATGAGCCGTGAGACGTTAATTTCCATGAACGCACCGACCAAAAATATCAAAACGCCCCGCAAGAGTTTCCTCTTTGCGAAACGCACCTTGGATATCGTGTTCGCCTTGCTCCTTTTTGTGCTTCTGCTTCCGTTGGAGCTGGTCGTTGCGATTATCTCCGCCGTGGACACCAAAGCTTCTCCCCTGTTCCTGCAAACCCGCATCGGCAAAAACGGCAAAGAATTCCGTTGCCTCAAATTCCGCACCATGAGCATTGACGCTCCCGCCAACGTCGCCACCTGCGACTTGGAGGCACAAAAATACGTATCCCCCACCGGCAGAATGCTTCGCCGCTTCAGCTTGGATGAGCTTCCCCAACTGTGGAACATCCTCGTCGGCGATATGAGCTTTGTGGGTCCCCGCCCGGTCATTCCGGCGGAAAAAGAACTGCTCCGTCTGCGTGAGCTTCACTACGCCACCACCGTGCGTCCCGGTCTTACCGGCTGGGCACAGATTAACGGCCGTGACAATCTCCGGGTCAACAAAAAGGCGTTTATGGATGGCTACTACGCCCGCCACGCCACCTTTCTCTTTGACCTGCAAATCCTCACGAAAACCGTGATGTGCGTGCTTCGCTCCACCGACGTGGTGGACGGTCACGCCGTTCAGGAAGCGGACATTCGCATTCTCCTCAATCACCGCACCGCTTCGTAAAACTGTCTAAAATCTCCGCTTTACAAAAAGCGGAGATTTTTTGTTGCATTTTTTTGACTTGTATGATATACTGTGAATAGCTACAATATATAGTAGTATAGAAGATAGGAGGATTTTATTATGAAATGTCCTTTTTGTGGCTTTGCCGACAGCAAAGTGGTAGATTCCCGCCCGACAGATGAGGATTTGAGCATCCGCCGCCGTCGTGAATGCCTTTCCTGCGGCAAACGCTTTACCACGTATGAAACGGTGGAAAAAACCCCCGTTTTGGTAGTAAAACGGGATAAATCCCGTCAAACGTTTGACCGTGAGAAATTGTTGCGTGGTTTAATGCGTGCGTGCGAAAAACGTCCGATTTCCATGGAAACATTGGAAAAAGTTGTCACCAATATCGAGACACGTGTGCAAGGCTCTCTCGACCGTGAGGTCACCAGCGAGCAAATCGGCGAATACGCTATGGAGGAACTGAAATCCATTGACAAAGTCGCCTATGTGCGGTTCTCCTCCGTCTACCGTGATTTCAAAGATATTACCAGCTTCCGTGACACGATTGCAAAGCTTTTAGATGAATAATTGTCCCAAAACCGCCGATACTATTCCTAACTCTTGAAAGAAAGGAAGGATCGGGTTGTTTATGGACAGATTGGCACTGATTTTAACCATTATCGGTGCATTCAACTGGGGCAGCATCGGACTTTTTCAGTTCGACATTGTTGCGTGGATTTTCGGCGGACAGGACGCTCTGCTCTCCCGCATCATCTACACGGTAGTTGCTCTTGCCGGCGTGTGGTGCGTGTCGCTGTTGTTCCGAGACCGCAGTGAAAACAACGACCTCACGGTGCAAGGTGCCCGCTGACGCATTCTACAAAAAATCCCATTTTCCGGGCGATGCAAGATAGGGATATTGTAGCCGAAAGCCAATCTTTTTGTGCGAAACTTTGTTAAAAGCCGCAGGCATACATCAGTATGTCCTGCGGCTTTTGTCGTGTTTCACAGAAAAAATCTTTATCTTTCGAAGAAACGGTATTTGTTTTTTACTCTTACAGAGCCTCCACAATCGCTTTGGTATCACGAGCAATGACCAATTCCTCGTTGGTGGGAATAACAAACACACGCACCGACGAATCCGCACCGGAAATCTCGATTTCCTGACCACGAGTGTCGTTGTTCTCCTCGTTGATGGTCACGCCCATATACGACAGTTCTTCCATAATCTCTTTACGCAGCTGGCATTGGTTCTCACCGATACCGGCGGTAAAGACAATCGCATCTACGCCGCCGAGAGCGGTCACAAAACCGCCGATGTATTTGAGAATTTGGTATTTACGCATATCCCACGCCAGTTTTGCCATTTCGTGACCCTCGGTCATCGCTTTCGTCACGTCACGGTCATCGCTGGACACGCCGGAAATACCGAGCATACCGGATTTTTTGTTGAGCACTTCGTCCATTTCGGCGGGAGAAAGTCCCTCTTTTTCCATAATAAAAGTAATGGCCGACGGATCCACAGCACCGGAGCGAGAGCCCATCATAAATCCATCAAGCGGGGTAAGACCCATTGTGGTATCAATCACCTTGCCGTCTTTCACAGCGGCAAGAGACGAGCCGTTACCGATATGGCAGGTAATAATTTTGGTGCCTTCAGCATCCGGTTTGCCGAGCAATTCCGCACAGCGTTTGCTCACAAAGCGGTGGGACGTGCCGTGGAAGCCATAGCGACGCACCGCATACTTCTCATAATACTCATACGGCAAAGCCCACAAATACGCTTTCGGCGGCATGGTGGCGTGGAAAGAGGTGTCAAACACCACCACTTCCGGCACTTCCTTGCCAAACGTCTCAATAGCGGCACGAATGCCCTGCACGTGAGCGGCATTGTGAAGCGGAGCCAACGGAATGAGCGATTCAATATCCTCAATAACCTTTTCGTCCACCAACACGGATTTATCGAAAATAGCACCGCCTTGAACGATACGATGGCCGATAGCGGCAACCTCCGAGAAGCTGTCAATCACCTTGCCCTCACCCTCGGTCAACGCTTTTTTCACCTCGGCAAAAGCGGCGGTGTGGTCTTTCATATCCACATTGTAGTGGGTGGAATAGCCGCCGGCGGTTTTGTGGTCAAAATAACCACCGTCAATGCCAATACGACCGCAAAGACCTTTGGCAAGCATTTTTTCGCCGTCCATATCAATCAGCTGATATTTGAGGGACGAACTGCCTGCGTTGATAACTAAAATTTTCATAGCATAATCTCCTCTTGTCATTACCTTATTTTTTTGGTATACTATGATTATACTCCACATTTTCCCACATTTCAATAATTATTTTAATAAAAGGTGAGGAATATGAAAGTTTGCGGTATTGTGGCGGAATTTAATCCGCTTCACAACGGACACGTCCACTTTCTTAAACAACTGAAAAGCCCTGACGGCGTCGGTGCCACCCACGTGGTAGCGGTGATGAGTGGCGACTTTGTCCAGCGGGGCGAGCCTGCCTTGCTCCCGAAACTCGAACGGGCAAAAACGGCTCTTGCCTGCGGTGCCGATGTGGTGATAGAACTTCCCACGCCCTATGCCCTTTCCTCAGCGGAGGGATTTGCTCACGCCGGTGTCTATTTGCTCAACGCTCTTAACTGCGTGGATACACTTGCTTTCGGCAGTGAATGCGGCGATATTGCCGCTTTGAAAAAAGCCGCCAAAGTCCTGCAAACAGAGGCGTGTGAAACGCTTTTGCGTTACCATTTAGATGGCGGCATCTCCTTTGCGGAAGCCCGCCAAAAAGCATTGGCAGAAACTGCCGGTGCCGCCGCCGGCGACCTGCTTTCCTCCCCCAACAACACGTTGGGGCTTGAGTACCTCCACGCCCTCGACAATCTCAACAGTTCTATGAATGTGGCGACCGTTAAGCGTGTCGGCGTTGAACATGATGCCGCCGCTCCTCTCGGCGATATCGCCTCTGCAAGCTATCTTCGCACCCTAATCGCCGAAAATCGCCTGATAAACGCTCTCCCCTTTATGCCCGCCACCGGGCGAGATATCCTTTCGGCGGCGGGAGCCGCCGGACAATGCCCCGCCGACAGCAAACAAGGCGAGGCCGCTCTGCTTTATCGCCTGCGACAGATGTCTCTTTCTGATTTTGCGGCACTTCCCGGCGTATCCGAGGGGCTTGAAAACCGCTTGTTCTCCGCCGCACAACAAGCCACCGGCATTGAGGAATTTTTCGCCCTTGTCAAAACCCGCCGGTATCCTCTCACCCGCCTAAAGCGGCTGTTGATGGCGGCCTTTTTGGGGCTCACCACTGACCAAATTCCAAAAACACCGCCCTATCTCCGTGTACTCGGTGCCACCGAGGCCGGTTATGACGTGCTTCGTGCCGCTAAGGCCAACGGGTGTTCCCTGCCCTTGCTCACCCGAAAGGGGCAAGCCGACCAGTTGGAGGACGATGCCAAAGCGTTCTGGGATTTTGAGTGCAAAGCCACCGATTTGTACGGTTTATTTTTGCCAAAGCTTCCGCCCTGCGGCGTCGATTTGACAACGGGATTCGTCAAATATACCGGTGAATGATAAAAAATAATTTGAAGTCCGGCGTAACGCCGGACTTTTTTGCGTATGTTACACACCACCGTAAACACAGAACTTATACAATAAAGCTCACACAACGATGCTCACACAACAAATCTCACACAACAAATCTCATACAACAAAACTCAGAAAAATTCGGCAACAAAAAAGAGCACTCCAAAGCGGAGTGCTCTTTTTTGTTTTTTCCCTTTCGGTCGCCACCCGCCTTTTCAATCGGGTGGTGCCTTTCCTTTTCGTGTTTATTATACACCCGCCTCGAAAAAAGTCACCCTACAGTAACTACTTTTTACTCTCTATGTTGTTTTTCACCGGTAGAGTTGCAAAAAATCAACTCTCCCCATAGTAGAATTTTCAAAAAAGCCTTGATTTTTGGTGGTTTTTGTGGTAAAATTCATTTGTAATGAAAAATTGTACAGTTTGATTTTTGAGAATTCTTTCTGTTTTTCTCTCCAAAAAAATTTGCGTAAAGCTGAAATCCTTTACGAATTTTTTGCGAAAAAACCCAAAAATCAGCCGTCAAACAACAGCAAAAACGGTGTTGGATATTCAAAAATCACTGTAAAAATTACTTTTTCGAAATACAAAACGGAGGACTTTGGAATGTTAAAACAAATCATTGCCCAAAACATCGTTTTTCTTCGTAAACGTGCCGGCATGACCCAATTAGACCTTGCCGAACAATTAAATTATTCCGACAAGGCAGTTTCCAAATGGGAACGTGGCGATTCGATCCCCGACATCGCCGTGCTGAAAGATATTGCGGATTTATTCGGTGTAACGGTTGATTATCTCCTTAAAGAGGATCATTCCGCCGAAGAGGAAGCCATTCGTCAAGAGAACCGCCAAAAAAAACAAAGCCGTCAAATTATTTCAGCGTTAGTGGCGGTCGTCATTTGGTTGATTGCCACCGCTGTGTTTGTTAACGACCAAACACAAACGAAAGAAATGGTTTCCGCCATGTGGACCGTGTTCATCTATGCTTTCCCGATTTCTTGTGCCGTCCTCATGGTGTTCAGTGCAGTTTGGTTTTCTCGCCGCACCACGTTTATTTTCCTTTCTTGCGTGATGTGGGGATTGTTATTGTCTGTTTTTGTTACGGGATTTTTCTCGTTCGGCAACAACTGGGTAATCTTCTTGCTGGGTATTCCGGCACAGGTGGCCATTATTCTGTGGGCCTCTCTTCCCGGACGAAAACAAAAGGTAATTGATAAAGCTGCCAAAAACGAATGAAAGAGGGCGAGAGAATGCGAATCGGTCACGGTTACGATGTTCACCGCTTGGTGGAGGGACGCCGGCTCATTTTGGGCGGCGTGGAAATTCCCTTTGAAAAAGGACTTTTAGGCCATTCCGATGCGGACGTGCTGGCTCATGCAGTGGCAGACGCCTTGCTCGGTGCGGCGGCAATGGGTGACATCGGTCATTTGTTCCCGGATACGGACGATCGCTTTTTAGGAGCAGATAGTTTAAAACTGTTGGCGGAGGTTTCCGACCGACTGAACAAAGCGGGATATCGTGTGGAAAATGTGGATGCCACGGTGTTATGCCAACGGCCAAAACTGGCACCGTACATCGACGAAATGCGAAAAAACCTTGCCGCCGCCTGTGCGGTGGATGTATCACAGATGAGCGTAAAAGCCACCACCGAGGAAGGGCTCGGCTTCACCGGCGACGGCTTTGGCATTGCCGCCCACGCTGTATGTCTCATTAAAACGATATGAAAAATACACCATATAATCAAAAGCTCCGACGATTGTCGGAGCTTTTTTGGGATAACTTGACAAAGCAAATCACCATAGCGTATAATATTTACACACCCCGATACATTCTGGAGGATTTACTATGAAAAAAGCACTATCAATTCTTCTTTCCATTGCAACAGTGACAACAATCATCTGCACAATATATCTGCCCGTATCTGCAACATCTGTTTCGCTTTTTTGGCCGGCAAATTCACAGAAAGTCAATTCTGAATATGGTCCAAGAAAGGATCCCACCACCGGAGAAACGAAAACACATAAGGGACTCGACATTGCCGGAAAATCAGGTGACCCAATTTATGCTGCTGCAGATGGCACTGTAGTAAAAGCAGGCTTTGCCGCCGAAGATGCTTCGTACGGAAACCAAGTAGTCATTTATCATCCTGCATTGAAAATATATACAAACTACGCCCACGCTTCTAAAATCAATGTTTCTGTTGGACAAAGCGTGTCTGTGGGACAAGTAATTGCGTTGATTGGACAAACAGGTGCAGCCACGGGACCGCACCTGCATTTTGAAACACGAACCAGCAGCAGCCCCAGTAGCAGATATAACCCGAGAGATAACTTATTCTATTATACTCTTTCCCCTACCAATCCAACCCACAAGCACACCTATGAGTATAGATACACCTCATCTGAGCATCCCCATCACAAATATTATGCATGTTCCTGCGGTGACGGATATTTTGATAGCACAACAAACTACGATTCTTCGTGTTTAACCTGTAATCCGCCTCATGTCTGTAATTTCACTTTCAGCGGATACGAATCCGCTCACCCTCACCGAGCCATCTACAAATGCAGTTGTGGAAAGTACTATTATAACGACCAAAAAATTAGTTTTGTGAGTACGTGTTCATCTTGTTTAAATAGTTTCGATCCCGATAACGAAGAAGTTGACCATACTGCATATTTAAGTGACGATGAAAAATATCTACATATTGTGACTTGCGTAACCAAAAGCCCGTATGCGGATGTCACGAATGTCACCTTCAATTGTTATAACGTTGATGAAAACAGATATATAGATGATAATCTGTATTATGTAGAACATTCTGGAAATATCACAGAATATGTATTTCGGTTCGATAACAGCATAAATCAAGAATGGGAAATGGGATACAGCATCTCTTACGATATAAATATGGGTCCCGCTTCTACCTGTTTTGGAATAAGCGTCTTTTCCTATAGAGTTCATACAAAGCCCTCCGGGATCGGAATAAAATCATTAGAAAGAACAGCTCTTGATGAAATCACATTAACCCTCAAAGACCCGGAAACGGTAGATGCCGAATATACAACACTGAACATTTATTATACGCCAGCAAATGAACATGGCGAATCACTTGTTTTCTCGGATACTTTTTTTGCCGGCGAAGGAAGTAACACAAAAGTCTATAACGTTTCATCAATCGGAAGCGGAACGTACCGATTGCATTTTGAGTCCTATAATGAATATGGGTCTTTTGTAAAAGAGACACAAATGCGATATATTCCGGTTGAACTATGGACAGATCCCCTTATTGGTTTTTGTGGTGAACGGATCGAAATCCCCATCTATATCCACACATACGAGAGGTGCACCGGAGGATTTTACTATCTATATAACCCGTCCGTACTAAAATTTATTGGTTACTCAAGCGATAGCAATAACATTAATGTCACCGAAAACGATTTCGTTGTAACCTCCCACTCGATAAACTATTCCACAGTATATATTGACGTAGAAGATTTTCCAAAAACAACCGACGATTTTGATTGCCTCGTAAAACTTAAATTTGATGTTATTGCAACACAAAGTGAAGAAACTATAGCTGCGTTTGAAAAACTAGATTGTCTTTTGGATAACGCCGGAATATGGGAAGATTACGAGACCGGAGAATGGATAGGCTCAAATCACTTCAACTCAATCATCTACATATTGGAGCCCGATGCCCCTATCCAGCCCAAGCCCACCGCAGCCGAGCCCGAGCCCACCGCAGCTGAACCCGAGCCTACCGCAACCGAGCCCGAGCCCACTGCGACCGAACACATTGGAAAAACGGTAATAGATGTCTATACCAATGATGACGGAGATTATGTGATAATTTATTCGGATGGCACTAAGGAAATTCGTTCAAATTCTGATAAACCAAACAAAACGGCAACAAATAATGTCACCCCCACTACCACCAAAACTCCACCAACAAAGGTTGAACCGTCAAATCCAACAATTTCTTATCTTGGTGATGCAAACAACGATGGTGTAGTCAACATGAAAGATGTGCTAGCAATTCGAAAAAACATCGCCGGGTTTGACATAGCGATTAATTTAAACAACTCCGACGTGAACCAAGACGGTTATATTAATATGAAAGATGTTCTATTGCTTCGAAAATTCCTAGCATCTATCATCACCAATCTTGGCACCTAAGATTAATTCCATCACCGCCCCACTCGTTTGAGTGGGGCGGTGATGGTTTTATTCGCCATTTCCTTTTTTAGCCGCTTGCTATTTTTAGAAGCATATAAGGCTTTCGACTTGGCTCCCCTCTTTGCATCTTGACAACCTCCCGCTCTTTTCGTATTATAAAGGGGTAAAATAATCCATTATAAAGGAGAAACGCTATGAAACGACTACTCCCCATCCTGCTGACCGTGGCAATGCTTACGATGATTATGGCCATTCCCGCCACGGCGGAATCGCCGGAAATCGAAAGAAGCTTTGTCTACTACAACAACGTTACCGAAAAAGATGCCACCTATACGCTTTCGTATGACGAAGCCGCTTTTGAAACGGGCACCATTTATCACCACCAACTGATGCAAACGTCGCTTCGATTTGCCATGGCGGCGGCAAAAGGAACGCCGGAAAACGTTATATCCCTGTTTAACACCTTGGGATTTGCCTATACCGACACCTCTATCCACTACCCCACCCCGGCTTTCGACTACGATGCCGGCACCACCACCATCGGTTACGCTATCGGCAGTAAGAATGCCACAGACAAAGAGGGCGACTATACGCTTATCGCCGTCGCCGTGCGTGGAAACGGATATGCCGACGAATGGGGCAGCAACTTTGAAATAGGTGACGGTTCTCGGCATCGTGGCTTTGAGAAATCCGCCAAACAGGTGACGGACGGCATAATGGAATATATAGAGTCCCAAATCCCTGCCGACACCCGTGTGAAATTTTGGATTACCGGATTCAGCCGTGGTGCCGCTGTTGCCAACGTTACCGCCCACAACCTGAACACCGCCATTCTCGACGGAACGCTTTCGGCATTGCCGGACGATGTGTTTGCCTATACCTTCGAAAGCCCCCGCACCGTCACCACCGACGAGCCGGGCTTTGACGGCGACAAAAACATCTTTAACATTGTAAACCCCACCGATTTAGTCACCCAAATCCCGCCGGCCGAATGGGGCTATGTCCGCTACGGTGTCGACTGTCCGCTTCCGGACGACGAAAGCTGTGAGGACTATGCGGCATTAAAAGCCCGTGAGGTTAAGGAATTCAAAAAAATCCTTACTGCCGCCGGCGTTGGCAACGCCGAGGAAACCGCCTCAGTTCGCTCATCCACCATTGAAAACCAAACCAGCAAAAACATCTCGTTTATTAACGACCTTGCCGCCACCTTCGGCGACCACGCCTCGTATGCCACCAACAGCGAGCGGGATTTGTGCAACCTCATTGTATCGGCTCTCGGCGAAAACGGCAATCTGCTGGCACTTCTTATCAACAATCCTTTCCCCGACTCGCTGAGCGTCATTATGGGATATATGGCGAATTTAGAGACCATTTTGTACGCCCACTATCCCGAGCTCGAGCTTGCATGGGTAGATGCACTAACAAGCTCGGAATTAGCCCCGCCGTCCCCCACATCTCCGTCAAAACCGACCGTTCTGCTCGGTGACGCCAATGCCGACGGTGCGGTCAATCTCAAAGACGTGTTGACGATGCGAAAGTATTTATCGGACACGCCGGTAAACATTGACCTTGTGGCAGGCGACACCAATAGCGACGACGTTGTCAATATGAAAGACGTGTTGACGCTTCGCAAATATTTAGCGGATATCATTGATAAAATCGGATAATAAAAAAAGACCCTTGGGCGGTGCAAGATAGGGATAGTGCCCCGCCCCCGGGGTCTTTTTTTGTTAACCTCACAGCGGCACAAATTACTCACTAAAGTAAACACCGCTCACGGTACTGTAATCAATCGGCACAGAATCCTCGCCAATGGTTTCGGTAATGTAAAAAACTTGGTGTTTTTTGTTGTCTATAATCATAATCATAAGCGACACCACCACGGCAATCAAAGCAATCACACACGTGGCGACCACAACAATCCACACATAGCGGCTTCGTTTTAACTGCTTTTTCAGTTCGCTCTCATCCAGCGAAGCGAGAAAAGCGTTGGCAAATTCCTCCGGCGTACCGAACTGCTCCACGATTTCCGCTTCCGAAGCGGCGGGATGATCCTCCAAAAACACATCCAGCGAGTCTTTCAAGTCGTCGAGCGAGCGTTTACGCAAAAGTCTTGGGCAGACGAGGGATTTTTTTACTTTTTTCAAATAGCGTCTTGCGACCTTATCGTTATTGTTCATTGTCCACAATCCTCTTTCCTAATATTTGAAGAACGCCACCCATTGTAGAAAAGTATTCCGCAAGGGCTTCTTCTAAATACGTGCGTCCGGCATCCTCTAAATGATAATACACACGAATTTTCCGTTTGCCCACTTGCTCTCGGCGTTCGCTGATAAGACCCTTGTCCACCATACGGTATAAAATAGGATACATAGAACTTTCAAGAAGCTTGTATCGCCCCTCGCTCCGTTTCGAAAGCTCTTGCGAAATCTGGTAACCGTACATATCCTCTTCTTTCAAAAGCGTAAGAAGCAGGACATCTACCGAGCCTCGTTTTAAGTTGTCTGAAACACGCACACTATCACAACCTTTACGGGCAAAGCATATCATCTTTGTGTTGTTATGTCAATACTATTCGCTGAAATATATTGTTGACAATTTTTGCTCGCCATGCTATACTGATATCGGTGGTTATATCGCATTTATCTTTTCTTCAACAAAAAAGGAGGAATTTTATGAAAAAGCTGTTTTGTATGCTGACCGTCATCTGTATGCTGGCGATGCTGGTTGCCGTCGGGTCGATGAGTGCTTCTGCCGCCGAATTTAACGGAAACAAGGACAAGGTCACGCCGGAGCTGCTTGCCACCATTGAGCAAAGCGGCGAAAATGACGTGTTGACAGCATGGCTTTGGTATGAGGATGTTACGGATATGCAACAGGTGGCGAGTGAAATCGCCGCTCGTGTTGCCGAGGCGTTGGCAGACAAGGTTTCCATTCCTTACGACACTCTCGGCGACATTCTTGACAAAGCCGGTCTCGGGGAACTCAAAGAGGGTGCACTTGCTCAAATTGAGAGCATCTTGAACGAAAACGCCGACCGCTCGAACGAGTGGAAAATCACCGAGGTCAATATTATGACCGAGCGGTATTTGTCGTTTAATGCCACCGAGAAAAAAGCGGACGCACTGATTACCGCTCTCGGCATTAAAGGGGAACAAATCTTGTTCAAAAGCAAGGCCGCCCCGTCGATGGTTGTCAAAGCTACCGTGGGCGAAATCGAAAAATTCACCGAAAACGACATCGTAATCACGGTCGATTTGTATACGGAATCGGAAGTGATTGAGCCTGCGGAGACGGAAACCAAAGTGATTGAGCCCACCGCCACAAACGCCGAGCCGGTCACGCCGGTGCTTTACGGCGATGCGAACGGCGACGGTGATATCAACACAAAAGACGTGCTGACACTTAGGTCGATACTCTGTGGACATATCAACTTTATTGAATCGGAAAACGTGTGGATTTTTTGGGATCACCATCCCGAACACCCGAAGAAGATTGTTACCGTTAACGAGGCGAATGCCGATGCAAACATCGACGGCCAAGTCAACATGAAAGACGTGTTGGTGCTTCGTCAAATCATCGCTTACGGCAACGTTTACAGCGAGCAAAACCCGCTTGCCTATACGCTGGAGGAACGGGTACACAACGTCTTCGGCGGAGACGGTAATTCCGCCTTCCCCGAAGCCGCCATTTTACGCTCGCCGGCGGATGTGGAGGCCTTGTTTGCCAAATCCAGTCATTACAACTTCTCAACAGGCACGTCCGCACCCGTTTACCCCAAAAACACCTACGACGACGCCTTTTTTGCCGAGAGATTCTTGGTGGTATTACAAGTAGCAAACGGCTATATCGACCTTGAAAACCCCGTTTCCGGCGTATTCAAAGGCGAGGCCGGCTCACTTGTCATCCACACAAACAACAACTGGGCGGTTTCCCCGTGGGAAGTGCAGGATGCACTTCTTATCTCGTTGCCGCTGTCCGAGCTTGGCACATTCCACACATTGTACGAGGTACGCAGAACGCCGATAGTGAATTACGAAACCGGAGAATATATGGGTTACTCCCACGCACTCTATGGCCGCTATGACGTGTGAGGAAAAACTGACCAAAAAAATTACTGATTTTTCCAATACAATGTACTCTTAGGGCGTTATGATAATGAAACCCACAAAGGCGGGTAACCAAAAGGAGGAGTTTTTATGAAAAAACTGTTTTGTGTACTTACAACGATTTGCCTGCTATTTAGTGCATTTCCGCTGACCGTTTTTGCCGTGGGCAACGATGGCAACAGCGTCATCTCCCCGGCCTTACAAGAGCAAATGGACAAAAGCGGCGAAAGCGATATCATTCCCACCTATGTGTGGTATACGGAAATCACCGACGAGGACATCCAAAAGGTAATGGACGAGATTACCCCGTTCACGACCGAAGCCTATTTTAACCATGAGCCGATTCCGTATGACACCATTCGTGAAAAAATGGTTCAAGGCGGTTTTCCGGAATTTGCCCCTCTTGTGGAGCGTAGCCTGGGAGGCTATCTGAAAGGCTGGGAAAACGTCGAACCTAAGGATTTCATCATCGACAGTGCGTTGGGAGTTGTGCAATACGATTTGAAAGTCGAAACGTATAAAGCAAGAACCGACCGTTATCTGTCTGACTACAACATTGACGAAGAGCAAGTGGTCGCTCGAACCGATTATAACCCGGTATTTATCGTGGATGCCACGACAGAAAAAATCAAAGCTCTTGCCAAAGACCAAAACACGGTGAAATTAGACTGGTTCTCTCACGATTTCTTCGACTACTATACCTACCATAACCGAGACAATCCGTTTCTGTTGAGCGTTTCCTGTATGTGCATCAGTCCCGGTCTGGAAGGAAGCTATCCGGGCATCAACTGTTACCATCACGCCAACGAACGGTACGAGATTTTCCGTTGGCTCGGAGATCAAGACCGCATGGCGGATTTTAAAAACGACATCGATTCCATCCCCGATTGCTTTGGGCCCAGAACGACCAACAACTTCCCCACCGGCCGTGTCTTATTCTTAGACGGTGTGCCCAATCTCGGTGACTATCTGTTTTTCTTTGAACGCAAGGTGAAAGACGTGTATATCCCCAATTCGGTAACCGAAATCGGCGAGCACACGTTCTCGCTGTTCTCGGATATTCGCATCCATTGCTACTCCGGCTCTTATGCCGAACAGTTTGCGATTTCCCACAAATTCGAGTGCCATCTGTTAGACACCGGCGAAACGCACGAGGTTTTAACCCGCCGTGGAGATGCGAACGATGACGGCGAGCGGAACCTGAAAGATGTGTTGGCGTTGCGAAAAGCCATTGCGTTGGGCGTCGCAAGCGGATTAAAAGGCGGTGCCGACTGCAACAACGACGGCTCGTACGATACGAAAGACGTCTTAATGCTTCGCCAGTATTTTGCGGATATGTATGTGTAACTCGACACGATATAAGGAGTGATATTTATGAAAAATCTTTTTTCCGTGGTTACGGTTGCCTGCATTTTGGTATCGCTCGTGTGCGTAAGTTCTCTTGCCGCCGCAACCAAAGAGCAGGACGAGCAAATGCTTAATGCACCCGTTACCGCCACTGAAGCGGAACCCACTGCCACCGAAGCAGAACCCACCGCCACCGATCCTCGTGCAACGGTGCTTGTCGGTGACGCCAACGGCGACGGCGTTATCAATATGAAAGACGTGTTGACCGTTCGCAAATACCTCGCCGACTTGCCGGTAGAAATTGACCTTGTCGGTGCGGATATGACACGGGACGATGCCGTGAATATGAAAGACGTATTGGCACTTCGCCTGCGAATTGCCTACGACAAGGATGCCGGCGAGGACGAGGTTCCGTACGAAATGCTGGAAGACGTGGGCTTCGGCTATATCAATGATGTCGTCTTCAACACATTGATGAAACGCCCCTTCCTGGTGCGTAAAAACGCAGACGTGACACTTCTCAACACCTATTCGAACCAAGACAAACTGGACGAAACCAAGTACACGGACGAATTCTTCGCCGAAAACGCCTTACTGCTCATCCCCCACATCACCGACACCCATATTGAAACGCTGGCGGCTTTAGAAAGGCTGTCCGACAATTCCGTTTATCTGCGGTACGATTTGTCCAATCTTGCCCCTCCGTGGAACCACGTAAGCTTTCAGCTGGTGAAAATCTCCGCTAAGGACGGTGCCGCCATAGAAACGATTGTCTCCCCCAGTGGCGAACAAACCGTCTCCTACGATGCATCGTTCATCATTAAAATTAAGGCTGAGCCGATTTCCGCCTAAAACGAGAATATAAGGAGATGCAAGAATGAAAAAGAAACCGAGCAAAGCCGCCTTTTACTGGAAAGTGTTTCTTGGCGGTGTGGCCGTTATTCTGCTGATGGTATTTGCAATCAACGGGTGCGGCGTCGATTTCCCCGACCTCGGCGGTAGTTTTCATTTTAGTTTAGGACTGTTTTGAGCAAAACATCCCCTCTCAAAAAAGAGGGGGTGTTTTTTTGTAATGAATGGCACACTACAGTTGTCTAACAAACAGAAGGGTGGTGAGAACACTATGCAATCGGCAAACGAACTATACCAACAATATTCCGGCAAAGTCTATCGGTATCTGTTGAGACTTTGCGGTAACCCGATGATGGCTGAGGATTTGACGCAAGACGCATTTTTGAAAGCCATTGAAAAATCCACTTCCTTCAAAGGAAACTGTGCCGTGGATACCTGGCTTTGTGCCATTGCCCACAACTGCTTCGTCAATGCAACCAAAAAGCGGGAAAACCGCAACCGTTCCTTAACCGATACGGACATTCAAAGCCCGTTTTCCATTGAGGATGCCTTGGCAGACCGGGATACGGCGGTAAAAATTCACACCGCATTGCACTCTTTGCCCGAACCCTACAAAGAGGTGTTCTCCCTGCGTGTGATGGGTGAACTCGGATATTCGGAAATTGGCAAAATTTTCGAAAAAAACGAGAATTGGGCACGTGTAACCTTCTTCCGAGCAAAAGAAAAACTCATTGAACTCTTACGAAAGGATGCGATTCTATGAAACTGAATTGTGCGATTGTCAAAGACCTTCTCCCTCTTTATACGGACAAATTATGCAGCCCCGAAACCGCCGCCGCTGTCAACGAGCATCTCGACGAATGCGATTCTTGCCGTAAGGCGTATGAATCCGCCTCTATGGTGATTACTCCCGCAGAAACCGGCGACAGTACTCCGGCGAAACCGTTCCGTAAAGTACGCCGTTTCATCACCAAACGGGTGGCGATTGTGGCGGCTTGCGTTACCCTTGTGGCGGCGATATCTATCGGAACGTATGCTCGCTATGCCATTAGTAAAGCCGAAGCCGACCTTATCGGCGACACGCCCGCCGCATTAGAGGACGTCACCGTTAAGGCTGTAAAAGAGCAGAATATGATTGTGGCACATTATTGCTATCCCGAATGGGGCGACCAAAAACGCATCGAGTTTGCCACAACCGATACCGTGGTAATTGACGAAGCGACCCACCGGCTGATGTGCAACGGCGAGCCTGTGGTCAATCCGGATGCCCCCGATTCCTTTGTCGGTGACAAGGGGTGCCACGGCTTATATGTATGCTATGGCTGTGTTGAGTTGACTTTCACCGATTCGACGGGAATCAGCGTGATGCATTGGCAAGATCAGGGCATCGACGATTTCAGCGACGTGCATGATGTCAGCTTATTCCCCGTTCCTCGTCATAACGAGTTGACCAAAGAACTGAAGCAATTCCATGCCACCATCTCCTCCGAAAGCCCGGAGCGATATTTGCGTATTATCGGGTCGGACGGAATCATCGTCTATGATTTGAACAAAACCTTCTGGGAAGGCAAACTCGTGGAAGTCGACGCAAGCACATTGTCGCTTCCCGAGCCGAACACCGAATTTGGATGGAAAGAAGCCGAGGGTTAACCCCCACTTTTGTGAGCCATCAAAAAAGCCCCCGACCGAACGGTCGGGGGCTTCGTTTTTTCTGTTTGATTATCCCAAATTTTCGCCGTTTTCGATTTTGGTGATAAGGTCCACACGGCGGGCGTGACGGCCGCCCTCAAATTCGGTGGTGAGCCAGGTTTTGGCGATAAGGCGAGCCACCTCAATGCCGGTCACACGAGCCCCGAGAGCCAACACATTACTGTCGTTGTGGCGGCGGGTCATCTCCGCCGAATACACGTCGCCGCACAAAGCACAGCGGACGCCTTTCACCTTGTTGGCGGCGATAGACATTCCGATACCGGTACCGCAAATCACAATCGCACGGTCACATTCGCCGTTTGCCACCGCACCGGCGGCACGGGCGGCAAAAATCGGATAATCGCAGCTATCCTCGGTAAAGGTGCCATAATCGTGGTATTCAAGGCCCATTTCGTTGAGCAGATTTTTAATCATTTGTTTCATGTCAAGTGCGGCATGGTCACAAGCCAAAGCAATCATTGTTTTATACCCTCCGTTGTTATGTTTCGCACAATAGTATACACCATCTTGTGGCGAAATTCAAGGCGTTTTTTGAAGTTTTACAGAGATTTTTTCGTCCGGTGTCACATACACGGTCTGCTGGTGGTCGTAAATCACACGACCGGGTTTTGCCCCCGCAGGTTTTCGCACATAACGCACTTCGGTAAAGTCCACCGGCACCTGTGCACTCTTTTGTGCTTTGGAGTAAAACGCCGCCAACGTCGCCGCTTCGGTTACGGTGCGGTCGGGAAGCGGTTGCCCGTTGCACACAACAATCACGTGTGAGCCGGGAATGTTTTTGACATGAAGCCACACATCCCGTCCTCGAGCGGTTTTCAAGGTAAGCAGGTCGTTTTGACGATTGTTGCGTCCCACGTAAATCGTAAACCCGTCAGAGGAGATAAACTCCATCGGCGGCAAAGCAGCAGGCGATTTTTGTTTGGAACGAGGCAGGCGAATATACCCGCCGGACGAAAGTTCCTCCCGCAGTTCGGCGATTTCCCTTGTGGAGGCGGCACGTGACAACGCATCCGCCACCGTTTCAAGGTAAAGCTGTTCTTCCTCTCCTGCCGTAATCTGCTCTTGCAGTATTACGGCGGCAGTCTGAGCCTTGCGGTAATCTTTATAGTATTTTTGTGCGTTTTGTGCCGGACTTTTTGCCGGATCAAGAGGAATGCGAATCGGGGCACACGCTTCGTCATAATAGTTGATAACCTCGGCAGACGATGCCCCTTTGGGAATACTCCCCAAATTGGCGTTGATAAGGTCACCGAACAGCCGCTTTTCCTCCCGCTTTTCAGAGGCGGCAAGCTCCTCTCGTTGACGGGCAATTTTACGGGCAATACGTTCCCGGTTTTGGTTCAACAGCTTTGTTAAATCACGGGAAGCAACACGGTGACGTTCCGCCTCATCCCGTTCGGCATAAAAACCATCCAGCAACGCCGACAACGATGCAAGCTCCCGTCCCGTTGCCGAAAGGCCATATTGCGTTACCGGCAAAAACGAAAATTCGAGCGGTGTCCCATCCGGTTTATACAAAAGATAGGGATGAGAATTGCCGAAAAGGGCGGTATTTCGCACCTTTTCAAGAAACGCCGCAAGCTTTTCCCACTGTTCATCGGTAAGAAAAGACACCGGCGTATCCACGTTCCCGGTGGCTTGCACCGCCGCCTCACGGCAAAGAAGCGGCGAAAGCCCTTGGGTTGCCGACAGCAGAACATCACACAACGCTCCGTCGGACATCGCCTTCAGGCGGTCGATAACCGCCGGCATCTGTGTCTCACCGACGTCAAGCTTTCCCGCCATAACCGGAGGCGGGACATAGGAAGCCCCCGGCAGAACCGGACGGGTTTCGGACGTTTCAAAATCCACACGACGCACCGCATCCACGATTTTTTTCGACTCCGCATGAAACAGCACAAGATTGCTGTTGCGTCCCATCATCTCGCAGGCCATCGTCATCGTAACGGGGTCGCCCATTTCGTTGCGAGTGGCAAAATCAAAAAAGAGCACCCGCTCAAACCCCATTTGTCGCACCGCCACAAGCTTTGCTCCTTGCAAATGCTTTCGCAAAAGCATACAAAGCATCGGCGGCGAGGCAGGATTTTCCGGCACATTTTCGGTAAGGTGAACTCGAGGAGACTGCACTCTCGCAGAAAACAGCAATTTTTGCACGCCGTTTTTTCCACGCAGACAAAACACCAGCTCCTCTTTTTGGGGCTGGTAGATTTTATCCACACGGGAATCGGTTAGTTTTTCAGAAAGCTCCCTCGAAAGGGCACGCAAAAATGCTCCATCTAATGCCATGGTTGTCTCCTTTTGTTGTAAGGCGAATCCCCTTTACAGTTAAACCGTTTCGTACGGAGAAGCGGCGAGAAACGGAACAAACTCCACATCCGTCACACGCTCCCTAAGCATTTCACAAAGCGGCTCTACTACCACGTTTTCCGTGGCGTAGTGTCCGGCATCCACCACTGTGATATCCGGTGCCGCCAACCACTGATGATGCTTGATTTCTCCCGTAACAAACGCATCGGCATCCGCTGCCTTTGCACTCTCCAACACGTCGCCGCCGGCACCGCCGAGAAGTCCAACCGTTTTCACCGGTCGGCTCCCCTCTTTTACACGAACCGCTGTATGAAGCAAGTCTTTTACCTTTACAGCAAAATCGTGGGGTGACAGCGGGCAGTTTAGCGTTCCGACCCGTCCGAGCCCATACGCCTCGTGCAAATCGGTCAATCCGAGCACGGCGGCGAGGCAATCGTTGACGCCGCCGCACGCTTTATCCAAATTGGTGTGCATCGCAATGTTCGAAATACCCGCCACCGCTAATTTATAAATCAAATGGTCTGCCGGCAAATCGGACAAAGGCGAAAACAACAACGGATGATGACTGATAATCAAGTCGGCACCGATTTCCTTAGCCTTTTCAAGGGCACTCTCGGTCACATCAAGGCAAACCAGTGCTTTTTTAATAGGAGCTTCCAAATCCCCCACCTGAAAACCGGCGTTATCCCATTCCTCCGCCGTGGAAAGAGGGGCAATCTCATCGAGCACCGTTAAGATTTCGTCCACAGTAGGCATCACAATTCCTCCTTTAGGCGGGCAACAATCTCCCGCAATACGTGTTGCTCTTCTTCATCCATACCGGCAGCATAACACCCTTCAAGCCGCTTTTTCACAGCAAGCAATCTCTTTTTCTGGTATTCTCTCGCCCCTTCTGACGAAACAAGCGTTCCTACATAACAATCGACCGCATCGGCAGACGATCGCTCGCCCGTATATTCCGCATACAGCACGAGATAGGGCTTTTTATCCTCTAAGACCGCCTGCTCACAGCGAACAGCAAATCCGTTTTCCGAAAAATAACGACGCAAATCCTCCGGATGCGTCATCGGCTGGGCAATAATTCGCAAGGCGTTATCACGAATAAACGGGCACGCCGCAAGAATGGATACAATCGTCTCGCCGCCCATTCCCGCTAACACAATATCGTCCGCTTCTCCCGCTTTTACGGGGGATAATCCGTCGCCGAGGCGACATTCGATTTTTTCGAAAAGTCCCGCCCGCTCCACGTGTTCTCGGGCGTTTTCCAGCGGCCCTTTTCGCAAATCGCAGGCAAGGGCACTTTTGCATCTGCCGCTTTTCACAAGCTCCACCGGCAAATAGGCGTGGTCTGTACCGATATCCGCAAGACGTGAGCCTTGCCGCACAAACGATGCCACCAAAGACAGCCGTTCTCCGAGTGTCGCCACACGACCACTCCTTTCCTCTTAAAAAAGCGGAGTGAGTGACCTCACCCCGCTTTTCTCATTTCACCATGGCTTTCAATTTCTCCAGCATCTCGTCTGCGTCCACCCCGTGAACAGCACACGCCTCAGCCAACGTCTCCCCACGGGCAGACGGACAATGCAGGCAATGCATCCCCATAGCGACAAAGCCGGGGGCGGTTTCGGGGTACGCATCCAAAATTTCGCCGATAAACATATCTTTAGAAATAGACATTACACTCGCTCCTTTTTCTTTTCTACTTTTTTAGTATACCCTATTCCTCCCCGTTTGGCAAGTCCTCTTTTTTTATTTTTTCGCAAAAAAAGCCTTGACAACCGGTAAAGGAGATGGTATTGTATAGGTGTACTATTTGTCATAATACAGTTATAAACTTGTGAAAGGAGATGCACTATGTTTCGGATTGAACCCCTCTCTCGCAAGCCGGTATACGAACAGATTGTGGAGCAAACGGAAACCCTGGTGTTAACCGGAGCGATGAAACCCGGCGACCAAATGCCCTCGGTGCGGTCACTGGCAGTAACGCTGTCCATCAACCCCAACACCATCCAAAAAGCGTATATTGAGTTGGACCGCCGTGGTATTATCCAAGCCGCTCCCGGCAAAGGGAATTTCATTTCTCCCGACGCCCGTGAACAACTGTGCAAAACAAAACGCAACCAGTTAAATGCGTTTGATACGCTGGTGCGTGAATTGATTCTTGCCGGTGTAAACCAAGAGGAACTATGTGAACGAATAAAAATGCTTTCTGCCGCTTCTTTGAAAGGAGAGTGTGACGAATGATTGAAGTCACCAATTTAACAAAAAAATTCAGTGATTTCACCGCCCTTGACAACGTGACCTGCACCATCCCCAGCGGATGTGTTTACGGTATGGTTGGCTCCAACGGTGCCGGTAAATCCACCTTTTTGCGTCTGATTTCCGGCGTATACCGTGGAGATCACGGAAACGTAAAAATCGACGGTGAAGACGTGTTTGAAAACCCCGCCGTCAAATCCCGCATTGCGTTTGTGTCCGACGACCTCTACTTTTTGCAGGGGGCGACCATCTACCGTATGCGGGATTTGTATAAATCCATTTACCCCACCTTTGATGACGAACGGTTTAACTATCTGTTGCAATCGTTCGGCTTAAACCCGAAAAAACCCATCCAGCATTTTTCCAAAGGTATGCGTCGTCAAACGGCGATTATTCTGGCGTTATCCTGCCGCCCCGACTATCTGTTCTTTGACGAAACCTTTGACGGTCTCGACCCCGTAATGCGTGGCCTTGTAAAAGGTCTTATCTACAACGATGTTGCCGAACGGGGAGCCACCGCCATTATCACCTCTCACTCCCTGCGTGAGTTGGAGGATGTGTGCGACCAGCTGGCATTGCTCCACTTGGGCGGTCTTGTGCTGCAAAGCGATGTACAAAACCTCAAAACCTCGCTGTTCAAGGTTCAAATCGCTTTCTCCACTCCCCCCGCTCCGGATGTATTTGACGGTATCCAAGTCGCCCAATGCAAGCAAGTGGGCTCGGTATTCAGCTTGATTATCCGTGGCGACCGAGAGGAGATTGTCGCCCATTTGCAGGCGATGAACCCCGTTCTTCTCGACGTGTTGCCGCTCACCCTTGAAGAGGTCTTCACCTTTGAAATGGCAAACCTCGGTTATTCGTTCCAGGACGTTCTCGAAAAGGAGGCACAGTAATATGAAAAAGAACAGTTTTTTCTCCTTTACTCTTTATCGTGAAGGCTTACACCAAATCCGTGTATTCGCCGTTGTGGTGATGGTGCTGATGTTTGTGACGATGGGTCTCTCCTTTGCCAGCTCCTGTATCGAAATGCTGCAATACGACAGCATTAACGGAATCACCCAGAGCGTGGTTGACCCCATCAACTTAAACCCCCTGCTGATTGCCACCTGCTTGCTTTGTGCCCCGATTATGACCCTTCTATTGTTTAAGTTCCAAAACAAGCGTAACCAAAGCGACTTTTATCACGCCATTCCCCACCCCCGCCAATGCGTGGCTCTCTCGTTTTTAGCCGCTATATTCACGTGGATAGTGATTATGGCAGTTGTTCCTACGCTGTGCGGTGCATTGCTTTTCCGCTTGTTCCTTTTCAAAGCGTGGACAGTGGATATCGGGCTTGTGTTGTCCGGCATTTTCAACACCATCGTCATCGGTCTGCTTTTGATGTCCGCTTTCTTTTTGGCGATGACCATCACCGGCACCGGCTTTTCCAACGGCATCGTGGCGTTGCTTATTCTCTTCCTGCCCCGCTTTTTCCTGCTTCTCATCAACGCCGTGTTCTCTTATGACATCATTCCCGCTTCGCTGGTTTCGTTCCCCATCGGGCCGTTCAATATGCTCTTTAACCTGTTCTTCGCAAGCAGTGACAACGGGTTGTACCCCTTTAACGGTGCGGCACTTCTCTATACGGTCGTATTGGCAATTCTCTATTTGGTGCTTGGATTTGTGCTTTTCAAACGCCGTCCCAGTGAAGCGGCGGGCAACCCCGCACCCTCTCGCAAGATTCAGGCACTGCACCGCATTACCGTTACGTGTGCCATTGCGTTCCCGCTGACACTGTTACTTTTCAGCGAACCGCCCACGAGTGCAGACAGCGTTCTTCTGTTTGTTATCGGCTATATCGGTGCCATTATCGCCTATTTCCTGTATGAGCTTTTGTCCACCCGCACCGTGCGGTATATTGTGAAAATCATCCCCGGGCTTTTACTGGTAGCCATCATTTGTATCGGCGGGGCCCTGCTTTCCAGAGGATTCTATACCCTGCTGCTCAACGATATCCCCAAAGCGGATGAGGTAAAAGAAATCTATATCGAGGGTATGGGTGATTATTACAGCTTGGACGGCTCGGACGTTTTCAGCGGAAACGACGTCTATTACTTCACCAAAAAAACGGGCGACATAGCGATTACCGACAAAGAATGCATCACCATCGCTACCAGTTGCCTCGAATACGCCGTTAACGGCGTGAAAGACGACCACCACATCTATTTCCCGAACGATAATTGGGCAAAAATCAAATTTGTGTGTCAAAACGGCCACAAGGTAACACGACTTGTTCCCATTCTCCCCAACCTCGAGGACTTCGACACGCTGAAATCCGCCCTCACCTCGCATCCCGATTACCAAAGAATCTATATCCAGTTGCCGGAGTGGAAAGACAACTTCGCCACCGATTTGTCGTGCAATGCCCCTGCTGAAACGATTTCCGCCGACCAACGTCACGAGCTTTACCTCTCGTTGCAAAAAGAGCTTGGGACGATCAATGCCGACCAATGGGTTGCCCGTGTAAACGGCGAGGATTTCAACCCCGCTTTCGGCACGTTGTACGTCAACATTCCGAAAAACGGGAAAAATCTGTTTATGTCGCTTCCGATTGGCGAATTAACGCCGAAGACCTATACGCTTTTGCAAAAGATGATTGCCGCCAACAATGACCCGAAAAAGTTCAAAGAAACAATGACTCTTCCGGCGGATTTTGACTTCGACACATTCAACTATGACAACTGGAACATCGACCTTTCCTTCATTCACGACGGAAACTACGCACAACGTGGCACATTTACCGCTCGCACGCCTATGTTTGACGATGACGGTACACATGCTACACTGACAGAGGAAGACATAGCGAAGCTCGTCAAGTACTGGAACGATGCGGTTTCGTATATCGCCGACCACAGTGCGGCCGAGTTTGATATTACCAAAGACTATATCAGCGTCAGTGCCTACCGTGATCACTCCACCATAAACTCGAACAGATATACAAACTTCTTTCTGTTCTTGCCGGTAGAAAGCGATACCGTCCCCGAAGAATTGCTAAACCTCAACGAATTTGAAGGCCAATACGACACGCCGCTTGTCGAACAATTCGTTCCCACCGACGACGAGATTGTTCTCGAGAGGAAACTTGTAGATTAACCCTCCCCTTTGCATACAAAAAAGAGCCTTGCATACTCATGCAAGGCTCTTTTTGTGTTTCTTTTTAGTTTTCCATATTCAATCGACGGGCAACCGGCTGTAACGCTTTGCAAATCGCCGTGCCGAGGACTAAGTTGATAAAAACCTCGATAAGGGCGTTCCATCCGGCAAAAACCGCAAACAACGCACCAAAGGACTCTATCGCCCCGCCGAACAGATTTACCACTTGGGGATCGTTTTTCAAGTCCGACAAAAAGCATACCCAGAAAAACCCGAGGAACAACGCTGTATTGATAAGTGCCACCGCCGAGCAGGAAACCGCATCGGCGACGGTTTGGTTTTTCGATTTAAGCCATTTATGTAACAATGCCGGCAAAAGACCGCAGGCAATTCTCGGCACCACGCAGGTGACAAACAAAAGCAACGCCTGCTTCCATCCGAGGCTTATGAGCAAGGCACCGAGAGCGTCGATGCCGAATAATCCCGTGGCAAACGATGTCAGTCCAAACACGGTTCCGAGCACCAGTCCCGCTTTTACGCCGCATACCGCCGCACCGATTGCCACCGGCAGCGTGAGCAACGTCAGCTTAAAGGGCCCGACGGGAATATAGCCAATACCGGTGACCGTCATCAAAATGAGCAATGCTACCAAAACAGAGATGACTACCAGCTGGACGGTAGAGGATTCTTTGTGACCTTTGCGTACATTTTCAGTTTTCATAACAAGACCTCCTGCTACTGTTCCAAGAAAGGATACAGTGCAAATTTTTATAAAACACGCCTTTTGTGACGCAGGCTTTGACTCCGCTTCGGGTAGTTCTGCCATTATCAAGGCGAATTTTAACGGTTTTTTTCGTAGATAAGGCGAAGCCCGGTTAGCACCAAACGATCGTCGCAAATCATCTCACGGCGGCAGTAAGGCACAATGCTGTGTGCAAGGCCGCCGGTGACAACCACCTTACAAGGGGCACCGATTTCCTCCTCCACACGGTCGGACATTTCGTCAATCATCGAAGCCGTACCGTAGATAATGCCGGATTGCATCGAGTGGACGGTGTTGCCGCCGATAACGTGAGGCGGAGCATCCAGTTTAATGCGAGGGAGCAAAGAGGCTTTATCTACCAAAGCGTTCAAAGAGGTGTTGACACCTGCCATAATCACGCCGCCGAGGAAATCCCCCTCTTTGCCGACAGCGGAAATGGTCGTCGCCGTACCGAGATCCCACACAATCGCAGGGGCACCGTACTGTGCCACCGTTGCCACCGCACCGACCAAAAGGTCTGCACCGAGCTGGGCGGGGTTGTCCAGTCGCACCGCCATACCGGTTTTTACTCCGGGAGCAACCACCAGCACGTCAATACCGCAAATAACCTTAACCGCTTCTTTCAGGCGTGCCTCTACGCTCGGCACAACGGAGCACATAATCGCACCGTCAAAAGAGGAGGCATCCACGTGATAGAGCTCCAAAATATCCGACAGCTCCACCGCATACTGGTCACGCATTTTGGTGTGGTCGGTGGCAATACGGGATTCCACCAACAATTTTTCGCCGTCAAATACGCCGACGGTAATGTTGGTATTTCCCAAATCCAAAGCAAGTAGCATCGTTCGTTCCTCCTCCGTTTTATTTCATCGACAGTATAGCACACGCCGCTCGGATTTTTCAAGTTTTTTCATAAAAATGTATAATTTCGGACTTTTTTCGCACAATACTCTCGAAAAAAGGAGTGGTATTTTGTGCATCTGACCGCCAATGAATATAAAAAAATGACAACCGTAATCGTTCCCCGCTCCAAAGCGGTAACCGATTGTCTGAAAGCGTTTCTTTCCGGCGGATTTATCTGTGCAATCGGTCAAGGGGTAGCAGAGCTCGCAAAAGCGGCGGGAATTGCCGACAAAACCGCCTCGCTTTGCGGGTCATTGTTTTTAATTATTCTTGCCGTATTGCTAACGGGGCTCAACGTATTTGACAAAATCGCCAAACATGCCGGTGCCGGCACCTTTGTGCCCATTACCGGCTTTGCCAACGCTATTGCCTCCCCCGCAGTCGAATTTAAAAGCGAAGGCTACGTTCTCGGAATGGGGGCTAAAATGTTTTCGGTAGCGGGCCCGGTGCTCGTCTACGGCATTTCGGCATCTGTGGTTTATGGGATTATTTTGTGGATTGTCTCCCTCTTTTGATAAAAACGCCAACCGATTCCGTAAGCTCAACGTGGTCAAAGGTGCCTCTCTAAAAAAATACTGTGATTGTTCGGTTTTCACCTTACAATCACAGTATAAAGGACATTCCATCGAAAAAGGTCGCCTAAAGGCCTTTTATTTCATTTTAAAAAGGGAGCGGATTTTCCCGTCCATCAGCATACACAGTGGCAAACCGGCTTCCAGCACAACAATATCCGCCACAAACGCAAAGACGTTTTTCCCCATGCGAATCACCATCGGCTGAGAATAGAGCAAGCATTCGGTAAAGGATTTCACCACAAGAATACCCAACGCCACCGACAGAGCGATGGCACAAAAATTCAAAACCGATTTAAGCCAAGTTTTGTCAAGCTTCTTTGTGTAGTGAAAAGCAAGACCGACGAGCACACCGATAACGAGGTTTCCCAACACCCAGCCGGGCATTCCCCGCAAACCGCTGGTGAGCAGACAGTACAAAATCACGCCCGCACATCCGACAAACGTTCCGCACGTGATGCCAAACGAATAGAGGCACACCGCCATAATCAGATACCCGAGGCAGAGATAGTAATTCTCAAAAATCGGCACCTGCAAGCAAAGCGTCAGCACCACGAACAAAGCGGTGGAAATCGCCGTTACACAAAGCCATTGCACAGAGTTCTTTTTCATTGTCGTTCCTCCCTAAAATTATCCTCCAAGCAAGGCTTGGTCAAAAGCAAACAACGCCCCATTGATTTCAAAAATATCGTAGTGGCCCGTCGGAACAAAACGCTCAACAATCACATCAAATTTAGGCGGCATCATCCTCATCATCGCCGAAAATATCAATCACAATGGCTTTCATATCCCGTTCTCTCCTTTCTCTCATACACATTCGTGTTTTCTACTATGGAGTATACAGGAGAGCGTGCACCGAAAACGGTACACAGAGAACCATTAGTTGTCGTAACCGTAAATACGGATTAAATGCTGGTTTGTATAGTGATAAGCGGAGGCAGGATAATTCTTCAAATCCGAGGTGTTGCAAGACAACAAATAGTCAATCGTCTGGCCATCTTTGTTTTTCACCAGTCCGCTGATAACCGTCGCATGGTTACGGGGAGAGGAAATGCCAATCAGCACAAGATCCCCTATGTCGCCGGTATAGTAATTAGCGGTGGTGCTACAACAAAGCTGTTGCCTTGAGGCGGTAGCGGCATAATCCGCAAAATCACCCACACACACCCACGAGGCAGAGCTGTTCCACTGGCTGTTCCAGTACCAACCGCCGTTTCCTCGCATTCCGCCGGCAATCAACACCTGGGACGCAAAATTCATACAGTTACCGCCGTAAGGGTCATATTTTCCCCACTGGGGATTGCGTTTGTCAATCCACTGAAGCAGATAGTTCAAAGCCGCCGCACGATTATAGGGGTGGTCACACAAAACCGTCGCCGACGGTCTTGCCGTCGCTTTGTTCCACGTGCTCTGGCGAGCATTCAAAGCGGCGAGTGCCGTAGGCAGTTGTTTGTCGGTCTTGGTTGCCTCGTCGTATTGGAAATGATAAAACGGGCTGCAATCCGCATCATGGTCGCTGACAAACCAGTTGCCGGCGGCAGATTTTTTCAGAGTAAAGAAGTTTTCGTCCTTATACACCTGCGACAACACCGGAATGTCACGGAACTGCTGATTGCAGTTAATCCACGCCGTCACTTTCACGCACGTGTCGGAAATCTTTTTCACCTTGCTAACACTTGCCGAAAAGCGATAACGAGTCATACTTAAATCCTCAAACGCCTTTTTGCGAACCGCACTCACGCTGTTCCAAATCGCTTTTTCCCGGTCAATAATCTTTTGGGAGCAAAATACGCCGGTCGTGTCATCCGTAAAGCTTCCCTGGGCACTGTAATAGGCGTTGAGATAGCGTTCAATTCCTTGCTGTTGAGCAAACGTGATACCTCCCGTTTTCGAGAAAGAACCACAACCCGCCATCGTCCTTGCCGCCGAACGGTAGGAGTAGGCGGTAAACTGCCCCATCACCGGCGTAAAACTGCTATACAGACTTTTTTTATCCGCAGAAAGGCAGCGTACAGCAGCGGTCACACGACTACCGGAGGAAACCTTCAGCGTAAAGCTGTTGCTGTCGGCATCGCCAAGCTTCGTCCAGCCGCCGTTTTGGTAGCGATAGACACGATACGCTCCCGCATGGGCAATCTTCGGCCAGGTCAGGTTTATACCGCTTTTGGTGGCATAGAAGCTAACGCAAGGGGATTCCAGCCGCCATCCGGTTTTGCCGGCAAGAAAACTACTGACATACGACTTGCCGTCTTTCGTGATACACCGAACGGTGTAGGTGCGACCCTCACCTCTGCCGACGCCACAATCAACATACGTTGTAGCGGCAGTATCGGTAATCTTTTTCCACCCGTTGGCGGTCTTATAAAACAGACGATAAGCGACCGCTCCGGTCACCGGTTTCCACGCCACCTCTACGCCATTTGTAACATCGTTGGTATAGCGAATAACCGGTGCGGCAATAAAGCGAATGGCTTTGGGCTGTAATCCGCTTTGCCACTGGAAATCATCAGAGCTCACGCATCGCACCGCATAGCTATAGGTCACGCCGGAAGCCGGCGTTTTGTCGGCATAGGTGCAAGTGCTCGTATTGGCAAGCGTCACCCACGCCCCGTTCGAGGCCTTGCGATACACACGATAGCGTTTTGCTCCGGCAACCGCTTTCCACGAAACGGTAATCCCCGCCGCTTTGTTTTCAAGCGTCAACACGGGAGCAGACAAGCGTTTGGCGACAATTCCCTCTGCATAAAAATCGCCGGTATAAACCGCCTTGTCCGCCGAAACGCAACGCACGGTATACACTCTCGACTGCCCCACCTTGGCGGTTTTATCCAAAAATTCGGTGCCGGCGGTGTCTCCTAACGAAATCCACCCACCGGTCACTTTATAGAATACCCGATAATAGGCAGCACCTTTTACGGCAGACCATTTTACGGTTACACCGTCATTTCCTGCATCCGCATGCCGCAATACCGGTGCCCCGATGTACCGCACACCTTTGGAAACAGCGGGGCTTAGCGTGTGGTTGGCATCCATTCCACGCACCATATAGCAATAGCTTTCACCCGAGGTAACGAGATCGTCGGTATAGGAAAAGCCGGCGGTGGTGCACAACGCTTTCCACTCGCCGCCGGCGGTCTTGCGATATACACGATATCCCTTCGCCCCGCTCGCCGCTTTCCATGTCAAGACAACACCGTTTTTGCTGTTTTTCAGCGAAAACGACGGAGCTTGCATTTCCTCTTGAGCGGCGGTTGTCGTTTCGGCACCAACACAAAAAGAGAAAAGTATCGTTAAACACAGGGCTATCACGATAGAAAAAGCTTTGTAAAATCGCAAGTGTTTCATATAACTCCCTCAAATCCTCAATGAATAGGTATAACATACTACATAAGTATACGGCTTTTTTCTTTAGGTGTCAACATATTCCCTATGTTCTATGGGTAATTTGCAAAAAAATGTGCATACTAAATCAAAAAGGAGGCAGTATATGGCTACGAGACTTGGAAACGACACTATTCTTTTCGAGCGAGCCCCACGAGTGTGGGGACACGCAGCAGTTGCCGGAAAAAAAGAAAGCGAGGGCCCCCTTGCCGACAGTTTTGATAAAGTGTTTTCAGACGATATGGCGGGTGAAGCTACGTGGGAAAAAGCAGAAAGTCGCCTTGTTACAGAAGCGTTTGCGGCGGCACTTCGCAAAACGGGGCTATTCCCCTCTGCTGTACGTGCCGTGTTTGCGGGGGATTTATTAAATCAATGTATCGCCTCCACATTTGGGCTTCGGCAGTATACTCTTCCCTTTTTTGGGCAATTCGGTGCCTGCTCCACCATGGCACAAACGCTACTTGTCGCCTCGCTGTTTCTTGACAGCGGAGCGGCGGATGTGGCGGCGGCTGTCACCTCCTCCCATTTTTGCACCGCCGAACGGCAATTTCGTTTTCCGTTGGAATACGGCGGTCAACGAACGCTCACCTCCCAGTGGACTGCCACAGCGGCAGGTGCAGCCGTTCTCGGATGCGGCGGCAAAGGCGTGCGTCTTGCCGACGGCTGTATCGGACGAATCACCGATTTCGGCATCACCGATATGAACAATATGGGAGCCGCCATGGCACCCGCCGCCGCCGACACACTGTTGCGGTATTTCGCCGACACAAACACCTCACCGAACGACTATGATCAAATCGTTACCGGAGACTTGTCGGCAGTGGGCGGAGCTCTTTTGCGAAAACTGCTTCAAAAGGAAGGGCTGGACTTAGGCGACCGCTACACCGATTGCGGGCTACTCCTCTACGACCGAGAACAGCAAGACGTGCACGCCGGCGGCTCGGGATGCGGCTGTTCGGCGGCGGTAATATGCGGTCATCTGCTCAACCGTATGGAACGGGGCGAACTGTCCAATATGCTCTTTGTGGGAACGGGAGCTCTTATGTCCCCCACCTCCGCTCAACAAGGTGAAAGCATCCCCGCTATCGCCCACTTGGTTCACTTTGTTACCGATTAAAACACCCGTTATAATATAAAAAAACCGTCGAAAGGCCGGGAGTTCTTAAGGAATGTGTTGTTTCTCGCCTAAAAATTCCCGTCTGCATTGTTTCAAAAGCCCTTAAAGCGTCAGCTTTAAGGGCTTTTTTAACTTCCCAGAACGAAAATTTTTATTGGCTACGAAACTGCGAAGCACCTTAAAACACAGATTTCGGATGGGGAATGCGAAAAACCGCCCCGACTATACTAACGTATAGCGGGGCGGTTTGACAATATTCACCGCCAAAATCTCGTGTTTTTAAGGAATACATTCCTTAAAAACTCCCGGCCAAACGACGGGTTTTTTTGACATCAAAAATCAGCCTTTATTTTTCTGCAAGCGAACAGAGGACCTTCCTCTCCACTTTCGCCGGTCGGGGTAAATCCCGCTTTATAGAGGACTCTTTGAGAGGCAACATTCGTCTCGCAAACCTCCGCCGTAATACACGAAACGCCGGGTTGCTCTAACGCCCACTCCACAAGAGCCATCACCGCCTCCGTTGCATATCCACAGCCTTGATACTCCTCTGCAACACCATATCCGATTTCTGCAATGCCCGTTTCAGAAACACCCTTGAAACAAATCTCTCCGATATGCGTGCCGTCTTTTAATTCCAACATCCAAATGGCATACCATTCCCATTGGTTCGGATGTTCTAAGCACCCGTTCAACATTTCCGAATACGCCGCCTTCAAAACATCAACAGACTGTGCCTCGATAAATGCTGTCATCTGTTCTTGCGAAGCCGCATACACGTTCAAACGATTTGTTTTTATCATTTTTATCCTCAAGGTATTTGTTGTTTTTCAAGCGTTTTGTCTGGGCGGTTTAATTTCGACGACGACCGCCCACAATAATAATCAATCTAAGCAGCTGCATCACCGATACCGCCAGTGCCGCCACGTACGTCATCGCCGCCGCACGCAACACTTTTTTGGAGCCGGCAAGCTCCTCACGGTTCAAAAGTCCGCAATCCTTGATTGCCGCCAACGCCCGATTGGAAGCGTTAAACTCGGTAGGCAGCGTAACGAGCTGAAAAATCACACACAGCGAAAAACAAGCCACACCCGCATAAGCGAGCATCATTCCGATATCGCCGAGACCACTGACGGCGGCAAGCACTAAACCGATTAAAATCAACGGAATAGACAGCTTCGACCCGATATTCGTCACCGGCACAATAGCGGTACGAATTTTGATAGGCGTATATCCAACGGCGTGCTGAATGGCGTGACCCGCTTCATGAGCCGCCACACCGATAGCGGCAGTAGACGGGTTGTCGTACACCGCATCCGACAGGCGAATGACGTTGGCACTGGGGTCATAGTGATCGGTCAGTTCGCCGGAAATATGCTCAATCCGCACGTTATACAGTCCGTTGGCATCCAACACCCGACGAGCGGCATCCGCCCCCGTCATTCCGCAAAGGGAACGCTGATTGGAATATTTCTTAAAGGTCGAATTCACCGAAGCACTCGCCCACAGCGAGAAAATAATCGCCGGAAGCACCAGCACGATATACGTCCAGTCTATTCCATAATAACCCATCTCTGTTCCTCCCTTGTAAATCTCTGTGCATAGTGTATCAAAAAACCGTTGTTTCGTCAAGAGTTTACCCCACTGACAACCGTTTTATTGCAATTTTTCCGCAATCACAAATTACCTCTTGCAAACGGTGTAAGTATGTGCTATAATACTTTCTGCTGTGCAGGCGTAGTTTAGTGGTAAAATGGCGGCTTCCCAAGCCTCAGTTGTGGGTTCGATTCCCATCGCCTGCTCCATAACTGATACGGTAATTGATACAATAGTGTCGATTACCGTATCGTTTTTTATGTCCGAAAAGCCTTTGTGTTTCAGCGGTTTCAAATGGCAGAGGGTGCAAACTGCTTCTGCTGACCCCGGTATGGAGGACTTTCGGCAGACCCTTTTGCCCTTCCGTGCCTCTTTCGGCAAAAGCTATCGTGTAAAAAGAGCATATCGTGTAAATGACAAAGACCCGGAGCATCTTCGCTCCGAGCCTTTTTGCTTTTTATGGGATCAGATGTTTTCGGTGATCTCGCTGCCGTTCTTGAAGGTGAATACCATCCTGTCATCGGCATACACGGTCACATGGTCAACGAGGGCATTCCAATGAGACTCGCTAAAGCCCGTCGGCAATTCCGGCATCAACCGTATTTCCGTCATAAAGCATTCGACCATGTCAACCTCGAACTGGAGCGTGACCTTTCTCCGCTTGAGAGCCTCACAGCGTTTCTCCGCTTTGTCATACCGCTCCGAGAAGCCATCATACCTTCTGCTGTACTCGTCCTGACTCATAGCCGTGGACGCATTCTCGTCTATCAGTCGCTCCGTCAAAGCAGAAACGGTGTCCATCTCTTCCGTCAGCGTTTCGCATTCACGGTCTATCTCATCGGCGGCAGAGAGAAGTGTTTCTCGCATGGTGCCGCAGTCATCGAGGAGCCGTTCCCGGTCTGCCATGAGCCTTCCAACCGCAGAGAGGAAATGCCGCTTGATGTCCTCTTCATGTAAATGGTAGGTTCCGCATTTCTGTTCACCCTTGTATTTTCCGTTGCACCGCCATATCACCCGGCGGTACTTGTCCGGGCTGTGCCAGACCTTACTGCCCTAGTATTCTCCGCAGTCCCCGCAGATGATCTTTGAGGAGAACGGACTGAGGCTGTTATGGTGCTTACCCTTGGCTTTACGCTTTGCCATCTCAGCCTGTACCAAGTCCCATTCGTGTTTGTCTATGATCCCCGGATGACTGTCGGTCACATAGTACTGCGGCACTTCACCCTCGTTGACCTTCATCTTCTTATTGAGAAAATCTACAGTAAAGGACTTCTGAAGCACAGCGTCACCCTTGTATTTTTCGTTCGTGAGAATGCTCTCCACGGTGGTCGGCTGCCATACCGCCTTCTTCCTCGGCGTAGGGATGCCCTGCTCCGTGAGATGCTTTGCGATGGCGTTCAGCGTTTTACCGTCAAGGAACATCTTGTATATCAGCTTCACGATCTTCGCTTCTTCCGGCACGATCTCCGGCGTACCGTCCTCGCCCTTACGGTATCCGAGGAAGGAAGAGAATGCCATATTGACCTTGCCGTCAGCAAAGCGTTTTCTCTGTCCCCATGTGACGTTGTCCGAAATGCTCCGGCTCTCTTCCTGGGCAAGACTGCTCATGATGGTGAGGAGGAGTTCGCCTTTGCCGTCAAACGACCATATGGCCTCTTTTTCAAAATATACCTCGATGCCGTTATCCTTCAGCTTGCGGATGGTGGAAAGACTGTCCACGGTGTTGCGGGCGAACCGGCTGACGCTCTTCGTGATGATGAGGTCTATCTTCCCGGCAAGGGCATCCTCGATCATGCGGTTGAAGCCCTCACGGTGTTTCGTATTCAAAGCGGAAATGCCTTCGTCCGTATAGACACCTACAAACTCCCAGTCAGCGTTGGAGCGGATGTACTTGGTGTAGTAATCGACCTGTGCCTCATAGGAGGTAAGCTGTTCCTCACTGTCTGTGGACACACGAGCATATCCGGCTACTTTCCTCCTTTTCCGCTCGTTTAACGGCATCCTGCTGTGCTTCTGCATCGTTGCCGGAATGACTGTAACATTACCCATTGTGCTTGCTCCTTTCCAACTGTCTCTGCCGTGCCTGTTCTTTCATCTCCGCTGTCCAACTCTCCGAGCGGGAGCGGTCTTGCCAATGCTGTGTGACCTCGCTGCCGTCCTTGAGGAGAATACGGACGTTGTTACCGTCCTCCGCTTTGATGTACACTACATCGGCAAGGTCGATGTCAGCAATCATTTCGTACAGCTTTTCCTCAGGTATCTGCTTTGAGGAACAGTATGCTTTTCCCTTGCTGTTGTATGTGGGGCATATCCACATGACTGCACCGTGTGTGACCTTCCGGCGGTAATGCTTGCCGCAATGGGAGCAAACAATAATGCCGCTGAAGGGATAACGGTTATCGTAGGTCTTATCTGCCGGAGCATACTTTTTTGCCCTGCGGTCTATCTCTGACTGTGCTGCCTCAAAAGTGGCAAGGTCAATAATGGGTTCATGTGTATCGGTCGCATGGTACTTCGGCAGTTGCCCATTGTTAATGACTTTCTTTTTCGTGATATAGTCTTGATTGAAAGTTTTCTGCAAAAGAAGATTGCCCGTGTAGGTGTAATTCCGTAAAATGCGGATAACCCCGCCCATACGCCATTGACCGCCGAAACGGGTAGGAATACCTTCCGCATTCAGTTCGTTGGCAATAACCGTGGCTCCCTTACCACCGACATATTCCGTGAATATCCGACGAACAACAGCCGCTTCTGTCGGTTCAATCACATATCGCCCGTCCTTGTATCTGTATCCGAGAAGTGTACCGTCCCAGGGCTTTCCTTCCTCAAAGTTTTTCTTTACACGCCATTTCTGATTCTCGCTTGAGGAAAAGCTCTCCGCCTGGGCGAAGGATGCCAGAATGGTAAGCATCAACTCGCCCTCGGCGGAGATCGTGTGAATGTTCTGTTCTTCAAAGAACACGTCGATGCCGAGGCTTTTCAGTTCCCGGACGGTCTCCAGAAGCGTCACCGTGTTCCTTGCAAAGCGGGAGATGCTCTTGGTGATCACCATATCGATGTTTCCGGTGCAGCAGTCGGCAAGCAGTCTCTGAAACTGCTCTCTGCTGTCCTTCGTCCCGGTCTTGGCTTCATCGGCATATACTCCGGCGTACTGCCATTCGGCACGGGACTGGATGTAATTGCTGTAATAGCCGACCTGTGCGGCAAGCGAATGGTGCATCGCATCCTTTGCCGAGGATACCCTTGCGTATGCAGCCACACGCTTTCTCGCAGGCATCTTCTTCTGAAATGTTTTCTTTTCTACGGTCTTTGCCATGTTTGCTCTCCTTTGTATCATTTTGCGGTAGTGTATATATCCCTCTGAAGGGCAGAAATAGCAAGGGAATATGCCCGTTATTATCAGAGAATTATCATTTACGCAGCGAAGATACTACCCGGCTCAAAGCCGTATTTCTTCGAGAGAGCTGTGATGATCTTCCGCTTGTCACGGGGAGAGAGTAGGCCCTCTTCCTCCATGTTTTCCGCAACTGCCACGGCCGTGTGATAGTGCATGAGGTTTTCCGGCGAGTAGCGATCTTCGCGTATCTGCTGTCCTTCATTCATTTGCTTTTTCCTTTCTGCGCTTATCGTTCCAATAAGTGGTACGGCATCTGTCCGAGCAGTATTTCTTTGCCTTTCTGCCTTCGGTCTGCATCACAGGCTTTCCGCAGGAAAGGCAGCGAAGCGTACCCGGAATCTCCGGGTGCCGGCGGATATGGCTTTTGACCGTATTCACCGAGACACCCAAAGACCGTGAAATGGCTGTCGGAGGGATGCCCTGTATCCGCATATTGTCGATGCTGCGGATCACAGAGCGGTTCATTATTCTGCTTCGACCTTGAGGACTTTGACGGCATCCCTGCGGATGAGCATACCGTCCAGGAACTCATAGCCCAGGTAACCGATCTGGTGGCTCAGAGCGAATACCTCGTTGAGCGTTCTGAGGAACACGGGACTGCGGCGAATGATCCAATAATAGGAGAAGTCTCCGAATGCGATGGGCTTTTCTCCGGCATCCGCATCCGGCATATCGTTACAGATGTACACGCTCTTTCCGAGAATGGTATCGTTCGTATGGTTCCAGAGGTAATTGCCGTTCTCGTCCTTCAGTTTGCGAAGAGCGAGAGCGGTCTTATCGTTCATGAGCCAGACACCGTTCTTGCGGTACTTCTTATCCACCGAGAAGAACAGGTCGATAACGCTGTCAAAGGTAATATTGTCGGCTGTCACGCCCGTTTCCGCTCCGGCGGTATCGTCCAGAATGCCGACAGGCTCGTCCTCGCCGGTTCCATTTACGAACGCTCCGTCTTCTGCTTCTGCAAATGCCTGGGACAGAGCTTTGACGAGGTAGTCCTCGATGTCAAAGGCTGCATCGGTAACGAATTCCACGGACGCTTTCAGAATGGTGGCGAGCTTATTGTTATGAACGGTATGACGGGTGAAATCATCGGCAATGCCCTGAACGTCGATATCCCCATACTCCGGCACGAAGTCTGCTGTGACCGTGCTGTCATAGGCGAACACATCCGTGGGACCGCCGAACTTGGACATCACGCTTGCGATGGAGCCGAAAACGCTCTTGTCAGCGATGGCCTTTTCGTACTTGCTGTCGGTGGCGTTAGGAAGCATATATCCGCCGGAATTGGCGTTTCTCGCATCGTTGATCACAGGGAAGTCGGGGCTGGAACCTCTCATGTGTTTCCAGAAATTGAGGGCGTAGTTGTTTTCGCCGGTGATGTTTTTGGTTTCTGCGTAGGTATTCATAATGTTATCCTCCTAAATCAGTAGTTTTTTGTGATGTGGCGGTAACGGAGCAGAAGTATCGCTCTCTGAATACCGCCGATGTAGTTTCGCTGTACGGCAGAGTCCAGCATCTGCTCGACCGTGCCGTACCAGTGGCATTTCTGACCGATGTACATTCCGTAGTAGGAGTGTGCGGTCTTTTCTTTCGGCAGCAGAAGCACTACCGAACCGTGCGTCTTGTGGGGAAAGACAGCCAGCACATGGAAGACGCTGAAGTCTATCTGCGCCACAAGGCATTTTGCGAGTCTTTTCGGAAATCTCATGGTAGTTTCCTCCTTGAAAATGTGCCTGGGGCAATTACCCTTTTGAATACGCCGCACACGAACACGCGAGGGGGCGCCGTTGTTCGTGTGCAAAGGTCGTGGAGATATAGACCCCCGCTTCAAGTGTTGCGACAGCTTGGGCACTCATACAGAGCATGACGCTTACCGTCAACGGAGCCGGAGACAGCCTTCATGCCCTGACCGCACAGAGGACAATGGATGATGAACGCAGAGGCTTCTGCGGCTGTCATGTCCTGCGTGGAACACAGGCGGTATACGCGGGGAACAAGTTCCTCCAGATACAGCTTGTGCCTGCGCTTCACCAGTTCCTCGTCCGTGACACAGAACATGGGGTTCTTCTCCGTCCCGTCCCTGTCGGCATTGATCAGCGGATGGTACCTGATATCGAACATCATCTCTCCACCTGACCTTTCATGATCTCCATGCCGCGGCTGTTGCAGAACTCCACGGCATCGGCAAAGGTGTTGAAGAAGATAGTGCTGAAGCCGTAGACCACCTTCCACCGCATGGGATCGTCACGCTTGCAGTGCATGATGATCACGGGAGCGCCGTTCTGTGCTTTGCGAAGCTGAACGCCTTCGTACAGATCGTTGCTGAAGTCTGAGGCTTTCATGGTGCAGGGCATCTCTCCCATTCCGGGAGCTATGCCGATGGGTCTGAATTTCATAATGTTTTCCTCCTTGATGTGATGTTTTTTCCTTGGGGCAGTCTGTGGCAGATGCAAACGGTGTATTCCTATAAAGAAATCGTTTTTAGAAACCGTTGGTATGAAGTGCCACAGTCTGCCCCAATGTGTTATTTGAGAAAATCGTCCGTTTCACGCAGTCGGTATCCCAGCAGAAGCGTGGTCTTTTCACCGCCGTCTTTCGGACGCTTTCTCACGACTTGTCCGGCCTTACGCAGTTCCTGCATGAAGGTACGACAGCTTTCCGTATAGCATCCGTTCTCACCGCACCAGATGCGGTAGGCTTCGTATACGCTTGCCGTGCGGACTTCCTCTGCCGGGTCTTCCGTGAGCCTGTCCTCCATGAACTGCTGTGTCTTGTCGCTATCGTGTCCGTATGCCCGGATAGCCTCCGTGACGGATGAAGGCTGTTCAAAGCCCTCCTCGCAGAGCATCCGATAGCCCTCGATGAGCCAGTTCAGAATGGCGCTTTGTACTTCCGGCTCGGAGAATTCCTTCTTCAAACCTTTGTCCTGCTCCGATTCCTCAAAGTGGCGGTCAAAGGGGACGATGACGATGCGTCCGCTGGTGAACAGCGTCATATCGTTGATCGCCGGGAGGTAGTTCGTATTGACGTAGAGCTTGAACTGCGGTTTGAAGTCGAAGCTGTTCTCATTGAGGTATCTGGCGTTGAGCGTATCGTTGCCCGTCATGCTTTTGACCTGGGCGGCATTGAGGAGCATCCCACGGCTCGGCTCGGAGATATTGGCGAAGCGAATACCTGTGAGCCTTGCGATATCTTCGCTCGGAGCGTGGCTGTCCACTCTATTCTTCTGTGCGATGGTCTCCGGGCGAACGGTCAAGCCGTACTCTCCCATGACGGGAAGTATGCTTTCCACGAGCGTTCCTTTGCCGTTTCGTGTTGTCTCGCCGTAGTAGAAGAACATACACTCGAAGCGTGTATCGCCTGTGAGACCGTAGCCGAGAGTCTTTTGCAGAAACCGAGCCTTGCCGAAATCGAAACTCATGATCTCGTCAATGAAGCGTTCCCACCGAGCCGACCTTATGTCGGGGATATACATCACCGGGGTGATCTTGGTGATGTAGTCCTCTGCTGTATGCTCATGCGGTTTGCCGGTTCGGATATCCACGGTACAGTTGGCACAGTTGAAGAGGAACGGGTCGCGGTCAAATTCGCTCATCGACAGCGGATACACGCTCTGTGCCTCTCGGATGTAAATGTCCCGGCATCTGCGGGGTGTCCACTTCTTGCACCAGTCGAGCAGTTTCTTACGGTTATGCTCATCTTGCAGTCCGGCGGCATAGACGAACAGAGCGTCTGCCAGGTCTTTTCCGAGTTCCGTGATGCGGAGTCCGGCACTGTCTGCCGTCCAGCGGTCACCGTCATAGACGAACCACTTTTTCCGCTCCTCCGCATACCGTGCGATACCTTTGAACACATCGGCAAACAGTCTGCCAAAGCCGATATCGTTATCCGAATAGCGGTCGTTGTCGAGGATATTCAGTTGTTTCAGCTTTTCGGCGGTCTCGTTGAAATCTGCCGTTGCCGATGAGACGCTGACGGGACGGTAGAAATCGGAGCATCGGAGGACGGCTTTTCGCAGCGTGTCCTCACGGTAATCGTTCCGCTCCCACTTTTCTCGGTACATCTCGGAGCATCGGATGAGCCTGTCCATCTGTTCGGTGTCACCGCCGCAGTAGAATGCGAGGATGGAGCAGAGGGCCATTTCCGCTTCACTGTGGGAGATGTAGCCCGTGGTATCTCCGCTCCACAGCTTACGGAACTTATCTCCGTTGATGGCTGTGGACGCTATCTCGATGACCGAATCGTCCGACAGGAAACTGCCGGGAGGTTTTACGCTCGGCTTCATCATTGCCGGGCGGAGCATATACTTGTCCGCCACGGTGATGACCTCATCGGAGCGTTCTTCCGCATCGCGGTCCAGAATGCTGTTGCCAGTCAGCGTGACGAACTTGGCAGTGCATCCGGCAGCGTAGACCTCAAGCCCCAACTTTCGGTTATTGATGTAATACCGTTCCTTGTCGTATTTGAGACTGCTTGTCCGAACGATTATGCGGATGCCTTTCCCGGACGGACTGTATTCCGTATAGGAATTGATGGTATCCACGATATCCCTCGCCATATCCGAAAGAGTGCCGTTATCGACACAGTCATCGATATCCACGGCGGAGAGATCGCCGTACACCATCATGCCGATGCCGTCATAGCCGCCGTTACCGAGGACAGTCAGAATATCCGCAAACGGTGCGAAATCCGAAGGCTTGGTGCTGTCGGCTCGTTTGCCGTCAGTGCGATACGGGACTTTCGTTTTCTTTCCGTTACGGTTTTCATACCGCCACAGGCAGAACCGAGCATTTTCCTTTACATATTTGGGTAGTGTCTCGTACATTTTCTTTCACCTCCTATCCGAGGAGCATCTCCTCACCATACGGACAAAATCGGGTCAAAAAAGGGGGTGTTTTTCAAAATTTGTTCGGAAATATTTTGTGCAGACGTTTCAGAGCGGCATAAACAGACTCCCGGACGGAGGAACTGTCCGTGCCCTCGATATCTGCGATTGCCTTGAAGGACAGGCCGTTCATACGCATCTGTACCCTTCTGCGCTGTGTTTCGGTCAGCACGAAGAGGTAACGGTCGATGACCGTCTCATCGTCCTCGTAGCCGATGTATACGGTTTTCGGGGTATCGGCATAGTCCCTTCCTTCATATACAAGGGCATCCGTGCTGAACGGTGTGTGACGATGCTCGTACTTGTCTTTTGCCCATATCTCCCGGCAGTTCCTGTCCATGAAGGCGATCACTTCATCCAGCACCTCCTGTGGAGTATCTTCATCGATATCCACCTTGTACTTTCCTTCGTAGGGGTCGTTGATAATAATGGTCGGCATAGCGGTTCCTTTCCGCCTGAACGAAAAAGAGCCGGAATGATTGAAACCGCCGAGATAAAATGAGCCTGGTCACGAAAAAGGGCGCACTTACCAAGGGGTACACAGACTCTGCATCTATGAAAGATGCGAAGTTCTATGTGTATCCCGGCCCTATACGTAATCAGGCTTTCGATATTTTGTTTTTATTTGAAGCCACGGCTGTGGCGTTCACGTGATTTGTGCCGCCTGAATGTCCCGGCGTTGAGGTGAATACCCCTCTGCTATTCCACGGTCATGAGAGTAGCGTTTTTTCAAAATCGATCCGCATTCTCGGAAAACGCTTCTCTCACTACGCAATGGACACGAGGTTGCCATTTGGTCCGCATTTTCTGAAAATTTTTCTCCCACTATCCCATGAACAATGAGGATGCATATTTTCAAAAAGTGAACAAAAAAAGAACGCTTTCCCATCCAAAATGGAGACGAGAAGGCATTCTGTTCAAAATTCTTTACAAAAATATACTGAAGAAGGGTAGAAAATTTCCGTCGAATGTGTTATAATACTGTCATAACAATGCGATAAGCCAGTATGGAGGTTGCTATGAGCTTTTGTGATGATATAAAAAGCATCCGTCAGAAATGCTTTATGAGCCAAGAAGCATTTGCAAAAGAACTGGGTGTTTCTTTTGCCACGGTGAATAGATGGGAATCTGGTAAAACAAAGCCTACATATAAAACCATGAAGCTTATTGATGACTTCTGCAAGAATAATAGCATAGATTTTGATATTCGCCGCGAACTGGAGGAAAAGGCATGAGCAACAAAGTTATTACAGCCATTGACTTATTCTCTGGGGCTGGTGGTCTTCATATCGGTTTTGAACGTGCTGGATTTGATATCAAGCTTTGTATTGATAATGATGCTCTTGTCGAAAAGACACACAAGCGCAATTTCCCGCATATTCCAATGATAAATCAAGATATTCGTACCGTGTCAATTGATACTATAAAATCGTATCTTCCTGATGGTACTGTTGATATTATTATTGGTGGTCCCCCGTGCCAAGGCTTTTCTACTATTGGAAAGAGAGTATCTTCTGATCCAGAAAAGCGGTCAAAACAAGACCCTCGAAATGAGCTTGTTTTGACGTATGCAAAAATAATAAATGAATTGCGTCCTAAGTTCATTGTTATGGAAAACGTAAAAGGTATTTTATCTCTCCAAGGAGGTATGTACCTAAAAAATGTATTACAGCAACTTCATGAGGCTGGCTATAATGCAGATTACAAGCTGATTAATATGGCCGATTACGGTGTCCCGGAAATTAGAGAACGTGTGATTATCGTCGGCAACAGAGTCGGATTACCAGTTGTATTTCCGAGTCCAGACCACTCAAATAATCCCGAAGATGGACTTCCTGCTTGGGAAAACTGTTGGGAAGTAATTAAAGATTTGGAATCGTTACCTGATATCCCAGAGTTCAATCATGTTGCCCTAAAACATACAGAAAAAAACATTGAAAGATATAAACTGATTCCAGAAGGAGGCCGTTTGCCCGAGAGCGCATTGCCTCCAGAATTATATCGAAAGAATTTCGGTAACACTTTCAAGCGGCTTAGCAAGACTCGTCCTGCATTAACCATGGTTCCTGGCAATGACGCTTTTCCTATTCATCCAACATTGAATAGAAGCCTCACCGTGCGTGAAGCTGCTCGTATTCAAACATTCCCGGATAATATGATATTCGAAGGAAACCGTAGGCAGCAGGGGCATCAAGTAGGGAATGCTGTTCCGCCTGTTTTTTCAGAAAAGCTAGGCAAGTTTGTGCTGTCTGAATTGAGGAAAGTAGGTATTGAAAACAATGAATGCGATTGATTTGTTTGCAGGAGCCGGAGGATTGTCTCTTGCATTACAAAATAGTGGATTTAGGATTTTGATGGCAAATGAAATCAATCCTCGCTTTGCAAAGACCCATCATTTCAACTTTCCACAAGTACCGCTCATTCAAAAAGATATAAACGAATTATGTGCGGACGATTGGAGAGAAATAATCGGCAATGAAGAGGTAGATTTAGTGGTGGGAGGACCTCCCTGCCAAGGTTTCTCCGTTTTCGGAAAACGCCGTTTTATCAATACTCAAGAATATGACCCTCATCAAGACCCTCGGAATTTCCTTGTGTACCAATATATACGTATCGTCAAAGAGCTTCGCCCAAAATTTTTCTTTATGGAAAATGTAAAGGGGTTTACAAATCTTGATAAAGGCCTATTTGTTGAAGAAGTAAAAAAACAGTTTTCTAAACTCGGATATGAAAATATATGGTGCGAAGTTGTATGTGCAGCAGATTATGGTGTACCTCAAGATAGATACCGTATGTTTATGATAGGCAATAGACTTGGTATTGATTTTGAAAAACCGCTCCCTACACATTTTTCACCAGATTCAGGGAAAGTACCTCAGTACACAACTGTTGGTTCTGCAATTTTGGATCTCATGGGAAAAGAAAACAATGTCCCAAATCATGTGCCTCTTAAGCACAAGCCTATTGTAGAAGCAAGATATGGTTATGTTAAAGAAGGTTGCAAACTAAATATCGATGATCTTCCACCTGAACTTGCGCTTGCAACAAGAGTAGATTCAAAGACAGGAACAGTTGCCAATTACAGTCATGTTTTCAAACGCTTGGACAGAAACAAACCATCGACAACCATGGTTCCTGGGCATAATGCATTTCCAATCCATCCTGTCTTAAATCGAACTCTCACTGCAAGAGAAGCCGCCCGGATTCAAACATTCCCAGACACACATATTTTCTTTGGTACTCGGCAAGAGCAATGTATTCAAGTTGGAAATGCTGTTCCCCCCAAAATGGCAGAACCGTTTCTTAAAAAGATAGCAATGTACATCAGTGAGGAGGATAAAAATGAGTCATGATATTGAAGCCGCATATGCATCATCTGAAGTTGCGGACTTAATCACACGAAATCAGAATCACTTCTTTGGTACATTAGGAACAAGTGGGGCATGGTCAGTTTTTGCTGGACGCGAAGGCGGTCATCAATGGCCGTTGGCTGATGGCGTTCTTAGTGCTCAAAACACTACCGCATCAGATATAAATATTGCATTTGAGTTCAAAAGACCCAACGAAGGCGTTCATGGTATTTTAACGGCACTCGGACAGTCATTTGCATATTTAGAAAAAGGCTATGATGCGTCCATCATGGTCATCCCGGAAAGCTATTCTTCTCATTCAAATCCTGGTGGGCATATTAACAGAGTGATTGAATCGACCTCGCCTGACATACCAATCAGCATATATACTTACTCAACACCAAATCTTTCCGCAACAAGACCCTTTCTCGGAAAACTGACTTGCGTACGAGACATTTCTCTTCCTTCATGCAGAACTATTACTCATGTGGCTACAGCCCCAACAACATCAGGAAGCGCATCAACCTTATGGGCGCATATGCGAGAGGGAATGAGTCATCCAGATGCTTTTTTCCGCTACTGTCAAGCCGTCAAAATTATTACCGCAACGGGTGAAAACCTCAATAATGTTTGTATCCCTGCAGAATTAATCGCAGCGGTACAAAGGATTGCTCCAACAACGGATGCATTTAAGTATTTGGCGAATACTCCAGGAGAAACCATTTCAGATAAGGCGTGGCGATATGTATGGTTTAACTACTACTTTTGGAATGACTTAATGCCTATTTTCTCTGGTACTGCTCCATACAGTGTTAATGCAGTTGCTACAAAGATTAAAATTTCAGATACTGTGAATCAGAACTTGTTTTCTGGAAGAGTAGACTCTATCAAATCCAAATTAGTTGACGAATTGAATGCCGGTAGAATTACCGAAGACGATGCATGGGAGAAATATGCCAAGAAAGTCCATAACGATTCACATAGCTACAGAGAGGTTATTGACTCTGGATTATATCATATAGGTTTTCTCGCTCCAGATGGAACCCTAACCGACTTGGGATATAAATATGTTGATAGCTGTGAGAGAGTTGGAAGCGCTTATGGAGGCATACCGCTCGAAATATTACGGGCTTCTGTATTGCAAAATGGTCAATACGGAGCTATGCTTCACTACTTTTATAAATTATCAGAAGAACAGTTTTCAAATGACCTATTCGCTTTCACGGAAGTAAATGTTCGAGGAGAGCGTGTTTTTCAATCGCAAGTCTATCTGAATTGGATGGATGACATCTTTGCTAACGATCTTCATCTTTCAAAGAAAAGTACAGTACGCGCCGGAGGCACAAGAAAATCCTTCCAAGCGGAGATTTCTTTTTTGAAAAAAATGGGGTTCGTAAAAGAGAAAAACGGACGAGCTGCCTATCGCATTGGTGTCGGTCTTGAAATCGACTGGCCGCAAGTGCAAAGCAGTATGCTCTATTTCCAAGGATTATGAGGAAGTCAATTATGGCTAAAGTGAAAAAGATAAAAAGCCCCACACAGTTGGAGCTGGTGGAACCCGTGTTTGCGGTATTGGTTGAACTCGGCGGTTCTGCTACAATAGATGAAATCCGCGACAAAGTAATCGAAAATCTCCGCCTTTCGGATGATGTAGTCGATGAACCTCACAAGGGTTCTGCTTCGCAGCAGACAGAGCTTGAATATCAACTCGCATGGGCAAGAACCCGGTTAAAGAACTATGGTGCAATAACTAACAGCAAGCGCGGCGTGTGGATGATCACGCCGGAATTTGCTGATAGAAAGACTATTTCTCGCGAAGCTGTTTCCGAGAATATCAAAGAGACAAGGATGAAAGGCAAAACGAAAGCCGAAGCTGATAAAATTCTTGAGGACGGCGATCCGTCTAATGACGGTATCGATACCATCGAGGATACAGAGCCTTGGAAAGCAGAACTCGCCGAAACACTACATAATATGGACCCGTTTGCTTTTGAGCGGCTTTCCATGCTCTTGCTCCGAGAGTGTGGGTTTTCCCAAGTTACTGTCACAAAGAAGTCCGGCGATGGCGGCATTGACGGAACGGGTAAATTGCGTATCAACGGAATTTTCAGTTTCAATGTTGCTTTTCAGTGCAAGCGGTTTAAGGGCAGCGTCTCTGCCGGGGATATTCGTGACTTCCGTGGTTCGTTGACCACAGATATCGAGAAAGGTGTCCTTATCACAACGGGTTCGTTTACGAAAGCGGCAAGAGAAGAAGCATCCAATGCTGGAAAACAGCAGATTGATCTGATGGACGGCGAAGAGTTTATCAGCAAGCTAATTGAATATAGACTCGGTGTAAAAGAGCGGACAATCTACGAGGTCGATAAAGCTTTCTTTGAAAAGGTGTAGGGGGTGCTGATTTGTCTTTAGAACTGTTAAAAGCTGCGTTTGAGGTCATTAGTCATAGTACTGATTGGTCCTTACAATTACTCCGCATTACCACATACAAAAAGACTGGCACTCAATATGCGAGCAGACAAATCACGCTGGAACCCGAAGGCGAGTTAGACTCATTTGTCAAAGAGATTGCTGACATATACCTTGGAACTGGCAAGAGTGCGCTCTCTAAATATACACGGGTGACGGATTATGATGGCACGGCAGACGGGAGAACGGTATATAGGCTTTCCTCTGATAATCCGCTAATCGCAACAGAGTTTGCCGATTTTATTTCGGCTGTTGCTGATCCTGATGTCGAGGCAGATTCGTTGACCTATACAAGTGCCTATGTTGTTAAAGGCTCTACTATTGTAAACGGGGAAGACACGCCTATTAAACTGGTATCAATGCAAAACCCAATTACCACCCTAAAACATAAGTTCTCTCCCGGACATGACAACGGGAAATTCAAAGGACTTAGCGAAAAAATCCTGTCACTTAAACCTACTCTTGATATTGTTGTTATCGGCACAACCGTCTATTTCATGACGATGAACGGAGAGAATCTGTTCAATATGGAGAGAGCTTATAGGTCGGTATGCCATGATGTTATTGCGAAAATTGAAACTGCAGATATGATATGCGGCTTTGAAACTTTCAAAACCGTTGCAGAATCCGGTCATAATCCACGCCGCTTTGTTTCGTTCAACAGTGAACGTTTTGAAGCTCTTAAAAACACAAGAACCAGAAAAGCAATGGCAAAACAGTTTGATATTCCGCTTGATGAAAACGGGAATCTTGATGCTACTGTAGAGGGAGCTGCCGAACGGATAGTTAAAGTTTTATGTAACAAGGGGATGGTTGACCCATTTAAGAAAGTGGCGGTTGAGGTATCTGGTGCAAGACCATGGTAAAGGAGGCATAATATGCCGTTGATTTTATCGATGTGTATGTTCTTTCTGTCATTTACTCCGTTATGGATTTCTGTTCTATTTATTGATGCCATGAGCATTTATGAAGGTGGTTCATCATTACAAACCGAATGGATTAGCATAATAGCAATAACGGCACTAACTACCTTTTCTATGGTCAACTTATTTCGCCAATTCAGAACGGATAAACGAGCGGGAATACAAAAATTCCGTATAGACAATGTGGTTGAGGAAAAAACCATTACCTCCGAATACCTATTAGCATATATATTGCCGTTATTCGCTTTTGATTTTACGCTGTGGACACAGATGGTATTGTTCCTGATATATTTTCTCACTTTGGCTTTTCTGTGCATCAAGCATAATCATTTAAGCGTTAACATCGTACTTGAGTTATTCGGATACCGATTCTATAACTGCAATTTAATAAATGAGGACGAAGTACCGGTTTCAAAGCAGATAATCAGCCGAGAAAAACTGACAAATCATAAGACGCAAATAGTATCGATTAAGCCAATAAATAATGAGTATTCTCTCGATTTGATGGACTGGCCAGTAAAAGAACCCCACAAATAATAGAGTGCTTTGTATCACTCATTAGGTTGAGTTACAACAAAAAAGTATCTTTTGTCGTATGACAAAAGAGACTTTTTTGAACGATGTGTTCCTTTCGGAACGTGATGTGCACTTCGTGCGTGATGTTCGCCTACAGCGAGTGATGTGCCTGCGGGCGTTGGTGGAACACATCACATCGCTTTGCGGCAATGCCGCAAAACATCTCTGCGAGCAAGGCGAGCGAAACGTTTGGGAGAAACCGTCCGGTGGACGGTTTCGTCACGTGAGTCAAGATTCCCATCGCCTATTTTTAGATAGGAGTCGAAACAAAAAATCGGGAATCTTGACGAGCTTCGGTTTTCTATGCTATACTACGTTTATCAACAAAAAGAAGGTGGCTTTATGGCGGCATTTTCCTGCGACACGTGTGTGTTCTATGTCTATGATGACGAGACCGACCAGCTTTACTGCGACGTAGAAGCGGACGAGGACGATATGGCACGGATGTTTGGCGAAAAAAACGCTGTTTGCCCCTATTACCGTTCGAACGACGATTATGAAATCGTCCGCCACCAAAATTAAAGAGGTGCAATTTATGAATATTTGCGTTTACGGTGCGGCTTCCAACAAGATTGCACCGATTTTTCTCGAAAAAACCGAAGCACTCGGCAACGCCATTGCTCGCCACGGACACACGTTAGTGTTCGGTGCAGGCGGAAACGGTGTGATGGGTGCCGTTGCACGAGGCATATCTACCGGTAGTGGCAACAGCATCGGAATTGTGCCGAATTTCTTTCCGGATGGGGTTCTCTCCCCGGTCTGCACCGAAATTCGCCGCACCGAAACCATGCGGGAACGCAAACAGATGATGGAGGACGTGTCCGATGCGTTCATTATGGCACCGGGCGGCATCGGTACACTGGACGAATTTTTTGAAATTCTCACTCTAAAACAGCTTGACCGCCACCAAAAACCTATCGCCATTTATAATGTTGACGGCATTTTTGACGGTCTTTTGGAGGTTCTCGCTCGACTGTACGAGGAAAAGTTCATTGGCGAGACCGGAATGTCCTCTCTTGCCGCTTTTGACGATGAGGAGGCACTCCTTGCCTATCTGGAAGAAAACGCCTAAATGGGTAAAATAAACGCAAAAACGACCTCGGTCAATTGACCGAGGTCGTTTTTTTAGATACGGGCTTTGATTTGCTCGTTCACCCATTTACGCAATTTAATCAGCGAACGGGAATCACGCTTAAAGCGATAGAAGTTGAATGCACCACCGTTGGCTTCGTCCAATTTTTCGATAATCTCGTCACGGTCCATCTTGGAAGCGAGAAGCTGGAGAGCACGCATATCCTGCAAGCCCTCGTTAAAGACGATTTGACGCAAGGACGGAACCGGGTTGCCATCTCTGCCGGCATAGACCGAGAAAGCGTCACCCGACTGGAACGCACACAAGGCATCAGTCGTCTCAAACGGACTAATCGGACACAAGGAGAACTGGCAATTCCAGAAGTTATAGCCCCAGTGCAAAAAACCTTTTACATCGTACTTGAACATCTGCATACCGAGGACACGGTTTCGATAGGACGGTTGGGCAATAAAGCGGTTGGACACCGCCTCCGCCTGGTCACAGCAGTAGTAGGTCCACAGCGGGCTAACTCCTTTTTCATAGAACTGCACCGCTTTGTAAGTGCTTGGAATGGGGTTACGAATCAGTCCTTTTTCATAGAACGGGTATTCAGACAAGGCGTCAATGACGTTGCAATCCTTCAAAAGCTCACGGGCAACCGCCGAAGCAGCGGCGTATTTATCCATATGCTCGGCGTGCGGCTCATCGGAGAAGTGGAAATACACACGGTCCAGCATTTCTTTCTCGGTGAACCAAGAAATCAACGCTTTTAAGAGTTGTTTGATAAAGTTTTGATATTCGTCGGAGGCGGAATCGGTATCCCATCCGAAAATGCGTTTTTCCTTACCATCCACCGTCGCCATAATTTTCGGTGCATGAGCGGCACCCCACTGCGTAAACAGATGGGACAGCTCAAAATATTTAATTCCGCACTTTTCGGCAATCTCGATATATTTCTCCAAATTGGTGAAATCGAAAGAATAGGTATTCTCCCCTTCTTTGGTAACGCCGAGAAGCTGGGTTGTGCGGCGTTCGCCACCCGGTTCGGTATCCAGCGGCGGGGTAAAAATCGGGGTGAGCAACATATTCATACCGAAATCAGCGGCATTTTTAACATACTTTTCGAATAACGACCAGTATTTTTCACTCCACAGCTTCACGTTGTACTGTGTGGCGAGGCAGTCATTGTGGAACCATTGGGTGAAAATCAGTTCCTGCTCCGGCAGTTCCTCGTTGACGATTTCGAGAGTAAAGGTTCCCTCGGCGTGGATTTCGCCGTCGCCTTTGGGGTTGGGTTTACCGGTTTCATCCTTGCGGAGATACAACGTAATGGGGAATTTTCCCGGTTTGGCATCCTTCGGGATATCCACGAGCACCCATACCGAACGCCATTGCCACGGCATCAAAATAAAGTTTTTCGGAACCTCCTCCAAAGCGTCCGGGAACAGACCCGGCTGGGTGCGGAGATAATCCTCATCCTTTTCGTAAAGATAGGCAGGAAGCTCGCAGGGAACGTGACGCACCGTATACACATGGATGTACTCCTTCAAGGGAGACTCCAAATCAAGGCGGTATCTTTGGGTTCCGCACTCATTCTCAAAATCACGGCAGAACGCCCATTGGAATGAAAATTTTTCTCCTTTGAGAGCCATTCCACGAAGGCGTTCCCGTGCTTTTGGCTCTTCGTCAAGAAAAACCTTTTCCAGTGAGCTTAACAATTTCGTAGTAATCATAGGTAACTCCTCATTTCTGCCGAGTAGGCATTATCTAACACAGTCATTAGGCACCATCCGCATCGTTCCTCATTGGAAAGCCACGTGCGGTGGTAGCGGACAGCAAGACCGTCGTCTCCTGTCGGGTAATCTCGCAAGCTTTCGGGTGCCCTTTTGCGAGGTTTTCGTTACGCCGCTACCGTCGGGTCGTCGATTTCCGCACCCCAGTGAATCGGAGCATTCATCCAAGAATACTCGCTGTGGATAGCGTAACCATAGGCAAATTCCTCGCCCTCCTCATGACCGAAGTCACGGGAAAGCAATTTTTGGTCGAGTTTATCCAGTTCGCTATAGGCGGTATACAACCCCTCATCCGAGAAGTCGACCTTATCTCCCTCACCGGAGTTGCCCAGTTCGATACCGAACAGCATTTTCGTGTGATAAAGCTTCGCCGATTTCTGTGCCTCCGAAGCACAACCGTAGATACCGTTGGTGGTGTCACGGTAAGACATCAGGCACATACAGTCGCAGTTGGCGGCAATGATGTTGTAGATACCTTTAATTGTGCCGTATTCCGGATGTTCATAGGTCACAAGGTTACCGCCCTGGTTCACCATGTTGCAGGAGAGGTCCAGCTCCACCGGCACGCCACGCTCACGAGCGGCGGCAATCGTCGGAATAAAGTTGTCTACGTATTTTTTGATTTCCGCTTCGCTTTTCGGCTCCACATCGCAGTGAATCGCAAACAAAGCGTCATCCGGATACTCGCTCTTATAGGTGAGGAAGCCTTCCACCGCTTTGTTAAACGGAATCAAGCCATTTTTCACCGTGCACGCACCGTCGTCGATACTCCACGTTTCGACGTTGCCGGTAGTCCAACCAAAATCAACCGAGCGGGTGTCGGTAATGGAGAAATCGCCGTTTTTAACGAGGTTTTCGTCAGGGTTTTCGAGGGGTTCCTCGCCAAGCTCCTTCAACGCTTCTTCCGTAGACACATCCACCACTTTGACGTTGGATACCGTGTAGGAAACACGGTCGCCGGCGAACGTAATTTGTTTTACAGCCTTTTCAGGGGTAAAGGTGTACTCAAAAGAGCCCTCGAGAATAGCGGTAACCGGCTCGTCGCTGTCGGCAAACGCCAACATAAGCTCTCCATCCAAATCGGAGATATCGCAGGTCATCGTATAGGTGTGTCCTTCTTTAAGGCTCACTCGTTGAGAAAGGGCCATACGGTCCTGGTTGCCTTTCAGCACACTGCGGTCATCGTAAAGGGCCGCCACACGAATTCCGTATTCCTCAGCAATCGAGATAAATTTGTGAAGAGCCGCACGGTTGTATTCTCTCGTCTGGTCAAGATACAGCCACGTGTAGCATTCATAATAAATCTCGGTCACTTGGTTTTTCTTGAAAAACTCCATGTAGGAACGGATTTTTTCCTCGTCGGTCGTTTGGTTCCACCACCAAACACCCAGCGTGTTTTCGGTTCCCTCGATAAAGTTGATGGTCGGGTTTTCGTAATCAATGCCGGATTTCGGGTCAAAATCCTCATAATAGGTAACAGTGGATTTTTCGCCCAATTTTTCGATGCCTGCCACGTGTTTACGAATAGCGAGAACGTCTTTCATGTTCACCACGCCATCGTCGGTGGCATCTGCTGCAACGCTGTCCATCTCGCCGGTGCCGCCCGCCATAAACTTACGGACGAGCAAAACATCTTTCATATTGACCTCACCGTCTCCGTTGGCATCGCCCAGTTTAATCTTGGCGGCGGATGCCGACAGCGGCAACGCACAAATCAGACCGGCCAGCATAGCGGCGGTCATCACAAAAGAAAGAACACGCATAACGGTTTTTTTCATAAAAATAGTCTCCTCTCAGTAGCAAAAAATACGGTTCTGCATACAAACGCACATAACCCAATAACACAGCAAAAAGGGAGCGTCTCTCTGCACGTCCCTTTCTTAAAGATAATTTGTGTTGTGTGTATTTGTACAAAGAACGGTGTGTCGGGGAGCGGAGCAAATAGCAGGTATGCCCCACTCCCCGACGAATCCGTTAGGTTTTTTTGAGCTTAATCGTCAAAAATTACTTTTTGCGAGCAAAGCCAAGGACAGCAGCGGAAGCAGCGGCCAAGACGATGGCAGCAGCCGGAACAACGGAACCGGTAGCCGGGGCAACCGGGCCAGCAGTGGTGCCGGTGGTAGCCGGAGCGTCGGTAGCGGTAGCTTCGGTAGCCTCAGTCTCGGAA
>JAZRVH010000016.1:0-72567 GCA_045598965.1 Acutalibacteraceae bacterium
TTCTCTTTCATGATTAGGACCTCCTTGTTATATTTTTGTTGGGTTGGCGAACCTCAACTGCAAATATAACAAGGAGTTTTCTTTTTGTCCATAGCTAAAGCTTTTTAACCACTGGCAGAGCCAGTGGTTGTTTTATGAATAAAAAAATCCTGCGAAAAACTATGTTTTCGCAGGATTTTTGGAGACTAATCGTTTAGAAAAAATCGTATTTGTCGACGATGTCCGGCTCGCTGGAAACGATCTCACAATCCTTGTTGACCGTAACCTTGATGTATTTGCCGTAATGGCAACCGTCCCAATCCGCCGTAATTTCCATACGTTTGGATTTATCAAACGTAACCTCTTGCCCACCTTCGGACAGATAAAAATCTACGGTTTTACCGGCTTTCAAGGCATCAATGGAAGACCGAACCTTTCCGTTGGACTCCCCAAAATACGACGTAACCACCAGGGATTTCAGTGCACGGACATTCGCCAAATCGGTGCGTTGACGGGAGCTTTCCATAGCTTCGCTATACGCCTCACCGATAATGGCCGCATCCTTCAGGTTTTCGTCGATGTTATCACCCAATTTTTCGAAATCATTTTCACTTGCAGCGGCAACATCAAACTCCTCACCTTTCGCAAACTCTCTGAGCTTCGGTTTAGAGGAAATAACGTATTTCATCGTCAACTCGCCGTCGAAATCCTCCGTCAACTCGCCCAAATCCGAGCTGTTGATACCCACCGTCAAGCTGTCGGAAGTGGCTTTCACCGTGAAGCTGAGTTCCATATCTTCCTCGTCGATTTCAACAGTCGTTTTGCCGGTATCGGAGGCGTAGGTGACTTTCATCACCTCGTCCTCATCCTCATCGAGAATGGTGTAGGTCTCCACCTTACCGTCTTTCTCACCTTTCAAAGCACCAACCAAATCGTCGTCGCTGTAAATCTCCACATTTTGCAAACGGAAATCGCCGCCGAGGAAACGAATTTCCGCCGTGTCCCCCTCATCCGGAACAAACTGGATAGCGGCAAACGCCCCTTTATAGAGGTAGAATTTCACCTCTACGGGATCTTCGTCCGACTCTTTAAGCGAATCAATCTCGTCGTCCAAATCAGCAAACACGTCGTCCATATCCAAATCCACAGATTCGAACAGGTCTTCATAGCCTTTCATGGAATCTTTCAAGTAACTGCGGAAAATCTTTAAGAAATCCGCCGCATCTTTCGGAGAGAACTCGAAGCTATAGCCTTTGCACTTGCGGGATTCCCCATCAACCGTGAAATTCTTTGCATCAATTTTTTCAAACTCAAATTCGTCAACCTTGGCCTTGATATCCTCCGCCAATTTTTCGGAATCGCCCTCGGTATCCAGGTTGTACAAAGCGTCCAGCACCTTGTTTACGTCTTTTTGGGAGAAATCGTATTCGTCGAGCAGTTCGCTCAAGTATCCGTCCTTTTCGTTTTTGTAGTCGTAAACAAAGGTCTGGGCAAACACCGGAGTGAGTTGCATTTTCAGTTGAGAGTCATTCAGCTCCGCCAAAACGGATAAATCCTTTTTGTCAACTTGTTTTGCCGTCACGCCCATTTGATATTTTTTGTCGCAACGCAGAGCAAAAGCGTTGATATCAATTTGAATATCCTCCGCTTTGCCGGAGGCTTCAATTTCCACACTCATATTGTCGGTATCCGGCGTAAACACACGTAAATCGTTGCCCAGTTGGCCGAAATCGTTAAAGGTTTTGGCAAGACCGTCGGAAATAGCTTTTTTCGGGTTGTTTGCCGCAACCGCAAAATACGCTCCGACGCCAATCGCCAACGCCGCAAGTACCGCAAGCACAATCCACAGCCATTTTTTGCCGCTCTTTTTCGGTTCCATCGCAGGCCAGCTCACGCCGCCGGAAGGCATCGTCGGCATCGTCGGAACCGCCGGAGCGGTCGGAGCGGCCGGAGCAGCATACGGGTTCGCCGTCGGTTGAGCCGGAACCGCCGGAGCGGTCGGGGCGGCCGGAGCAGCATACGGATTCGCCGTCGGTTGGGCCGGAACCGCCGGGGCGGTCGGGGCGGTCGGAGCAGCATACGGATTCGCCGCCGGTTGAGCCGGAGCGGCCGGAGCGGTCGGGATATGGTTGGCAAACGGATTGTCGTTATTCGCAATCGGTTTACCGGTCATCGGATCAAATTTCTGTTCCACAGTAAAATCCTCCTCTTAATATCGCTAATACGTGAAAGACCTCCGAAGTGTTCGGAGGTCTGTTTTTTAGATTTTCACCCACATGGCCGGTCGAATACCGTGAACCTTCACATCCACTGCACCGCCGTACACACAGACGTTTCCGTCCTGCAAAACGCAGGCAACCTTTTTCTTATCGTAACCCGGAGTACGAAGCAACCAGCCGCACTCGCCCACCGAGTTGATATATCCGGCTTGAAGATACACACGAGCGTTGGACCACGCACGGCGTTTGTCTTCGTTTCTAAACAGTTTCTCCGCTTCCTCGGCAGACAACAAAAACACCTTGTCGTTGGTATCCGCACCGCCACACACGCCATAAGCGTTGCAAGGCGTAGTCACTGTGGTTTCGAGAATTTTCTTTTGTTCGGTCTTGTTGAACGCCATCTCAAAGAACTCGCCGTTCAAAAACGCACGCACATCCGAAGTTTCCCACGTAGTCTCAGAGCCGTCCGCCTTGTACGGAATACACTCCATACCGTTTTTGGCGATAACCAGTGCACGGTCGCCCTCTTTGGCAACCTTCAGCACAATCCATTCGGCCTTTTTCGGAGCTTCCTCATCCGGGAAGTAGGAGCCCATCGTAATAATTTCGCCCTTTTTCATTTTAATTCCTCCTGTTTTAAAAAATACCGTGAATATTTTACTCGAAAAAGGTCGGATTGTCAAGCATTTAGCGATTATTTATGCGAAAAACATTAAAAACCACAAGATACGGGTTTCATTCACAAGAAATCGCCTCAATCATCCACTCAGCACAGCGAATACCGTCCACCGCCGACGAGGTAATTCCACCGGCATAGCCGGCACCCTCGCCGCAGGGATAGAGCCCTCGTATAGCGGATTGACCGCCATCGTCCCGCACCATGCGAACCGGCGACGATGAACGGGTTTCCACACCAGTCAACACCGCTTCTTCTCGGTCAAAACCTTGTAGCTTCCTTCCCATCAGCGGCAAACCCTCTTTCAGCGACCGAGAAACAAACGGCGGCAAGCAGTCCCGCAAATCACAAGGCGTAACCCCACGTGGATACGATGGTATCACTTCGCCGAACCCGGTAGACGGTCGGTCAACAAGGAAATCCCCCACCGTTTGAGAGGGAGCTTTATAGCCACCGCCTCCGAGCAAAAAGGCATCACGCTCCATCTTTCGTTGAAGCTTTACGCCGGCGAGCGGGTGTTCCGAGCCAAAATCCTCCGGTGCCACTCCGACCAACACCGCACTGTTCGAGTTCTCCGCATCACGGGCGAAGCGGCTCATACCGTTGACCGCCACACCGCCCGTTTCCGAAGCGGCGGCGACAACCGTGCCACCGGGGCACATACAAAATGTATACACCCCTCGACCCGTTTTTGGACGAACTGCCAGCCGATAGTCGGCGGCGGACAAGGCGGGGTGATTGGCGAATTTTCCGTATTGGGCACGGTCAATCCATTCCCGTTTGTGTTCAATCCGCACACCGACGGCAAAGGGCTTTTGAAGCATCGTCACCCCACGGTTTAACAGCATTTCGACCGTGTCACGGGCACTGTGTCCAATGGCAAAGATTGCCTGCTCGCAGGGCAAAATCTCCCGCCCATTCGACGTATCAAGCACCAGTGCCGACAAAGCACCGTTTTTGGTTTCAATATCGGTGACGCAGGTGGAAAAACGAACCGTTGCCCCCGTTTCCAAAAGCTCTCGCCGCAGTTCCTTTACAGTGGCTTTCAGGCGGTCTGTTCCCACGTGCGGACGTGCCTGCCAAAGCAAATCCTCCGCATCTCCGGCTTTGGCGAGAGTCTCAAGAACAAAGCGGATGCGTTCGTCTTTAATGCCGGTGTTGAGCTTGCCGTCAGAAAACGTTCCCGCTCCCCCCTCACCGAACTGAACGTTGGAATGAGGGTCAAGCTGACCGGTCTGTTCGAAGGCTTCCACAGAAACCGTGCGAGCATCGACGTCTTGGCCCCGTTCAATCAGCACGGGTTTTAATCCCGCTCGAGATAAAATCAACGCCGCAAATAGTCCCGCCGGACCGCTTCCCACCACTACCGGCGGATGAAGCGGAGTTTTGGCAACCGTTGGCTGCTTATAAACCAGCGGAGTAAACACCGTGATTTGGTCGTTTTTTAACCGCTTCACGAGTGCTCTTTCGTCCCCTTTCACGGTCACATCCAGCGAAAACAAAAACGACACTTGCTCCCGTCGGGCATCCACCGAGCGTTTGGCGACCACGCAGGAAAGCAAATCGTTTGGGGATATTTTCAATTTTTTGGCAGCCGCAGTACGCAAGTCGCTGTCTTTATACGAAAGCGGAAGCGACACGGAGGTAACTCGAATCATTTGTTGCCCTCCTGCCCGATGGCGTTCGCCGCCACAAATGCCGACGCCCACGCAAACTGCAAATTGAACCCGCCGCAATCACCGTCGATGTCCAGCACCTCGCCGACAGCATACAATCCACGATGACGTTTTGACTCCATGGTATGGGCATCAAATGCATCGGTTTTAAGCCCGCCCGCCGTCACCTGTGCCGCACCGAAGCCGGTGGTGCCGAAAACAGAAAATTCCCAGCATTTCAGCGTTTTGGCAAGCAGACGTAATTCCTTATCCGAAAGAGAGCTCACTTTGCGTGTAAAGGGCAATACCTTTGCGGCTTTCATTGCCGTTTGACCCACACGACGTTGTAAAAGTCCCGTCAAAAAATCCTCCAGCAATCGAGAACCCAAGTCCGCCCGCCGCCGTGTCAGCTCCTCAAGAACCTCCGCTTCACACATATCCGGAAAAAGATCCAGCGAAAGGGTCAATGTCCCTTGTTTTTTTCGCTCCCATTCTCCCGCAAGACGGGATACCTGCATCACCGCAGGGCCGGATAATCCGTAGTCCGCAAACAGAACCTCGCCGGTTTCGCACACAATCTTTTTGCCGTTCGTCAACGTCACCGCCGCATCCACCCGCAAGCCTTTCATCGCTTTGACAAAGGTGGTGTCGGTTTTGAGCGTTACAATAGACGGGGTTAACGAGGTGCGTTCATAGCCGAGAGCTTCTGCCAGCACATAGCCGTCACTGCATCCGCCCAATTTCGGCGAGGCACAGCCGCCCGCCGCCAGCACCACGTTCTTGGCGTAAAGGTGATTCACTTCACAATCGTCACTTTCCGTCTGTACCTCGTATCCCCCGTTTTTGGGTGTAATTTTGGTGACAGAGGAGGAGCAAATCACATCCACTCCCGCTTCGTCCAGTGCCAATCGCAAGCAATCCAGCACCGCCGCCGCCGAAGCACATTCGGGGTAAATTCTGCCGTTCGGACGCACCTCGGTTTTTACACCGACAGAAGCAAAAAAGTCCCGAACATCATTCGGAGAAAACGCCTCTAAGGCAAAGGCGGCAAAAGAGGCGTTTTGCCCGTGATAGCGGGATACATTGGCGTGGATATTGGACAAATTGCAGGTACCGTTTCCGGTTGCCAACAACTTTTTTCCGACACGTGACGCTTTTTCCAGAACCGTCACCGTTTTGTGCGGACAACGACGTTTCAGCATAAGGGCACCGCACAATCCGGCGGCACCGCCGCCAATAAACACAGCATCCGTCATTCGGGACACCTCCTCTTCGAATTTTCTTTGTCTAAGTATAGCATTTTTTATTGGGATTATCAAGTAATTTTGTTGCGTTTTCGGAACTTTCGTGCTATACTGATTAGGATTAAGGTTTATTTAAGGAGGTGTCGGCGTGGCAAAGCGTGTGTTGGTCGCCATGAGTGGCGGTGTGGACAGTGCTGTCGCAACGCTCTTGCTGAAAGAGCAAGGCTATGATGTCACCGGCATCACCTTAAAACTACTCCCTACAAACGACGCCGACAAAGCGATTGCGGACGCAAAACAAGCCGCCGACACTCTGGACATTCCCCATATAGCGTTGGACTTATGCGATGCCTTTGAAAAGCACGTTATCTCCCCTTTTGCCGAGGCGTATGTTGCGGGACGCACCCCTAATCCTTGTATTCTTTGTAACCGGGCTATCAAATTCGGGGCTCTTTTCGATTATGCAACCGGAAACGGGTTTGACGCTCTTGCCACCGGTCATTATGCCCGCATCACGGTCGATGCCGACCAAACCCCGCACCTGCTGCGTGGACTTGACCGAAAGAAAGACCAGGCCTATGTACTGTATTCTCTGCCACGAGAAATCCTGCACCGTATTCTCCTCCCTTTGGGAGAACTGGATAAGTCCGCTGTCAAAGACCTTGCAAAACAACACGGCTTTGTCAGTGCCGGCTCAAAGGAAAGTCAGGACATCTGCTTTATTCCCGACGGCGACTACGCCCGTTACCTAAAAGAACAACGGGGCATACGCACTATGCCCGGCGATTTTGTCAATCTGGCGGGCGACGTTATCGGCAAGCATGACGGCTGTATTCGCTTTACGGTCGGTCAACGCAAAGGGCTTGGCATGGGCTTCGGAAAACCCATGTTTGTGGTCAGCAAAAACCCCGCCACCGGACAAGTCACCTTAGGCGACGAATGCGATCTGTTTGCATCAGCCCTTACCGCTACCGATGTAAACTGGCTGTGTGACCCCTCTCAATTACCCGAAACGCTCACCGCCAAAGCCCGCTATTCCCAAAAAGAGGCGACCGTTTCGGTCACCCCCACAAAAACCGGTGCCACCGTCACCTTTTATGAACCCCAACGGGCATTAACCGTCGGACAAGCCATCGTGTTTTACAACGGCGATGAGGTTGTGGGCGGCGGCACCATTCACACAATTTTGTAAAACCCATCCCAAAAAAGGAGTTGCTCTTATGATTTGGCACAATCAACACTGCGATGACGTCTTAAACGAATTTTCCGTCACCCGTGAGGAAGGTCTATCCTCGGAACGGGCAGAATCCGCCCAAAAGAAATTCGGCAAAAACATTTTGCGGGAGCGTCCGCCTCGCCCGCTTTGGAAACGCTTTTTCGATCAACTGAAAAGTGCTATGATTATCATCTTGATATTGGCGGCAGTTTTGTCGGTTGCCATCAACCTTTATCAAGTGTGGCAAGGCAATTTGGAAGATGCGGATTGGATTGACCCGATTGCCATTATACTGATTGTGCTCATCAACGCCATCATCGGCGTGATTCAGGAAAGCCGAGCCGAAGCCGCTCTCGCCGCCTTAAAGAGCCTTTCCGCTCCCTCCGCCAAGGTGCAGCGTGACGGCATACGGCAGGTGGTGGAAGCCGCCGAGCTGGTTCCGGGCGATATCGTGTTTTTGGAAGCCGGCGATTTGGTTCCCGCCGATTGCCGCCTGCTTCACACCGCCTTGTTCAAATGTGACGAATCCATGCTCACCGGCGAATGTGTTGCCGCCGAAAAGGATGCCGCCGCCGAGATTGAAGCCATTGCCCCGCTCGGTGACCGTGCCAACATGGCATATTCCGGCTGTATCGTCACAAACGGCACCGCCGCCGGTGTGGTGGTAGATACCGGCATGGACACCGAAATCGGCAAAATCGCCGTAATGCTTGAAAGCGAAAAGAAATCTATCACACCGCTTCAACACAAACTGGAGGAGCTTGGTAAAAAACTGGGCATTCTCGCCCTTATCATCTGTGCGGTTATCTTTGTTATCGGTCTGCTGAATAAACTCAACTGGCTCGATATGTTTATGACCGCCGTATCCCTCGCTGTCGCCGCCATTCCGGAAGGTCTTCCGGCGGTGGTGACCGTGGTGCTCGCACTGGGCGTACAGCGTATGGCAGATAAAAACGCTATTATTCGCCGCTTGCCGGCGGTAGAAACCTTAGGCTGTGCATCGGTAATCTGCACCGACAAAACCGGCACCCTCACCCAGAACAAAATGACCCTCACCAGAATGTATGTGGACGGCAAAGCCCTCTATCTCGATGACTTGCCCTCTAAAGCGGTAACCTCGCTTTTGCAAATGGCGGCCCTGTGCACCGACGGAAACGTAACCATGGTAGACGGCAAAGAAATTGCTGTCGGCGACCCCACCGAAACCGCCATCTTATCTTATGCTCTCAAACACAAGCTGGAAAAATCCACCTTGATGAACGAATATCCCCGTGTGGGAGAAATCCCCTTCGACTCCGACCGCAAGCTGATGACCTCTATCCACCTGATTAACGGCAAAAAAATGGTTATCGTTAAGGGGGCACCGGACATTCTCCTCTCCCGCTGTGTCAACGTGGACACCGAAGAGGTTCTGAAGGTCAACAAAAGCTTCGGCAAAGAAGCGTTGCGTGTGCTTGCCGTAGGCTATAAGTTTGTGGCCGATGAGCTTCCCGTCCATTTGGATCCCGACGAAATCGAATCCGGCCTCACCTTCGGCGGACTGCTCGGTATGATTGACCCGCCTCGTCCCGAAGCGGTTGCCGCCATTAAAGAGTGCAAAAAAGCGGGCATTCGCACCGTGATGATTACCGGCGACCATGTGGTTACCGCTACCGCCATCGGCAAAACGCTGGGCATCCTCAAAGACGAAAGCGAGGCGTTGACCGGCGAGCAGTTATCCGCTATGAGCGACGAGGAATTGTTCGAAAATATCCGTCATTACAGCGTTTATGCCCGTGTATCCCCCACCGACAAAATCCGTATCGTGAAAGCGTGGCAAAAGGCGGGCGAAATTGTCTCTATGACCGGCGACGGCGTCAACGATGCCCCCGCCCTCTCTGCCGCCGACATCGGCTGTGCTATGGGTATCACCGGCACAGACGTTGCCAAAAATGCCGCCGACGTGGTGTTGACCGACGATAACTTTGCCACCATTGTCACCGCCGTTGAACGTGGTCGTGGCATTTACAACAACATTAAAAAATCTGTCCAGTTCCTGCTCTCTTGCAATTTGGGAGAGATTATTTGCGTATTCGTGGCAATGCTTTTGTGGAAAAAGTCTCCGCTGCTCCCCGTCCAGCTGTTGTGGGTCAACCTCATCACCGACAGCCTGCCCGCACTGGCGTTGGGAATGGAGCCTACCGACAAGGCGGTGATGACCAAAAAGCCCCGCCCGAAAACCGAAAGCATTTTCGCCCACGGTCTTGCCATCAACTCCATTTGGCAAGGGGCAATGATTGCGATATTGACTTTGTTCGCCTACTCTATCGGTGCCAAAACCAGCGTAGAGCTCGGCGGCACCATGGCGTTTGCGGTGTTGGCGTTTTCTCAGCTCATTCACGCTCTCAACAGCCGTTCTAACCTGTCGCTCTTCCGCATTCATCTGCACACAAACCCCACCATGCTGTTGGCACTTCTCGTCTCGGGCAGCCTTATGGCGGCAACCTTGCTCGTCTCCCCGCTCCAAGGCGTGTTTGGCGTTGTGCCTATGGACGGCGATGCCTGGTCAATCGTCCTGCTGTTCTCGGCAATCCCCCTCGTGGTGATGGAGCTGTTCAAAGGCGTTGTTGCGTTGATTGACCTCGCTAAAAATGCGTTAAGCAAAGGAGAATGACTATGAGTCCCTTGGACATCGTCATTTTAGTGGTTGCTATCGGCTGTGCCCTGTTCGGCATCACCGTCACCGTCCTTCGCAAGAAGAAAGGCAAGGGCTGTTGCGGAGATTGCCGTACCTGCGGCGGCTGTTGCCACCAACCGGAAACGGAACAGAAAGAAAACAAGCAAGAGTAAACAAAAGAGGGGATTTCTATGTTTTCATCTCTCAATAGTATGGGGCTTTCAGGCATCGACGGCTTTATGGTGAAAGTCGAAGCAGATTTGTCCCAAGGGCTTCCCGGCTTCGACGTGGTAGGACTTCCCGGTGCGGCTGTGCGGGAATCCCGTGGACGAGTGCGTGCCGCCCTTAAAAACGGCGGATTTACCTACCCCGTCTCCCGCATTACCATCAACTTAGCCCCGGCAGATATCCGCAAAGAGGGTTCGGTTTACGACCTCCCCCTTTTGCTGGCACTGCTCAAGGTATCCGACCAGTTACGTGCCGACCTCTCCGATTGTGCTTTTATCGGCGAACTGTCGTTAGACGGTGAGGTACGTCCCGTTGCGGGCGTTTTGCCTATGGTGATTGCCGCCCGAGACAACGGTATACACCACGTGTTTATCCCCGCAGATAATGCCGCCGAGGGAGCTGTGGTGGATGGCGTTGCCGTTTATCCCGTAAAAACCGTAACCCAGTTGCTGTTGCATTTGCAGGGCGGTGACCCAATCGAACCCGTTACCGCCGCCGACTATCACGCCGAAACCGATGAACACATTCCCGATTTTGCGGACGTCAAAGGACAAGCCGCCGCTCGACGGGCAATGGAAGTCGCCGCCGCCGGAGGTCACAACATTCTGCTTATCGGCCCTCCCGGCTCGGGCAAAAGTATGCTTGCCAAACGGCTTCCCTCCATTTTGCCGGATATGACTCCCGCCGAAGCACTGGAAGCCACCAAAATCCACTCCATTGCCGGAGAATTGCCCAAGGATGCGGGTCTCCTTACGGTACGCCCTTTCCGCTCGCCCCACCACACCATTTCGGTGGCGGGCTTGGCAGGCGGCGGAACCACGCCGAAGCCGGGCGAGGTTTCTCTTGCCCACCACGGCGTGCTGTTTTTGGATGAGCTGCCGGAATTCTCCCGTACCGCCATGGAAAGCCTTCGTCAACCGTTGGAGGACCATCGGGTCACCATTTCAAGGGTCAGTGCCACCCTCTCCTATCCCTGTTCCTTTATGCTGGTAGCGGCCATGAACCCCTGCCCTTGCGGCTTTTACGGACACCCCACTCGTCACTGTACCTGCTCGCCGTCTGCCGCACAACACTATCTCTCTCGCATTTCCGGGCCGCTTCTCGACCGTGTCGATTTACACATTGAGGTGCCGCCGGTAGAATTTGAACAGCTGACCTCCAAAGCGGCGTCAGAATCCAGTGCCTCTATCCGTGCCCGTGTCAACGCCGCACGCAATATCCAAAATCAACGCTTTGCCGGCACCGGCATTGTCTCTAATGCCACCATTCCTGCCGGCAAACTGCAAGAGTGGTGTCCCATGACCGATGCCGCCAAAACCCTGCTCCAAAACGCCTTTGACCGTATGGGTCTTTCCGCCCGTGCCTACGACCGTATTGTTAAAGTCGCCCGCACCGTTGCGGATTTGGACGCCGCCGAGATCATCGACGTTCCTCATATTGCCGAAGCAATCCAGTACCGCAGTCTTGACCGCAAATACTGGCAAGAGCGAGGCTGACCTTTCCCATATACATAAAGAAAGCACGCCATGGGCGTGCTTTTTGCCGCCATAATTTAAAGAACAAAAGAGGTGAACGCCGTGAAAGCGGTTTTGCGTTATCTAAAAGACCATATCGTGCTGTGCATTGCCATAGCGGTAGCGGTGGTTACCTGTTTTCTCGTGCCGCCTGACAGCGAATATTTAGGCTATTTTGACCTGCGAACACTAACCTGTCTGTTTTTGACACTCGCCGTGATTTGTGCTCTTCGTCACATCCACTTTTTTACCATTCTCTCCCGCCGCATCGTTATGCTCACCGGCAACCTACGCACACTCGTCCTCGCTCTCGTATACATCACCTTTATCGGGTCAATGCTTATCGCTAACGATATGGCCCTTATCACCTTTTTGCCACTTGGCTATTTTGCTCTTACCTCCACCGACAACAAACGGTATATGGCATATGTTTTTATTTTACAAAATATATCCGCCAACCTCGGAGGCATGCTGACGCCGTTCGGCAACCCGCAAAACCTCTATCTCTACTCCTTTTTTCACATTCCTACCGGTGAATTCACCCGCATTATGTTTCCGCCGTTTTTGTTGGCGGTTGCCATGCTGACCGTTGCCTGCTGTCTGCTCCCCGGAAAACCGCTTTCTATCACAAATGCATTCCACAAATCGTTAGACAAGCCCCGCACGGTATTGTATTTAACGCTTTTCGCCGTCTCTCTTTTCATTGTTTTCCGTTTAATCCCCTATTATATCGGACTTGTCGCCATCCCTCTTGTGCTGTGGTTTACAGACAAAAAAGCTCTAAAAGAGGTGGATTACGCCCTGCTGTTCACGTTTGTGTTTTTCTTTTTATTTGCAGGCAACCTCTCTCGCATCCCAGCGGTCAACACCTTTTTCGCCGGTCTGTTACAAAAAAGCACGTTGCTTGTATCCATTCTCTCCTGCCAGTGTATCAGCAACGTTCCCTCCGCTATTTTGTTGTCGCAGTTTACAAGCAACTATAAGGAACTTCTCCTCGGCGTCAATATCGGCGGCACGGGCACGCTTATTGCCTCGCTTGCAAGTTTAATCACATACAGCGAATACGCTATTTTCGACCCGAAAGGCAAAAAGAAATACCTGCTCCTTTTTACCGTCGTCAACATCGTATTCTTAGTGGTGATGACCGCCGTCACCGCCTATTGGTTTGTATAAACACCCATAAAAAACGCAAAAGAGCACTGTGGAACGCCACAGTGCTCTTTTTATGTTCCATTTTCAAAAACCATTAGATATCAATAGCACCTTTTTTCAGGCTATATTCCGCATCCGGTTCGTTCTCCTGCATTTCCAGGGAGCTGTTTTCTTCCTGATATTGGGGGTTTCCATACTTCTCCATCGAATTGTTCACGAAGAAGTTAATCGTGTTACTGACTTCTTGTCCCGCTTCCAATGCCACACGCATATAGTCTTGCATATGTTCATTCAAAGTTTCGAACGAGCTTTCCTCAGAAAACGCCAGGAAGTTGACCACTTTAGGATCTGCATTCTCATTTTTGATAAGGTCCTCGACCTGCTCTTTGAACATCGGATTTACATCGTCACCCAAAGCGTTCAGGCGATCTTGCAAAATCTGTTTATCTTCGCTAAGGCGTTCCGCCGGAGAAAGGGCTTTCCGTTTTTCAATCTTGGTGTTGTCATAGTTATCCATTTTTTCGTCCAGTCTCGCCTTGATATCCTCGGGGCTTTCCACCTCGGGCTTCGCTTCCGAAACAGGATCCGCTTTTGGAGCATTTGCCGAAGAGCCGCTGAAAATGCCTTTGAACCAACCTTTGATACCTTTCCAAATCCCTTCGAAAAAGCCGACTTTTTTCGCCACAGCAACCGCCGTCGCCACCGTCGCCTTTTCCGGATCCTCTTTTTCTTTCGGCAGGTTGATATCCTTCATCATCGGATCCAAAAATCCGTCATCTCGACTCATATTCAAATCATCAGTCGAAATCTCGTGAGAAGACTGATCCAAATATTCCAGTTCGTCATCTTCACCGGAAAGCTGGTTGAGAACCTCAATCGTATCGTCACTCATTTTCGGTGCATCTGCAGGAATCCGATATTGCTCCGCCTCGGGAGAATCCATATTGACGGCTTTATATCCCCCGAAAAATCCTTTAAGGTTGTCCCACCAGGTCGGCTCATGGTCAACAAATACTACTTTCGGCATATCTCATTACTCCTTACATTCGCCTTGCGGCGTTTTTTGTCCTTGCACACATAATACCGAGACCGACATGAAAACGTTACATTTCCCGAAAAACTTTTTTCAATCGAGATGCATTATTTTGCACAGCTGAGAAGTGCATTCGAAAGCGTTTCATTTCCCTCGGCAATTTTCACCTTGTCCCAGCCCGTTTTCTTGCCGGCATACGCCACCACGTTAATGCCGCCGCAACCGGAAAATGCCCCTTTTTCAATAGACTCAATGGTCGTCTCAAAGCTGACGCGGGAAAGACCGGTGCAATCCATAAACGTCTTTTCCGAAATCGACGTCACACTGCTCGGAATTGTCAAGCTACGCAACGAAATACAACCGGAAAATGCCTGTGTGCCGATTTCGGTCACCGTGTCGGGAATGGTGATGCCGGAAAGCGAAATACACCGAGCAAACGCATACATACCGATAGAGGTCACGCTTTTCGGAATCGTTACCGAAACAAGCGACGAGCATCCTTGAAACGCATAATCGTCAATCTTTTCCAGTCCCTCCGGCAAAACAACGTTTTGAACAGACAAATCGTTGACAAACGCCGAGGAAATGTGTTTAACGGTTTTGGGCAACGTCACTGCCTGTTTTTTTCCGTTATAATCAATGAGCACGCCGTCGCCGATGATAACAAATTCCTCTTTAAGCGAAGCGAACCACTGGGTTCCGTAAAAAGCGTCAACGCCGACCGAGGTAATGTTTTTTCCGACCAAAACATTTTCCAAAGCGGCACAACCGGAAAACGCATTATCGCCGATTGTCGTCACCGTATCCGGCAGTGAAACCGCCGTCAACGATACACACTCAGAAAAGGCGTAACTTCCAATCGTTTGCAAACTGTCCCCCAGCTTCACCGTTGTGAGGGCGGAGCAATTCTTAAAGGCACCCGTCTCAATCCATTCCACCGTCGTCGGAAAGGTAACCTGTTTGATTACCTTGTTTTCAGCGAACGCATTTTTTTCAATTCCCACCACCGGAAGATTATCCAACATTTTGGGAATTTCCAAAGCAGTTGCCGAGCCTTTATATTGACTGATTCGGGCTGTTTTGGTGTTTTCCGAACGGGTATATGTATATTCGCCCGAAACAAGCCCCGAAACGAGGGTATCCTCTTTTTCCTTACACGAACAAAGTAATCCACACAGCAACACAAGTACCAAACCCAATGTTGCTATACGCAAAATACAAGTGTGTTTTCTCATTGTTTTAGCTCCTTTAATTATGTGTATATGTATTATGACACATTAAACGAAAAATGTAAAGGAAAAATCGACAGAAGGCGAAGTGCCTTCTGCCGATTTTCAAATGTTACTTACTGCGGGCCCAGTTTGTCGATAAGGTTGGCAATGAATTTACGCACAGAAAGCACGTCTTTCATATTCACCAAACCATCCACATTCACGTCGGAATTCTGGAAACTAATGGCGTCAACGGTAATCAAATCCGCAATGTATTTCCGCATAGCGAGCACGTCTTTCATATTGACCGCCTTGTCGTCATTGGCGTCACCGTAGAGAATACCTTCCGGAGTGGTCGGCATGGTGTACGACGGCATGGTCGGAATCGTCGGGTTAGACGGATCGCCGGACGGTGTCGTATACGACGGGTTAAAGGACGGCATCGTCGGTATGGTCGGCTCCGTCGGGTTAGACGGATCACCGGACGGGGTCGTCGGATCACTGCTCGGCGTAGTCGGGTCGCTACTCGGCGTAGTCGGGTCGCTGGTCGGGGTTGTATACGTCGGGTTGCTGCTCGGCGTGGTCGGCTGAGTCGACTCCGTCGCCTGCGTCGTATAGGACGTTACGGTATTGCCCTCGGACAAGGACAAGTTGTCGCAAGTAATCGAGCCGGTCTGCTGTTTATACACCGAGACGATAAAGGTGAGCTCGGTCACTTCCGAACCGGTAGTAAAGGTATATCCTTTTGCCGGGTCGAGATCTTGCACTTTCACAGCCAGTTCGCCCTCGCCGGCACCACGGATATACACCCAAGCGATATCTTTGTTTCCGGTGAAGTTACCGGAGAAGGTGTAGGTGGTGTTCGGTTTGCAACCACCCACGGTCTGCGTCAAGCTGGCGGTGATTTCGCCGGCGGTAATGACCACCGCACCGTCTTTCAGCTCCGCCGTTTGGTCGAGCGACCAATAGTTGGTGCCATCGTCAAACGTACCGTTCAGAATCGTGCCGGAGGAGTTGGCGGTCGATCCACCACCGCCGCCACCGCCGCCGCCACCGCCGCCGGCGGTGCAGACGACCGTGGTAATCGGGCTCCACTCGGTGGTGTAGTCGAGGTCGGTAATGTTAGCACGAATACGGTATTTATGCACCGAATCGGTCGGAAGACCGGTATGGCTGAAGGTGGTTTCAGAGGATTTGGACATCACAATCTGTCCATCCTCTTCGAGGTCGAAGGTCACGGGATGACCGAGAGCTTGGTTCGAATAATCCCACCAGATATCCACATTGGTGGCACCGCCGGACACGTGCATACCCGGAGCGGCATAGATGTTTGCATAGCCGTTGGAAACCTCAATCGGGGCACTCCAGTCGCTGTATTTGCCGGCATCGTCCATAGCACGAATCATATAACTGTACACGCCGTTGCCGAGGGTCACGTCCACAATAGCGTACTGACCGCTCGCACGACGGGACGGAACCGTGGTAATTTTCCCGTCTCTGTCTTTGATTTCATAGGCTTTCGCCATCGTGCCGATAGCTCCATCGCCGGAGCCCTCATCCACAATGAGCTGCCATTTGTTCGGGTCGGTGTTATCCTGCTTGGCGATAATGCCCGGAATCGGCATACCGTCCGCCTGCATATCCACCTCGGCGAGAGCCGACCAGTTACTGAATCCAAGCGGGCCTACCGAACGCACACGCACAATGTGCGTACCGTTTGCCATACCTTGCAGATACGGAGTTTCGGTATCGCCGCTGGTCATGGAATAGAACGCACCGCTGGACTGGTTCATAAGTCCGCAGTTGTCCACTTCCATGTAGTAGTCCACAGCACCCGGAACATCGTCCCATTCCACCACAAGGCGGTGACCGACGGCACGAGCGGTGATTTTCGGCACACCGATACACACCATCGCTTCATAGCTCCATGCACCGGTTTCGCCGGTCTTCTTAGCACGAAGCTGCAGGTTGTGTTGTCCCACGTTGAGACCGGTGATTTGGTACGGAGCCGTTACGTTCGTATAGACTTTACCGTCAATTTTCAGGTCATAGCCGGTAGCCGTAGCAACCGGATCCCACGTAACCGTCGCATTCTGACCGTCGATGGCGGTTTTCGGAATCGGACGTTCCAACAAGCCGTGAGCCGTTTGCCAACCGGGGAATTCCACCGGCGTAACAAAGTCTTTGTTCGGCACGTCCTCACGATAGTCATAAAAGTCGCCCGGTAAATCCAACGCTTTCTGTGCCGAGTTGGTGACTTTTTGGAAATACGGTTTAATGGTACAAGAGTCGATGTAGGTATAGCAGGTATCAAAGTTCGGGGTACCCGCCCAACCGGTATAGCGATTCTCGCCCGCCGGGAACAAGTCGCCTTTACCGCTGTTCACCGGGAACCAGTCGGCAATCCAGAAACGAGCACCACGGTACGGCGTGTTAATACCGAAACCGGTGGTCATTTTGTTGGAGGTGCCGTTCGCCGCATAGAATTTTCCGAGTTGTTTTTGACCCGCAGCGTATTCGGTATCGTTTTCCTGACCGGCGTTCCATTTCTCGGAGTCGTTGGCGTCGTAGGTGTTGACCATAACGCCGTCGATGTACCAGGTAACCGAAGAAAGTCCGGTGTGTTTGTCTACCGATTTGCCCGCATCCTTATCCGCTTTGGACATATAAGCGTTCGATTTATACGGGTCTTCCGAGTCGTCCACCGCACACCAGACATAGGTGAAGGTGTGGAACTGACCGTCCGCAATGCAGAGGGTCGGATTGTTGTCCGGGTTGGAACGGCGGGAGAACTCGCCGCCCTCGCCGGGACGTTTGCCGCCCCAGCAGTTGGAGCGGAGAATGTTTAAGGTAATGGCATCGTCCGGACGGTTGTCGTTATACGCCGACGGGAACTCCCAGTCGATTTCCGTGTTACGAACGTTACCACGCAGGTTGTTAGGCGTTTTTGTGTCATCCTCGAAGAACTCGGGATCGCCCGGCATATAGCCGATATAGCTGAACGACCAGAACGCACGGCACACGCCGAGGGTATTTTCGATTTTTGCCACAACCTCGTATTCGCCCGAAGCGAAATACGGGCGGGTAACGATACCGGCACCGACACGTTTAATCACGCCGCCGGAACCTTTGACGTTACCCTCATACAAGTCGCCGTGGGATTCAAGGCGGACACAAGAACGGCCGTCCTCGGTCACCATCGCCACGTTCGCCGCCGCCAAACCGCCGTTGTCGCCGCCCCATGCGGTAGCGGAAACGAGCCATTTGTGCAGGTCGAGCGTCACGCCGTTAAAGTCGTCGTGATAGGGGTTTGTCTTAGAATAGAGGTTGCCTTTTTCGTCCACCGGCATCGTCACGTTGCCTTCGGGAGTCGGGCACCACTCGTTGCCGTTGGCAATGATGGTGACGTTATCCACACAGCAGACGCCGGCAGTGCCCTTATAGATAGACATCTTCACACTACCGTACACATAGTCGGCACCGGTCGTCAGCGTCAACAGCGTTGCCCCCGTCTGCCATGCGGTGGTAGAGGAAGACACACTGCCACGAGAGAAAGCGACCTCGCCGGTACGGGCATCAAAATCCACATCCGGCTTCACTTTGCCGTCGCTCTTCACATCCGCCTTGATAACATAGGTGGAATTCGGTGCCAACGCAAAGTGCAAAAAGTCGAAAATGGCCATTGCCGTTTCATCCGTCTTCGGACGCAACTCCAAGCCGTATTTGCCGGTGTTGGCCGCTGCGGTGGTCACCGCCGCATTGACAAGAGACCAGGTTTGGGGCACGTCAATGGGATCGCCCTTCAGCTGACGGGCAATCTCCTCCTCGTCCTCAAACCCACCGTTGATGATGAGGTTTTGTCCTGCAGGGGCAAGCGTTTGCAGCTTCGGTCTTGCCGAAACCTCCATCACGCCCATGCAAGAGAGCAACAATACCACTACGCACAGCAAGGCAAGGCTCTTTTTCAAGTGTTTCATAGCGTTCGTCCTTTCTTCATTTGGGAAAGAATTTAAGAGAAAACGCCCAAAAGGGCGTACTTCACCCATTTATAGTTATAGTATACAATATACTCTCTTATTTGTCAAGTTCTGTTGTGCGTTTTGCCAAGGATTTTTTAGCATATTTCGTCGCCCTTTAGCATACATTCTAAAACAGACGACCCGTAAGGAGTGAAGCCCGTATGAAAGGAGTTGTGGAAGAACGTGCGGTGGAGTTAGGCGAATACATCCTCGAAAACAACGCCACCGTTCGTGCCGCCGCCAAGAAGTTTCACATCAGCAAAAGCACCGTACATAAAGACGTCTCCGATCGCTTGCAAGCCGTTAATCCTTGGCTATACGGTCAGGTGCGACAGGTGCTTCTCGTCAACAAAGCCGAACGGCATATCCGTGGTGGAAAAGCAACAAAAGAAAAATATCTGCGGCTAAAATGAAAATAGCGTGTAAAGCGAATGTGCTTTACACGCTATTTTGTCTTATCAGTCATTGATTGGGATTTGTCGAAGCAAATTTCTCCTCTATCCATTTAATGGCATCGGCAAGGCCGGATTCGTCACCGGAAAACTCCTCGGCAAACCGGCACAGCTCGTCATTTCCTTGATTATACGGCGTGTTCCACCCGCATTCCGCACAAGTGGCCACGGCGTTTCCGTCCTCATGGGAAACAAAAACCTTGTACGCAAAGGTGGTGCGGTTGACACAACCGGTCTTTTGATCCGTTTCCAACGAGCCCGTATAGATGTTGGTGGTCACATAATTCCCCTGCTTGTTAAAGAACCATGACCAATTCGGTACATTCAGCATAGCTTTTCCTTTCTCACAGCGTATCAATAATCTTGTCCGCCACCATCAGGCAGTTGAAGCTGGCATCTTTCAGCTCCTCATAAAACCCTTTTGCACCGTCCGTCAACCCATCGGACACCGCTTTAAGCAGTAAACACGGCAACCCGTTTGCCTCGCAGGTAAGCACAATGCCCGCCGACTCCATATCGCACACATCGCCGTGAAAATCGACGTGCAACCGCATCTTTTCCTCCTCCGTTCCCACGAACTTGTCGCCGGAGCAGCAAGTGCCACGCTTCAAATCGGGATACACCGAAAGAGCCTTGTCAACGAATTCCACCGTAGTCGGCAGAAAAATCGACGCATGGCCGTCCACCTGCCCCACGGCGAGGTCCATAAACTCCGAGCAGTCGTATTTGTAATGCACCACACGGTCAATAACACACACTTTTTGCTTTTTCATTTCGGTCGTCACGCCGCCGACCACGCCGAAATTAACAATCATATCCACGCCGCAACCGGTCGCAAGAAACTGCACACCGGACGAGGCGGCAATTTCGCCCATACCCGTGTGAAGCACAAAAATTTCGTGAGCTTCCTTTTGCGTGTGAAACAGCTCAAACCCTTTCGGGCAGGGCAGTTGCTCCAAATCGTTATAGTAGGCAAAGATGGAATCCATCTCAATCGCCACAAGCAAACCAATTTTCATTGTTTATCCCTCGTTTTCCTGATTTGACCTTATCCTACCACATTTCCCGCCCTTTTTCAACCTCATTTTGTCATTTTTCCACGGGAAATACCAAAAACGGGACATAAAATTCCCCTCCGCCTTTTTAGATTAAAAAGCGGAGGGGGTTTTCGTTTTTATGCTCCCAATTTGTCGACAAGTCCCGCTACAAATTTACGAATAGCAAGAACGTCTTTCATGTTGACGTTACCGTCGCTGTTGACATCATACCTATCGTGCTTCGCACTCCCCAGGCGTGCGTGTAGGGACCGGCGTCCTCGACGATCCACTGTGGGATTTCGCTCCGACCCACGGCGGCAAGAGCATCCGTTCCTACTCACGCCGCAGGCGTATATCATCCGTTCCATAAAGAACGGATATCATTAAAAAAAGCAAGTCTTTCGACTTGCTTTTTTCATGGTGCGCGAGACGGGACTTGAACCCGTACGTCGTCGACACACGCACCTCAAACGTGCCTGTCTGCCAGTTCCAGCACTCGCGCAAATGCAAGGTGTATTATAACACCCGTTTTCCGGTCTGTCAAGCACTTTTCGCCTCTTTTTTGTAAAAATCATAAAAAAATCCCGAGGGCAACGCCCTCGGGATTATATCCTTTAGTAATCGGGGAATCTTATGCCATCGGGCTACCGCATTCCGGACAGAATTTCGCCGGACCATCCGCTTTATAGCCGCATTTCGGGCACACACCCGCCGCCGGTTTTTTTGCACCGCAGGCAGAGCAGAAGTTTCCGGTATTCACTTGACCGCAGGTGCAAGTCCAGCCGTTTGCTTCCGGCTTTTTCGCACCGCACTCCGGACAGAAATTGCCGGTTGCGGTTGCACCGCAAGCACATTTCCAGCCATTCGCCGCCGCAGCCGCCTGTTTGTTTTGCTCGTTCATCGCATAAAGGTTTCCGGCGTTGATACCGGTGGCGTTAGCGGCCATACCCATGCCCATAAAGCCCATCATCGCACCGTTTTCGTTGGATGCGGCGGCTTTCATAGCTTCCGCCTGAGCACCGGTAAGCGTACCGGCAGCCATACCCGGGTCACGAAGCATACCCGCCTGTTGTGCCTGTTTAAGCATGGCGGCATCCTCGTCGGTGAGGGTAATCGGGTTGAGGGCAATGGACACCACTTTGATACCACGTTTTTCGAGCCAATCACGAGTAAGCTCCTCGTTCATAAACTCGCACATCTCTTTTGTGTGGCTCATCAACTGGTTGGGACGCAATTCCAAATCGGACATACGGCCGATAACCGGCATCAAGGCACTGATAAACTCCGTTTTCAGCTGTTCGTCGATTTCGGAACGGCGATATTCCTGCTCCACGTTACCACAAACGTTGGTATAGAACAAAATCGGGTTTTCCAGCATATAGGAATACACACCGTTGCAACGGAGCGACATATCAATATCCAAACCGATTTTGCTGTCCACCACACGGAACGGAATCGGCGTCGGGGTTCCAAATTTGTTGTCGAGGATTTCTTTCGTGTTGAAATAGTAAACACGCTGATCCTTGGCAGTATCACCGCCGAAGGTAAACCGTTTACCAATCGTTTTGAAAGTTTCGAGAATGCTATCTCCCAGTTTGCCGGCAAAAATGCTGGGCTCGGTGGAGGTATCATACGTAAACTCACCCGGCTCGGCACAGACTTCCACAACCTTGCCTTGCTCGACAATAATCATACATTGACCGTCCGCCACCGCAATGCCGGAACCGTTGGAAATGATGTTGTCATTTCCTTTGGTGTTGGAGGAACGGTTGCCGATTTGTTTTTGTCCTTTTGTGACCAAAACGTCTTTCGACAGTGCATCGCAATAGAAAAACTCTTTCCACTGATCCGCAAGCACGCCACCGGCAGCACCGGTAATCGCTTTAATGAGACCCATAAGTAAAATCCCCTTTCGATACGATAAACTCATTTATAAAAAGGCGTATGCCGATTTACCGAAACAAATCATCCGTTTTCTTGGAATACGGGTTTTTGTTGTGTGTTTGGGGCTTCGGAGCGTTTCCTATGCGGCAAGCGAGTCCCAACAACCACACAACCACCACGACCCACAAAAGCCACAATCCGGCGGCAAGTGCCGCCCACCACAGTGACCAACCGAACGTAAAATGGAACACAAAAAGAACCACTGCCGGCAAAAGCCACTCTAAATTCAGTGCCATTGTGAACAGCAAAGAGATAAGAAATCCCCCTGCATTTGAGCGTCGGAACATACCGATTCCCCCATTCCTTGACAGTATAACATATTTCGAGGAAAAATGCAAGAAAAAAGAAAAGACCGACAAACCCCACACAGAGATTTGTCGGTCGGTGGTGCGGATAACAGGGGTCGAACCTGCACGCCTTGCGGCACCGGATCCTAAATCCGGCGCGTCTGCCAATTCCGCCATACCCGCATACCTCACGTAAAGCGATTAGGCTTTACGTGATGAAATCGGATTTAGCCGATAGCCGCCATGCTTTGTTCAAGCAGAGCCAGTTTTTCCTGCAGTCGTGCCGCCTGTTCCCGAGCACCGTTGACAACGGCTTCGGGAGCTTTGTCGGTAAACGCAGGGTTGGCAAGACGGGCGTTTACACCGTCCAGTTGTTTTTTGACATTTTCCATTTCTTTTTGCAGGCGTATTTTCTCCTGCTCGGTATCCACCAATTCCGCCAACGGGATTTTAATGGTGGCGTCCGGAGTAACGATACTCACCGCACCGGCAACGTCAAAGCTTTCGCCCACGTTCACTTCAGTGGCAAACGCCAAACGGTTCATAAAGGCGGCACCGGTCTTAAACGTATCCGCAAATGCCGTTTCAATAAACAGCTCCGTTTTCTTGGACGGCGGCACATTCATCTCGGCACGACGGTTACGGATGGCACGGATGGCTTCCATCAAACGCTCCATTTCTTTCTCCTCAGCCGTAAAGGCGAGTACCTTGTCATACGTCGGCCAATCCGCACGCATCAAGGTTTCGCCCGTATGCGGAAGCGACTGCCAAATTTCCTCTGTAATAAACGGCATAAACGGATGCAGGAGTTTCAGCATATTGGTCATCACGTACACCAGCACACGGCAGACATTTTCTTTGTCCTCACCCTGCAAGCGATTTTTGCACAGTTCAATATACCAATCGCAGAAATCGTCCCAAATGAAATCGTACAGTTTTTGAACCGCCATACCGAGTTCGAATTTCTCCAGATTGTCGGTGACCGCCTGCGTCAGCGTGTTGAGCTTCGACAGAATCCACTTATCCTCCAGCGTCAGCGTCTCCGGCAGGGTAAGCTCGGTGTTGTCGCCGAGATTCATACGAATGAAGCGAGCGGCATTCCAAATCTTATTGGCAAAGTTGCGGGAGGATTCCACTTTCTCCTGCATAAACCGCATATCGTTTCCGGGGCTGTTGCCAGTCGCCAACATAAAGCGGAGAGCATCCGCACCGTACTCCTCGATAATCTCGAGCGGGTCAATACCGTTGCCGAGAGATTTCGACATCTTGCGGCCCTTAGAGTCACGAACAAGACCGTGGATAAACACGGTGTTGAACGGAGCCTTTCCGGTATACGCAAGACCGGAGAACATCATACGCACCACCCAGAAGAAGATGATATCGTAGCCGGTTACCATCGTGTGGGTGGGATAGAAATAGTCATATTCCGGTGTTTTGTCCGGCCAGCCCATGGTCGAGAACGGCCACAAAGCAGACGAGAACCACGTATCAAGGGTATCCTCATCCTGGTGGAGATGATCGCATCCGCAATGGGGGCAAACGGTCGGGTCCTCACGGGAGACAATAGTCTCGCCGCACTCCGGGCAATACCAAGCGGGAATGCGGTGACCCCACCACAACTGGCGAGAGATACACCAGTCACGAATATTTTCGAGCCAGTGGAAATACACCTTTTCAAAACGCTCCGGCACAAACTTGGTTTGACCGGTTTTCACCGCCTCAATCGCCGGTTTTGCCAGTTCATCCATTTTCACGAACCACTGGAGAGACACACGGGGCTCCACCGTGGTGTGGCAACGATAGCATTGACCCACGTTGTGTTTCATCGGCTCAATTTTCACCACATAGCCGCCGGCTTCCAGGTCTTCCATAATCGCCTTGCGGCAATCGAGAATGCTCATTCCCTCATACTTGCCGGCAAGCTCGTTCATAAAGCCATCCTCGGTGGTAACGGTGATAACCTCCAAATTATGGCGTAAACCCACCTCAAAGTCGTTGGGGTCGTGGGCCGGAGTGATTTTCACCACGCCGGTACCGAAATCCATCTCAACATACTCATCGGCGACAATCGGAATTTCCTTATTAACGATGGGCAAAATTACGTTTTTGCCCACAATGGCTTTATAGCGTTCATCATCCGGATGCACCGCCACCGCCGTATCACCAAGCAACGTTTCGGGACGAGTGGTCGCCAGCTCCAAATAGCCGTCGCCGTCCGCCATCGGATACCTCAGATGATAGAAGAAGGCATCTTTCTCCTCAAACTCCACCTCGGCGTCCGAGATAGAAGTCAAGCAGTGCGGACACCAGTTGATGATTCGCTCACCACGGTAGATTTTGCCCTCCTCATACAGACGGACAAACACCTCACGCACCGCTTTGGAGCAACCCTCATCCATCGTGAAGCGTTCCCGCTCCCAGTCGCAGGAAGAACCCATTTTGCGAAGCTGAGAGACAATGCGGCTGCCGTATTGCTCACGCCACTTCCACGCACGCTCAAGGAATTTTTCACGTCCCAAATCCTCTTTGGTCAATCCCTCTTTCCGCATCGATTCCACAATCTTTGCCTCGGTGGCAATCGAAGCGTGGTCGGTGCCCGGCATCCACAGAGCCTCATAGCCCTGCATACGACGCCAGCGGATAAGAATATCCTGCAACGTGTTGTCCAAAGCGTGACCCATGTGCAGTTGCCCCGTGATGTTTGGGGGCGGCATCACAATCGTATAGGGTTTCTTATCTTTATTTACCTCCGCATGGAAATAACCGTTTTGCTCCCAAAAATCGTAAATACGGTTTTCCACCTCACGGGGATCATAGGTTTTTGCCAATTCTCGCTCCATAGTCGGTCGAGCCTCCCTTGTAATTTTGCATATATGATGAATTATAGCCTATTTTTCGAAAAAAAGCAACCAAAAATTTTCATTTTTCTCTTTTCTTTTGCGAAAAACGGTGTTATAATGGCAAACGAATGATGTGAAAGGATGATTTTCGTGAAATACGTTGTGCTTTTGTGTGATGGGATGGCGGATTACCCCGTACCCGAATTGAATAACCAAACCCCGATGGAAGCCGCAAACAAGCCGACAATGGATGCCCTTGCCAACGTGTCCGAATTGGGACTTATGAAAACCGTTCCGGACGGAATGCCCGCCGGAAGCGACGTTGCCAACCTCTCGGTGGTGGGCTACAACCCCGCCGATTGCTATACGGGACGTTCTCCCCTCGAAGCCGCCAACATCGGCGTCGAAATGGCCGATGACGATGTGGCACTTCGCTGTAACCTCGTCACGCTGTCCGACGAGCCCGTGTACGCCGAAAAACGCATGGTGGACTATTGCGGCGGCGACATCTCCACCGCCGAGGCGGGCGAACTGGTAAAAGCTTTGCAAGCCGCATTCGGCGGCGGTGAATTTGACTTTTATACCGGAACCGCCTACCGCCATTGTCTCATTTGGCACGGCGGAAAAACAGACCTTGGAAAAATCACCCCGCCTCACGATATCAGCAACCGTGTTGTCGGCGAATATCTTCCGAACGACCCGGCGGCGGCAAAACTGAAAGAGATTATGGAAAAGAGCGTGGCGGTGCTTGAAAACCATCCGGTCAACATAGCACGCCGTGAAAAGGGCTTATCCCCCGCCACCTCGGCATGGTTTTGGGGGCAAGGCTCTCGCCCCGCACTCGAAAACTTCAAAGAGAAATACGGCCTTAACGCCGCTATGATTTCAGCCGTAGACTTGCTCAAGGGTATCGGCAGACTGGCAGGTATGAAGGTGTATACCGTCGAAGGTGCCACCGGCTATATTGACACAAACTTCAGCGGCAAAGCCGAGGCCGCCATTGACGCCCTTAAAACCGGCTGTGATTATGTGTATATCCACGTGGAAGCACCGGACGAGTGCGGACATCGTGGCGAAATCCAAAACAAACCCCGCTCCATTGAATTGATTGACGAAAAGATTCTTACACCGTTGCTTTCAGCACTCCGTGAGGCAGGCGAAGAGTTCACTCTTCTCATCTGCCCCGACCACCCAACACCGCTCTCCATTCGCACCCACGTGGCGGACTGCGTCCCCTACCTTCTCTATCGTAGCAACACCGAGATAGAGGGTGCTAAACGGTTTACCGAACAAACAGCCAAAGACACCGGACGTTTCCTGCCCCGTGCCTGCGATATGCTTAAAAAAATGATGAATAACTAAGGAGATGTCGAAAATGTACAAACGTGTCTTAACCATCCAGGATATATCTTGTGTGGGTCAGTGTTCTCTGACGGTGGCGTTGCCTATTTTATCGGCCTGCGGGCTGGAGACAGCGGTTATCCCCTCGGCGGTACTGTCCACGCACACGGCCGGTTTTTCCGGCTACACTTTCCGTGATTTAACGGAGGATATGCCCGCCATTCTCGCCCACTGGGAAAAGGAAAACCTGGCGTTTCATTCCATCTACACCGGTTACCTCGGCAGTACGGAACAAATCGACTACGTAAAAGCCATTGCCGACAGCCGCTTGCAATCCGGCGGCAAGCTCATTGTTGACCCCGCCATGGCGGACAACGGCAAACTGTACCCCGCTTTTGACAAAGCCTATGTGGACGCTATGAAAACCCTCTGTGCGAAAGCGGACGTTTTGCTTCCCAACATCACCGAAGCGTGTTTCCTGACGGACTTCGAGTATAAAGAGACCTACGACGAAGCCTATATCCGTGACCTGTGCAACGCTCTGTATGCTCTGTGCGGCAAAAACGTGGTCCTCACCGGTGTGGGCTATGAGGAAGGTGCCACCGGCGTCGTCACCTTTGACGGCACCGAATTGCAATATTACAAACACCGCAAAATCGCCAACGGATGCCACGGCACCGGCGACGTCTATGCCGCCGCCTTTGTGGGAGCCCTTGAAAACGACCAGTCCCTTTACAACGCCGCCAAAACCGCCGCAAACTACACCTTGCGGTGTATTGAATATACCCAAGACGACGAAAGTCACTGGTACGGCGTGAAATTTGAGCCGGTGCTTAAAGAACTTATCGACATGCTGTAAAAAACAAAAAGATATCCCCTCCGTCACACACCGTGACTGAGGGGATTTTTCTGTTTATACAAAACCGTTACCGCCGTGCGTGTTCTGTGGTTTCTTTCGGCAACCGCTGTAAAATCAATCCGCCGAATACGCCAATTACCGCTCCCGCAACCGTTCCGGAAAGCAACAGCACCGGCAAATACCAAGAAAGCGAAACCGTTTGCATAACAAACACGGCACAAAGGAGCTGTCCGATGTTATGGGCAACACCGCCGGCAACGCTGACACCTATCGGCGAAAACGCCGAAAGCTTCTTAAAAAGAAGCATCACCGCAAAGCTTAACGCTCCACCGCAAAGAGCGTATACCATCGAGCTCATACTGCCGAAGGTAAACCCGGCAAGCACAATTCGGCAAACGGCAACAGCCGCCGCTCCCGGCACGGGAAGCAAGTACAAAGCCACAAGGGTAACAAGGTTGGCAAGCCCTAACTTTACGCCGGGAATGCCTAAAGAAAACGGAACGAGCATTTCTACATAAGACAGCACAAACGCCAACGCCACAAGCAGTCCGTAAAGAGGTACTTTCTTTTTCATCGTTTTCCCTCCTTATACCACAAAGTCAACCGCAGGCGGCTCGCCGCCTATAACCGTTACTGTCATTTTGTGAGGCAGGCAGACAATGCTCTCCCCCGTCCGTGCAATAGTACGGCTTTTTTGGCAAATATGGTTTTTGCAATCCGCATCCGAAACAAACGCCTTGCCGTCTTTCACCACCACCACGTTAAATCCGGTCTCCGACTTTACGGTATACGTGGTATCCTCGGACAACGAAAGAGTTGCCACCGGTTGGTTGTCAACGGTAATTTGAACCGCCATTCCCTCGGATTTCGGGGCGGCAAAATGAAAGACGAACAGCGTTGCCGCCAACAGCAGCAACGCTGATAAAAGCCCTATATCGCCCCGCTTTATAAAACGGGGTTTTGTCGTCTCATTCGTCGGTTTCATTTTCTTTTTCCATTAAAAGTGCCGAAAATCCGGTGCTTTCGGCGATAGAACCGTCCGCTAAAATCCAAAACGCTTCCACGCCGTCGGTTTTTTCAATCAGCGTCTTTCCTTTATCGAGAGGAAGCAAAAACAACGCTGTAGAAAGAGCGTCACACAACCCCGCATCCGCACCGATAACCGTAGTGCTGCGGAAGGTGCGGGCAGGATAATTGGTTTTGGGGTCAATCAGGTGGCAGTAGCGTTCGCCCTCCACCTCAAAATAGCGTTCGTAGTCCCCGCTGGTCACCACGCATTTGTCCGCAACCTCCACCGCTTGAATATAGCCGCTTCCGTCCGGATCGGCAATGCCCACAGCCCATTTGGAGCCATCGTCTTTTTTGGTGCCGATCACGCACACGTTGCCGCCCATATTCAACGCCGCCGAGGTCACCCCCAACGCACGAAGATACTCGCATCCCTTCTGGCTCGCATAGCCTTTGGCTATTGCACCGACGTTGAGCTTCATCTCCGGGTCTTTAATAAAAGCGGTGCTGTTTTTGCGGTCAATCACGAGGTTCTTTATGTTCGTATGCGTTGCTCTCTCGGCAAGAGAATCCTCGTTCGGGAGAACGTATACCTCGTCCTCGTCCGCAACCTCCTGCATAGATTTCCACAGTGACAGCACCGAACCGTACGTAATGTCCACTTGACCTTCGCTCAAATCATAGGCTTGTTTTCCAAGCTCTAATAAATCCAAAATCTTGCCGTCGACAATCATCGGCTCCGTCCCTGCCGCCATATTCAGCTTCCGCAGGTTGTTGATCCCATCGTAGTCGTTGTAGATATCGTACAGCTTGTGATATGTAAGCATAAACGTATGGAATTTTTCGGAAATCTCGTTAAATTCCGCCTCGCTGTCCGTATACGCAATCAACGTGCATTCGGTGTCGAACATATCGTAGTAGGTTTCCTCGTATCTTCCGGGGCCTTTGTCCTGCGATACCTCGCTGTTTACCGAACTATTTACCGATACAACCGCCGACGTTTCGCCCTCGCCGGCACAACCGGCAAAAGCCAGGGCACACAACACGACGCAAAGAAGCAAACTCAGCACTTTTTTCATCCGTCTATTCCTCCGATTCGCCTCTCAAACCGTAAAGGCATTCGCCTTTACGGTTTGAGGAAGCGGATTGTTCATCTTGATTCGGTTAACATATCTTCTGCCTTGCTCACAGCATCCTCTGCCATGCTTACCGCATCGTCAACCATACTGCCAATGTCATCCAAAATGTTGCCGGTGGCGGTTTCCTCGGCTTTTTGTACCGTGACCGTTGTGCCGGTATCGGCGTTCATCGCTTTGAGCACGTTGCGAAGCATTTCCGCCACCCGAATGGTGCATTTCTTCGCCAAATCCGTATCGGCGGCAGGTTTTCCGTCTGTCAAGGGCGTTTCCTTTATCTGCTCGGCAGTTTTGCCGGTCACGTATTCCTCAAACGCCTTGGCAGAGGTTGCCCATTCGCCGTCCGTTTCGGTATCCGATGTGTCATCCATACCGGTTTTTTTGTCTTTTTTGGAGCGGAAAGTGCCGGTATCGCCGAAAAAGGCTCCATCCACCACTTCCACCTTTTTGCTCGCCACGTCCACGAGGCAGTCCGTTGCCACGCCACGTGAGTTCACGGTCATAGCGGCAACCTGCACATCTGTTTGCACACGGGCATCACTGCCGACAGCACCGTCGGTCACCGTTATGGCAAGGGACAGCGTATCGCCCGCCTGAGCACCACGCTCGGTGGCCATATCGCAGGCTTTGCCAATCGCTTCCAAAAACGTGGTAATGGTCAACGCACAACGTGACCGCAAGTTTTCCTCGGTGGCAACGCCGTCATCCAGCGGAATGTCAGCCACCTCGGCGGCGGTTTTCCCCACCACGTAGTCGCACAACGCATCCACCTGCTCGTACCATTCCTTCGAAATCGGAGAGGCGGCGGAAAGGCCGAAATCGTCCCCCTGCTCGTATTTACTACGCACATCCTTTTCCTTGAGGATGCGTCCCTCTTTCAGTTTGGCATCGGTCTCAACCTCATCCAAACGGCAAGCGGTAATTTTTCCTCCATCGCCGACAGTGACAGCTGCCGCCACCGTTTTGGCGGTCAACGCATCGTCAGCAATCGCCATGGAGTTGACGGTTGCAAGCCCGGTTTTTACCGATGCCGCCACCGGTGCAGAGCCGGATGAGGTTTCGTTCTTCATCACATTTCCGTCACACGCAGTCAGAAGCATCGTCAACGCCAACAGAGCCGCTACGATTATTCCTGTTTTTTTCACAAAGATTCCTCCTTACAGTTGTCGGCGTTTTACGCCGCTGTAAGGTAGTATATCCGTTATCGCCGCCGAATAACCTTCGTCGGACATTTTTCCATACACCAACCACAGTTAATGCAATCGTTTTGGTCGATATGGGCAATATTATTTTTAATGGTAATCGCACCGGTGATACATTCACGGGCACAAAGACCGCAGCCGATGCACCCCGCTTCGCACATATCTTTTACGGACTTGCCTCGTTCTTGAGACAGGCAGGTCACCACATACTGCGAATCATAAGGCACCATTTCAATAATGTTTTGCGGGCAGGCATCAACGCATTTGCCGCAAGCGGTACACTTTTCTTTGTCCACCACGGCCACGCCTTCAATGATTTTGATAGCGTCATATTCGCACGCCTTCACGCACGACCCGAAACCAAGGCAACCGTAGGCACACGCCTTGGTGCCACGTCCCGGAACCATAGTGACACGGCGACAATCTTCATCGCCGAAATATTCATAAATGTGCTTGGTTTTTTCGCAGGTGCCGGCACAGCGGACATACGCAGACATCCGCACAAATTCCGCTTTTTTTCCGGAAATCTTCGCCACAAGCTCGGCAACCTCTTGACCGCCGACGGGACAGGAAGCGGGACTCGCCTCTCCTTTGGCGATAGCTTCGGCGAGAGCGTCACATCCTGCGTACCCGCAACCGCCGCAGTTGTTACCAGGCAAAATTTCACGAATTTTTTCGGTCAACTCATCGGTGGGAACAGACAAAAACTTATCCGCTGTTACCAGCAACAGCCCGATAAGCAAGCCCATACCGCCCACAACAGCAACCGCAATCAACACAGCGGGACCCATTCTCTCGCCTCCTTCAAATTTATCCGTCACATTCGCTTACAAAAGCGACTTAAATCCATAAAACGCAATCGCCATCAACCCGGCGGTCAACAACGTAATCGGCATCCCTTTAAAGGATTCGGGCACATCGTTGTTGGCGGTTTTCTCCCGCAATCCCGCCATCACGACAATGGCGATAAAGAAGCCGATAGAGGTACCTAAGCCGTTGATTACCGACGTTAAAAACCCGTTTTCCTGTTGAACGTTCTGCAACGCCACGCCAAGCACCGCACAGTTGGTGGTGATGAGCGGCAGATATACGCCGAGTGCCGCATACAGCGGACGGCTGTACCGTTTTAAGGTCATTTCCACAAGCTGAACCAATGCCGCAATTACTAAGATGAACGCAATCGTGTTCATATATTCGAGGTGAAGCGGCACAAGAACGCCGTGGTAGAGAAGCGAGGTAATCGCCGAAGAAAGCGTTACTACGCACATCACCGCCACACCCATTCCGGCGGCGGTTTTCAGTTGTTTGGAAACCCCGAGGAACGGGCAAAGTCCCAAAAACTGGCTTAGCACCACGTTGTTCACGAGAGCCGTGGTTAAAAGCAAAAGAAGCATAGAAGTCATCCCTCATCCTCCTCTCGCTTGGCCGGTGCACAGCCGATACAGCCAGAAGGACAGGACGCACAGTTGCCGGTGCAGGTGCGGTCCTTCGGACGGGGCACATTGGTGGCAGACGGGGCTTTCAGCTTGTTTTGCAGTGCCGTCAGGCACGCCAACACAAAAAACGCACCGGGTGCCAACGTAAAAATAGCGATACGGTCTATCGTCTCCGGCACCACCGTCAACCCGAACACCGTGCCGTTGCCGAGCAACTCACGCACGGCACCGATACACACAAGGGCGACTGTGAAGCCGAGCCCCATGCCGACACCGTCAAACAGCGACAGCCACACGGTATTTTTGGAAGCATACGCCTCTGCCCTACCGAGAATGATGCAGTTCACCACAATCAGCGGAATATAAATTCCCAACGCACTATACAGCGACGGGACATACGCTTGCATAAGCAGCTGTACCATCGTCACAAAGGTGGCGACAATAACAATGTAGGCGGGCATTCGCACCTTTTGGGGAATACATTTCCGCAAAGCGGAAATCATCAGGTTGGACATGGTGAGCACCGCCGCCGTAGACAAGCCCATTCCCAGTCCGTTCACCGCCGCTGTCGTCACCGCAAGCGTCGGACACATACCGAGCATCAAGACAAAAGTGGGGTTTTCTTTAACAAGGCCGTTATACAGCCGTTCCCATGCTTGTTTAAGCATTGCCGCTCACCCCGCTTTCCGCTTCACGTGCCGCATACGCCGTATACAGTGCCGCACCGCAAATTTCTTTCAAAGCGTTCGAGGTATACGTGGCACCGGAAATCACATCCACATCCACGGCGAGATGTTTGCCCACAAAGGTTTTTTGATACTCCGGATCGTCGCACTTGGCACCGAAACCGGCGGTCTCGCTGTGGGACAGCACGGTAAAACCAAAAATTTGGCCGGCATCCGTCACGCTCACAACGGCATCAATTTCCCCGCCATAGCCGCTGGTGGAAGAAGCGGCAATCACATACCCCACCGGCGTGTTGGTGCGGTCGGTTGCACGAAGAATTTCCGAGACGTGAGCACGTTTCAGCGATATGCCGACGCCCTCCGCCTCGTCGCTAGCAAACGTGTTGTTTACCGCCGTCAACAGCTCATCACCGCCGTCAAGCGGAGAAAACGACGCACCGGGATAGACGGTCTCATACGCCTTTTGTTTTGCCTCGTTTTCCGCTTTGTCGATGGGAGCTTTGGTCAACGCATACACACACGCCAACGCCGCCGCCGACACAAGCGTAATGGTAAACAAAATCAGAGCGTCACGAAAAAGTCCTTTTTTCTTCATTTCGAACGCCCCCCTTTTCCAAATGCACGGGGCATTGTAATTTTTTCAATGAGCGGCACCAGCAGGTTGACGATAATAATCGCAAAGGACACGCCCTCTGCCGATTTACCGAGCACACGGAACGCCGCTGTCAAAAAGCCGAGGAGCAATCCGTATAGTAGTCGTCCGCCGTTGGTGATGGGACAAGTCACATAATCAGTCGCCATAAAGAACGCACCGAGCATAAGCCCGCCGCCAAACGCCTGCATCAGCAGGTACTGCGGCAAGGGAAACGTCCCCGTTATGCCTTTCATAGCGGCAAACACACCGCAAAACACCAACGTCGAGGTGATGTACGCCACCGGAATGTGCCACGTAATAACCTTGCGGAAAAAGAGGTAGGCGGCACCAATAAGCACCGCCGCCACCGACGTCTCACCGAGACAGCCGGAGTGCGTGCCGAGGAACATATGCCACAAATCCGCCGAATGGCCGGCTTTCAGATCCATCATCGGCGTAGCGGAGGACACAAGATCCACCGCCTTTTGAGCGGTACGAAGCGGCGGGTACGCCGTCATACGCTCCGCAAACGAAATCACCAAAAAACACCGTGCCGCCAAAGCGGGGTTCATAATGTTCTGTCCGATGCCGCCAAACAGCTGTTTTACCACAAGAATGGCAAACACGCCGCCAATCACCGGCACAAACAGCGGCACGGAAGCCGGCATACAATACGCCAACAGCAAGCCGGTGACAATCGCACTGCCATCGCTGACGGTAACAGGACGCTTCATCGCTTTTTGGAACAAGAACTCCGTCAACACACAACTGACAACCGAGGCGAGGATGACCCAAAGGGCCTTGAACCCAAAGAGATAGACGCCACACACACCGCAGGGTAAGAGGGCGATGATGACATCCTGCATAATCCGTTCGGTAGTCACATCACAACGGATGTGCGGTGCAGAGGAAACGTGGATTTTGTCGGTCATTTTTCTCCCCCGCTTTCTTTTTTTGCCCTAACCTGCAACAACGCTTTGGTTTTACGGCGAGCATATTGGAAGCTTTGTGTCAGCGGAATTTTTGCGGGGCACACATAGGTGCACGAGCCGCATTCGATACATTCCATGCCGTTCAGTGCCATAAACTGCTCAAAATCCTCCGCCTCGGCGGCGGCGTGCATCGAGCGGGGCACCAACAATTCCGGACAAGCACGCAAGCACCGTCCGCAATGAATACAAGCGGTCGTTTTCGACTGTTCCACCTCGTCCTCCGAAAAAGCGAGAATACACGACGAGGTTTTTACAACGGGAATATCCAAAGAAAACAGCGACAATCCCATCATCGGGCCGCCGGAAATCACTTTTTTCGGTTCGCCGATAAAGCCACCCGCTTCCTCAACCACGTGGGAATACAAGTCGCCGCAAGCAACCCGTAGGTTGCAGGGGTTTTTCACGGCATCGCCGGAGACGGTTACCACACGGTGGGTCAACGGCAATCCGTCACACACAGCCTCCTCGATGGCAACCACCGTAGCGATATTGTCCACAAGACATCCCGCCGCCGCCGGTAATTGACCGGAGTTGATATCCCGACCGGTTACCGCATGGATGAGCATACGCTCATCTCCCTCGGGGTATTTGGTTTTAAGAGGAGCCACCGAAATACGAGGCTCATTTTTCACCCGTTCAGACAAAAGCCGAATGGCTTCCGGTTTGTTCTTTTCAATCGCAATCACCGCTTTGGCATTGGGAAACAGCGACAAGATAATATGTAACCCTCGAATAAGCTTTTCGGGCTGCTCCATCATAAGCCGATAGTCGGTGGTCAAATACGGCTCACACTCCACACCGTTGGCAATAACCGTGTCAATTTCCTCCGGTTTAGGAGGGTTAAGTTTAATATGTGTTGGGAAACCGGCACCGCCGAGACCGACAATGCCCGCTTCTTTGATAATATCACGAATTTCCGTAGCGGAAAGCTGGGTGTAATCCCTATGCTGACCGAAATTTTCCACCGTTTCGTATTGCTCGTCATTTTCCACCACGATGGCATCCACCATCTCTCCCCGCACGCCGAGAAACGCACCAACACGCTTCACCGTGCCGGACACGGCACACACCACATCAGCGGAAATGCCGCTGTTGGCGACGGCAATAGTTTGACCGACAAGCACCCGATCCCCCTCGGAAACAAGGGGCGATGCCGGGCGTCCGATATGTTGTGCCAACGGATATGCCATGGTTTTACCCGGTAGAATTTCCCGGATAACAGCATCCGCCGTCAACGACTTGTTCCCGTCCACATGGACGCCGTGTGCAAAAGAACGCCACATATCGGTCCCTCCTTAAAACAAAATAAATGCATACGTGCTAAGTATATCATACGGATTTATGAAAATCCACTTTTCTACAAGTTTTTGCAAATATTTCGACATATTTTATAACGTTTATACTTTTTAGACATATTTTGAATGGTTATAGTTGACAAATCCCCGTCTAATAGGGTAAAATGCAAGGTATGAATGTATAAGGAGGGAATATCCCTATGACCAATATCCCGAAAATTTTCGGCTCAATGGTGTTTGGCGACGCCGCTATGAAACAATATCTCCCGGCGGAGGCATACCGTGCCCTGAAAAACACAATGGAAAACGGCAAACGACTCGACCCCACTCTCGCCAATGTTATCGCTGCGGCGATGCGTGATTGGGCGGTGGAACGTGGGGCGACCCACTATACCCACTGGTTCCAGCCGATGACCGGTGTTACCGCCGAGAAGCACGACAGCTTTTTGATGCCCGACGGGCAAGGCGGCGTGATTATGGAGTTCTCCGGCAAAGAGCTGTTCAAAGGCGAGTCGGATGCTTCCAGCTTCCCCTCCGGCGGTCTGCGTGCCACTTTTGAAGCTCGTGGATATACGGCGTGGGACCCCACGTCCTATGCATTCATTAAAGACAACACACTGTGTATCCCCCCCGCATTCTGCTCTTTCGGCGGCGAGGCATTAGACAAAAAAACTCCGCTGTTGCGTTCAATGGAAGCCATCAACCGAGAGGCACTTCGTGTGTTGCGTCTGTTTGAGGTTGGCGAAAAAGCCACCATCAATATGGTCTATCCCACCGTGGGAGCAGAGCAGGAATATTTTCTCATTGACCGAGCCATGTTTGACGCCCGTAAAGACCTGCTGTTTACCGGCCGCACCTTGTTCGGTGCAAAGCCGCCCCGTGGTCAAGATTTGGACGATCATTATTTTGGCTCTATCAAACCCCGTGTCGCCTCTTTTATGAGCGAACTGGACGAGGAACTGTGGAAATTAGGTGTCTACGCCAAAACCGAGCATAACGAGGCGGCACCCGGTCAACACGAGCTTGCCCCGTTTTACAATACCGTCAACATCGCCACCGACCATAACCAGCTGACGATGGAGACGATGAAAAAGCTTGCCACCCGTCACGGAATGGTGTGCCTGCTTCACGAAAAACCCTTTGCCGGTGTCAACGGCTCGGGCAAACATATCAACTGGTCTTTACAAACGGACACCGGTGAAAACCTCTTTGAACCGGGCGACACGCCCCACCAAAATGCACGATTTCTTCTGTTCCTCTGTGCCGTTATCAAAGGCGTGGACGAGCATCAAGACCTTCTGCGTATCTCGGTTGCCGGCCCCGGCAACGACCACCGTCTCGGTGCCAACGAGGCACCGCCCGCCGTGGTGTCGCTGTTCCTCGGTGACGAGTTGACCGAAATCCTCACCTCCATTGAGGAGGGTACCCCCTACGACCCGAAAGAAACCGTTTCGATGAAAGTCGGCGTGCACGTGTTGCCCCGCTTCCCGAAAGATACCACCGACCGCAACCGCACCTCGCCGTTCGCCTTTACCGGCAACAAATTCGAGCTGCGTATGCTCGGTTCTTCCGCCTCTTGTGCTGGCCCGAACATCGTGCTGAACACGATTGTTGCCGACGAGCTCGGGCAATTCGCCAGCCGACTGGAATCAGCGGCAGACTTCCAAGCGGAGCTTCACAACATCATCCGTGAAACCATCCACGCCCACAAACGTATTATCTTTAACGGCAACGGCTACGACGATAAATGGATTGCCGAAGCCACGCAGGGTCGTGGACTGCTCAACCTGAAAACCACGCCCGACTGCCTGCCCTATTGGGTGGCGAGCAAAAACGTGGCGTTGTTCGCCCGCCATCGGGTGTTCACCGAAAGTGAACTGCATTCCCGCTGTGAAATCCTGCTTGAAAACTATGTCAAGGTGCTCAACATTGAAGCACTGACCGCATTGGATATGGCACGCAAGGATATCTATCCGGCGGTGTCCGGCTATCTGCGTAAGCTGTCCGAAAGCGTACTGCTTCGCAAAACGGCTCTTCCGGAAACGGCGGTCGCCACGCCGGAAGAAGCTCTCATCAAAAAGCTTTCCGCACTCCTCGACACGCTCGGCAAAGAGATAGATGCTCTCGACAACGCCATTGCCAAAGCCAAGGACTATTCCGACGCATGGGAGCTGTCCGTCTACTACCGTGACTACATTCTGCGAGCGATGAATGCCTTGCGTGAAACTGCCGACGAAATGGAAACGCTGACCGCAAAAGCGGATTGGCCGTTCCCCACTTACGGCGATATTCTGTTCAGCGTTTAATCCGGCGAGAGCCTAACGAACGTTCGGGCGGCTCTCTTTCGGGAGAGCCGCCCTTTTTCTTAAAGATATAAAAGGAGTTTACGCTATGGATACATCCGCTATTCTTTCCCGTGTGGACCACACCCTGCTTTCCCAAACCGCCACAAGGGACGAGCTTTACGCCCTGTGTGACGAGGCACGCAAATATGCCTGTGCCTCTGTCTGTGTTCCGCCCGCACTGGTCAACGCCGCCAAACGGTATCTAAAAAACCGCTTACCGGTGTGCACCGTCATCGGATTCCCGAACGGCTACAACAGCACCGCCGCCAAGGTGGCGGAAGCACGTCTCGCCATTGAGGACGGAGCAACCGAACTCGATATGGTGGTCAATTTGGGAAGAGTTAAAGAGGGTGATTTTGCCTTTGTAACTGCCGAAATTGCGGCACTCAAAGCGGTGTGCGGCGACCTTGTTCTTAAAGTAATTGTGGAGACCTGCCTCTTGACCGAAGCTGAAAAAATTGCTTTGTGTCACTGTGTTTCCGACGCCGGTGCCGACTTTATCAAAACCTCCACCGGCTTTTCCAAAGGCGGGGCAACCGTCGAGGATATTGCCTTGTTCAAAGCCCACGTTGCCGATGGCGTAAAAATCAAAGCCGCCGGCGGCATTCGTACCTTTGAAGCTGCCGAAGCCCTGATACAAGCGGGTGCAGACCGCATCGGTGCCTCTGCCCTCGTAAAATTGATGGAAGAAACGAATCCCTAAAACTCACGAACGAAAAGGAGTGTTTGCTATGACCCCCTCAACCCCGCATATTAAACTGCTCAATGACCGAGGCTTTGCCAAATCCGTGTTGATGCCCGGCGATCCTCTACGCTCAAAATACATTGCCGAAACCTTTTTGACCGACCCCGTACTGGTGAATGATGTGCGTGGCGTACAAGGCTATACCGGCTTCTTTAACGGAAAACCCGTTTCGGTAATGGCAAGCGGTATGGGAATGCCGTCCATCGGCATTTATTCCTATGAGCTGTATACCAAATTCGGCGTAGAAACCATTCTGCGTGTTGGCTCGGCAGGAGCCATGCAAGAGCATCTCAACCTGCGAGATGTCGTTGCCGGTATGGGAGCTTGTACCAACTCCAATTTTGCCGCTCAGTACGGTCTGTCCGGCACATTTGCCCCTATCGCCGACTACGAAACCCTTCAAAAAGCAGAGCTTGCCGCCAAGAAAATGGGGCTATCCCTCCACGTCGGCAACCTCCTCTCCTCCGACACATTTTATTCGGATGACCCCACCGAAAAAGACAACTGGAAAAAAATGGGTGTGTTAGCGGTGGAAATGGAGAGTGCCGCCCTGTATATGACAGCGGCACGGTGTGGCAAAAAAGCGTTATGCCTTTGCACCATTTCCGACCTGTTGTTTGACCAAACCCGTGAATTAACCCCGGATGAACGTCAACAAGGAATGAACGATATGCTCCGTCTGGCTTTGGAAACCGCCACAGCCGACTGAAAGGAGAACGTATGACAAACCGCATTTTTTGGATTGTATTAGACAGTCTCGGCATCGGTCACGCACCGGATGCCGCCGCTTTCGGAGACGAGGGAAGTCACACCTTAAAAAGTGCCTTTTCCGACCCCGTTTGTCAGCTTCAAAACCTGCAAAAAATGGGATTGTTCAACATTGAGGGAGCTGACTGCGGCGAACCCGTCGCCGCCCCCACCGCCGCCTTCGGCCGCCTGACCGAGCGTTCCGGCGGCAAAGACACCACCTCCGGTCACTGGGAAATGGCAGGTCTCGTCAGCGAGACGCCGTTCCCCACGTATCCGAACGGCTTTCCGCCCGAGGTGATTGAAGAATTCTGTATGAAAACCGGCCGCAAAGTGTTGTGCAACAAGCCCTACTCCGGCACGGAAGTCATCAAGGACTACGGCGAAGAACACTTGAAATCCGGCGACCTCATCGTATACACCTCGGCAGACAGTGTGTTCCAAATTGCCGCCCACGAAGACGTCGTTCCGGTTGAAACGCTATACGAATACTGCCAAATCGCCCGCAACATCTTGCAAGGCGAGCACGGCGTCGGACGTGTGATTGCCCGTCCGTTCGTCGGCACTTGTACCGCCGATTTCACCCGCACACCCCGTCGCCACGATTTTTCCCTTACTCCGCCGAGCGACACCGTGCTGAACCTCGCTGAAAAAGCGGGGCTTGACGTCATTTCCGTCGGAAAAATTCGTGATATTTTCGCCGGAAGCGGTATTACAAGTGCCAACCCCACCACCGGCAACACCGACGGTATGGACAAAACACTGGCGATTGCCGACACCGATTTTTTCGGCATCTGCTTTACAAATCTCGTGGATTTCGATATGCTCTATGGTCATCGCAACGACATCCACGGCTACGCCGCCGCCTTGGCGGAATTCGATGCGTGGCTGCCGAATTTGCTTAAAAAACTAAGGCCCGACGATATTCTGCTGATTACCGGCGACCACGGTTGTGACCCCGCAACCGAAAGCACCGACCATTCACGGGAGCGTGTGCCGCTTCTTGTTTACGGCGACACGGTAAACTCGGTCGATTTCGGCACTCGCCCCTGCTTCGCCGACCTCGGCAAAACCGTCGCCGACTGGTTGGAGCTTGACGGCTCCGGGCTATCCGGAGAAAGCTTCAAAAAGGAGATTACAAAATGAACGAACGTGAATTGCTTGCCGCCGCCGAGGGTGCACGGCAAAACGCCTATGCACCCTACTCCCATTTTACGGTGGGAGCGGCACTTTTGTGTGCCGACGGGTCGGTTGTCACCGGTTGCAACGTGGAAAATGCCTCTTATCCGCTCGGAAACTGTGCCGAACGGACAGCGATATTTGCCGCTATTGCCGCCGGAAAACGGAAGTTTTCTGCCCTCGCCATTGTCGGTGGAAACGAGAACAAACCCGCCGACACGCTCTGTCCTCCTTGCGGTGCCTGCCGACAGGTGATGCGGGAATTTTGTGCCCCCGATTTTCCCGTGTTTCTCAAAAACGGGAACGAGACGGTCAAACGCACCCTTTCCGACCTGCTTCCCGACAGTTTTGGACCGGATAATCTCGCATAAATCCGTAAAGGTTTTTGCCTTTTCGAATGCGAATTTATTCAAAAACAGCACGAATTCAATTTACAAGAAGCCGCTTTGGAAAGCGGTTTCTTTGTTTTTGCCGTTGCCGCTTCATTACACCGTTTTCGCAAAAGTATGTAAAGCGATTTTTCTTTACATCTCATCCCGCTTTTTTGCTTGCGAAAAGTGGCGAAATCTGCGAAAAAACTATTGACTTTTGCCGCAATTTTCTGTATAGTTATATCGTTGCTTTCTTATATATTTAAAAAAGAATGCGTCTTTTTCCATCGGCAGGTGCCGATAGCGGTAGAAACGAAAACGCCGCAGGCGACTTTTTCAAAAAATGTACGCTTGTGAAAAACCCTTTGCGGAGGGCGTTCTCAATATCTGCCGCGGTTTCTTGTTCCAAGGAACGCCGTTTTTCGGCTGACTACGGGAGACTTTATATGCGGTCAAATCCGCATATCCGCAAAGGGGGATGCACTCATTGAACAATTCTGTTATTACGCTCAAGAACATCGCTGTATCGTTTGACGGTGAACAGGTGCTTAAGGACTTTAACTTAAGCATTTCCGACGGCGAATTCGTCACCTTGCTCGGCCCCTCCGGCTGTGGCAAGACCACGACACTTCGCATTATCGGCGGCTTTATTTCACCCACAGACGGCGATGTTTTTTTTGGCGAAAAAAACGTCCGTGACCTGCCTCCGTATAAGCGTCAGGTCAACACCATTTTCCAGCGGTACGCCCTGTTCCCGCACATGGATGTCTACGAAAACGTGGCGTTCGGTCTGCGGGTGCAAAAGAAAGACAAGGTCGAAATCGAGGAGACGGTACACCAAATGCTCTCCCTCGTCAACCTCAAGGGCTTTGAGCATCGCAAGGTTTCGACCCTTTCCGGCGGGCAACAGCAACGTGTTGCCATTGCCCGTGCACTTGCCAATCGTCCGAAAGTGTTGCTTCTTGACGAGCCGCTTGCCGCACTCGACTTAAAACTGCGAAAGGATATGCAAAACGAGCTGAAAAGTATGCAAAAACAGCTCGGCATCACCTTCGTTTACGTCACCCACGACCAGGAGGAAGCTCTGTCGATGTCCGATACCGTCGTCGTGATGGACGGCGGCAAAATCCAGCAAATCGGCACCCCGCTCGACATCTATAACGAACCGGTCAACGCCTTTGTCGCCGACTTTATCGGCGAAAGCAATATTTTGGACGGCGTGATGAAGCGGGACTTTGTGGTGGAATTCTTCGGCCGCACCTTCGATTGTCTCGACAGCGGATTTGAGGAAAATGAGCCGGTGGACGTGGTTATCCGCCCGGAGGATATCGACATTGTCGAACCGATTAAAGGTCACCTGACCGGCACGGTTACATCCGTAACGTTCAAAGGCGTTCACTATGAGACTATCGTGGACTTCAAGGGCTTCAAATGGCTCATTCAGACCACCGATTACTATGCTCCCGGCACCGTTATCGGCATTGTTCTTAACCCCGAAGATATCCACATTATGAAAAAATCCGAATATTCCGGTATGTTCGGCGACTACAGCTCGTATTCCGAGGAATTCGACGAAATGGCCGACCCGGACATCGACCTTGTGGAAGAAACCAAGGAGGCCGAAAGCTATGAATAAAAAGCGTCTGGCGGCACCGTTTGGGCTGTGGATGCTTTTGTTCACCGTCATCCCTCTCGGTATGGTGCTGTGGTTTGCACTGACCGACGATGCCGGCAACTTCACCCTCTCCAATTTGCCGAAAATCGCCGAATACTCCGACAGCTTCTGGTATTCCCTTTATATCGGTGCCCTTTCCACATTCTTGTGCCTTATTTTGGCGTATCCCCTCGCCTTCTCCATCTCCCGCCGCAGTGAACGAGCACAACGCACTCTCGTTATGCTCGTGATGCTCCCGATGTGGATGAACTCGCTTTTACGCATTACGGCACTCAAATCCATTCTCAGCGAAAACGGCTTTCTCAACCGCATTTTGAATACCATAGGCCTACCCTCACAACATATGATGGGCACAACAAGTGCGATTGTTCTCGGTATGGTGTTCGACTTTTTGCCGTTTATGGTGCTTCCGCTTTACTCCGTAATGACCAAAATCGACGGACGGGTGCTTGAAGCGGCACAAGACCTCGGTGCCAACGGTCTTCAAGTGCTGTGGCGGGTGGTATTGCCGCTGTCCGTTCCGGGCATCACCGCCGGCATCACCATGGTGTTCGTCCCGTCGGTCAGCTCCTTCGTCGTGTCGAAGCTCTTAGGCTCGGCACAGACCACGACCATGATCGGCGAGGTCATCGAATTCTTGTTCAAAGGCTCTGCTCCGCCGTATTACAATGTGGGTGCGGTGCTCTCCCTCGTGCTGATGGTGCTCATGCTGCTGTGCATGGCGGTTATGAGCGTGTTCGATAAAGACTCGGACGAAATGGAGGGTATGATGGCATGAAAACCCTCTCGAAAGTCTACAACGGACTGATTTTTGCTTTTCTTTACGCTCCTATCGTGGTGCTGATTGTCTTCTCGTTTAACAGCACCTCCTCCCGTGTTAAATGGAGCGGATTTTCTATGCGGTGGTATGAAAAGCTGTTTGGCAACGCCGAAATCCTCGACTCTCTGAAAGTCACCTTGGAAATCGCCCTGCTCTCCGCCCTCATTGCCACCGTCATCGGCGTGTTATCGGCACTGGGCATCTTTGCGATGAACGGAAAACTGCGTAAAGCCTTTTTAGCGGTCAACAACATCCCGATGGTCAACCCCGAAATTGTCACCGGCATCTCGCTGATGTTGCTTTTTGTGTTCATTTACCGCTCGGTGGGTCTGTTGCAACCCGGCTTCACCACCCTGCTCATCGCTCACATCACGTTTAACATCCCCTACGTCATCTTGCAGGTAATGCCGAAGCTGCGGCAACTCGACCCCCGGCTGTATGAAGCGGCCCTCGACCTCGGTTGCCCACCTTTTCCGGCCTTTTGCAAAGTGGTTCTTCCCGAAATCGTTCCCGGTGTTTTGACCGGTGCTCTGATGGCGTTCACCATGTCTCTGGACGATTTCGTCATCAGCTACTTTAACTCCGGCTCGTCGGCACAAACGCTTTCGGTACTCATCTACAATATGACCAAAAAGCCGATTACGCCCGAAATCAATGCACTTTCCACGCTGATGTTCGGCAGTATTATGATACTGCTTCTCGTCATCAACATCCGCCAAATCAAAGAAATTGATACAAAGAAAAGTCGTCAAAAGGATCAATAATTCAAAGGAGGCCTTTTTAATGAAAAAAATCATCTCTCTCCTGCTCTGCCTTGCCACCGTATTGGTGTTTGCCGGTTGTAACGGCGGCACCACCGGCGACAGCGACACTTGGGACTATACGTCCGAGCCGAAAGCCGAGCCCACCGGGGTGACACTCAACGTCTACAACTGGGGCGAATACATCGACGACGAGGTACTTAACGTCAACAAGGCATTCACTTACCTCACCGGTATCGAGGTCAACTATAAAACCTTCGAAAACAACGAGGCTATGTACGCCATTTTGAGCTCCGGTGCCGCCGAATACGATGTGGTGTGCCCTTCCGACTATATGATGGGTAAGATGATTAGCGAAGGAATGATGAAAAAACTCAACTTCGACAACATCCCGAACTATCAATATATCGGCGAGGAATATAAAAACCTCCCCTACGACCCGAAAAACGAATATTCCGTCCCGTATACCTGGGGCACGGTAGGTATTTTCTATAACTCCAACTACGTGTCCGACGAGGATGTACAGCAAAACTGGGACGTGCTGTGGAACGAGAAATACAAAGGCAAAATCCTGATGTTTGACAACCCCCGTGATGCGTTTATGATTGCTCTCCAAAAGCTCGGCTACTCGATGAACACCACGAACGAAAAAGAGTGGAACGAAGCGTATGACCTTCTTCTTAAACAAAAACCGCTCCTCAACCAATATGTCAATGACGGCGTCTACGATATGATGACCGGCGAGGAAGCGTGGATTGCCCCGTACTATGCGGGTGACGCCAACATTATGATTTACGGCGATGCCGGCAACGAGGCCATCAAGTTCTATATCCCCGAAGACGGCACCAACTTCTTTGTGGATGCCTGGGGCGTTCTCGCAAACAGCAAACACCCGGATGAAGCGGAAGCGTATATCAACTTCCTGTGCCGTACCGAGGTCGCCAAAGCCAATGCGGAATACATCGGCTACTCCACGCCCCACACCGAAGCCCGCAAAATTCTCGACCCGGAAGTCGGCGAAAACCCCTATTTCTATCCGCCGGAATCCATTATGAAAAACACGGATATGTATCTGCAACTGGACGACGCAACCAATAAAATTCAGTCGGATTTGTGGCTGAAACTGCGTCAATAATCGAAAAGGAGCTGCTCTTATGCTAACCACCCTCAAAAACGAAACCACCACCGTTACGATTTCCTCGCTCGGTGCCGAGATGCAATCGTTTGTGTCCGGCGGCATTGATTATCTGTGGAACGGCGACCCCGCCTATTGGTCCGGTCGTGCTCCCCACCTGTTCCCCATTGTGGGCGGACTTCGAAACGGCAAAGCTACCTCGGACGGCGGCGATATCACCTGCCAAAAGCACGGATTTGTCCGCAAAAGCGAACTGACCTTGGTGGAGGCGACCGACGAGTCCGCCACCTATGCTCTGTATGCGAACGACGACACCCGTGCGGTGTATCCGTACGATTTCGCATTTTTCGTGAAATATCAATTAGCCGGCACCACCCTCAACATCACCTACGAGGTACACAACGTAGGCGACAAACCCCTGCCGTTTTGCATCGGCGGTCATCCCGGCTTCCGTGTGCCGCTGACGGCGGAGGATTGCTTTGAGGATTATTGCATCGAATTGGAGCAAAAAGAAACTCTCGACTGCCCGCAAGTGGATATGTCGGCAGCACTCATCAACGACCGTATCCGCAACCGTGTGCTCACCGACAACAACAAATTGACACTCAACCACGTGATGTTCCGTGGCGATGCTCTCATCTTCGACCGCTTGCAATCTCGCATCATTCGGCTGTATTCTCAAAAGACGGGCCACGGTGTCGATATGAACTTCGAAAGCTTCCCCTTCGTCGCTGTGTGGACTCCGGTGGAGGACAGCCCCTTCGTTTGCTTAGAGCCGTGGAACGGTATGGCAACCTGCGTCACGGAGGATGACGTGTTCGAGCATAAAATCGGTGCCGAGGTTCTGCCCACCGGCGAAAAGAGCGTGTATCATTTCTCCCTTAGCGTTTACTAAGCGAAAAACGCCCGATTTTCGGGTTTTATCCGAAAGCGTTATTCTTCCCGCAAAACCCAAATAAACGCAAAAAACAGCCTGTATGCGATATACAGGCTGTTTTTTTATTCTTTGTCGGATGTTTCGGCGTTTTCGTCGTTTTTTTTCGAAACTGAACCGGATTGTTCGTCCATTGCGGCTTGCAGTTTCGCCATTTTTTCTTCAAGCTTTTGCTTTTTCCGTGCTTGTTTTTTGGCGGCGGCAAACGCTTTTTTCTTTTCCTTGTAGGCTTTCTTTTCCTCTCTGGTCGCATCCTTGTCAAGCGGCTTTTCCTCGGCCGTTTCCTCGGCAGGCGATTCCTCCGACGGCGGCTCGGGCAAATCGAGGCGTTCGACGTCATAAGGAATATAGCGTTTCCATTTCCAGAATGCGTGGGCGGCGTTAAGGCGAGCCATCACCGTTCGAGCGGTCACTACGGTGATTTCCACCGCATCCTCGTCCTCCACAAAGTGCAAAAGCATCACCGACGGGTTATAGAGAATCGGCGAATAAAACGTTGCAATTTTGTCCGGCTCCGACTCTAAAATCACACGCCGTCCCAAATTTTGCAGGGCACTGTCGCCGTCCTCGAACAGCTTGCGTGCCAACTGTTTTTTCTTGGTCTCGCCGTTTTTGCGGTTCTTTTTGCGTTCAACCTTGGAGAGGGTCTCTTCCACCTCTTCATCTTCGGCGACACGGTAGCGGCGGGTAATGACGGACACGCCGAACACCCGTGCCATAGTTGTGCCGTTAAAGGTGCCGAGCATCCGCATTTTTACCGATTCCTTCGCCGCAACGATGCAGTTGTCACGATAGGCAATATAACCGAGCAAAATGCGGCGTATTTCTTTTTTCAATTCGTCCATTGCGGTCTCTCTTTTCTCAGTAAAGGGTTATTCGGCCACTTTTGTAGGCGTGGAAGCCTCATTCTCCGTTTCCATCGCCGGCAAGGTAATCCACTCGTAAGAGAGGGGCGAAAATCCAACTTGATCGTCATATTTCATTTCCAGTTGCAACGCTTCTCCGTGGATGCGATCCATCACGAAAATCAACACATTTTCGTTTCCGGTACAAGTAACTTTATATTGCACCAGCGAAAAATCATCCGCAGAATTCGTCGTGCCGGTCGGCTCGGTGTCACAACGCTCGCCGTAAGCCTTACCACGTGCCACAACAAAATCCCACTCGGCACCCGGTTGTCCTACGGCGGTGACAAGGCAGGTTCCGTCGCTCATCATATGAACGGAATAAGGTACCTTGTCATCCTGTTTCGCCACAGCAATATCCGTATGGCTCTGGCCCACGTAGCTAACCGTATCCCCTTTCACCGCCACGTCAAGGGAAATCTGGCTACGCACTTCCGGAACGCCCTTAGTGGTCCGCAACGAGAACGTCAGACGGGAAGAACCGGACATCAGCGGCTTCACCAAAAAGGACGTCTTGTTCTTTCCGGATTTTTCAACAACTGCCGTCACAGTACCGTTACCGTAATCGGTCACCGCCCATGCACAATCCTCTTCCCCGCCTTGAATCGTCACCAGCAGGTTTTCGCCCTGCTGCGTAACGGAACACGGATAGGTCACATCCGGGTCGGATTCATTGAGCGGCGTTTTTTTCGGCGTACATAGCCACAAAATCAAAAGTGCCAACACCAGCACCAACACAATGCCGAGGATGATAAACAATGTTTTCTTTTTCACAGATGGGTCCTCCTAACATGGGTGGAATGAGCAAACGAATGGGATTATGCCGCCGTTGTGGTCGCCGTTGTTTCGGTTGTAGTCTCGGTCGGCTCCATCAAAGTCGATTGCGTAGCCTCTGTCGATTGCGTGGAAGCCGTCGATTGCGTGGAAGCCGTCGTTTGTGCTACCGTTGTCGTTTGCGTGGGAGCGGTCATCATATCTTCCGGAGTGACGCAAATCTCCACAATCGCTCTGCATGTCGCATTCTCTTCCGATTCAATAGCCACTCGATACGTTTCCGTTGCACCGGTTGTGTTCTTCGGCGTTTCAAAAACGATTTGACCGTCAGCCTGCTTATAGCAGCTAACCTCAGCAGTGGCTCCGCTCACCACTTTCACAGCCGACACAAAGTAGCCGTAACCGGCAAGAGAACCGGAAAGGGTCGGCTTAATCGTAACCTTATCACCCGAATGGACGAGCACCGAACTTCTCCCTTGAGAATCGCTATTCACCGTAGAGGTTTTCTTCGTCTGGCTATTATAGAAGCTCGTCTTTGTCGAGATGGAAATGTTGCAAAGGTTGATAGTTCTTGGTTCCCCTTCACGAATAATTGCGTCAGACAGCGTTCTCTCCGCCACACGGGATTTCCCGTTGACCACAGAACGCAACGTCAACGTATCAATACCCCACGCTGCACGGCTGTACGCATCTTTTGCATACGGTTCAATCGTTACGTAACGGATTTCGCCGAAGTTCTTAATGAAGAAACGGAACGTGGCTGTTTTCTTAGATTCCGTCGCACCGCTAATCAGATAATTCCGTGCATCGTCAATCGTCATGGTACGTGTTTGTTTGCCGTCCTGGCTGACGTAACCCACCGTCAGGCGAATCGGGTCAGAGGTGGACGTGCTGACAACATCCGTGCTCGATGCCGTAATAACGTTCATCTCAATCGGCACCACGTTGACATCGGTCACGCTCATAATTGCAGGTGTCGTCGAAAGCTTCTGTGCTCCGGCGAAGTTATACCATGCCGTCGGCTCTTGCGTGGCACCCGACAGCGAATAACAACCAACCGTCATACCGTCAATCGATGCGGAAACAACGCCGGTTGAGGCGATAATAACACCTGTGATTTCTTTCACATTGGCCAAATAGAACGGAATTTCCGCCATCATGCCCGGACGCACTGCCGAATACGGCTCCTCTTGAACCGTCTCATTGCCGTCTTCCGTTTGGATGACTTTCTTTTCTTTTACATCCGTCAAGAAGATGTACGGCGAGTTGTATTCTTTACCGGTGGGATCGCCTTTCAGCTTATAGCGTAACGCCACAGCAACATCGCTCTTTTCCGCCATCAAGCCGCTTGCGACCGTGTCTTTACCGAACAGAACGCTGACAACCTGCTTCTCATCCGAACGAGACAATCCGCCGTCCGGTGTACGCCACACGCCGTCATACACGTTGGTAGGATTGTTGGTTCCCGTCGCATGGAAGTCCAGATAATAGGAGCTGATGACAACGCCGGAACGCACGTGCTGGACAATGGCATGGTCCACCAACGCATTCACTTTTGTCATGCTGGGCACGCTTAACGTCAGTTTGTTGAACGAACGGAATCCATACGTCGTAATTCCGTTGGCGTAAAACACCTTGTCAACGCTGTCGTAGTTCATATTGGTCAACGTCAAATCCAACGGTTTATCTCCGTCTTTGACGCTGTAGTTCATAACCGCTTTAAGGTCGTACTCTTGCTTGGACCTTCCGTTTGAATAGGTGACAGGAGATTTTGCACCATCCGCCATATAGACGCAAAGATTCAGCGTGTCATTCCGGTTATCCGGCTCACGGGTAATCGTGGAAGTCCACCCGTTTTCACCTTCTTCGTTCTTAATGGTGTTGGCGGTAAAGTTGATAATCGGCAAGGTTCTTTCCGTTTTATCGCTTGCGACAGTCATATCGTAATAATCGCTTGCTCCGCTGGCAATCAACGAAATCTGGCTCGGCGTATGGCGTTGGTACTCACCGACACTGTTCAAACGCAGCGTACCGTTTTGTAACAACTGATACACCGAAACATCTTTGATACGCCATATAGTTCCTTTGGTGCCACGAACCTTTAATTCGATACTCTGAACAGAGGTGACATCCGTCAAGTTCACAAAGAAACGGTCGGTATGTCCACCACGCCACATAAAGTTGGTGTCGCTCACGGCACAAGAAGTTTCATCGCCGTTTTCGTCCGTAAATTTTGCGGAGAGATCGCCGCTTTTCGACGTATAGCTAGCGGTCTGCCCGTTATACTCATACATCTTCTTAACAACGTCAATGTTCTTGGTCCGTTGACCATCGTTGGTGTCATACAACACCGTGGCAGTCACCATACCCTCCAACTGCAATTCTTCCTGCGTATAGGGAGAATCGAACTCCTCGTTGGTTTCACCGTAGTAATCGGTAGTAATCGCAAACATCAGGTTCGTGCTGACGCCCTTGCTGGTAGTGGTAAACTCACGCACCAATTCCTTGGCACTACGTCCCGCAAGACCCGACGCCGTATTCTTCGGTGCGTTGTCACGGTAGTCAATCTTAATCCAACCAATATTTTCAAATTTCCACGCAGTCGAAGCAATTGCCGAGCTTTTTTTCGACACTGTGATGTTCTGAATATTCAGTTTATCGAAAATATCCGCATTCTCATTAGCATCCGAATCATCCGGCAAAATTCGAATAGCGGTCAAATCGCCGTAATCCTGGTTCGTAGAAATGCTAAACGCTTCTTCTTCACCGGCACGGAAGCCGTCAGCCGTCAACTGTTGGTTGGCGAGAACGAAGGCACTGCTGCCGTTTTGGAACACGAGCTGGAAGTAGAACAAGTTGTTCGAACCGGTATCGCCGTCCTGCTCGGTGGCGGATTCGTTGCCCGCCACCTGCACCGACACCTCGTAGGTGGCACGAGTACGGTTAAAGCCCAAATCTTGCAGAGCCTCTTTATAGGTCATGGAATTTTTCAGCTTATTCCAGTCGGTTTCGTTTTCGGACGGCTCGGAGCCACCGCCGTTATCGTCGAAATGAACAACGTGATGCGACGTTTCCTCATCGTCACCGTCCACGTAAATCGGCAACTCGTTTTCGCCGCTTTCTCCGTTATCGGCACCGTAGGAGCACATAATCGTACTCTTATCGAAATCACGGGTAATCTTTCCCCACACAGATTCCCAAGAACCAACACTAACCGAATCTTTGCAACTCATCGTACGGTGACCGATAGTTTTGGGGTCGTAGATAATCAGGCTCTTCATCTGCCAGTCATCCTTAGAGGTAGAGCTCATCGATATTTCAAAGGACTGGAAGCTGGAGACATCCTCTGCATCAAGGAAAAATACAATTTCCCCTCCGGAACGCAATCCTTGCAAATGATAGAAGTCCGGCAGAACGGTTGTCGTTCTTTCATCTTTATTATAATACGGCCAATATCCATAAAAATTCTGGGGGGCCGTATTCAGCGAATAGACCTTGGTCGTTTTCGAAACACCGCCGGTAGATTGATAGGTAAATTTAATTTTAACCTCATCTTTTGTTCCCGCAGTAGCAGGTGTATCCGTTTTGATAACCACCACGTAGCGTCCGTCATAATTGGGCGACAGATCAATAGAACCGTCGTTTTCGTTGACGGTCAACGGTTTATAACTTCCGGGAGACAGCGTAATACCGCTCTCTTTCTCCGACAGACAGTACGCAATGGGATTTGCATCAATGTCATAGAAGAATTGCGAGCTTTTTGCAGGGCCGGTATATTTAATGCTGCTGCTCGGCACATTTTTATACAATTTGAAGGCAGAAACCGAGAACAACTCATCTTTTAGATCCGCATTCGTCAAATCGCCCTCGCTTGAAATTACCTCGTTATTGCAGATAATACCCGCTTGCTTGGCGGCATCTGCCGTATAATGCAAGCGACACTCCTTCACTTTACTGAAAGCGGGAAGTTTGCCGGAAAATACTAACTGTTCACCCTGCTGTAACAGGGAGTTGTAAACTTCTTCCCGTTCAAACAGAGTATACCCGTGTTCCGTGCCCCAAGCAGCGGCACTGGTAAATACCGGCAACCACACTTTGTGGGAGCCTCCTGCCGTGTCTGTATAGGTCAATTCTAAGTTAAACAACTCACGGCACTGGCAATACTTGGTATCGAAGAACCATTCGCCGTCCTTAAAGAGCTTCTCAATACCCGCCATATACACGTCGGCAATATCCAGTTCAAACAAATACTCGTTGGGGTCATCGGTAGTATAGTACGCATTATTGCCCGGAATCAACTTATAGTTGTCGTTCGTGCTCTTCGGCGAAAAGCGGAACAATTTATCGCTTTCGCCCAAGTTTAAGGTCGTGTTTTTCGCATAAGTAAATATCGACTTGCCGGTAAAATCAACGTATACGTTACTGGAATAGTAACCCATCATCTCTAAGCCGTGAAGCCATTCCACCTGGAAAATGTCGATTCCCGTACAGGTCCAACCTTTGCTTCCATACTCCTCATACACGTCCATCGACACGATTTCTTTTACCTGGTAGTGAGGCGTAAGCAAAATTTCATCCGTCGTATTGGCACGCAGAGCATCGGTGTTTTTCTCCGCTTCAATATCCACCGTATAGGCAATAGCGTCATCCACCGCAGCCAAGTTCTTTTTGGCGTTACCGTTTTTCGCAGCACGCTCTATGGTGCTTTTTTTCGGTTGATTATGAGGAAGAATAATTTCCGAACGGGAAATACCTTTTATATCCACGTAACGAATGGCAATATAGCGAACCAACTGGCCGCTGTTCACGCCGGTGGTAAACCGCACTAAGTACGTATTACTGCAGCTCTCCCCTTTGCCGGACACGGACTCCCCGAGCGTCATTGCGTTGCCCGCTTTATTCGCCGCCTTGCTCGACGATTCTCCTGCCGCCGAAACCTGCATAGCAGGCGACGTAAACGGCAACACAAAGCAGAGGGCCATTAACAGCGACATTACTCGCAAAACGGTCCTCTTCGCTTTTCGCAAAGAATGTTGTGTCTTCAAATATTCCATAGTCATTCCTCCAGATGCCGCTTATAGCAAGGTTTCTCACTCATAAGAGGGAGAAAAGCGGCGAAAGGTTACAAATTACAAGAAATTTTCGGGAAATGATTATCCCCCGTTTTCGATACGCAAAAGTCCCGCAAATCCGGTCATTTCAAACACTTCCATAACCATGCGTGGAACATTACGGAGAATAAGCTCTCCCTCACGTTTACGCATTTTGATGTGAAGATTTTTTAGAATTCGCAATCCGGCAGAAGACACATAGTCCATTTCCGCCATATTGAGAATAACACGGGGAAATCGGTCGGAAACATCTTGGAAAATGTGCTCCATCTCCTCCGATGTCACCGAGTCCAATCGACCGCTCAAAATGAGTTCTCCCTCATCCACACGATTGATCAATTTAACTTTCACAAGGAGAACCCCCTTTCTTTTTGCACCGCTCAGTGGTGCTTAGTGATGTAGTGTGCCAATTCTTCAATCGTGACGGCAATCACCGTTTCACCGTAATCGTTCATACGGTCAATCGGCGACACGTCACCCATTCGCTTGGCTTCCATAATAAGCAACGACATAATGTCGAATTCGGATTTCTTTTTCTCCTCGGCGGCCGGTTTTTCCTCGGCAGCCGGTTTCTCCTCGGCGGCCGGTTTCTCCTCGGCGGCCGGTTTTTCCTCGACAGCCGGTTTCTCCTCGGCAGCCGGTTTCTCCTCGGCAGCCGGTTTTTCCTTGGCGTTTTCGCCGGCAGTCAACAAATCGTTGACCTCGTCACGATCCACCGGAACCGTACCGGAAACACCCGGAATCATACCCGGCACCTCATACTGTGCCACCGTGGGTTCGGAGGTGATACCTCCGGCGGCATTAAGCGACCGCTCAGCCGCCAAAGCAGAATCCACCGCACGGCGGATTTCCTCTTGCATTGCATCGTGGCTGAACTTCGACAACAGCTCCGCCAACAGTCGCTCGGTTTCGCCGGAAGCCGCCGGAGCTTGCACCACAACGGGTTGCACAAGCGGCTGAGCAGATTTCGGAATGAGTGTCGGATCCACTGTCGGCACCGCAGATGCCACCGGGGTTTCATCGGGCAGTTCAAACTCTTCTTCATAGCCAATTTCCTCTGTAAAGGCAATCGCCTTTTCAGCATAGGAAGCCTTCTCCTGGGCCTCTTTCGCCGCAATCGCCTCGGCAATTTCCTCCTCGGCGGAAATCTCCTCAAACATCACGTGCGAACGGGAAGCTTTTTGAACTTCTTCTTCCTCAATCACTTTTTTCACACGAACATTCTGCTCACGCACTGTGCGGGAATCACCCATAAAGTCCTCCCACGCAGCCTCGCCGTCCGCATCACGGAAATAGCGACTAATATACTCACGCTCTTTGAACATGGCGACCACATCCTCCGGCACCGACACCTTAAAGGTAGAACGGCTTTGCGGCGACATAATGGCGAACGCCTGTCCTCGGGGAGCGGAAATAATCTGCTCTTGTTCGTTTTCGTTGATACCGCCGGCCTTTTCATACAGCGTGCACAAGTCGTCCATATCGTTGGGGGCGAGCGAGAACACAAAGCTGTATTGGCAGGCGTTGATAATGGCCGTAGACTTGCGGGCAATCTCCTCCGAACCCACGAAGTCCTTGATGTTCTGCGTAATAACGATTTGCATACCGTTATACTTACGAATACGTTTTGCAAGCTGGAACATAAAATCGAGAGCGACCGGGAATTTCGTGTCGATAAACACGTGTGCCTCGTCGATGACGACCACAATCTTGCGTTTCATATTATACCGGGCGTTGTAGTCACGGTTTTTGATGATTTCGTTATCGATGTATTTGAGCACCAAAAGCATTTGAGCATTGGCAATCGTTCCGTTGCGGTTAGCAAGCAGGCTTTGGAAGTTGAACACCGTAAAGTTTTCGTCGGTGGTGACGGTGGACGGGCCGTTCCAGATGTTGGCGTTACGTCCGCCGGTCGAGAACTTCGCAATATAGTTCATCAGCGTACGAAGCATCGTACGGATATACTCGTTATCCGTGGTCTGGAATTCCGACAAAACGGCGTCGTACAAATCGTCAAATACCGGATAATCCTCCGGACGCAGGCGACTTAAATCCGTCTCTGCGGTGATACCCATATTGGTATACATCCGGTCGATGATGGAGTTGAGATATTCCATGGCATCACGGTCGCAATCCGGCAAAATCTGGCGGAAAAACTCCTCCAAAAATTGCAGGTGGGTAGCGTAACTGCCGGAAACGGTCTCTGTCCCCTCCTCATCGTCATCCAAAGCGGTGATGATGTGGAACGGGTTTAAGCGGCCGTATTGGGCATTACCCACGTTGATAAACTTACCGTGCAGGTTGTGGGCAAGCTCGGTATACTCATTCTCGGGGTCGAGAATGAAGATTTTACTGTCATCTGCGGCAAGGTTGGCGAGCAAGCTCTTAGTCGCATAGGATTTACCGGAACCGGATTTACCCACGATAACCATATTGGAGTTGACACGCTCGGAATCACGGCGGAAAAAGTCGATAAACACCGGAACGCCGTCCGATTGACCGAGGTTGATACCCTTTTCATCCGAAATGTGGGCAAAAATCCACGGATATGAAGCGGCAACCGAGTTGCTCGGAATACCACGGGCATCCTTACGCATCGGGTCCCACGCACTGACCTGACTGCCGATAAATGCGTGCACCTGGTCGAAATCCATGCTGTTAAGACGCAGATTCGATTCGCTGTACAAACGGCGTACCGAGCGTTTCATATTGGAAATGTTCACAAGACCCGACTGTTTCAGCTTCGGGTCGTCGTTGAGTACGAGCGTTTGGTTAATATCATAACAGGTTACGTAAACGTTAACCGACAAAAGGGTTTCGTTGTCACCTTGCAACGTGGCAAGCAAATCACTCAACGTTTCGATATGTTCTTGCAGTTCAATACGTTTGGAATCCACGCCGGTAGCACGATACTGGGCACGCAACTCCTGCAACGAAAAGTCGATAGCACGCACCGATTTGTTGCGATCCATCGGTGTGCATTTCACCACCACTTTGGTGGACGGCATCGACATTACGCCGGCAAGCCATGCATCCCCAACGACGGACGGATAGTTGACCACCCGCATATTGTGGGTAATGATTTGATTGACAAGCACCGTACGCATTTTCATCTGCACATACTGCGGCATCGCCCATTTGGCATAATCCTCGGGCTTGATATTGTCAATTTCTTTCTCGTCGAAGTCGAGCGTGTTGGAGTATTTAAGAAACACCGCCAGCTCTTTCGTGTTCAAACGGTGCACGGGAAGCTCCGCATTACGAAGCGTATCCACCGCCGTACGCACCGCATTATTCAGTTGGTTGCGGTCGCTGTCAAACAACACGATGTAATAAAACGGCACTACAACCTTGTCGCCGTAGCAAAGGTTCCGCAAATCATTGATGCGGTCATACAGCACCTCAACACGGGCTTTCATTTCTTCCTCGCCGAGGAAGCCTTTTTCGTAAGAGGTTTTCAATTCCTCAAGCTTGTCGTACTCGTGGTCAAGGTGACTTTCAAACTGCACCGGACGCTCAATTTTCACAATATTGGCGGCAAACTCCGGCGGAAGCGAGCGAAGCACACGGCCCACGCCGTTTTCGATGGAATTTGCACGGCGATAGGACGAGAAGAAGCGGAATTCTACCGGTTCAACCTCGATAGCGGCACCGTAGTATTTGTTACCGTACTTAATAAAATTGTCCTTGATATCGGTAAACGCCATAATCTCTTCCATCTCGTAAGAGTTGGAAGAAGGGCCGTTTTTCTTTTTCGCTTTTTCACGCTTTTTGGCGGCACTTTGGTTGGCTCGTTTAAGCCAAATGGCGTCCTTTTCCTCGTCGGAAACGTTCTTGTCTTTCAGTTTTTTATCGTCTGCTTTACGCTCGGCTTTTTCGGCTTTAAGGCGTGCTTTGCGATCCAATTCATTCTCTTTTTTGTCTTGGGCATCGGTAAACAGCTCCTCAAACGCCGCCTCTTTCATCCCCTTTTCGTTTTGCAAGCGGAGAGAGGCATCGTCATAGGTACGCTCATAGTGGTGGCGATATCCGAAATGACGCAACATATGAAGCAAAAAGACATAGTTCGGTTCTTTGTCTAAACGCACCAAAAGGATTGCCGTAATAAACAGCAATCCTAAGGCGATAAACACTCGTCCGGGGATGGTCGAAAGCAGAATGAGGAAAATCAGTCCCGCCGCAACGGCACCGATTACAATATCTGCAATTCGAACACCCTTAAAGAACTCGACTTGCACTTTTGTTCTGCCCGGAATCAGACGCATAGGGGTTCACCTCTCAATAAATTCGGGGTTTGTAAAGGGGTATGCCCGACCGCACAAAACACATTTTGTGCGGTCGGGGATGTCAAAAATTAATGTTTATTCTCGTTGCCCGGAAGCGGCTTCGGGTTGCTAAGCGGATCATAGATTCTCTTCGGCGGAGACTGTTTCTTCGGGACATTCGACGCAGCGTTGCTCGCTTGAACATTGCCGCTGTTCGCCGGAGCACTGTTGTTCGCCGGAGCACTGTTGTTCACCGGAGCATTGTTGTTCACCGGAGCATTGTTGTTCGCCGGAGCGTTGTTGTTCGCCGGAACACTGTTGTTCACCGGAGCGTTGTTGTTCACCGGAGCATTGTTGTTCGCCGGAACATTGCCGCCGCTTGCCGGAACATTTCCACTGTTTACCGGAATGCTGTTGTTATTCGCATTACCGCCTTGATTTCCGCCCTGGTTTCCGCCCTGGTTTCCGCCTTGGTTTCCGCCCTGGTTACTATTCTGGCCTTCCTTTTTCGGAGGTGCTGAGGTGGCTCTCCGGTTTTGCTTGTTCATCTCAGAATCGACGAACCCATTACCGTAATACTCGCCACCGATGCCTCTCCCGTTGTGGCTTTCCTTGTGAGCATCGTTTTGGGCTTGGGTATACTTTCTGCCGAAGATATCACGTCCGACGTACTGTTCGCCGTTGGAGTTCTTCCCAAGTTCGTTAAGCATCTTCTGTTGCTTTCTCTCGGCTCTCTTACGTTCTGCCGTGTCACGAGCGGTTTTTTCCGCCTGTGTATACGGAATGCCCATCTCGTCCTTGCCGACATAGGCTTCACCGTCGGCATTAAAGCCGAAGCCCTGGTCTTGTTGCTGCTGGCTTTCCGGAAGCGGCTGTTCGCCGTTACCATTGCCGTTGCCATTTTGACCGTTGCCGTCGCCGTTCACGTTGGTACCATTGACATCGGTGCCGTTCACATTGGTACCTTCATTATTCGGAAGGTTGTTGTTTTCCTCCGTATTATTCTCATTGTTGCCCTGGCCCTGGCCTTGACCCTGGCCTTGGCCCTGACCCTGGCCTTGTCCTTGGCCCTCGCCTTCACCCTGACCTTGGCCCTGCTGATTCTGCGGCAGATTTTCAGAATCGGTACCGTTCGAATTCGTCTGTGTATTGGTATCCGTTCCGTTTTGATTTTGCGTGTCTTTCGACTTGGTCGATTCGTTTTTACCCTGCTGGTTGGCTGGCAAGTTTTCGGACTTGGTGTCTCCGCCGCCAGACTTGGTGTCTCCGCCGGACTTGCCATCCCCGGTAGCTTTCTTTGCAGCGGCACCGGCGACAGCGGCACCGACGGCTCCACCATACGCAGCACCGACTTTTTGTGCCACTTTTGCCGCTTTTTCTTTCTTCTGCTGTTCTTTCTTGTCGTTGGCACGATCTTTCTTCGCTTGTTTCTTCTCGCCGGTCGGATCGTCCGGATCCTCGCCGCCGAAGTGCTTACCGAAGTGACGACCGAACTGTTTATCCGCCAAGTCGTTGGTATTCGACGCTTGGATAGCGGCGAAGCCTGCGTTGTTCGCCAAGATACCGGTGAGGATACCGCTGAAACGGCTAACACCCTCAAGCATACCGGCAATAAGCAACGCTTTCGCAGCGACGTTCAGAATGGTCGACGGTAACAACACCAAATCCGAATCCAACACCATCGGGATAAACAAGATGATGAGACGCATCGGGATGATGTTACCGAACACACCGAATATTTGAATAATCATCGACGTGGTCCACTCTTTGAAGCGGCGTCCGTCGTCCATCGACATAGTGGCGGCAATGGGCGGAGCAATCAAATACAGGCCCACAATATTCACAAGACGGGTACAGCAGTTAAGGATGCATCGATAGAGGTTTTTCAGCACCCAATAACCGACGAACCAAATCATAAAGTAGGAAATACCGCCAAGCTGATAGCGGAATGCAGATTTCACCTCAGACAAGGAATAAATGCTCTTATCGCCCGTATAGAATGCACCACGCAAGCCGTCGGTAATGGCGGGGTCACGGTTGTAAGCATCGTTCTTCGCCGCTTTCATCGTACCCATCAGGAACACGACACGGTCAAGCGACGCACTGTCGACGGTGGTATATTCTTTTTTGTAATTTTCGAGCGGACGGAAATCGGCATTCGTGTGCAGTGTATTCATAATCCGAAGCAACACGCTCGACGATTCCACGTAATAGAGGTCCAAATCCAACTCTTTTTCAGGGTTGGCGGCATACGCTAATTGTTCCAACTCACTCTGCCACGTGGGACAAGGATTCCCGTCCTCGTCCCGTGTGGGATACACAAGGTCAAACACGCCTTTCTCCTGCAAATAGAGCAAGTCGGAGCGTATTTCGTTATAACAACTGTTTAAGTTAAAACGCTGGTTATACGATGGGTTCAGTGAGTAGTTGCCAATCGTATTGAGAATACGTGCCATAGCGGCAAATTCATCCTCGGAGAACTCAATCTCACTTCGTTCGGTAAGCGATTTATTTTGGTCAAATACGTAGCTGACACGCTCGACAAGAATGTTGGTAAAGGACATCGCCACCGACATCACAGCGGTCAAGGTAATCATCACAAACAAGCTCTTGAGCAAACCGCCGATAATCTGGCCGATCGACTGTTGTTGCTTGTCGTTGATATCGAACATCTTGCGGGTAACGGCGATAATGGTAAACACAATGGCGAGCACCGCACCAATCATCACCATGCCCCAATAGATGCCGTTGATAGCCTCATTCTCAAAGAATAGGTTGGTTAGATATGTAAAATCTTCTTTCATCTGCACCTTGCTGATGCCTGCAAACACTGCAAACACCGCATAGGCAGCTTTGATAATATCGCACCAAGCACAGGTCAGATAATAGCAGACCCAGCCGATACCTTCTTTGATAGCGTCAAGTATGGCGTTGCCGATGGCGTCGGCAATCGAGTCAAATACGTCTTCAAACCAGTCAATGACGCTGTCAAAGACGTCAAAAAGACCCAAAACGCCCAAGAATTTGTACATATCTTAACGCTCTCCCTTCTTTGTGAATGTTTATAAATTTGTGCCGGTTAACGTACACGCAGTTTGTTTCGGGAAACCACGAGATAGATGATCAACCCCACGATTGCCGCCAATAAAAGAACAATAAAGCCAATAGACGACATATTGAAATACATCAATATGCGGAACGAGTAGGTCGTTTTGTTGCCGGCCGGGTCAGTCAGCACAATGTGGTACATTCCGCTCTGACTCAGTGTGTCTTTGGCGTTGATGGTTCGGTTGCCCAATTTAATGGAGGCAGTTACGCCCGGCTCCATATCCGAAATGTCCACCGGGCCTTTGGCGACGTTGTTTTTCACCGCTTCAAGCTTCAGTGTCGGCGGTGTGTGGTCGACCTCAACCTCCAGTTCGTAGAGTGTATCGGTCGCATTACAGCGGTAGTGCACCGCATAGCCCCCCTCTTCGGTCATATCCACCGAAGAAGTGGTGTGATTTGCCAAGGCACCGTCTAAACGGGCATCCGTAATAGAAAACCCCTCGGGAACCGTAAAGGTTTCAAGTTTCCCGGAAGTTTTTTTCAAAATAGAAAACGTCAAAATCTGTTTGGACTGAGACGAGGTTCCCGTCGCCTGCAACACATAAGCACCAGGCTCCTCAATACGTTTGTAATTCGGCTCCTGCACTTCGTTTCCGTCCAAATACAGCGTAGGTACGACGCCGTTGGGAACTTGAATTTCCACCGGCTCAGTCACAAACATACCGTCCGCCACGGTGGCGTAAAAGCTGCTGGGCGACACCTCGGCTTTTTCATAAGCAAACATCTTTTTATCCCGATCATACTGGGTGGCGTTGTTGACAATGACACGGGAATAGCCGCCCTCATTTCCGCTTTCGGAATAATTGCTCAAAGGCTCGCCGGTATACGGGTCAACTTCTTCAACTTCGGTATGTACCGCAGCAACGCTGAAACACAAGGTCAAGCACAAAACAGCGGCGACAAAAAACGCAACAAGTTTTTTCACGTTCTCCACCCCTCTCACTGCTTGAGCACGGTGGCGTTCCGTGCCTTGATGTCATAAAAAGCGTCATCCGCACGAAACACGTGGGAACGGATTTCGTCCAAATCCATACGTCCGAATTTATAGAAATCGCACTTGTAGGACGGGGTGTATTTGGTCATAAGCCGGTAGTTACCGAAGGTCACGATAATGGCGTTACCCGTCGAGGTCTTGTTGTTGAGTTTCTGCAAATCCGACGGATAGATAAGCGGACGGGTCTGCAACTGGTTGCTGACGTTCATATCGCCCTCTTTAGAGCCGAGACCCGCCGATGTAGACGTGGTACGCACGGTTTTGTTGCCGCACAGCTCCGAGAACTCTTTACAGGTACCGATATCGTTCGAACCGATGAACATTTTCAGTGCACAGTTGGATTTAACAACATCCGCCACGCCTTCGCCGTAGATATTATTAAGCTGTGCGTAGCTCTGCACAACCATATTGAACCAAATCTTACGGCTACGTCCAACGGTAATCATCTTGTCGAATTTCTCGATACGGGGCATATTACCGAACTCATCGAGAATAAAATACACGTTGCGGGGAAGCGACAAATCCTCACGGGCGGACGCCACCTTAATTAAACCTTTATATAGGCTCAGGATGAACAACGAGGCAAGTCCGTGACGGGTATCTTTCTCGTCCGGGATTTTAAGGAACAACGCCGTCGGTCGGTCGGCAAACTGCTCGGCGTGGATATCCGTCGCCGAGGTAAGTCCGCAGATGCCACGGTCGTTGAAAATATTCAATTTATCAAAGGTAATAGACATATAGCTGGACAGCGTCTGATCCGCTGCCGCAAGTACCTGACGAGACAGCGAAACGGCTTGCGACAGCTTGCTTCTGCCCTCAAAATAGCGTTTTAAGTGGATATAGTTTTTCTCACTGTTGGTGAGGATTTTGTTGAGGTTAAAGAAATTAAATTTCTCCTTGGTCATACCGAGGCGTTTGTCCTGGCTATCCTCAAGCATCGCAAGGCAGGTTGCCAAAATAATCGAACGGGCACCTTTTTCCCAAAGAGGGTCTTTTTCGTTGGTAATCGGGCAGATACCGGAGATGAGGTCGTTCAAATCCTCGTACATCTCGTCGTAAATTCGCTGTTTGGCGACGGAAACGTCGTCCTGGCAGTGATACAGGTCGGTGTAGGCTCTGCCGTTCCATTCACACCACACCTCGCCGGCAGGAGCATCATCCATCCGTTTAAGCGACGAATACTCGTCGATATCGTCACGGTGAACGAGAATATCCTTACCGGTTTCGCAGAATTCCTGATACATATCCCAAATCGGATCGAGCGGATTCCAACGGGAGGACGAATAGGTATCACGCAGATCGAGCACCATCACGTCGTAACCACGTTCTTTAAGAAACTTCGAGTGCATATCGAACAGCTCGCCCTTCGGATCGGTCATCACCATACTCGAACCGCAGTTGGTCGCACCGATGAGCTGAATCATCGGGTTGATAAACGTAGTCGTTTTACCGGAACCGGTCGAACCGATGACAAGTGCGTGGGCACCGGACATCATATTGATGTGCATTTGGCCTTTTTTGTCCACGATGGCACGAAGCGGTGCACCGTCTTTCTTGGCATCCGGCAGCATTTCGTACGTCAACGGGGTAAACAGCTTATCCCGCTCTTTTTCGGTCATATAGCGGCTGTTTTCGAGCACAGATTCCACGTCGCCGTTGTTCTCTTTGCCCATAAGGCCTCGACCCTTGCCGAAGTTGCTACCTACAAGCACCACAAGCATGGTGAGAGCGACAATCAAAAAGCCGGTCAACCACGTTTTGATAGACCACAAAAAACTCCAATGCAGGTCGAAACCGTCACCGTGGATAATCGAACCCATATTGGCTAAAATATTTCGCAGCAGAAAGCCCAAAACGCCCGCCCCGACAACCGCAACCACCCCATAGGCGATCAGTTTGTCCATAGGCAGGCTTTTTGCCCAGTCCTTGAATTTGTTTATCATAAGAGAGGCCCCTCTTTCCGCTTTAAGCCCGGGCGGAATTTCTTCCGCCCGAGCGTAGTTTTCAAAGTTATATGTCCCAAAACAACAAGATAGCTTGTTTAGGACGGTTGATAGGTTGCCAGCACGCCCTTGCCGGACACATGGGTATCGGAACCAACAAGCTTGTTGCCGCCATGTATCAAAACCGTGCCTTCGTTTTCCAGATAATAGTTGCCGTACCCATAGGTACAGGCACCTGTACTTGTTTTTTCCATGCCGACAATAGTGGTAGAAGCACCACTGCCACGCACCGCCACCTTATTGGCAACCGCTGACGCCATATGACAGCCGGCAAAGATGTATGCACCCTCTTTATTACGCACCTCGCCGCCATCGATGGTCAAACCGTTAGTCAGCACCATGGTGCCCAAATTCAAAAGGGTACCCCCTTCGTAAATGTTCATTGTGCAACCGGGGTTGTTGCTCATATACACACCGGCGTTTTTCAAAACAACAAGATCTCCGGCACAATCCGTATATTCCACTGTTTCCCCACTCGTTACAAGGACAGCGATTTTGTTGCGGATAATTTTGTCACGTGACTCCTCATATTCGATCACCGCCGCATTCAGCGGTTCATACTCCGCCGCTATCGCTTCGTAAGCCTCTTGGGCGGTTTTGTAGTTGGCCTCAGCCACCCTAATTACGTCTTTGTTTCCGCCACTTACGGCACTACTGTATATAGCGGCTTTTTCGCAGAGTACATTCCAAGCACGTGTATAGGCCGGAAGCAATGCATCGGCAGCCGCTTGTTTTGCCGCTAACTCTTTTTCGTATTCCGCAGTTGCCTCTTTGACATGATCACGGTAGAAAGTGCCCGAAAAGCTTGCCGTACCCCCGTAACAGTTGATGGAGCCTGCCTCCTTGTCTTGGGAGGGGCTATTTTTGTTGACAACGCTGGAAACAATCGAAGCATTTTCGTTGACAACAAGCGTTCCACAGTTGTCAATAACGCCATCGTTCACCAAAACGCCTTTCACTGTGAGCAACGCACCGGGAGCAATCAATACACGTGCACCCGGGGCAATACGGAGGTTTCCGTTTACGGTCTCAATGGCACCTTTTTCAACGGAGTAGTCTCCCTCAATAATTTGCACTTTAGTCTCTTCTCCGTAGAACAGCGAAAAGTTACTGAAATAGCACTTCTCGTACGAATGGGAGCTGTTACCACTGTCCAAATAATCTTGGAAAAAGCCGTTATCGTTAAACAGCAGGTCGAAATACCCCTCATCAAAGCACAGACCTCCTTTTGCCGAAGTGCCGTTAATATCGCAGGTAAGCTGCACCTTGCCCTTGTCGGTATACTTCGAACGCTCATCCCCGCAATCCGACGGACACAGTTCGAAGTCGATGACCTGATCTATGTTACGAATACCTTTATGTTTGTACGGAGTCCAATCCAAACGCCTATTGTTGTACTCACTAATAGCCGGACCGTATCCCAGATACTGCCCATCCCCTCTAAAGTTGACCGTCGCCATTCCACGGGTAATCTTCTCTGCTACCTCCATTGTCCAGTCGCTGATGTTCTTTGTCGTGTAGAACTCGTCCGCATCAAACGCCACTTCCGGCATCAGAGTTTTAGCCTTTACACGTGCCAATGAATTTTGCCTGTCGCAGAGCAGGTCTGTAAAAAAGCGTTTCGCCGCCGGACTGGAAGCCCACGGCTCTTTGCTTTTCGAGACGACCGTATTGTAGAAGCCCAAAAGTCTGTTTTTATCAAGCCAAGCGTAAGCAGCAAAATAGCTTTCAAAGTTACCGCTGTAGCTAACGTTTTTCTGATAGTACTTTTTGTACTCCGCTTCCATATCGTCCGGCATATACGCATACTCGTACATACCAGCGTGACGGCCGTCACGGTATATTTCGACGCCCAAAACGGAATAGTCACCTCTGCCTTGAGCGACATAACGAGCTCCGGAGACCGGATCTTCCCAGCACAGGATAACCGGCACGGTTCTCCCCTTAAGTGCCTCAAGCTCGGCTTGCGACTGCACACGTGTCCACTTAAAGAGTTTCTGCTCTTTGTGGGCAGACGCCGCCGACGCCGGAACGGTAAAGACGGCGAGAGCCGAAGCCGCCATAAGGCAGGCAAGCGAGAAGGCGAGCAAACGTCGCATATTCGGTTTTACACAGTTAAGAATTGCTTTCATTACACTTCATCCTTTCGCTTGCCTGCCGTTATTTCACGGATTCGGCAAACAATTGTCTCTTACAGAGAGGGGTTTACAGTTTGCTGGTGTCGATAACGTTGGCACTGGTACCGTCGTTGACCCAGTCGGCGAGGATCGGGGTGACGAGATACAGGGCGAGAATCAACACGAAGATGAGCACGAAGCCGATGATGGCGTTCTGCAGGTGGGATTTCGCTTTCTCACGATCCTGCGGCTCTTCGGCTTTGGCGTATTTCACGCCGAGGACGATGCAGTACAGAGCACCGACAGCCACGACGAGGCCGAGGGCCACGCCCATAACCGAGCGGAGAAGCTCGATGATCGGCTGGGTGATCTGCTCGAGGTCGGCACCGTCGGCCAGAGCGGTCATGCTCATCATCATGGCGGTGGTCATCACGGCACCGATGCGAGCGGTCAGTTGTTTTGCGGTGAGTTTTTTGCTGAGTTTTTTCATTGTTTGTTCCTCCTAAGAAGTTTTTTATTTGATTTGCATTGCTGCAAAAGAAACCAAGTTTACATTAACGGGCCCTGCTTTTCCGGCACATCCAGTGCGGGCTCGTCGAGTGTCAGCGTCGATTCGGACGCAAGACCCACACCGCCGATGGCGTTTTCAGCGGCACGGCTCAGCTCGTCGGTGAATTTTCCGGTTTCCAAATCGTGCTGGGCCTCAACGGGCGAGCGATTTGCCAATTCGTCAAACGCCGGAAGTTCTTTCAGCTGTTCGGCGAGCTTGTCAACGTCCGTCCCGACGGGCAAGCGGTTGTTCTGTGCCAAACGTCCCACAGCGGCAACCGCCGTCAAATCCCTCGACTGGGCGGTGGATGCCGTGTTGCCGAGTGCTTTTAATCTTTTTTCCGCCTCACGCCCTTTTTCAATGGCGTGAACAGTAGTGACCATGCTCTCGGTCAGCTCCTGCGGTGCTCCTTTCGGCTCACCGACGGCTTTTGCCAATCTTTCTTTCGGTGTCATACCATCATCCCTCTAACAGCGTTTTAAGTGCTTCCCTTGCCCGCATCAGCGTGACCTTTATCGTGTTTTCCGGTTTGTCGAGAATGTCGGCAATCTCCCGGATTTTCAGGTCTTGCAGATAGAACAGCGTAATCACTTCCCGTTGGGCGTCGGGCAGCTTCTTGATGGCTCGTCGCAAATCGAGTATTTCATCGTTTTCTGTGCGTTCACCTTTGTCGTCGGTCAAACCTTCGTCCAGTTCAACGTCGTAGGTTCTGCCGGACAGCATATCCTTGGCACAGTTGATGGTGACTCGAATGAGCCACGCCTTGCGGTGCTCCTCGCTTTCGAACGTTCTCTCTTTCTTGAAATACGCCAAAAACGTTTCGGAGTACACATCCTCCGCATCGGCGGTGTTGTGCATATACCGCATAGCGATTTTGTACACCATGTCGGAATATGTGCGGACGATCTCTTCGCCGTTCATAAACAACACCTACCCTTTCCGAGAAAAGTTACAACCCGTCGAAAAATTTTTTCGGGATGCCGGTATCTACGTTTCGTTTTGGCACCTTCTTAAATATAAGAACACGTGCGTATATAAATACCAGATTTCAAGACATTATCTCACAAAAAAAGAAATAAGTCAATACCGAACCTTAAAAAAATGGCGAAAAATGTGATTTTTTCGCCTTTTCCACTCATGCCGGCGAATAGTATCGAGAGGAATAAATTTCACTGGCCGTGCATAGCGTAAACAAAAAAGGAGGATTTGATGGAAATGAATATGTACACCGAGAAAAACTCTCAACCGGAGCAAGAACAAAAATTGATACTTTCGGACAGAAAGCATCTTTCCATTTCCGGGGTCAACGACGTTTTACGGTTTGACGAAACCACTGCTTCGTTCCAAACCTCTTTGGGAAAATTAACGATAAAAGGCGAAAATCTGCGTATGGAAACCATGGACGTTGAAAGTGGAAATGTCATCTTAAAAGGCAAGATCAGTGCATTGGCATATATGGGCGATTCGCCCGAGAAAAGCGGATTTTTTAACAAAATTACACGGTAGGCGACAACGAAATGGAGCTTGTAAACAATCTGAAAACCCTGTATGGTTTTTTTCTGTGTCTCGGCTACGGAATGGGGATCGGGTGCGGGGCAACGCTGCTTTCGCTGTGGCAAAAACATAAAAAGCATTCTCCGTTACGCATCGCCATAAACAATATAAGTTTATATTTTTGGTCTGCAATCGGACTGTTTCTCCTCTCGCTTTCGCTCACCGACGGCCGCCCTCGTTTGTGGTTATTTTTAGGAACAGCGATCGGTACTTTCGGGTGGAACCGCTTTTTCGCCTCGCCCGTTTCTCGGCTTATCGGCGGCATTCACCGCCGAATGACACGCCTACGTCGCACAATCGTGCAACATTTTGCACCGATAGGGTTAATGACACGAAAAAAAATGAAAAAAAGCGAAAATTTTTTCAAAAAACTATTGAAATTCAAGCGGGTAATACTATATAATGTGTCCAAATAGGATTTTACCGTCTTTTGTAAAGAAAAAGGATGTTGAAAATGGGTAAGAAAAAACGCAGCCTTCTGATTCGGCTGGCATTGATTCTTTTCGCCGGATATATCGTGGTTATGCTGGTTCAGCTTCAGATGCAAATCAATGACAAACAGTCGGAAATTGACACCAAGCAGGCACAAATCCACGAATACGAAAACCAAAACGCAAATTTGCAGGAAAAATTAGAAAACAGCGATGCGTATCTTGAACAGCAAGCACGTGAAAACGGGTATGTAGCGCCCAATGCGGACGTTTATATTGAAGTCAACTAAGTAAAGGCAGGCGGCAGTATGCAACTGGAAGTGGGTTCGGTTTTAGAGGGGAAAGTTACCGGTATTGCAAATTTTGGTGCCTTTGTCGAAGTGGCGAACGGCGTCACCGGCATGGTACACATCTCGGAGGTTTCCTCCTCCTTTGTCAACGATATTCACGATCATCTGACCGAGGGTCAGACCGTGAAGGTAAAGGTTCTCTCGGTGGAAGATAACGGCAAAATCGCCCTTTCCATCAAAAAAGCCGAACCTAACGACGGTGCCAAACGCCCGTCTCGCCCCGCCGCTGCGGGTGCCAAACGGGAAACCGCCCAAAAAAAGCGTGCTCCCCGCCCCGCCGCCGAGCCGGTCACCCGTCCCGGTGATGCGGAATGGGAACCCCGCAAAAGCAACTCCGGCTCTTTTGAAGAGATGATGTCCCGCTTCAAACAAGACAGCGACGAAAAACTCTCCGGCATGAAAAAAGCCGTTGACGATCGCCGCACCGGATATCATCGCAAATAAGCCGCAAATATTCGGTTAAGATAGGCAGGTTTCCCCTGCCTGTTTTCCATTTTTCCATCGAAAGGACTACAAAAATGCGTGTTTTGTCGAAAATCCTGTTGATTCTCGCCTGGATAATCGAGGCTATTGGCGGGCTCTTTTTCCCGCTGTTACTCGTATTTTCCTCGCTGTTTGTCAACACTAACGAAAACAACCGCTTGATTGACATTCCCGGCTTCCCCCTCGTCATCACGGCCCTTTTTGTCGCCGCTGTTTTGATGCTGGTGGGCCTCGTTTTCTTCCACAAAAACAAACGCAAGCCTGCGTATATTCTTATGATTTCCGCCGCCGCACTGTTCGTTGCAGGTCTCGTGGGCATTTCCGCCTGCTGTATGAACCCGAGCGGTGCCGTTTCGCTGAAAGTGACAGGCGAGTTCCGCCTGACCGCTATGAAACTCATCTCCCGCCACGCCACCCCGATTTTCATCCCCGTGCTTGCGTGGCTTTCTGCGGTGTGCTTTAACAAAGCCGAAGACAAAAAGTTGTTCGACGAAGCCATCCGTGAAATCCAAGAGAGCAAATGAGCTCTCCCCTAACCTTGTTTTTAATTTTATCATAAGAAAGAAGGACGTTCCAAATGAAGCAAGATCTTATCGCAATCCTGGACGTCGGCTCGGAGGAAAACTCCCGCCTCGCCCGTGCTATCCGTGCCCTCGGCGTGTATAGCGAAATCTACCCCCACGACATCAAAAAAGAGGAACTGCTCGGCCAGAAAAACCTCCGTGGCATCATCGTCAACGGCGGCCCGAACAATGTTCTGAACGGCAAACCCGTGGCGGTCAAAGATTTCGTCTATGACAGCGATGTTCCGGTGCTCGTCATCGACCACAAAACCAAAAAGCATGCGACCGACGTGAAAAAACTCCCGTCCTCGGATGCGAAGCTCGCCGCCGTGCTCAAAGACTTCCTGTTTAAGACCTGCAAGGCCGAGAAAAACTGGAATATGGACAACTTCATCGCCGACCAGGTGGAAGCCATCCGTGCCCAAGTGGGCAAGAAAAAAGTGCTTCTCGCCCTCTCCGGCGGCGTGGACTCCTCTGTTGTTGCCGCCCTGCTGCTCAAAGCTATCGGCAACCAGCTGCATACCGTCCACGTCAACCACGGCCTTATGCGTAAAAATGAGAGTGAGAGCGTGCTGAAAGTCTTCCGTGACCAGTATAAAGCCAACGTCGTCTATGTGGATGCAACCGACCGCTATCTCGATAAGCTTGCGGGCGTGAAAAACCCCGAGAAAAAACGCAAAATCATCGGCAAAGAGTTTATTGACATCTTCGCCGAGGAAGCCAAAAAGCTGAAAGGAATTGAGTTCCTCGCCCAAGGCACCATCTACCCCGACATCGTGGAAAGCGGCACCAAAACGGGTAAAGCTGTCAAAGCCCACCACAACGTCGGCGGCCTGCCGAAAGATTTGCAATTTGAGCTTGTTGAGCCGCTCAAATACCTGTTCAAAGACGAAGTTCGTGCCTGCGGCAAAGCCCTCGGCTTGCCGGATTCCATGGTCTTCCGTCAACCGTTCCCCGGCCCGGGTCTCGGTGTCCGTTGCCTCGGTGCTATCACTCGTGAGCGTCTTGCCATGGTGCGTGAATCCGATGCCATTTTGCGTGACGAATTCGAAAAGGCGGGCTTAAACGGCAAAGTGTGGCAGTATTTCACTGTCGTGCCGGATATGACCTCTGTCGGCGTCCGTAATAACGGCCGTGTCGAAGAATATCCCGTCATCATCCGTGCAGTCAATACTGTTGATGCAATGACCGCCACTGTCGAACCTCCGCATTGGAACGTGCTCAAAAAGATTACCGACCGCATTTTGGCGGAAGTCCCGGGCGTCAACCGTGTCCTCTACGATATGTCCCCGAAACCGGTTGCAACCATTGAGTGGGAATGAAATAATATGGATATGAGGTGCAAAAAAAGCCTGTAATATCAAGGGTTTTCGGCATCTTGTAAATCTGACCGCCTGTTTTTGCAACACTTTTGCAACACGTTCATCTTAAAAAGTTTTTGCAACAGATTATGTAGTACACAGCGGTTTGTTGGTATCATCAGTAAAACTAAATATTAAGGCTTAAGAGTCAACTTACAAATATCAGTAGGTTGGCTCTTTTTTTATTTCTTCAAAAATTTTTTTGCGATGCACCCCATATTTTACCCCTTATTTTTCCCTTAACCTTATGAAGGGGTTTTCCTCCCAACAAGGAGCAGCCACTTCGCTGTTCTTTGAAAATTGAATATCAAATCATCAGGTACGTTAATCAGACTGATGAGCCGCACGGCATGTACGCCTAAACCTTATTAAAGGCCGCGAGAATCCAGTGCCGCAAATATCGGATTGCTACCGATATGGCGATGACAGGTCTGAAGATAATGATACTTCTCTACGGAGCTGGCGGAGAACCCGGCAGAGGTGAAACTCCTATGAGGCTATAAGCAAATAGCCGCTTGATGATTTCCCAAGACATTAAAGTCTATTCCGCAGGGGATGTTGTGAACAAATACTGCGGTTCTTACATGCCAAGTTCTTCTTGGCAAAAGTAAGAAAGGAGGATACCACATGGAAAACTGTAAAGTGATCGCCATCACAAATCAGAAAGGCGGCGTTGGGAAGACGACAACCGCAGTCAATCTCGGCGTGGGTCTTGCAGACTCCGGTAAAAAGGTTTTGCTTGTTGATGCTGACCCGCAGGGCAGCTTAACGGTGAGCCTTGGAGTGAAGAACCCCGATGAGTTGGATGTGTCGCTTTCTTCCCTTATGCAGTCGGTCATTGATGATGAACAGCCGCCCGGTAATGCCATTATCACGCATCCGGAAGGCGTTGACTTGCTTCCTTCTAATATTGAGTTGTCCGGTATGGAAACCGGCCTGTTCAATGTTATGAGTCGCGAGTATGTTCTGAAAAACGCTATCGACGGCATGAAGAAGAATTACGACTATATCCTTATTGACTGTATGCCTTCTCTGGGAATGATGACGGTCAATGCGCTTGTTGCGGCAGACAGTGTGATTATTCCGTCTCAGCCGAACTTTCTGTCAACAAAAGGCTTGAATCTGCTATTACACTCTGTTTCCAAGGTGCGCCGACAGATCAATCCCAAATTAAGAATTGATGGTATTTTACGAAGATTTAGAATTACAAACAAAACTATAAAAATCAACTGTTTGGTAGCTTTGATTATTAAAATTAGAGCTATTTTTTAAAGTTTACCCTTACAAATAGTGCAAAAAATAGAAATAAATACATAAATATATCACGGAATAATA
>JAZRVH010000017.1:0-4410 GCA_045598965.1 Acutalibacteraceae bacterium
GCATTTCCCCAAGAAAACCGCACCTGTGCTTTTGCAAAAAGCAAAAGAACCGCCACCGTCCCCCTATATGCAGGAACCCCCGCACCCGTTCCGGTGGCGGGGTTTCCTTTTATGGTTCGCAAAAAGAACAGAATGTCAAGTTTAGACGCCCAACTTGTCAATGAGGTTGGCAAGGAACTTGCGAAGCATCAACACGTCTTTCATGTTGACGTCGCCGTCCATATTCACGTCAGCGGCAGTCATATCCAACTCATCGGTCAGGTTGGCGAGGAACTTCCGCATGAGAAGCACGTCTTTCATATTCACCGCTTCGTCACTGTTGGCATCGCCGAGCATCGCACCGCCAGCATCGGTAACCTTAACCAAGCCGCCGGACACGCCCAACAACGCCGGGTTGATGGTGCCGCCGATGGTGGAGAGAATCGCATCCTCCTCATACGACGCCGACACTTCATACTCATCGAGCGGTGCATCCTCGGCAACCTGGAATTCCAAAATCGTGGTAATGGTGCCGGAAATCGGTTTTTCGAAATCGCCGGACGCCAACAAAAGCGTTTTACCGTCGTCCGAAATCGAGATGTCACAGCCCTCAAGCTCGGGTGTCATCGCATCCACAAACAGCAGGCTCGAGGCATCAAAGTCCACATCCACCTGCAAGCTCATAACGTCGGTATCGCATTCCACGGTGACCGGCACAAAGACGGTCTCGCCCGGTTTTGCCTCCGTAACCACTTCCGCCGACGAGGGGAACGTCACCGTACGCACACGAAGCGAACCGTCCGCAATGGTCATCGGCACATACTCCGCATCCTTATCGAGGATTTGTTTCTTGTTAAAGCTGCCATTCAGGAAATATTTGCCCGCTCTGGCTTTGTTGTCCAGCTTAAACCGCAGCGTAGCGAACTGGCCAACCGTCGTGCAGTTTTTGCTGCCGTCGTTGCAAATCATTTGGAGATACAAGAGGCCGTCCTCCTCTGTTCCGGCAGTGAGCGTAGCCTCGTTGCTAAAGGCATCGTCCCATTCCACCTCAACAAAGGTCATCAACGAATCGTCAAAGTCGACCGTAAACTGCATCATATTGACACCGGGGTTTTCGGTGATATACACCGGAATTTCTACCACATCACCCGGCTTGCCTTTTTTGTCGCCAATGGTAACCGCCAACGTCGAGCCGGAAGGCTCATCCTCACCGGGAACGTTGATGGTGATTTCGCCGGCTTCCGCTTGACCGGAAACAACGCCCTCATCACCGGCGGCGGTGTTGTCTCCAACCTCAACCGTCACCGTGTTGCTCACCGTCACCACAGCGAATGTCAAAGTAACCACATTACCCACATACGTGTTGACAGTGCCGTCGTTCGTAGAACCAATTAAGGTGATAACGCCGTCTTTCTCGTTGGAAACCACCGACAGCCCGCTGTTAGCGGCATCCTCGCTCACCGTGGCTTTCAGATACCGCAGCGTCTCGGGGTTATAGCGAATAGCGGTGCGGAACGCATACACGCCGCCGTTTTGCGTAATCTCTACCGGAACAGTAACTTTGCCGCCAACCGCCGCCTCAGCATTGCCCACACGCCACGTCAGTTCGCCGTTAGCACCGGAGCTTGTCGGCTCGGTTGCGGTCGGCTCAGTCGTGCTCGGCTCAGTTGCGGTCGGCTCGGTTGCCGTCGGCTCAGTCTGCGACGGCTCGGTCGGCTGCTCACCGATGTTCACCGTAAAGGAGGTGCGATAGTTTCTGCCGTTGGCGGCAACCCAAGTCACCGTCACGTTGCAGGTGCCGTTATCCTCGCTGTCAAAGCCGCTCACCGTATAATCGGTTACCGGCTTACTGGTATCGTCATCATACTTAACCAAAACGGTCATTCCGCTCAAATCCAGCTCCTCGCCCACGTCATAATGGGTCTTCGCCGGCATTTGAGAAATCTCCAGCGACGCCACATCACGGGCGTGCACCGTAAAGGTGCAAGAAACGCCGCTGTCCGCCGTGGCGGTCACCGTGCTGTCACCGCTCTTCAGAGCCGTAACCTCCATGCTGTTAAAGCTGAGCAGGCCGCTGTCGGTCGAAAGCACAATCTCGTCGGTGGTCAAATCCGGCTCGGTGTTGAACGACGCCAAAATGCTTTCGCCCACATCCAACAAAACGGGAGCCGCACCGCCCGCAAACGCAATGCTCTCGCAGGGAGCATCAATCGCCACGAACGCTTTGAAATCGTTGTCGTTGGCAAACGTTTCGGCATAACTGCCCGCCATACCGTAAATGGTGGTTTTGAACGGATACGAGAACGCTGTATCGTCAATCGAATACACCGACGAATAGATGGTCACGTCCGTCAGCGACGCACAGTTTTTGAAAGCGTTCGCCTTGATTTTGCCGAGGCCCTTGGGCAACACAATGCTTTGAAGCTCGGTGCAGTCCATAAACGTGCCCTCCGGCAACTCGCCGAAGCAGTAGTTCGGGATATCCACGTCGGTCAGCAGCTCACAGCCAGAGAAGACGTAAGTCGAAAATGTCTTAATATACGCCGGGAACTTCACACTTTTAAGCCCGGTGCAACCGGTAAAGGCATAAGAGCCGATTTCCGCAATCGAATCGGTCAGCACCAGGTTCTCCATCCCCGTGCATCCCTCGAACGCACGGGAACCAATGGTACGCAGGCAGGTGTTGGGATTGCCGAGGAACCCGCCGGTCAGCGAGCTGCAGTTACGGAATGCCTGATTTTTAATTTCATACAACAGCGACTCGTCGTTTTGGAAGGTGATGTCTTTTAAAGCCGTGCACCCGTCAAAAGCATATCCTTGGATATACTTGACCGGGGTGGGAAGCTCAATCGTCTCCAAACTGGTGCAATTAGAAAATGCGTTTGTTCCAATTTCGTACAACCAGGATTCATCATTTTGGAAAGTGATATTTTTAAGAGCACTACAACCGTCAAAAGCGTACTGTTTAATCGTCTTCACGGTTGTCGGCAATTCAATGCTCTCCAAACTAACACAGTTTCGAAAAGTTGACTTTACAACATCTTCGCAGGTATTCGGAAGTTTCGCCGATTCGAGACTGGCACAGTCGCTAAACACACTCTCCTCTATATTAACTACAGTGTCGGGAACCACGATAGATTTCAGCTGCAAGCAACCTTGAAATGCATTGTATTCAATATCCGTCACCGTATCCGGAATGGTGATGCTCTCCAGTCCCGTACATCCGGCAAAAAGGCACTTGGCAATCTGTGTCGTTCCTTTTTGGAACGTCACCGTTTTGAGCTTTTCGCAACAATAAAACGGACCATCTAAAATTCGGTAATTAGTGTCATTAAATGTATAGTCCTTGTAGCCCCACGTCTCCGCTGTATCCAACGATTTCGGAATCTCAATTGACGTAATCGCTGTATTTGCAAATGCCTGATAACCTAAAGTGACCAGCGAACGGAAAAAAGGAATCGTTTCTAACCCATAACAGTCGCCAAAAGCGGTTTCTTCGATATTGGTAACCGCTTCGCCGCCGAAAACCGATTTCAGCCGCAAGCAACCTTTAAACGCAGTGTATTCAATATCCGTCACCGTATCCGGAATGGTGATGCTCTCCAGTCCCGTACATCCGGCAAAAAGGTACTTGGCAATCTGTGTCGTTCCTTTTTGGAACGTCACCGTTTTGAGCTTTTCACAACAGTAAAACGGACCATCTAGAATTCGGTAGTTAGTGTCATTAAATGTATAGTCCCTGTAACCCCACGCCTCCGCTGTATCCAACGATTTCGGAATCTCAATTGACGTAATCGCTGTATTTGCAAATGCCTGATAACCTAAAGTGACCAGCGTATCCGGTAACACCACACCCGTTAACGCAGTAAAATCTTTAAATACAGTGCGTCCGATACCCACCACGGGATAGCCACCCAGCGTATCCGGGATGGTAAGAACACCACCGGCACCGGAGCACGCCGTAATGGTGGCTTCGTCATTGGAATCCACAGTGTAAGTATAAACTCCACTGGTATATTCCGCCGCCATAACCGGCAGGGAAAACACACAAAAGGAGGTCATGAGCATCGAAATGCTCAATACCACGGACAGAAGTTTTTTCATAAATATTCCTCCCTAAATAAAATATTGGTCATATTATACCCCCCCCCGGGTTTTTGTCAACATAAATATTATTTTTTGTATGTTTCCTCGCTCTTCCGCCGTGGGATTTTGATGAAATTTGCATTGTGTCCGTAGGGCAGGGGCTTGCTCCTGCCGCCGTTGGTCGGTGCAATAAATTGGAACGGCAAGACCAAGGCCTTGCCCTACGAAAAAATTCGGGTTGTGCATCTTGGCCCCCTCTGACGAACGATTTCCGGACGCCCTCTCCTCGCCGTCCTCCTCTCCTCGCCGTCCTCCTCTCCTCGCCGTCCCCCTCTCCTCGCCGCA
>JAZRVH010000018.1:0-20411 GCA_045598965.1 Acutalibacteraceae bacterium
ACGCTTCCCGAAGATGCGCCGTATCAGTTTTTTACGAATTTTCCGCTGTGGGGTAATGTTACCGATGACGTGCTTTTGGATAACAGCGATACCTTTGAAAAGGGAAAATCCTATTCGCTCGGCGGTTGGCTGGTTGTCAACCGGGGATATATCTTCGCCGAGGATGCCGAAGTCCTCTTGAACGGCGGGGAATACCCCGTTGATGAAACCAATACAGAAAGAGATGAAAGCCTCAACTACGGCGGGTATGTTTTCTATGTTTGGAGCGAGCCGACCGAAGCGGCGGTCGAGCAGATCGTGATTGACAAAATCGAAATCAACGGCTTCTGTGACCCGGTTGCCGGCGGCAAAGCGGGAGATTACTTAAATCTCACGCTTCCCGAAGATGCACCGTACCATTTCGATGCGGGCACTCCGTGTTGGTATAACGATACCGACCATAAAGCCGTGTTTGCCGATGACACCTTTGAAGCGGGCAAATTCTACTCGCTCAACGGTGATTTGGTTGCCGATGAGGGATATATCTTTGCCAAGGATGCCGAAGTCCTCTTGAACGGCGGCGACTATCCCTTTGATGAAGCATGGACAAAAATAGATAGCAGCGACGCGAAGTGTTTCTATGTTTGGGGCGAATCAAGAGAAGCGGTGGAGCCGATTGTGATTGACAAAATCGAGATTACCGATGCGGACATCACCCCGGTCTACGGCGAAAAAGCCGGCGACCACCTCGCGTTCACTCTCCCGGATGATTGCCACTTTACCGCAACGATGAACGGTTGGTGGGATATCTTTAACAGCCGCATCTTGGCGGACGACGACGTGTTCGAGGCGAATGGCCTGTATGCCGCCAGCTGGAACTTCGTGGCGGACGAGGGGTATGCATTCGCGGACGATGCGGTGATCACCATCAACGGCTCTGCCGACAACGCAGATACGGAACACGCCTTTATAGACGTTTCCGGAGAAAAACCGCTGTTTATCCTCTCTGCCAAGGCGGTGTTTGTGGAAGGCCCGACCGAGCCGACCGCAACCGGCACCGAACCGAGCGTAACCGAACCGACTGCGACCGGCACCGAACCGACCGCTACTGAGGCGGAGCCGACTGCTACTGAAGCCGAGCCGACCGTGACTGCGGCGGAGCCGACCGCTACCGAGGCGGAGCCGACCGTGACTGAGACGGAACCGACCGTAACCGGAACGGAACCGACCGCTACTGAGGCCGAGCCGACCGAAACCGGAACGGATGACGGCCTTCTCGGTGACGCCAACGACGACGGTGCTGTTAATATGAAAGACGTGTTGACGCTTAGAAAACAGATTGCCGGCATGGACGTTGCGTGCAACGCCCAAAACGCTGACGTAAACGAGGACGGCGACGTCAACATGAAAGACGTGCTGATGCTCCGCAAGTATCTTGCGGGCCTTATCGACAAATTAGGTGCGTAAGCGTATTAAACAGAAAAAGCCCCTCTCGTTTGAGAGGGGCTTTTCTTACGCCTATTGACGGATAAAACAAAACCACCGTCTTCAATCAAGACGGTGGTTTTATGGTGGAGACGAAGAGGATCGAACTCTCGACCTTACGGATGCGAACCGTACGCTCTCCCAGCTGAGCTACGCCCCCATTTTTCGGAATGCTTGTATATCATAAAACATTCCGAGAAAAATGTCAAGGGGTTTTTGTGGTTTTTTGAGGTTTTATTTCTGGTGGATATCCAGCTGCGGGAACGGAATAGTGATGCCGTTTTTATCCAACGCTTTTTTGATATCTTCCGCCAAACCGAAGTGGGCGTCCCAGTAATTTTTGCCCTCTACCCAAACACGGAGAATGAAATTGAGAGAGCTGCTGTCCATCTTATCCAGCAAAACGGCGGGTGCGGGATCGTCGAGGACGATGTCCCATGCGGCGGCAACCTCCAGCACCACTTCACGGGTTTTGTCGATGTCGTCATCATAGGCGGTGGAGAAAGGAATGTCGAGGCGGGCTTTGTCCAGCATCCAATAGTTGACGACGTCGCCGGAGGTAATGGTGCCGTTCGGAATGGTGACTACACGATTTTCGGGGGAGTGGAGAATGGTGTAGAAAATGGTGATGGATTGCACCGTGCCCTGCTCGCCGTTGGCTTCGATGAAATCGCCCACCTTAAACGGCTTAAACAGCAAAATCATAAGTCCGCCGGCAAGGTTGGAAAGAGAGCCTTGCAACGCCAAGCCGATTGCCAGTCCGCAAGAGGCGAGAATGGTCATAAACGAGGTCATGGGAATGCCGATGACGTAAGCGGCGGTTAAGAACACCAAGATATACAAGAGTGCTTTGGCGCCGCTTTTTAAGAAGCTTTTGAGGCTCGGGTCGAGTTTTGCGTATGCGGGAGATTTGTCAAAGCGTTTGACAAGAAAGCCAGTAAGTTTGATGCCGACAATGAGAATGATTAGAGCATACAGGATTTTTAATCCGGCGGTCGTGCCGATGTCGATGATTTTTTGTAAGAATTGTTCCATGAAAAATGCGTCCTTTCTGATTTTCTCCTTGTAGTATAGCAAATCCGCCGCCCGGTTGCAAGGGCAGGTTGACTTTTTTTCGAATCAATGGTAAAATTATCCCCGGTTATTTTAGGAGGGTTATTATGGAAAACAAAGAGTTGAAAAAGGGAAATCCTATTGCACTGCTCCCGATTTTGGTGTTTGTGGTGATGTATCTCGGACTTGGCATTTTGTTTGAGTACGGGTTAAAAATCGAAATGGGCTTTTACAACATCCCGATTGTGATTGTCTTCCTTGTAGCGTTGATGGTGGCTTGCTTCCAAAATCGCAAGCTCAAATTCGACGACAAGTTGGAAATCATGGGCAAGGGTGTGGGAGATAAGAACATCTTTACGATGTTGCTTATTTTCCTTGCCGCCGGTGCATTTGTCGGTGTTGTGGGCCGCAGCAGTGCGGAAAGCGTCGCCTATTTCATGCTGTCGATTATTCCGCCTCGGTTTGCGGTGGCGGTGCTGTTTGTGGTGGCGTGCTTTGTGTCCACGGCGATGGGTACCTCGGTCGGCACCATTACGCTGATTACGCCGATTGCGGTGCCGGTGGCGTTGGCATCTGGCTTTAGCTTGCCGCTTTGTGTGGCATCGGTTATCGGCGGTGCTATGTTTGGCGATAACTTGTCCTTTATCTCGGACACCACCATTGCCGCCTGCAACGGTCAAGGCGTTTCTATGAAAACCAAGTTCCAAAAGAACTTTTTTATTGCTCTTCCGGCGGCGGTTGCCACGTTGCTTTTGATTATCGTGTTGTCGCTGAAAGCGGATGCTCCGGCGGCGGTAAATGAGAGTTATAATCTCGTTCAAATCATTCCGTATGTATTGGTGCTGATTGGCGGCATTGTCGGTATTAACGTGTTTTTGGTTCTGCTTATCGGCATCGTGTCCGGTGCGGCGATTATGCTTGCCACCGGGGCTACGGCGTATACCGATTTGCTTGCCAATATGGGCACTGGTGCCGCCGGAATGTTTGAGACGGCTATGGTCGCCGTGTTGGTAGCGGCTATCTGTGCTCTTATTCGGGAGTACGGTGGATTTGATGCACTGCTCTATTTTATCCGTAAGGTGTTTAAGGGCAAACGGGGCGGTCAGTTTGGTATGGGTCTTTTGGTGGGGTTGCTTGACATTGCCACCGCCAACAACACGGTGGCGATTGTGGTCGCCAACCCCATTGCCAAAGAGATGTCCGAAACCTACGGCATTTCCGCCCGTAAAACGGCGTCGTTGCTCGACACATTCTCTTGTATTGTGCAAGGCGTTTTGCCCTACGGTGCTCAAATGCTGGTGGCACTTGCGGCGGTAACAACGCTGGGACAAACGGTGTCGGCGTTTGACATTATTCCGTTCTTGTTCTATCCGATGTTCTTGCTGGTAAGCTCGGTGATGTCTATTCTGTTTGTGCCGACACGGCTCAAAAAATAAAAAAGAGCTTTCATCCCCGACGGTTTGCTCCGTCGGGGATTTTTTTGTAAAAATTCCTTTCAAAAAATCGCAAAAACCCCTTGCAATTCTAAGAGAAGTGTGGTATAGTGTATTCCGTTGCAGAACACAAGTCCGCCACAGGTGGACAGCTCGAAGGAGGTGTCGCTATGAGTGAGGCACAAGCCAACTGGGTGTTGACCGATGCCCGAGCCCTTCCTGAGGTTTTCCTGAAAGTGCTGAAAGCCAAAGAACTGTTGGCCTCCGGGGCGGCGGATTCGGCGGCGGAGGCGGCTCGACGTGCCGGCATTTCTCGCAGTGCATTTTACAAATACAAGGATGCGGTGTATCCCTACAATGAGCAGGCGGAAGGGCGGCTTTTGACCCTCCACTTTTTGTTGCAGGATCGACCGGGTGTGTTGTCCTCGCTTCTTTCGGCGTTTGCCGAAGCGGGAGCAAACATTCTTACGGTCAACCAAAACATTCCGGATAGCGGCACGGCAAGCGTGTCGGTGTCGGCACGGGTGGATCGGTTGAATATGACGATGGACCGCTTTTTGCAGACGTTAGGGTCGCTCAAGGGCGTTATGAAGATTACGTCGGCGGCGGCCGGATAAAATCAAAAGACCATTGGCGAAAGAGAGGAATATATTGTGATAGGTATCGGCATTATGGGCTACGGAACGGTTGGTTCCGGCGTGGCGGAGGTTTTGCATAAAAACGCCGTCAGCATTGAACGTAAAGCGGGGGACGCATTAAAAGTGCTTCGCATTTTGGATTTGCGTGATTTTCCCGGAGATCCGTTCGAAAGCTGTTTGACCAAAGAATTTAACGACATTTTGACAGATGACCGTATCCAAATCGTTGTGGAGACGATGGGCGGCTTGCATCCGGCATACGATTTTGTTAAAGCTTGCTTGGAAGCGGGCAAAAGCGTTGTCACCTCCAACAAGGAATTGGTGGCGGCAAAAGGCGACGAGTTGTTGAAATTGGCGAAAGACAAAAACCTCAACTTTATGTTTGAGGCGAGCGTGGGCGGCGGTATTCCGATTTTGCGTCCCATCAATGAATGTCTTGCCGGCAACGAGGTGTCCGAGATTGCAGGCATCTTGAACGGCACCACCAACTTTATGCTTACCCAGATGATTGAACAGCATATGGACTTTGATGCGGCGTTGGCACTTGCTCAAGAGCGTGGGTATGCCGAACGTGACCCCTCGGCGGATATCGACGGTCACGATGCGTGCCGCAAAATCTGCATTTTGGCGTCCCTTGCTTTTGGCAAACACGTATTCCCCGATGCGGTGTATACGGAAGGACTTCGCAAAATCACGTTGGAGGACGTGGCAGCAGCAGGAGCTGCCGGCGGCGTGATAAAACTTATCGGCCACGTGAAAAAAGTGTCGGAGGACAAGGTGCAGGTGATGGTGGCACCGATGGTGTTGCCCAAAACCAGCTTGCTGTCTGACGTGAACGGGGTGTTTAACGGTATTCTTGTCCGTGGCGATGCTATCGGCGACGTGGTGTTCTACGGTCAAGGTGCGGGCAAACTGCCGACCGCTTCGGCGGTGGTGGGCGACGTCATCGACGAAGCCAAGCATATCGGTAATCGCAAGAGCCTCTTTTGGGAGAGTGCTGTGGAGGGATATGTTCTTCCCGCTGCGGATGCCGAAATGGCGTATTTGGTACGCCTCTCTTGCAATGACCGTCAGGCGGCTTGGGAATCGGTTCTTTCCGCTTTCGGCGATGTGAAAGCGGTGTCCCGCCCGGATGCTGATGGCAGTGAATTGGCGTTTATCACCGATGTGATGAGTGAAGACGCCCTTAATAAGAAGGTTTCTGCACTTGCGGGTGCACAACTGATCAGCCGTATTCGTATGGCGGCTTTGTAATCTCAAATTGGAGGCGAACACAATGTTAATCGTACAGAAATTCGGCGGAAGCTCCGTGGCGGACGCCGACCGTGTGCGTAACGTGGCACGGGTAATCACGGACAAGTACAACGAGGGCAACGATATGGTAGTTGTCGTTTCGGCACAAGGTGATACGACGGATGACCTGATTGAAAAAGCAAAAGAAATTAATCCCAAAGCCAGCAAACGGGAAATGGATATGCTCCTTTCCGCCGGCGAACAAATCTCTATTTCGCTCCTTGCCATGGCGATTGAGGAAATGGGATATCCGGTGATTTCTTTGCTCGGATGGCAGGCGGGCTTTTCCACCGACAGCCAATACTCCTTTGCCCGCATTAAAAAGGTGGACCCGGAACGCATTCGTGCGGAATTGGATAAAAAGAAAATCGTTATTGTGGCGGGATTCCAGGGTCTCAACCGCTTTGGCGATATCACGACCCTCGGCCGTGGCGGCTCGGACACCAGTGCCGTGGCGATTGCCGCTTCGATGGGAGCGGATTTGTGCCAGATTTACACCGATGTGGAGGGCGTGTTTACCGCCGATCCCCGCAAGGTGGAAAGGGCACACAAGCTGAATGAAATCACCTATGACGAGATGTTGGAGCTGGCGACCCTCGGGGCACAGGTGCTCAACAACCGTTCGGTGGAGATGGCGAAAAAATACAACGTAGAGCTGGAAGTGCTGTCCAGCTTCTCCCGCAAACCGGGAACTATTGTGAAGGAGGCAACGAAAATGGAAAAAATGTTGGTGAAAGGCGTGGCGTGTGACAAACACGTGGCACGTGTGTCGATTGTGGGTGTGCCGGATGAACCGGGCGTGGCGTTCAAACTGTTCTCCCTCGTGGCGAAAGCTCACATCAATGTCGATATTATTTTGCAGTCTGTCGGTCGTGACGGCACGAAGGATATCACCTTCACGGTGCCGGATTCGGATGGCGAGGCGGCTTGTGAGGCGGTGCGTCCGTACTGCGAGAACGTCGGTGCCCAGAGCGTTACGTTTGACGATTCCGTGGCGAAGCTGTCCATTGTCGGTGCCGGTATGGAGACTCACGACGGCGTTGCCTCCAAAATGTTCGAGGCTCTGTTTGATGCGGGCGTCAACATCAGCATGATTTCGACGAGCGAAATCAAAATCTCTGTCCTTATCGACGAGAAAGACAGCGACCGTGCCGTGTCTGCGGTTCACGCAAAGTTTTTTGATAACTAAATGAGATAACAAATAACCGCTTCCGATTTCGGAAGCGGTTATTTTTCTTGTAGTCCTAAAATGTAATCGGTGGAAACTCCGTAGAATTTCGAGAGCTTGATGAGAATATCGGTGGGGATGTCCCGCTGACCGAGTTCATAGTTGCTGTATACTTGCTGGGAACAGTTGAGCACGGTGGCCAATTCCCGTTGGGTGAGGTCTCGGTCTTCCCGTAGGTCACGGATACGCTGATACATCTATACTCCTCCTTTCTGACAATAGTATACCCTACTGCAAAATGCAGTATTGACATTTACTGCAAATTGCAGTATAATAAAAGTAAACCAATTTTTAGGAGGAATGAAAAATGGCAGTCAACAGAAAATGCCCCAAGTGCGGAAGCGATCATGTTCAACTATCTAACGAGAGAAGCAAACATGGATGCTTGTGGATGATACTTTTGGGATGGATTTATGTGTTTTGGGTGTTTATTAAATGGATAATTGGATTCTTTGTATTTACGTTTTATGACTGGTGGATGGCCATTGTGAAAAAATGTACTGGCAAGGGTCACGTTTGGCAATGCAGAAAATGGTTTTCTGGAAACAAACGTGTGTTTTATTGCCATGATTGTGGATATAACTTTAAAGCATAAAAAATCCCCGACGGATGTTCCGCCGGGGATTTTTCTACCCTCCTTGGGTGATTTCGTAGGGGTCGGCGTTTCCGACGCCCCAATGGACAAGCACCGACCGGGGGCGGCAGGACCAAGGCCCTGCCCTACAACGTTGCCGTCGGTTGAGTGCGAAATTCCTCTTTTCTTTTTTTCGAAATTGTGCTACAATGAGAAAAATGACGAAAGGGGTGAAAGGATGACGATAACGATTTTGGCGGAGAACACCACAAAGCAGGATGCTCTTGTCGCCGAGCACGGCTTGGCGATTTTAGCGGAAGTCGCCAAAACGACGTTACTGTGTGATGGTGGGCAATCGGCGGCGTTGTTTCAAAATGCGGTGAAACTGAATAAAGATATATCTGCCGTGGATGTGGCGGTGTTGTCTCACGGGCACTACGACCATTCCGGAGGCATTTCTGCCCTTGTCAAAACCTACCCCCATATCCCGATTGTGCTTCGCAAAGAGGCGGGCGGCGACTTTTTTCACGGCGAGCGGTATATCGGCATCGACAAATCTCTTTTATCAATGCCACAAGTCCGCTTTATAGAAGCCGTCACCGCTACCGACCTTTTGCCCGACGTGTCGGTGTTTTCCGGGTTTGGCAGAAGCTATCCTCTTCCGTCGGCGAATGAGGGGTTGACGGTTCGGAATGGTCACCGGGAACGTCCGGACGATTTTTGCCACGAGCAGGCGACGGTGGTGTGCGAAAACGGGAAGCGTGTGCTTATTTCCGGTTGTGCCCACAGCGGAATTATGAATATTTTAGAACGGTTTTCTGCGATATACGGCGGTATGCCGGATGCGGTGTTCAGCGGGTTTCACACGGCGAAGCCCGAACCCTATACGGCAGACGAAATCGCCGAGCTGCAAGCCCTTGCTACGGCTCTTGCAAAGACCGGTGCCACCTTTTACACCGGGCATTGTACCGGTGATGAGGCGTTTTCTTTGATGAAGCCAATGCTGGGTGACCGCCTTGTGCGAATGCACTGCGGCGACAATTTTATGATTTGAAACGACAAAAATCCCGCTTTTTTGCTTTACAGAAAGGCGGGGTTTGTGCTATACTGTATCTAATAGGGATTTTTTGACGAAATGAGGTGGCGAGATGCCGGAGCAAAAAGGAAACCGACCGGAAACGGATGTGCTTTCGGGACGTAACGCTGTGAGTGAAGCGTTGAAATCCGGACGAGTCATTGACCATATTGAGGTGGCACGTGGAGAACGCACGGGCAGTATTGTGGCGTTGCTGGCAAAAGCAAAGGAGCGGGGAATCCCCGTGAAAGAAGTGGACAGCCGCAAGTTGGACTTTTTGGCAGGAAAGAACCACCAGGGAATTGCGGCGGTGGCGGCGTGCAAAGAGTTTTCGACTCTTGCGGATGTGTTTGCCCTTGCCGCCGAGCGGGAGCAACCGCCTTTTTTGGTGGTGTGTGACGAGCTGGAGGACCCACACAATTTGGGTGCCGTCATCCGCACCGCTGAGTGTGCGGGAGCTCACGGAGTCATTATCCCGAAACGCCATAGTGCCGGACTTACCAGTGCGGTGTATAAAGCGTCCGCCGGTGCGGTGGAATATATGCCGGTGGTGCGAGTTACCAATATTGCCGACACGGTGAACGAGTTAAAAGAGAAAAATGTTTGGGTGTTCGGATTGGATATGGACGGTCAATCGTGGGATAAGACCGATTTGTCCGGTGCGGTGGCATTGGTTATCGGGTCGGAGGGTCACGGCATTTCCCGTCTGGTGCGGGAACGGTGTGACGGGATTGTGTCGCTTCCCATGGTAGGCCATGTGAATTCGCTGAATGCTTCGGTGGCGGGCGGAATTTTGATGTATGAGGTGCTTCGCCGCCGCCAAAACGGAAAGTAAACAAAATCGGAGGGTGTTCTTATGGATAAACAATTTAATACCGATGAACTGCTCGCCGAGTTTTTGCCGAAAATTGCCGAAAAACAGGCGGCATCCGTAAAAGAAGAGGCGGCTGAGCCTGAGGAAATCAGACTTGCCGAGTCGGAGGGGGATACCAAAGAAATCCCTGCCGCTTCCGAAACGGAGGAGGATGTCAAAATCTTTACGCCTTCCGCTCGTGAGGGAGAGACAAAGCCGGTGCCTTCGGTAGGCGTTCCTCTTGCGGAAATCGAGGAAGAACCGGAGCAGGAGTCCGACCAGTTGTGTTTTGACGAGTGGGCGGAGGATGAGGAAAGAGAAGAGAAAAAACGCCGAGAGCACGAGGAACAAGAGGCGGAGATGGAGGAACATCTCAAAAATCGCCGTAAGGAGAAAATCCGTGCGTTCGACGATGACCGTCGTTTGAAGCTGTCCGGTGAGGAAGAGCCCACGCCTATTGAGGATGTTCTTGAGGAGGAGTTCGAGGAAGAATACGTGGAGGATTTCTGCACGTATGAAGATGCCCAAGCTGTGGCGTCGGAGCTTCGCTATCGCCGTGCACGCCATCGTATCAGCACGCTGGCTACGGCGGTGATTGAGGCGGGTCTTCTGCTCAACGTGCTGTGTATGATGCTGGGGATTTTCCAAGATCCGCTGGTGTATATCGTGGACTCCACGCTGATTTTAGGCGTGATGATGGTGCTCAATCGCTCGCTCTTGCGGGACGGATGGGAGGATTTCCGAGAAGGGGAATTCTCCGGCGATTCGTCGGTGTTGCTCGGCTGCTGTGTGGCGTTGCTCCACACCGTGCTTCAGCTGTGTAATATCGACGCTGTGGTGATTAAGGATTTGGGTTTGCTTCCCGCTTTGGCGGGAGCGGGATTGACGCTGGCGGCTCTCGGAAAACAGCTACAGCTGCGGCGTCTGTGTGCCAACTTTGAGTTTATGGCACAAGAACAGAAAAAACACGTGGCGTATCGAGTGGAGGACGAATCCGTTGCGTTAGAAATCGGCCACAAAGCGGTGGCTCTCGGCCAGCCGGAATTGGCGTATTTTGCACCGGTGAATTTTTTACACCGCTTCTTAGACCGCTCGTATGCCCGCCGTGCGGAAACCCCGTTTTTGAAGCTGTTTGTTTTGGCGATGGCGACGGTTTCGGCGGTGATTGCGTTGGTATACGGAATAGTTGCCAAACAACCGTGGCAGGCGGTATATCTGTTTGCCTTAAACGTCTGTGTGGCGTTGCCGATGGCTCTCCCGCTCTCTTATGCCGGAGCGTTGTGGCGTTCCAGCCGCTATGCGTTGCATCATAACGGAATGCTTATCGGACGGGATGAGGTGGACGCTTTCGGCGACTTGAACGCCGTGTGTGTGGATGCCGCCGATTTGTTCCCTGAGGATAACGTCGTGTTAGCGGCAATCAAAACCTTTGCCGGTGCCCGCATTGACGAAGCGATTTTGGATGCGGCGGCGGTAGTGATTGCCTCCGGCGGCCCGCTTCAGAATGTGTTTCGCCGTGTCATTCAAGACAAGGTGGAGCTGCTGCAAGAGGTCGATACCCTTGTGTATGAACAGGAAATGGGACTTTCCGGCTGGGTCGGCGGACGCCGTGTGCTCGTGGGCAACCGTCGACTTCTTGAAAATCACGGGGTAGACGTGCCCTCCCGTGATTATGAAATGCGATATACCCGCTCGGGGCGAAAACTGGTGTATTTGTCAACGGCGGGCGAGCTTTCCGCCATGTTTGTGGTAGCGTATACCGCTGACTCCGTTACAAAGCGAGCTTTGCGTGCCCTTACACGTGAGGATGTGACGCTTCTTGTACGTACCTGCGACCCCAATATCACCGAGGAGTTTATCTGTGAAACGTTGGATTTGCCGGAATACTATGTGGAAATCCTCGGATTTGGCGGACGGCGGGCGTATGAGCAGCTTTTGAAAAACACCCCCGAACAGGATGATGAGCAAGCCCCGGCTTTGGCGTGCGATGGGTCGGCGGTCGGTAAGGCGGCTGTGCTGACGGTGTGTAACCGTTTGCGGCGTGGATTGCCGCTGACAGCGTTCCTTGTGCTCGGGATGGCTCTTTTGGGCGTTGTGCTTACCACACTGTTGGCGTTTACTACCCACACGCTTCCCTCTACATTGACGGCGGCGTTGTATATGGCGGTCACCGCTGTTGTGGGATTTATGGGTTCAAAAATACGACGCACCTGAATAAAAAACGGAAACTGCCGATTTTTTTGAAAAAATCGGCAGTTTTTTTATGAAAACGGGTTGAAAATTTCGGCGGAATACTGTATACTGTTAAAAGTAACACTATTTTTCAAAGATTGAGGAAAAATTTTGTTACATTTGCTCAAAAATCCGCAAAGAGTGCGAAAGGAGAAAACCCTGTTATGAAAACCTATGCTGCAAAAGACATCCGAAACATTGTGTTGGTGGGCCACGCCGGCTCGGGCAAAACGTCCCTCGCTGAAGCCGCCTACTATTTGACCGGTCAATCTGACCGTCTCGGCAAAGTGGCGGATGGTACTACGGTCTGTGACTTTGACCCGGAGGAAATCAAACGCAAAGCCTCTGTTTCTACTGCTGTTCTGCCGATGGAGTGGTCGGATATTAAAGTGAACTTGTTGGACACTCCCGGATTATTTGATTTTGCGGGTGGAATGAGCGAGGGTATTCGTGCCGCCGGTTGTGCTTTGATTGTCGTTTCCGGCAAAAGTGGACTGGAGGTTGGTGCCGAAAAAGCGTTCCGTGCCGCCTCGAAAAAAGGAATTGCCAAGCTGTTCTTTGTCAACAAGATGGACGAGGAGCACGCCGATTTCTATAAAGTGTATCAACAGCTGCTTGACACCTATGGCAAAATGATTTGTCCCATGGTGCTTCCCCATGTGGTAAATGGCAAAGTGGAGTGCTTTGTGGACTTGATTGACGAAAAAGCTTACGTTTATAAAGACGGTATTCCGCTGGAATGTGAGATGCCCGAAATGGAGCGTGCCGAGGAATTCCGCACGAAAATCCGTGAAGCGGTGGCGGAGACCAGCGAAGAATTGATGGAAAAATATTTCAACGACGAGCCGTTTACCCACGAGGAACTGGTGGAAGCGTTGTCCGGCGGTGTTCGCCGTGGTGAAATTGCACCGGTGTTCTGTGGCTCTGCTACGACGATGGCGGGTCTTACCACGCTGTTTGACGGTATGCGTGATTTGGCTCCCTGGGCAGAGACTGTGGCGGGCGAGGTCGGCAAAGATGGTGCCGGCAACGATGTGAAGCTGACGGTCGATCCCGAGGGACCGACGGTGGCTATCGTGTTCAAAACCATTGCAGACCCGTTTGTGGGAAAACTGCTCTATTTCAAGGTGATCAGCGGTAAGGTATGTGCCGATTCCACGCTTGTGAATATGCGTACCGGTGCCAACGAAAAAATCGGTAAAGTGTACTTTATCCGTGGCAAGAAACAAGAGGAAACCGCTTTCATTACCGCCGGTGATATCGGCGGCGTGGCGAAGCTGGCGACCACTCGTACCGGCGACACGCTGTGCGGCGTGGGGACACAGATTACCTTAAACCGTGTGCCGTTTGAGAATCCCTGCCTGTCGGTGGCGGTTTCTGCTAAGAAAAAAGGCGAGGAGGAGAAAATCGCCTCCGGACTTGACCGTCTTATGGAGGAAGACCCCACCATCCACTTTGCTGTCAACAAAGAGACGAAGGAATCCGTCCTCTCCGGTCTCGGCGAACAGCATCTCGACGTGGTTGCCTCTAAGCTGAAAAGCAAATTCGGCGTTGAGGTGGATTTTGCAACTCCTCGTGTTGCGTACCGTGAGACTATCCGCAAAAAGGTGAAGGTGCAAGGCCGCCACAAGAAACAGTCCGGCGGTCATGGGCAGTTCGGTGACGTTTGGGTGGAGTTTGAGCCGTGGGATTGCGACGGCCTCATCTTTGAGGAAACCGTGTTCGGCGGTTCTGTTCCGAAAAACTTCTTCCCGGCTGTCGAAAAAGGTCTTATGGACAGTGCCCAAAAAGGTGTGCTTGCCGGATTCCCGGTGGTGGGCGTAAAAGCCACGCTGGTGGACGGTTCGTATCACCCGGTAGACTCTTCGGAAATGGCGTTCAAAACCGCCGCTTCCCTTGCGTATAAAGAGGGTATGGCTCAGGCGAGCCCCGCCATTCTTGAGCCTATCGGTGTGCTCAAAGCCTATGTCCCGGGAGACAACACCGGCGACGTCATGGGCGATGCGACCAAACGTCGTGGCCGTGTGCTCGGTATGAACCCCGCCGAGGACGATTTGACCTGTGTCGAGGCAGAAGTGCCGATGGCGGAGATGGGCGATTACGCCGTGATGCTCCGTTCGCTGACGCAAGGCCGTGGACATTTCACGTTGGATTTCGAACGGTATGAGCAAGCCCCTGAAGCGGTTGCCGCTAAGGTGGTTGCCGAATACAAGGTCGCCGACGACGAATAACGTTTATACAAAAAAGGCACTGTCCCTTGGACAGTGCCTTTTTTCTTTTTGCAACGATTACAAATCCAATTTCATATCGCCCTTTTTAATCCACCCGAGTTTTCGCATGGATTCAGAGAAAAAGAGGGAGAGTGCCGCCGGGGCAACAAAATACATTAAGAGAATTTCGAGCAGGGCGACGAGTGCCGATGTGCCGGCGGCGGTCATTTCCTGAAATCCCATAATCGGACCAACAAGACCGGAGGTGCCCATACCCGAACCGCTCGGGTTGTTGACCAAGTGGAACACACACGTGGAAATGGGGCCCAAAATGGCAGAGGCGAGTGTGGGGGGAATCCAAATCAGCGGATGGCGGAAAATGTTGGGGACTTGAAGCATCGAGGTGCCGATGCCTTGGGCAATCAATCCGCCGGTTTTGTTTTCACGAAAACTGCTGACCGCAAAACCCATCATTTGTGCGGCACAGCCAACGGCGGCGGCTCCGGCGGCAATGCCGGAAAGCCCCAACATAATGCCGAGTGCGGCGGAGCTGATGGGGAGCGTCAAGGCAAGCCCCATGAGCGTGGCAACCAAAATTCCCATTAAGAACGGCTGATTTTCGGTGGCGGCTTCGATGATGCCGCCCAAAGCGGTCATAAACGCCGATACCGAGGGACCGATGAGTAATCCTACCGCACCGCCGCTTAGGATACACGTCAGCGGGGTGACGAGGATATCAATTTTTGTTTTTTCAGAGACCAATCCGCCCAACTCAATAGCCACATAAGCGGCAACAAACGCACCGAGAGGTTCTCCCGGTGTGCCGAAAGTGACCGAACCCGTGCCGGAAAGAAGCGGGGTGGCAAACGCACCGATGAGACCGGCGACCGCACCGGAAGCGGTCACCAGAGGCGAGGCGTTATATTTACGGGCAACACCAACGCCGATGCCGGCACCCATGGCGGTTTTGGCGATAGATGCCATAAGCCCAATCCATGTGCCCACTGTGACCCAAATGCCGCCGATAGCAGCAACAAGCGAAGCGATTTGAGCCAAGATAGTGCCGACAATCAGGGTGGCAAACAGTCCGGATGCCATGCCGGAAAAGCCGTCAATAAACAAGTGCTTGGCGTAGCCTTTTAGGAATTTCATGAAATCCCTCCCAAAACGAGATTAAAATGAATTATAAAGGCTTTTGGCGGACACGTCAAGTTTTTTTCGAAAAAAGAATAAAAAAGCAGTTGACAAACGGGGGAAAGTAAAGTATAATGACAAGGCTGTGTAAAACGGCTGACCCAATAACGGGGTGTGGCGAAGTTTGGTATCGCGCTTGGTTCGGGACCAAGAGGCCTCGGGTTCGAATCCCGACACTCCGACCAAAACTCCCTTTGGGGCAACGCCTCAAGGGGAGCTTTTTTGTCACGAGAACCGGATGAGAACCGGAGGTTCAATACATGACCATGACGCTCTAAGAGTGCCGTGTGCGATTGGCGTGGCGGAACATATGCAAGCGAGTGCTGAGCACGAGTCGCTGTCCGGCTACCGGCATCATGGAAAAAGACTTGTCGAAAGACAAGTCTTTTTCCATGATATTCTTCTTTTCATATTGAAAGTTACGGAAAAATATGCTATTATATAAAAAACATAAGGAGGAACCAGTATGCCGAGTTCCAAATCTGCAAGAAAACGTATGCACGAGGCGGTGAACAATGCGATTGCGTCGGGCGACGCTTTTTTGGCAAATGAAATTACCGCCAACGTTATGGTGGGTACCACGATGATGATTATCGTGGTCGTTATGATGCTGTGTCTTATTCTCAACGAGGTCGGTGTGTTTACCGCCGATAAAACCATTATGCGGTGGTCGGTCGTCATCGCCACTGTCGTCGAGGTGCCCATCACGGTGCTCAACTCCAAATACGTGGGCACGAAAAAGTGGCTCAAAGTGCCGCTGATGGTGGACTTGATTTTGGTGTGTGCCATTTTAAGCGCCACACTCGGTCACAACGTCACGCTCGCCATGGTGTTCCCCGTCGTGGTGAGCACCCGCTATTTTGACGAAAAATACACCCGCATCGTCGCATGGGTAACGGCGATAGCGTTTGCAGCGGCGAGTTTTGACAACGGGTATTACGGCATCATCAATCTGAATATGCTGCAATTCCCGAACGGTGCGGAACTGTCCGTGTTGCAAGACAGTACGCTGCGCGGTGCCGTTTTGAACGCGGGATTTGACAAAGCCGCCTACATCAAAAGCTTGTTCCTCAACGATTTTATCCCGCGGTGTCTGATTTTCCTCGCACTTTCGGTCAGTTGCCGTTACGTCGCCAGCCGCGGCAAACGGATGATTGAAATGCAATCGGAAAACGCCAAAAAAGCATCGCGGATTGAAACGGAATTAAGTCTTGCCACCACTATCCAAGCCAATATGCTGCCGCGGATTTTCCCTGCTTTTCCGGAACGCGATGAAATTGAACTGTACGCCAGCATGATTCCTGCAAAAGAGGTCGGCGGTGACTTTTACGATTTCTTTATGGTGGATGACGACCACCTCGCCATCGTGATGGCGGACGTGTCGGGCAAAGGTGTGCCGGCGGCGCTGTTTATGGTCATTGCCAAAACGCTGATTAAAGACCACACGATGATTGGCAACGACCTCGGCGACGTGTTTACCAAGGTGAATGAATTACTCTGCGAATCCAACAGCGAGGGGTTGTTTGTCACCGCATTTGAGGGTGTTTTGAATTTGCGGACGGGCGAATTCCGCTTTGTCAATGCGGGACACGAAATGCCGTTTATTTGCAAAAAAGGACAGGCGTTTAAGCCGTACAAGATTAAAGCCGCGTTTGTGCTTGCCGGCATCGAAGAGATGAAATACCAGTCGGGTGCTATCCGGTTGGACGTGGGCGATAAACTGTTCCAATACACCGACGGTATCACCGAAGCGACCAACGCCGACAACGAATTGTACGGAATGGAGCGGTTGGAGGCGATCTTGACGAAGAACGCCGATGCCTCTCCCGCTGACCTGCTTCCGGCAGTCAAAGCGGATGTTGACGCCTTCGTCGGTGATGCACCGCAGTTTGACGATATTACTATGCTATGCCTTGAATACAAAGAAAAAACGAAGAACGAAGAATAACTGCAAAAACACTCGTAGGAGTTCGCTTGTTAGGGAAAGCTCTAAAAACCTTGATGAAAATGATGCGGCGAGTATGTGTGTTCGCTACCGGACATTGTTCTTAATGAAATCCCTTATGAACACTCCGACCATGAAAAAAGCAAGTCGAAAGACTTGCTTTTTTCAGTTGTTGCGAAAATACAAAATGGGGCGATTCGTGAATCGCCCCTACGAAAAAATTCGGGTTGTCGTCTTGCCTCCCTTTACACAAGGGAGGCAAGGGGTGCCACCGGTCGGTGCGGGATGTCATTTTTTTTGCGGTTACTTGACAGACGGGGGGAAAAGGGCTATACTGACTATGTATACATATCCAATTCAGTGAAAACGGAGGAGATATACATGAAAAAGGTGCTTTCCCTAATGGCGGTTGTCGCTATGACGATAACCATGATGTCCGTGGCGGCGTTTTCCGCCAGTGCCAGTGCTCAAACAACCCAGATTTATAAATTCACGTTTGAGGACGAAAACGCCTCGTCTATTTTGAAAAAACTCGGCTTGCGTGTCGGCGAAATCGTGGAATGGCCGGAAGGCTCCGGCAACCACTGCCTGCGGTATGAGCTGAATGAGGATACGCATACCGGTTACGGCGGTTGTCACCCATACATCTGGCCGGTGGGTATTGGCGATGTGCTGGCTATCCAGGGCGACCTGGAAGATACCGGCTCCTCCCTCGAGCTTAATGTGGACTTTGCGTATGCTGGTTCCACCGGTGGCTCCTATATGTACCCGTTCATCCTCTTCAACGATGAGGACGAGAACTACGCTGCCCACAGCACCTATGCTCCGGGCTCCAACGAGTTCAATACCGGTACGTTCGAGTGGGATGCGTACGAAACGGCTTCCCCGGTTGCCGGCCTCGGCAATGGCGCTATCTGCTTCTGCGACGAGTTTACTCTTGCACAAGGTGCGTATATGTACGTCGACAACATCGAGCTCAACTGGATTGGCGATTGGACCGACGTGGGCGAAGTGTTCATCGGCTATGACCATGGCACTCCCTGCGAGGAGTCCGACCTCGACATAGATAGGACACAGTATGGCTCGGGGGTTTCATTGGAAATTGGCGATGTGACAGTGGAAAAGGGAGCGACGAAAGTAGCCGTGCCGCTGAATATCAGAAGAAACGGCGGTATTTGGGAATTTATTATTGAAATGACCTACGATCCCTCAGTGTTGTCGCTCTGTTCTTGGGAAACAAAGGAGAGCTCTTCACAATTCAATATCACCCTGAACGAATCCTCTCCGGGTACGGTTAAATTCGTGTTTGATGCTAAAGAAATGGCCAACGTGACCGCTATCGGAACGATCGCCACGCTTTATTTTGACGTGATTGGCGACGCCGGCGATTTTTCCGAAATTTCCGCAACATTCCCGGATCCCGGCTCGAACATTGATGCTTACGGGAACGATATAGATATGTCCATTCGTGCCGGTTCGGTTGCGATTGAGCCGACGGCTCCTACATTCATCCTCGGCGATGCCAACTGCGACGGCGTGGTCAACGTGAAAGACGTGCTTTCACTTCGCAAAATCCTTGCCGGTAGAGAAGTTGATTTTGGTTGGGAATTTGCGGATTATAACGCAGACGGTGCTGTCAACATGAAAGACGTTATTGCTTTGAAAAAATTCATCGTCCATAGCGTTATTTCGTCGAATCCGCAGAGCGGCGGCTGGAGCGGCAATGGCCTCTTGGCACTCGGAAATGTCGAGGTCGAAGAGGGAGTCTCCACGGTTGATGTTCCGCTGAATATCACGATTGATATTCATACGTGGGCTTTCCTTGCTGAATTCCACTACGACACCTCTAAGCTTGAGTTTGTTTCTGCTACAACGGTGGGTGATGACTTTGACTTGACGGTAGACGAGCCTGTCGAGGGCACGGTTAATCTGTTGTTCTGTGGGAGAGATGTTACCGCCGACAGCGACTATGTCGGAACGGTTGCGAACCTGACCTTTAACGTTAAAGGCGAGGTGGGCGACGTAACGGAAATTCTTGCGACGTTGCCGGACGTAGCAAGCAACATCAGTGTAGATTTCCGTGAAACTTGGTTGTCCATTTCCAACGGTTCTGTGAGCATTGTGGATTCCCGCCCGCAACCCTCCGAAAACGCTGACCTTGTTTGGGAAATCGGCAGTGTCGAGACGGAATTCGGCGAGCAGGTGCAAATTCCGGTGGATATCATCAAAAACAAGGGCGTGTGGGCGTTCCGTGAAAAAATCGAGTATGACCCGGCGGTGCTCAGCTTCGACGGGTTGACGATTAGCAACGATTTCCGTCAAAGCGGAATGCTTGTTCTCGGCAGTGAAAACGACGGTGTCATCACCCTGCGTGGTAACGCCGACAGCAACGTGGATATTGCTTACGTGGGCAACGCCGCTACGCTCAACTTTACGGTTATCGGTTCTGCCGGTGACATGGCGATTCTTGAGAGTGCGGACGGTTCGAATGCGGTGACCGAGGAGCTGGAGCCGATTATCTGCGATACCGCTTTCGGTGTTGTGAGCGTGAAAGTTCCGTTTGTTGAGATGTACGACGGCCCGCTTTGCATCGACGTTGACAACGTAAAAGGTAAGCCGGGCGATACGGTGGCGGTTCCGGTGTACATTTCCGCCAACCCCGGCTTCAACCAAATGCAATTTACCATCGACTTCGACGATTCCCTTATGACCGTTGACGGTGTGGAATGGGGCTCGGCGTTCGACGACGATTTCATTTCCTCCCGTGGCCGTGCCTACGGCTTGGAGGACGACGGGCTTTTGTATTTGCAAGCTCGCAGTGCGGATGGCAATACCGACTGCACAACGGTTGGTTTGTTCGCTACCGTGTATTTCAAACTGAACGATGCCGCCAAGGCGGGCAAATATTTCTTGGTCGGCAGTTACAACAAAAAACAGATTATCGACAGCACCGCTGAGTATGTGGAGGCCGACATTACCGACGGCTCTATCCGTGTGCGTACGGTCAATTTCTCTCCCACGGCGGACGTCCACGCTGAGGGCAAACCGGGCGACCTCGTGTTTGTGCCGGTGACGATTACCAGCGACACCGATGTGCTGAGCATGGAAGTGGACGTCGACTTTGACGAGGAGAGCTTGCTGTTTGTCGAGGGTCTTCTCCCGGATTTGGACGGCATTGAAATCAAAGTGTCGGAGGACGGTAAACATATTTCGCTCGCC
>JAZRVH010000019.1:0-13669 GCA_045598965.1 Acutalibacteraceae bacterium
ATAGCGGCGCTGTCGTATCCGCCCATCACGGTGAGAGCGCCGCCGTAAACAGCAATGTTACCGCAGCTTTCTTTTTCTTCGCAACCGATACCGGCATAATAGTCTAACGTGCTCTCCGGCACAATGAGTTTGCCCATCGTGTCCGCATCGTTCGATTGGGCATAGACGGAAAAATTGCCGTCTGCCGCCACGGTGATGCCTTTTTTGGCGGTCAGCGTTGCCCCGTTCGACAAAATGAGGTTGACATTTGCCGGAAGCGTTATGCGGTCTTCGAATTCCACATTGCCTTTCATAACGTTCCAGCCGGTGACGAACGTATCTGTTGCCTCGTCGATCACGTTGACGTCGGTAGCTTCGCTTTCCAAATCCACCGTACCTGTGGTTGCGTTGTAATCAAGATAGGCGGCAAAACTCGCTTCGCAATCGTCGCAAATGTTGTCCTCATTTTCATCCGTGTGGGGAAGGCGGTTCATATACCCGTCGCCGCCCTCGGCTTTCCATGCCGTAAGGGCATCGGTGTTGCCGATAAGGCTGTCCGCCGCAAACGGGAGTGCCGCATAGTAGTTGCCGCTGATGCAATCTTTGAAATATGCCGCAATACCGCTTTTGGTGCAAGTCGGCTTGTCCGCCGCAAACGGCTCGTAGTTGATATATTGCGAACCGTCTTTCGTCAGCGACTCACAAGAGGGGTCGTACGACACCGGAACAGCAACGCTGCAGCTAAAACCGGTTCCGATAGAGTTCGCATTCATGCCTGCTGTTGCTTTTATGTAACCGCCCGAAACGGTTACTTTGGTGCAAGAACCGCCGAATCCGCTGCCGATACCGGCACCGAATTTTCCGCCGCAGGCGGTCACGATGCCGCCCGTAATCGTCACTTCGCCGCAAGAATCATACGAACCGCTACCGATGCCGGCACCATGGCTGGCACTTTTTGCCGTTACCGTGCCGCCCGCAATCGTCACTTCGCCGCAAAAGCCATACGAGCCGCCGCCGATACCGGCACCATAACGGGCACCTTCTGCCGTTACTACGCCGTCGTAAATCGTAATGTTACCACACATACCGTGGTCAGCACAACCGATACCGGCAGAATTATATCCGCCCTGCACAGTCAGCATACCACCGTAAACGGTAATGCTGCCACAAGAGCCGTTTTCGAGACAACCGATACCGGCATTATAGTTCTCCTCGCTCTCCGGCACAATGAGGTTGCCCATCGTGTCCGCATCGTTCGATTGGGCATAGACGGAAAAATTGCCGTCTGTCGCCACGGTGATGCCTTTTTTGGCGGTCAGCGTTGCTCCGTCTGCCAAAATGAGGTTGACATCTTTCGGAAGCGTAATGCGATCCTCGAATTTCACATTGCCTTCCACGATGTTCCAGCCGGTGACGAACGTATCTGTTGCCTCGTCGATCACGTTGACGTCGGTAGCTTCGCTTTCCAAATCCACTATGCCGCTGGTAGCGTTATAGTCGAGATAGGTTGCCGATTCCGCCGAGGCGAAAATCGGTGTCACGGTTGCGAGCATCGCCACGCAAAGCATAACAGCAAGCAACCGCATCGGTAAGTTTTTTTTCATATTGCATTCCTCCATGAAAGACGTTTTCAACGTGGGGTAACCTAATGACTATACTAATGACTACACTATAGCATAGAGAAAAATATTTGTAAAGAAAAATCAGCAGGGCGAACCCCTGCTGATTTGTTGAAACATCTTGCTATACGGTTGCGGCTCTTATCCGTGTTCGCCCATAAGGAAATTGACGCCGTCCTCTTCCAGATGCTCTAACCGGAAACGGTACGCCTCCATAGCTTCGTCTTCAAAGGCGAGGGTGTCATCGTGGCCGAGCAGACGGAGCAGATATTTGGTAAACAGCGGGTTGAGTGCCAAAAACGGGCCGAGCAAATAGGTGGCAAACAGATTGTGATACCGCAATCCCTCAAACGAATCCTCCTTGTTATTGCCGTAGCCGCCGACAACATGGATAAAGGGATAGTCGTCGAGCGAACCATAGCAGAAAGAAAATTGCGATTTATAGCCGACAATTCGCATATCCTCAAATTGACCGAGGAACATCGAATTGTGACGTGCGTGCATATGGCGTTTTGCATAAAACGGGAACATCCCGAGCATCGGCACTTGTTCTGTGCCGTCGGCGGTGTATTCGCCGAACAACTCCATAGCGTTGCCGGTTGCCAGCACCACGGTGCCGGCTTCCACGAGCTCTCGCAGGCGATTTGCGTACGGTTTCAGCCGCAAAGCGGCAAGCTCTTGTTTGCTTTCCGGCATCGAGCCGATATACAGCATATCCACTTTTTCCGTTACAAATCGTGGGGTGGAGCGGTTGTCGGTATAGACAATGTCGATATCCGGTGCACAGGCGTGGAAATAGCGGATATTGGCCATATCGCCGTAAAGGTTGCTTAGCTCCGGAAACAGGACTTCGAGTATCATTGTTGCACCGCTCCTTCCTGCAAAATGCGTTCTTTTATGGCGTCTCGCACAAGGCGGCCTCGTGTGATAGAGTTTACGTCGTGCAGGACATAAATGCGATCAAGCCCTTCGGGGTTGATATATGGAGCGGTAGCGAGCGGGTCACGCACACACACGATACGCTCTTTCGGTACGCCGGCGAGCAACAGACGCAGGCGGTGATCCAAATACCGCTCGCCGCCGACGACGATTTTGCGGATATGCGGGTCGGTCAAAAATTCATAGTCGGAATCATAAATCCATGCAATGGTTTCGGATTTTTTCGGGTTATCAAACACCTCATCCAGCAACAACACCACTTCTTTCTCGCCCGGTTCTTTGACAAAGCTTTCGAACACGGTGGACGTGGCGGTGGCGTTTTGACCTTTGGAGACGTGTGTAATCAGTTCGATACCGTTCACCGTCTGTCTTGTCTCACGGGAGGCAGGCAGACGAACGAATTTCAGGCAACGGGCAATCTCTTGCGGTTCCACGCCCATATCTCGAAACAGCGTAATCACCGCCGCCACATTGTAGATGTTGTGGAGAGAGGAGGAAACCAGCGGATAGATGTACTCTGTATCCTGCTCACGCAGGGTGGCGGTTTTTCCATCCTCCGAAACGTCGGTCACAAAGTAATCACGTTCCGGCGAGCAAAGCCCGCATTCGGGACAGACGAAATCGCCGATGTGGCGATAGTTGCGATAGCGATATTCCGGTTTTGCACCGCAGTGGGGGCAGACCGCAAAATCATCTACTGCGTGAGCCGGAGGAGTGACCTTTCGGTCGCTCACCCCAAAGTATACTCGGCGGTTTTGTTCGCCCAAAAAACAGCTGATGGGGTCATCGGCGTTGAGGATAACCACGGCGTTAGGAGTCAATTCTGCGGCTTTTTTCAGCTGGGCACTGATATATTCGGGGTGGGCATTGCGAAGCATAGAATCCCGTGCCAAGTTGTTGATAATCAGGTATTTCGGATTGATGCGAGGGACGTTGATGGGGGAGAGCAGTTCGTCCGCTTCGATAATGGCGGCGTCCTTTGTGGGGCGGTTGAAAATACTGACCGCATCAAGCAGACAGCGGGCTTGTCCGGCATTGTGGTTGGCACCCCAGTCGTTGTAGGCAACGGTTTTTCCCATTTCCCGCAGCATGGTCGCAATCATGGCGGTGATGGTGGTTTTTCCGTTTGTGCCGGTTACCACAATGGTGAGCTCGGGCTTTGCCACCCGTGCCAAAAAATCTTCGCACAGACGCATGGATGCCATGCCGGGGCGGTCATCTTGTTCGTTCCCCGTTATTTTCCATAGCCAAAGACAGAGCTTTCCTGCCCACAGTGCTATATAAAATCGCAGCGTTTTCATTGTGTTTACCCCTTTCCGAGCCGGAATTTTCCGAGAATTTGCTGTATTTTTTGTTTGCTGATAATCTCAAACAACGCCCCCGTTTTGTACGACAGCAACAAATACACGATGCCGCCGACAACGCCGAACACGCCGAGCTGTACAAGCAAAAGCAGGTTTCGCCCATCCGTTACCGGCCACAAATATTTCAGCAGGCAGACGATTGCCGTCATCACGGCGGTGGGCAGAAGCACCCGCAAAAACACACGTACGGCGGGGGTATAGGTGAATTTTAATTTTCTTCGCAGAGAGCCGAGCAACAACAGCACGGTGACCGCTTGACCGATAATGCTGGCGGCAGAAGCACCGAGATAGGCCGGTAGACCGATAGCGTCAAATCCATAGATGAGAGGCAGGTCGAGGGCAGTGTTCAGTACAATGCCCACCACCGTGTAGACACAGACGGTTTTGCCACGGTTCATACTCTGCATAGCCATACCGACAACCGTGGTCATACTGCCAATCACGTTGACGGCGAGAGCAAGCTGTAAAATGTTGCCGCCATACAGGCTGTCGCCGTAGAAAACACGATACACGGGGTCGGCGAATATCACCATGCCGGTTGCGAGCGGGAGCGACACAACGAGCAACGTGCCCAAGGCTTGATTGAGCTTAAAGTTGACATCCTTTAGGTCGCCGGCGGCATAGCTTTCCGCCATGTGCGGGGCAATACTGCTAGTCATACCCATAGACAAGGCGGCAATAATCATACAGATTTTCGGAATCCAGGAGGAGGAAATGCTGGCGATAACCTGCGTCGCCTCGTCCGGATAGTGAAGATGCTGTAATCCTACAAGCAGCATTTTCATATCCACGATGTTGTAAACGCTGGTGGCAATGGATACGATGATAATGGTGACGCAGTAGGAAAAAATCTTATACAGAATTTCTTTGGTAGGGGCAGGTGCCGTTTCAGAGCAATTTTCCTCCTCGGCGAAAAGATCGGTGTTTTTCTTTTTCTTGCGACGGATATACCATAAAGCGGCAAGAGCACCTGCCGCCGCTCCGAGCAATGCCACGCACACGCCCGTGGTGACGCCGAGATGCAACAGACGAATGGTGACAAAAGCACCGATAAGCACCACGGCAATGCGGACGATTTGTTCCACAACCTGGCTGGCAGAGGCGACGGACATATATTTGTGCCCTTGCAGATAGCCTCGTCCCATACTGAGAAACGGAACCACAAGCAAGCAAACCGATATGGTGCGAATGGCGACCGCCACTTCGTCGACCGTAACGCCCTCGGTCATATCCCCGATGAAATACGAACCGATGGGCTTTGCGAATAGCTGCATAACGGCAAACGCAATCAACGAGATGGCAATAACGACCCGCAGACCGAGTGAATACGCTCGCTCCTTTGAGCGATACATCCCGAGGGTGGCGTATTCGCTGATAACAATGCTGATGGCGACGGGGATGCCGGAGGTGGAAATATCCAAAAACAGCGAATAGATGTTGTAGGCGTAAGAATAGATTACGCCGCCTTTTTCGCCGATAATATCATAAAACGGAATGTTGTAGAGGGCACCGAGCAGTTTGGTGACAACAATGGCGGCATAAGCGATGACCGCTCCTTCCACAAAGCTGTTTTTTCGCATTTTTTTGCCCATTGTGTCACCTCCTTTTTCTCCGCAAAGACCTATTTGCGGCACACATACACCATAGTATAACACATATTTTTTATTTTTGAAAGTATTTCTTGATAATTTTCACATTTAGTTGTATACTAAGTGGAGAAAATTTCTTTTTTGGAGGGAATGGGAAGTTGAAACGACTGAAATATTTAGTCCAGCGTCTGATACATATGGACTATCGTCATATGTTCCGTACAGTGGGATATATTCATAAAAAGACCGGTCGCTCAAGGCTGTGGTTATTTATGGATATGGTGAAATGCGGCATTCGCTACGGAGCGGGGTATAACGACTATCGCTTGTGTGAATTTTATAATCTCACGCCCGAACAGCGGGCGACATATGTGACTCGTGGCGTCAATAATCGCCTGGTACAGCTGCTTAACGACCATGCGTATGACCACTGCATGGAAAACAAGGTGGAGTTTAACCGTCTGTTTTCGAAATACGTTCGCCGTGGCTGGATCGATATGCAGCAGACGGATTGCGAGGCGTTTTGCGAGTTTATGCAGTCCCGTGAGGTGGTTATTTCCAAGCCTCTGGACGCCACCTGCGGGCAAGGTGTGGAAAAATTGTGCAAATCGGATTTTGCCGATTTGCGTGAGATGTACGATCACGTGAAAGCGACTGGCTCGGGACTGGTGGAGGATTGCATCGTTCAGCACGAGGGTGTGTCGGCGTTATACCCGCATGCGGTCAATACGTACCGCATTGTAACGGTGCTCAGCGAGGGCGAATCGCACGTGGTGTATGCGTTTATCCGCATCGGCAACGGCGGCCGTTTTGTGGACAACATCAACTCGGGCGGTATGGCGGCACCGGTGGATGTGGAGACCGGCGTTATCCAGTATGCCGGCTTTGATAAAGACAGCATTTGCTATGATGTGCATCCGATGACGGGATGTCCCATCGTCGGCTATACATTGCCCTATTGGAAAGAAGCGGTGGAGATGTGTTTGGAGGCCGCAAAGGTGATTCCTCAGCTTGGCTATATCGGCTGGGACGTGGCTATCGGCACAGACGGGCCTCAGCTGATTGAGGGCAACCAGTTTCCCGGTCACGATATTTTGCAAATGCCGGCTCATGTGCCGGACAAAATCGGAATGTTGCCCCGTTTTCGTGAGTTTGTAAAAGGTATTTAAGCTAAATAAACCGCCCCTTGTTCATGATGAGCAAGGGGCGGTTTTGACTATGTTTGTGGGGATTATGCTTTCTTTTTGGATTTTCTGAACATAAATTTTCGTGCGACGTGGATGCCCGCTTTATACGGGAGCGGACGTAAGGCGGCATCCGCCTCTTTCAAAAGCGTTCGAATCGGAAGCTGTTGGGGGCAATGCGTTTCGCATTTTCCGCACCCGACACATTGGGTGGCGAAAGCGTTTTCTTTGGTTAGCCCTACGGTTTGGGCATACTGAAAACGGCCTTGGGTTTTGGATTCGGTAAACATAGCGTTATAGCACCGAAAAGCACCGGGAATATCCACGCCCTTGGGACAAGGCATACAGTAGCGACAGCCGGTACAGCCGACTTTTTCTTTTTCTCGGATAGCGGCAGTCACGGCGGCGATGGTGTCGAAATCTGTTTTTGTAAACTCGCCGGCTTTGGCAACAGAGGCGGTTTGGCAATTCTCTCGAACCATTTCCGTCGAGTTCATTCCCGACAAAACCACCGTGACCTCCGGCTGGTTATAAAGCCAACGGAAGCTCCATTCGGCAAATGACCAGTTTCGCTCGCTTTGACGCATAACGTTTTTTGCGGATTCGGGCAACATTCCGACGAGCTTACCTCCACGGAGCGGCTCCATAATGACCACCGGAATACCCTTTTCTGCCGCCGCTTTTAAGCCAACGACACCCGCTTGGGAGTGCTCGTCGAAATAGTTATATTGGATTTGGCAAATATCCCAATCGTAATCGTTTAGAATTTTCAGAAAATTGTCAGAGTTGCCGTGGTACGAAAAGCCGATGTTTTTAATGGCACCGCTCTTTTTCTTTTCCGTAATCCAGTCAAGGACGCCGACGTTTTTGAGTTTTTCCCACATGGCAACGTCTGTCAGGTGGTGCATAAGATAATAGTCGACATAATCGGTGCGTAGGCGGGAGAGCTGTTCGTTAAAATATTTGTCGAGAGCGGCTCGGCTTCCCACAAGATACTGCGGCAATTTGGTGGCAAGCTTTATTTGCTTGCGGATGCCGTTTCGCTCTAAGATTTCGCCCACCGCCGACTCACTGCCGGGATATATGTAGGCGGTGTCAAAGTAGTTGACGCCGTTGTGATACGCCTCCATCATCTCACGTTCCGCTTTGTCGATGTCGATGCCGGTGCCCTTTTTTGTAAAACGCATACAGCCGTAGCCGAGCATAGAAAGCTCTGTGCCGGTTTTGTCCTTTCGATATTGCATAGCGTGCCTCCTTCCCGTCGACGAAAAACCGCCGACGTTATTATACCTACTATTATCAGTGTAGCATACTGCGTGGAAAAAAACAACAAAAAACATCTTGACAAACAGAAAAAAGAGTATATAATTAAGATTAAGAATTATTCTCAGTGTGGTGAGAACGAATGCGGACACAAAAAGACCAAATACGGCGGGTACTTTCGGAGTGCGGCAGTCATATGACCGCCGACGAGGTGTATCTTGCATGCCGTCAAAAAGGAATTGGCGTTTCTATTGCCACGGTTTATCGCAATCTCGGTATTCTGGTGGAGGAACACGTTTTGCGTCGAGTCCCCGTTGCCGGAAAGCCGGATTGCTTTGATATTACGGTGAGGGAACACAGCCATAAGGTCTGTACGGTTTGCGGTAAAGTGTCCGATGCGGATGTGGGCGATTTGAAAGACGAGCTGATGTCCCGTCTCGGAATGCCCATTGACGATTACGAATTGTGTATTCGCTACGTCTGTCCGCAATGCTGTTCGTAATCACCCATTTTGGGAAAATAAAACAAAAGGAGAAAAATCATGAGCAACAAGTATGCGGGAACCAAAACAGAGAAAAACTTAGAGGCGGCGTTTGCCGGCGAATCTCAGGCGAGAAACAAGTACACGTATTTTGCCTCCAAAGCCAAAAAAGAGGGCTTTGAGCAGATTGCAGCGTTGTTCCTGAAAACGGCGGACAACGAAAAAGAGCATGCGAAAATGTGGTTTAAGGAGCTGAACGGCATCGGCTCTCCCGCCGAAAACCTTGCCGCCGCTGCTGACGGCGAAAACTTCGAGTGGACAGATATGTACGAGAGCTTTGCCAAAGACGCCGAGGAGGAGGGTTTTGCGGAGCTCGCCGCTAAATTCCGTGCGGTCGCCGCTATCGAAAAACATCACGAGGAGCGTTACCGTGCTCTGCTTCACAATATTGAGGCACAAGAGGTATTCAAAAAGAGTTCGGTCAAGGTGTGGGAGTGCCGCAACTGTGGCCATATCGTGGTCGGCGAAAGTGCTCCGGAGATTTGTCCGGTTTGTGCTCATCCGCAAGCCTATTTTGAGGTTCACGCCGAAAACTATTAAGTAAAAAAGATGCAGGAACGTCGCCGTGTCGTGGGCACTGTGCCGTTCCTGCTTTTTTTATGTATTCCTAAAAAAGCCCCTCTTGCGACAATATCGCAAGAGGGGCTTTGGCTTTCTTATTCCTGGGTGTCGGGGGTTTCGATTTGAGCCGGTTTACGCAGAGCTTGACGGGCTTGGCGTACCTCTTGCAGGCGTTCGCCCAGAGCATCCTCGGTGCGTTTGAGCAAATCCTCGGCAAAATCGTTGGCAGAGCGACGCATCTCACGGGATTTTTGCTGGGATTGATTCAAAAGATCGGTGGCCTTTTGCTGGGATTGTTTTACAATCTCTTCCTCGGAGACGAGAGCACGGGCACGATCCTCGGCTTTGCGGATGATGTCTTCCGCCTCACGTTTGGCATCGTCGATAATGTCGTTGCGGTCGCTGACGATGGCTTTCGCTTGGCGAATTTCGCTGGGGAGGTGGGCACGGATGTCATCCAGGATGTCACGGAGTTCATCAGCGTCCACAAGGCATTTGCCTTTGCTGAGCGGCATGGAGAACGCTTTGTCCACCATATCGTCAATTTTGTCCAACAGTTCTTCTACGGTCATTTGTCATCTTCCTTTCTATTTTTCGAGAGAATATCCGGTATAATTTGCGGGGGAACCAAAGCGGAGATATCTCCGCCAAACTGTGCAATTTGTTTTACGAGGCTCGAAGAGAGGTACATCCGTTCCACCGATGAGGTAAGAAACACGGTTTCTGCCTCGGGATAGAGCTGGCGGTTGGTGAGTGCCATCTGGAATTCGTATTCGAAATCGGACATTGCCCGCAGGCCTTTTACGATAACCGAGGCACCTCGCTCTTTCATATAATCGACCAAAAGCCCGTGGAAGCAGTCGACCTCCACGTTTTTGAATTCGCCGGTAACACGGCGAATCAGCTCCGCCCGTTCCTCCAAAGAAAACATGGGAGTTTTTCCGGCGTTTTGTACCACCAACACCACCACATGGTCAAAGAGCTCGGAGGCACGGCGGATAATGTCTAAATGCCCGAGGGTTATTGGGTCAAAGCTACCCGGGCAAACAGCAATTTTCATAGTATCACTCCTCTTGACGGTAGAACCACAAACGGGTTTTTCCGTACTTGGCACAGCGGACAAGGGCAAGGGAACCGACCGAGTCGGGCAACTCTTTTTCCAAATCCGTTTCGCACACGGCGGTGCCGTTTTTCTTTATCTTGTCGCTGAGAAGCGGCAGAGTTTTTTCAATCAAATCCGAGGCGTACGGAGGATCTAAAAACACGATGTCAAATCGGTCGGCAGAGTTGCGGCAGAACGTGACGGCGTCGGCGGTGAGCACGTGAGCTTTCGTAAAGAGCTTGGTGGATTTCAGGTTTTGTTTTACAACCTCGGCGGCGTTCAAATCCCGTTCCACAAACACGCAATCCGATGCTCCTCGGCTTAACGCCTCAATGCCCAGTTGACCGCTTCCGGCAAACAGGTCGAGGACGGAACGTCCCTCGATATCAAATTGCAGGGCGTTGAACAACGCTTGCTTTACACGGTCGCCGGTGGGGCGGGTGATTTCCTCGCCGTCCAAAGCTTTCAGGGTTTTGCCACGGGCGGAACCGGTAATAACACGCATAAAACAGCACCCTTTCTGTAAACTCAGTGGTTGCGAGCCAGCTCCTCGTCACGACGGATAGAGGCTTCGGCGGCGGCTTTTACGGCTTCGCCCACCTGCTTTGCACGGAGAACCTTTACGCCCTCAATCGTAGTTCCGCCGGGAGAGCACACCCGTTCCACCCACGTTTCGGGCGAATCGGGAGAGGCGGCAAGCAATTTTGCTGTTCCGAGAACGGCCTGAGCAACCACGGCTTTGGCAACTTCGGGGTCAATGCCCGCTTCCACGCCGGCGGACAGCAAAGCATCCATATACAGCATAGAATAGGCGGGAGAACAGCCGGCAAGTGCCGAATAGGCGGAGAACTGTTCCTCCGGCAGGCGTACAGCTTTGCCAAAGGCGGTCAACACCGCTTCGGCGGTGGCATAATCGGTTTCGGTTACGTGGGCGTTGCCGCAAAAAGCGGACATCGCCTCGCCGACCGTTGCATTCAAATTGGGCATAACACGGACAATGCGGCGTTCGTCACCGCAAAGGGAGGCAAGCGTTTCAAGCGGTGTTCCTGCCGCAATGGATATGAGAAGCGGATTGGCAGCGGCAAGAGCGGGTTTAAGGTCGGCGAGTGCCTCTTTAAGCATTTGGGGTTTTACCGCCAAAACCAACACATCCGAGCGAGCGATAAGGTCGACGGCACTGACGGCAACGGCCAGACCGCAATCGGCGTTCAGGGATGTCAGCTTGTCGGCGTTGACGTCAAAAGCGGTAACGTTTTCGGCGGCGTGACCCTTGGCACGCAGGCCACGAATCATTGCACTGGCCATATTCCCGGCACCTAAAAAACCGATACGCATTTCGGCTCGCCTCCTTCGTTATCTTTTTTATTATAGCGAATACGCACGCAAATGTAAAGAGAAAATCCACAAAATATGAAGAAAAAATCCGAAAAGACCACAAAATATGGTTACCAACCGCAAAGTTTTGCCTTTTGAAGGGCTTGCTCGATTTTGTCGTTCATATCGCCGTGCTGTTCGGAGAGAGCGGCAAGGGCTTTTTTGGCTTCGGCACGGTTGGTGTTGCCGTCTACCGGGCAGGCGGATGTTACTACGGGAATTTGTTCGTGGGTGGCGACGGCGGCGATTTCCGCTTCGCTCAAAAAGAGAAGCGGGCGAATTAAGGTCAGCTCACTGCGGTCCAAATAGGTTTTGGGAGAAAAGCAACCGAGTGTAGCACCGGCGGTAAGATTCATAAAAAAGGTTTCGCCGGCATCGTCCTTGTGATGACCGAGAGCGACCACGTTGCAGTCAAGTTCTTTGGCGACTTTGTGTAAGGCTCCTCGCCGCATTTTGGCACACAGACTGCAGGGGTGGTCGGCTTGTCCCTGCTCACAGAGAACCTCCCATAACCGTGTGCGTTTGACGGTATACGGTACGTGGAGGGATTCGCACAAGGTTTCGATGGAAGAGAAATCCGCCTCGCCCGAAAAACAGGGGTCAAGAGTGACGGCACAAAGCGAAAAGGGGACGTCATAAAATTGACGAATGCGGGCAAGGGCACAAAGAAGCACCAGCGAATCCTTGCCGCCGGACACCCCGACACAAATGCGGTCGCCGGGGGCAATCATATCATAGTGTTTCAGTGCTGCCTGCGTTTGGGGCAAAATGGATTGTATATCGTGTGCCACACGTATCACCTCGTTATGAAAAAAGCGGGAGGAAAGCGACTTTCCTCCCGCTTTTTGGGATGGTTTATTTATAACCGTTCAGGTTGTGGGACTGCCAGTTCCAGGCGTCACGGCACATTTCCTCGATGCCGAATTCCGCTTGCCAGCCGAGGACTTCACGAGCCTTGGTCGGGTTGGAGAACACGCTGGCGAGGTCGCCCTCACGGCGGGGTTTGATGGCGTAGGGGACTTTGGCACCGCTGGCTTTTTCGAAAGCGGCAACCATTTCGAGCACGCTGTAGCCACGGCCGGTGCCCAGGTTGAAGATTTCCGCACCCTGGTGGTCGGCGGCATAAGCGACGGCTTTCACGTGGCCACGTGCCAGGTCGACAACGTGGATATAGTCACGGACGCCGGTGCCGTCCGGCGTGTCGTAGTCGTTACCGAACACAGACAGCTGGGGCAGTTTGCCGACAGCGACTTGGGAGATGTAGGGCATCAGGTTGTTCGGAATACCGTTGGGATCCTCGCCGATAAGACCGGAGGCGTGGGCACCGATGGGGTTGAAATAACGCAGCAACACCACCGACCAGTCGGGGTCGGAGATACACAGGTCTTTAAGGATACGCTCAATCATCGCCTTGGTGGCACCGTAGGGGTTGGTGGTGTCGCCCAGCGGCATTTTCTCGTTCAGCGGGGACGGGTTCAAATCGCCGTAAACGGTAGCGGACGAGCTGAACACCAGACGTTTGCAGCCTTCCTCTGCCATAACCTCCAGCAGAGCAACGGCACCGCCGATGTTGTTGTCGTAATACTTGAGGGGAAGTTTCACCGATTCACCCACGGCTTTGGAGCCGGCGAAGTGAATAACGGCATCAATTTTATGCTCTTTAAACACTTGGCGAAGAGCCTCTTTATCACGGATGTCGATGTCGTATTCGATAAGGTCTTTGCCGGTGATTTTACGCACACGGCGTAAAGCCTCGGGGCTGGAGTTGTCGTGGTTGTCGACGACAATCACGTCGTAGCCGGCGTTGAGCAATTCAACGCAGGTGTGGCTGCCGATATAGCCGCAGCCGCCGGTAGTAAGAATAGTCATTGGAAAAATCCTCCTTTAAGCGTTTATGCTACAAGACCCATTATACCCCTTTTTTCGATAATTGCAAGGGAAAATAAAAAATACACGCAGAAAACACGGTTTTTTCGGGAGTTAGTGAAAAGTGAAGAGGGAAAGGGGAAAAGTAAAAACCGACAAACCTCTTGCGAGATTTGTCGGTTTTTGGCTGGGATGGCAAGAATCGAACTTGCACGGGCAGAGTCAAAGTCTGCTGTCCTACCACTAGACTACATCCCAAAATGGGGTGGGTGATGGGAGTCGAACCCA
>JAZRVH010000020.1:0-11325 GCA_045598965.1 Acutalibacteraceae bacterium
ACCACCAAAAATCCGACGTATTCAGACGGCAACCGTTCTCAAGGTGTGCAGTATTTCTATACCGTCCGTGCCTACTACGGCAAAAACGCTTCTGCTTGTGCGGCGACGGCCTGCATCTGCCGCCTGCAACAGCCGAAGCTGCATGAATATATTAACCCGAACTTACAGGACTGGTATAATCATTCTGTTGGTACGATAGAATATTATGATGTTATTATAAATCTCAACACCAACCATCCCTATGTTACCGGCTATCAGGTATATTACAAAACCAATAAAGGGATTGCCAGAATCATGAATGCGAAAAAAACCGGTACTTTTGAAGGGATTACGAACATTGCGTTCTCGACCACGAGAAGTGAAGAAGACAAGTACGGTTGGCCGAGTACGGATTTCCGCGTCCGCACCTATCGCACGGTCAACGGGAAAACCTCCTATTCCTGCTGGAGCCCGGTTATTAAAGGCTCGAAGTTGATCGCTGTCGGCTCGAAATAAAACAGAAACCACCCTCTTGTGTCGCTCTTCGACAGGGAGGGTGGTTTTTTACGTTCTTTCGTGTTCGATTTCGATAAAAGCGATAAAAAAGTCTTGCAATAGTGAGGGAAATAGGGTATACTATACGTGTGTGCGGTGAGAGCCGCTGAAAGACGCCCTTTGGGGTATACGGGCGGGCCGGTCCTGTGCGACAGTGCACTGTGAACCATGTCAGGCGGGGAACCGAGCAGCATTAAGCGGTTGCTTCTGTGTGCCGCAGGTAACTGACTCGTCCGTATACCCGAGAGGGCGTTTTTTTGACACTCTTGTGTCAAAGCGAAGCCGGGGGTTATCACAGAATTCGCCCGCCGGTTTTTGACACCCTTGTGCAAAAGCGAAGCCGGGAGTTATCACAGAATTTGCTCGCCGATAGTGGCGTGTTGTAAAAAAATCCGAAAGGAGTGCTATGGAAATGTATCAAGTATTATATCGCAAATGGCGACCGAAAACCTTTTCTCAGGTAGTCGGTCAAGAATACGTTACCGATGCACTCAAAAACGAGGTAGACAGCAACCGTCTTGCCCACGCTTATTTATTTGTGGGGTCTCGAGGAACGGGCAAAACCTCCTGTGCCAAGATTTTAGCAAAGGCGGTCAACTGTCTGCATCCCGTAAACGGTGACCCTTGCGGCGAATGCGAGGTGTGCAAAGGCATTGAGGACGGCACCGTTTTAGACGTAACGGAGTTGGATGCCGCCTCAAACAACGGTGTAGATTATGTCCGTGAGCTGCGGGAGGAAGTCGCCTATATGCCTGCGGTGGCAAAATACCGTGTGTACATTATCGACGAAGTACATATGATGACCGACAGTGCCTTTAATGCTCTGTTAAAAACGTTAGAGGAACCGCCTGCCCACGTGATTTTCATTCTGGCGACAACCGAGGTGCAGGAGTTACCGGACACGATTTTGTCCCGCTGTCAGCGGTTCGATTTCGGACGAATTGCACCGGAGAAAATTGCCGAGCGTATTGGTTTCATTGCCGAAAACGAAGCGTTTTCGGTGGATGCGGATGCGTCGTTGATGCTGGCACGATTGGCAGACGGCGGTATGCGAGATGCCTTGTCCCTTTTGGACCAATGTGTATCCCGCACGGACCACGTCACAATGGATGTAGTCACCGCCACCGCCGGTCTTGCGGGTCGTGACCCGATGTATGGGTTATCTGCCGCCGTTCGTGCGTCAGATAGCGGCACGGTGTTGGAGTGGGTTGACGCCCTGCACAACGCTTCAAAGGATATGGAGCGGTTGTGTATAGAATGTCTCGACTTTTACCGTCAGTTGATGCTGTGTAAACAGGTAAAAGACCCATCGGCGATGATTGTGCTTCCGCCGGATGAGATGAGCCGACTGAAAGCGGAGGCAGAGAACTATACACTGCCCACGCTGATGCACTGTATGGATGTGTTGCAAACCGCTTTGGAGCGGTTGCGTGGCGGTTCGAATCGCCGCATAGAGATGGAAATGGCACTTCTCAAGTTGTGCGACCCGTCGCTGGATAGTGGTGTTGCGGCACTTACCCGTCGCATTTCCGCCATTGAGGAGGCACTCAAAAACGGAGCCTCCATCACGGTGGCTGTCCCGCAAAAGGTTGAAATTCCCGTCCCGGTTGCTCCCGCCCCGACTGATCCGGTCGAGCCGACACCGGTGGATGCCGGTTACCCGAAAGAGACACCCGAAACCCCGCCGGCAAAGCCCGTGACGGAGGGAGACGTCGCCTTTGACGTGTGGGAGGATGTGCTCTCGGAGCTTGCCCAAACGACACCGCCCCTGCGTGGCGTGTTAGAGGGAAGCTATGCGGTAACACGGGACGATATGGTTTTGATTTATACCGAAAACGGGATGTTCCGCACCCTTGTAAAAAGCGACGGCAATCGCCAAAAGCTGGTGGATGCCATTCGGAAGATTACCGGCAAGGAATACCGTATAGGGCTTAAAAAGACGGCACCCGTTGTGCCGACGACCGCACCGGATGAGCCGGAAAGCCCGTTGTCTGCATTTTTGCGTGAGAGTCGGGATGCCGGCATCGCCGTGGATATTAAGGAGGAAACATAAATGAAAGCAAGATTACCGCAAGGTGTGGGACGTGGTGGCCCCAACAATATGCAAGGAATGATTCACCAAGCCCAAAAAATGCAGGCAGATATGCAAGCCCTGCAAGAGGAACTTCACGAGCGGGAATATTCCGCCACGGTGGGTGGCGGCACGGTGACCGCTGTTGTCAACGGTGGTCACGAATTGACCACTCTCAGCATTAACCCCGAGGTGGTAGACCCGGAGGATGTAGAAATGCTGTCCGATTTGGTGATTGCGGCGGTGAACGAGGCTATCCGCAAAGCCGCCGAGGATTCGGAGGAATCCATGGGCAAAATCACCGGTGGAATGAGCATTCCGGGACTTTTGTAAGAGAGAAAAACGAGATTTAAGAAAAGGAGGTGGCGGAAATGTCTTCAATGGCGGCACCGCTGGAGCGGCTGATTGAACAACTGGAAAAATGGCCTGCAATCGGGCATAAATCGGCACAGAGATTGGCGTTTTATCTGCTTTCGGTGTCGGATGAACGAGCCGCCGCCTTTGTGGATGCGTTTAAGGATGCTCGGGAAAATGTCCACGAATGCAAGGTGTGTTGTCACCTGACTGACCGAGAGACGTGTCCGTTTTGTGAGGATATGACCCGTGACCGCCAAACCATTTGTGTGGTTGCTGACCCACGGGATGTCATGGCGATGGAGAGGACACGGGAGTATAAGGGCCTGTACCACGTGCTCCACGGAAATTTGTCTCCGATGGACGGTGTGACCCCCGAACAGCTTCGGATAAAAGAACTGCTTCATCGGGTGGCAAACGAGGATATCGAGGAAGTGATTATGGCAACGAACCCGACGGTGGACGGTGAGGTTACCGCCACCTATATTGCCAAGTTGCTTGCTCCGTTTGGCATAAAAGTAACCCGTCTCGCCTATGGAATTCCCGTGGGCGGCGATTTGGAATATGCCGACGATGTAACGTTACGCCATTCGCTTGAAGGGCGTAATGAACTGTAAGGGCGGTGGGGAAGATGCATGAAAAAGCTAACACCAAAACCATTGCCCAAAACAAAAAAGCGTATCACGAGTATTTTGTGGAAGAAAGCCTGGAAGCCGGCATCGAGTTGTTCGGCACCGAGGTGAAATCCCTGCGTCGAGGGGCGTGTAATCTAAAGGATGCGTGGTGCAGCATTGACGACGGCGAGATATTCGTTTGCAATATGCACATAAGCCCGTATGAACAGGGCAATATTTTCAACCGAGACCCGCTGAGAGTACGCAAATTACTGCTTCACAAAAAAGAGATTATGCGTCTTTTGGGACAGACAAAGCAAAAGGGATATACGCTCATCCCGCTTTCTTTGTATTTCAAGAATTCCCGAGTCAAGGTTCAAGTGGGTTTATGTCGAGGCAAAAAGCTGTATGATAAGCGTGAGGTTGAAGCCAAGCGGGAGTTAAACCGTGAGGCAGAGCGTGCACTAAAAAACAGAGAAATCTGAATACCCGGGGGCGTAAAGGTTTCGACGGGGATTTAGAACCACGGTAAGCGAGTAGCGGTGCGGGACCGCTATAAAATCCGCAACCTTAAAGTAAACGACAACATTCCTGTTGCCCAGGCGGCCTAATTAGGCCCCCGTCCTGCCATTGAGTACCGCGGCTTTGGTAAGGGCGTCGATGAGCGGTGCACGTGAACGAAAAAGTGCCGCCTTTTTCGTCATGACGTAGCGGCTACCGTAGCCAATAGCCTGTTTTTCGGCGATTGGTGAGGGGAATCCTAAACGAAAAACTGCACTCGGAGAAAGCTGTGGGGAAGGGTTTTCGGACGCGGGTTCGATTCCCGCCGCCTCCACCAACAAAAAGTCTCTTTTGCCGTATGACAAAAGAGACTTTTTTGAATGATGTTTGCCCTTTTGGGCAAAGGATGTACGCTCTTCGTTTTACAAGACGGTGGTTTTTCCAACTTAAATCCATTGACAAGGGCGTAAAGCAAAGATATAATATCGTTAAATACCAAAGTAAAAGGTTGTGGGGGTTATGAAAAAGCTATTTTCCATCGGACTTGTTTGTGCAGTCGTGTTAAGCTTTATGAACGTTGTTTCTATGGCAGTTACGACAGATGAGCAACGCAGTGTGCCCTTTTTGGGGGTTATTGTGGATGGGACAACCGAAACTTTGGAATTTCCCGCAGATGAAAGGGGCGGCGTGACCCTTTCCGGCAACGGCGGATGGAATACGTGGGTCGTTTATTGGAACGACGCTGTGGCGACGTTCACGCCCGCCGCCGGTGAAACCGTATTTCTTTTGTACGATATGACCGTTCCTGAGGATACGGTTGTGCAGTTTTCTATAGACAAATGGGAAAATCCTATTTTCAAAGAGTTGGCGGACCCTTCCGCTGCGGAAAGCGGCCCGTATCCCATTTCTGCCGGCACGTACAGCGGCACACTGGAGTTGGATTATAGCAAAATCGGCGATAACGGTCGCCTTGGCATTCTTGGCTATGGCATCGAAATTCGCACGTGTATGCTCGTTTGTGCCGCCAACACGCCGACCACCTCCGAGACTACTTCGTCTACGGCGACGGCGGAAGAAACTACGACTTCAAAAAGCGAGGCGACAGGTAAGACGGCTACCGAATCGACGACCGAGACGGTCGCCGAAACCGTCGCCGAAACCACTACGGAAATTCCCACCAAAGCCGCTTCCGAAGTGACGGCGGAGACGTCTTTTGAGAAAACCACAAAAACGACGACCGCCACTGCTTCTGAGACAACCGCCGAAGTGACGACCACAACGACGACCGAAACGACAACCAAACGTGCTACCGAGACGGCGGTCGAAACCACCGGTAAAATCACGACCGAAACCGACATAGAGGTTACGACCGAAACAGCGGCTGAAGCCCGTGTCGAGACAACAACGGAATTTACAAAAGAGCCTACCAAAACCGTCACGCAAAGCTCCGGCACACGGGCAATCTACAAAGGCGATGCCAATGCCGACGGGGCAATCAATATGAAAGATGTGCTGATTTTGCGAAAGCGGTTGGCGGATATGGACGTTTCGCCGGATTTAGCGGCATCGGATGTGAACAGTGACGGGCTTGTAAATATGAAAGACGTCTTAATGATTCGCCAGTATCTTGCCGGCATTATCACCTCTTTTGGCGGTGACGAGCCGGAGCCGACAACGACAATCGCTCCGCCGACAACGCAGACAACAACGCAGACGACAAGCGACAGCCCGGTTTCTCCCCGTGAGCTGAATCTTATTGGCGTTATCACCAACGGAAGCAACGAGGCGGACGGTGCAGAAATTCGGGACGAGGGCAATGGGTTTGTGATTTCCCAAAGCAATGCGTGGAATGTGTGGGTGTTGTACTTTGACGAGGCCGCCGTTGACTTTCGTGCCGCTGAGGGAGAGCAGGTTTTTCTCGAGTTTGATATGACGATAAACGGGAGTGCTCATCTCAATGTCAATGGCTGGAACCATTCGATTGCCGCCGCCATTGCGGATGCCTGCGGCAAGGACACCACGCCGGCGGAGGATAATACGCCGATGCTCATCCAGGGCACATACACGGGCAAAATTCCTTTTGACCCGTCGTGGATTGGCGAGAATGGCCGCCTCGGCATTGTGGGTAGCGGAGCCGTTATTCGCACCTTTAAGCTGGTAAGTGAAAAGGCGGAGGATAACCCCACAGCATCCACTACCGAAAAAACGAATACGCCTACGGAGTCGGTTTCCGACAAAACGACACAGCCGACCACGACGGACATTCCGTATTTTTCGTATGAAACGGCCCAAAAATTCGGGTCGCTTGGTGTGTGGTGGTGGAACGCCAACCAAATTACCAGTGAATCCGCTTGCACAGAGCGGTTAGACTTCTTGCAACAAAATCACGTGACCGAGATTTATCTTTGTGTAGTCGACCAAACCGACACTCAAATTGCCGCCTTTATTAAAAACGCCGCTTCCCGTGGGATGCGGGTGGCGTGGTTGTCCGGCGATGTGTCGTGGTTGGACGAGGACAACACCGGTTTTGACGAGGTGTTTGCCCGTTTCAAAGCTTACCAAGATAAGGCGGCTGAAAACGAAAAATTCTATGGCATCCATTTGGACGTAGAGCCCCACCAGCGGACAAACCCCGATTGGCAAGGATATGCGGATTTCGTGGTGCGTGCCGGCAAGGAAGCTCATGCGTTTGGCACGGTGATAGAATGGGATATTCCGTTTTGGCTGGACGATACGCTCGTTACTGTCGACGGCAAATCCCAAAAACTGCTTACCGTTTTGGCGGAAAATGCCGACACGCTCGCCTTGATGTCTTATCGAGATACGGCGGCGGCAATGTTAGGCACGGCAATGCAGGAAATTCCGCTCGGAGCCGAGTATGGTTGCAAAATCATCCTCGGTGCAGAGACGTACAGCCTGGAAGGGCCGGCGGTTTCCTTTATGGAGGAGGGAAAGGCGATTATGTATGCCGAGTTAGAGTCGGTGCTTTCCGCTCTTGTTGGCGAAAATCTTCCCGGCGGCTACGGCTGTGCCATCCATTATGTGGATACGTGGATGAATTTGAAAAACTGATTTTAATAAAAAAACCGCCCCGACTATACCGATGTATAGCCGAGGCGGTTTTGCTTTTTGATTATTCTTTAATAATACCCCAAATGCCGTCGGTGTAGCTTTGGATATTACCGTTGTTGTAATAGTAGGTTTGCATGGTCAGCGTGTTGCCTTTAATGGCGATGTTTGCCCAAGAGGATTGACGACCCGAGCCGTAAGTGGCCAGGTTTTCCGCTTTGAGTGTGGCGGAGTTTATGTTGGACATAGAGTCGCCGCCGGTGGCCGCTTGAATATACACGACACCTTCCGGATTGACAAGATAGTCTACGCCGTCCACCGTTTTTTTCGGGCTATCGGGAATGGGCTTGCCACGGACACTCATAGGATACGAGCGGAGATACACGTGTTCGTCGGCTTGAAGCACCAAATCCACACCGTTGTCATTAAAAATGCGGTTGAGCGGTGCCATGGAAATGTTTTTATAGGACACCATCGGCACGTGCATCATCACAATCTTCCATTTTTTTGTACTGCTTTCCAAATCTTTTTGCAGCCACTCTTTTTGTTCGTTGTCCACATTGGCGGTACGAACGCCGACACCGTAACAGGTGTTCAGCACGACAAAGTGAACGTCGCCGTAGTCATAGGAATAATAGACACCATAGCTTTTTTTGCTGTTGGGCTCGGGATAGTTAAAGGTCAGATGCTTATAGGTTTCGAATTTGCCGGCGGTGTCGTTGGAGCCTTCGTGGTTGCCGGTGGCAGGCATAAACGGATGCTGTGCCAAAAATTCCTCGTTGCCGTTAATCATCATCTGCCATTGATGCAAATACCGTGTGGTTTGCACGATATCGCCGCCGTGCATAATGAAAGAATAGTTCGGGTCAATTTGCGTGGCACCTTTTAAGGCATCGTTCATAAAATGTGCCGCCGTTTGGTCTTGGGTGTTGGTCACCTGCGTATCACTTAAGTATACAAAGGAGAAATCTCCCACGGTTTCGGGGCGAGTGGTAAAGGTGTATACATCGCTCCAAATCTTTTTCTTACTGTCGCCGACTCGATACGCATACGTGGTATCGTAATCCAAGCCCTCCAACACCGCACGGTGCGTGTAGTCGGGGTTGCCTTTATAGCCGATTTTGGATACGATTTTGAATTCGTTGGTCTCGGCACTGTACAGCGTAGACATCTCGGAAAATTCCTCCGTCTCCGCCTCAAACACTATGGCGTTTGCAAAATCCGGCGTTGCTCCGTCTTCCACTTTCACCACCTGTGCAACCGGGGCGAAGTTCTCACGGGTGGTATGCCAGGTCACGCCCATTTTGGTGGCGTCCGCATCGTAGAAGGACAGCGTCACCTGTTCTTGGGCGAGGGTTTTGATATGAAACGGCGAATAGTCATCGTACGGATACGAGGCGAAGGTGACCTCCAACCCCGCCATATATTTGCGGATGATCAGCAAATCTTTCATATTGATGGCTTCGTCACCGTTGCAGTCGGCGGCCTCAAAATCCAGCTCGGTGCCGATGTCTGCAATGTACTTGCATACGGCAAGAGCATCTTTCATATTGATGGAACCGTCGGTGGTGGCGTCGCCACGTTCGGGACGAGCGGCAGAAACGCCCATCGCCGGCACTGCCATTGTCAGAATCAACGCCAATAGTGCCGCAAGAGAAACGATTTTTTTCATTTTTAACACTCCTTTTTGGAATTACAAGATAAGTATACCGCATTTTTCGAAAAAATGCAATAAAAAAACCAACCTCTTTGAGGTTGGTTTTTTCGCATTACTCCGCCGGATAAACGCTAACACGTTTGCGGTCTTTGCCCACACGCTCGAAGCGTACGGTGCCGGTCTCTTTCGCATACAGCGTATCGTCCGAGCCGATGCCCACGTTGATACCCGGATGAATGTGGGTGCCACGCTGACGAACCAGAATGTTGCCGGCGAGAACCACTTGACCGTCGGCACGTTTGGCACCGAGGCGTTTGGATTCAGAGTCACGACCGTTCTTGGTCGAACCCATACCTTTTTTATGAGCGAACAGTTGAATGTTAATCTTAAGCATTTCGTTACACCTCCGTATCGTTGCTATCGGTAATTTCAATTTGTTTCGGATACTGGTCGTGAAGTCCGCAAAGATGCAGGTAAAACCCGTTCATCACGTCATCCCCACGAGTTGTATCGCTGTCGGCAAGTCGTAAACAAAGCTTGCCGTCCGCTTCCGTAACCTCTGCGGATAATCCGCAAACGTCGGTCAGCGTGTTGGCGGTAAGGTACGCTGCGGACGAAACCGCCGCACACACAATATCCCGCCCCGCAACACCACCGCAATGTCCGTCGAGGTCGAAGCCGGTGATTCGGTTGCCTTTTCGGAAAAATGTGGCGTGCATAATTCTTATTCCTCCGTAGCCGGAGCTTCTTCAGCGGCCTTTTTGGTGGTCGTCCGGGCCTTGATATCGTTAATCTCTACTTTCGTGTAGGGTTGACGATGGCCCATGGCACGTTTGCTGCCTTTCTTCGGACGATAGGTGAACACACGGATTTTTTTGCCTTTGCCGTTTTTCAGGACGGTAGCGGTAACGGTCGCTCCTTTCAAATAGGGGGCACCGGTTTTCAGGCCTTTGTCATTTTGGATGGCAAGCACCTTGTCAAACACGACCTTTTCGTCCTGGGCAGCTTCCAGTTTTTCGATGAACAGAACGTCGCCGCTCTGCACTTTGTACTGTTTGCCGCCGGTTTCAATAATAGCGTACATGCTGGGGTCCTTCTTTCTTTAAGACTCGCTAACGCAGGCGGCCCCAAAAGGGTGCACTTAAAAAGCCTGAATTAAGCGGCAAGGGTTATTGTATCACACGATTTTTCCTTTGTCAACACTTTTTTTATAATAGATATATATAATAAAGACTATCCTATATATAGTGGTTTTCTTGCTGTCGCCCCATTTTGAGAATGCTTGCGACGGGCAAACGTTTGCTTGTGTTTTACAACAAAAACAAAAATGGCGAAAGAGAAAATACGGTGAAAAAACGAGAAAAACAAAGAAAACGAGAGATTGCACTATTGAAAATTAAAAAATTCCAAAAAAATGTTGACTTTTAAAAAAACGTGTGGTATTATCATTCTCGTGCGAAAAACGGGGTGAAGCCCCGCTTCTGTCAAGAGAATATTTTTTAGGAGGAACCACAATGTCCACGTATATGGAAAAAGCGGGCGAAGTTTCCCGCAAATGGTACGTCATCGACGCCGCCGGCAAACCGCTGGGTCGTGTCGCCGTGGCGGCTGCGGATCTGCTCCGTGGCAAAACCAAGCCGACCTACACCCCCCACGTTGACTGCGGTGACCACGTCATCGTCATCAACTGCGGCAAAGCGGTGCTCACCGGCAACAAACTGCAGAAAAAAGTGTGGCAGCGTCACACCGGCTGGATCGGCGGTCTGAAAACCGTTCCGTATTCCCAGCTGATGGAGAGCCGCCCGGAAAAAGCGATGGAGCTTGCCATTTATGGCATGGTCCCGAACAACACCATCGGTCGTGCCGCCATGACCCGCCTGCGTGTATACGCCGGTGCGGAGCATGAACAAGCCGCACAGAAACCCGAAGCCTACGAGATTTAAGGAAGGAGACTGGTTCAAATGGATTTCAATAAACGCCCCTATTTCTATGGTACCGGCCGCCGCAAAAGCTCTGTGGCTCGTGTCCGCCTGTATGCGGGTACCGGTTCTGTGAAAATCAACGATCGTGAAATGGACGATTACTTCGGCCTTGAAACCCTGAAACTCATCGTCCGTCAGCCCCTGGAGCTCACCGGTCTCACCGGCAAGTTCGACATCGAGTGCCGCGTTGCCGGCGGCGGTGTGACCGGTCAAGCCGGTGCCATCCGCCACGGTATCGCCCGCGCCCTGCTTCAATACAACGACGGCGAGCTTCGCCCGCAGCTTAAAAAAGCCGGCCTGCTCACCCGCGATCCGCGTATGAAAGAGCGTAAGAAGTACGGTCTCAAAGCCGCCCGTCGCGCTCCGCAGTTCAGCAAACGCTGATTTTTCCTGCACTCTCAAAAGCGTCATCCGCAAGGATGGCGCTTTTTTGTTACGCTTAACGCAACCGAGCGACGAGGCGGCTTTCTTGCCATCCCCGAGCGGTTGCCCTGCCGAGGCAGGGCGAGCGAGTGGGGGCATCGCGCGCGAAGCGACTTGGCG
>JAZRVH010000021.1:0-41056 GCA_045598965.1 Acutalibacteraceae bacterium
GTGCTGGTGTAGCTCAGTTGGTAGAGCAGCTGATTTGTAATCAGCAGGTCGGGGGTTCGAGTCCGTTCACCAGCTCCAGAGAAGAAATCCGCCAAAGGCGAAGCCTTGGGCGGATTTTTGTTTTGAGTAAAAGGAACGGACTCGAAACGAACTCCAAACTCGGCGAGTGAAACGAGCGACGAGTTTGGGAGCAACCGTCCGGGGGACGGTTGTGTCACGTGAGACAAGAGTCCGTTCACCAGCTCCAGAGAAGAAATCCGCCAAAGGCGAAGCCTTGGGCGGATTTTTGTTGTAAAATAGGATTTTTGTGAGCGAGTGGAGAACGATGGGTTTAACACGTAATTCCCCGTTCGGCACAGACTTTGAGAATGCCGATTTGGGTTTTGGCGTCCGGCAATTCGCCGTTCATCACGAGGGCAAGGGCCTCTTTTAGCGGGACAGCGATAAGCGTTAAAAACTCATCATCGTCCGGGGATGCTTCGCCGAAGGTGAGGTCGGTTGCCTCATAGATGCGGTCGATTTCGGTACAAAAGCCGGGGGTGGGATACATATTGCCGAGGAATTTCCACGTTTTTGCTTTTGCCCCGGTTTCCTCTTTCAGCTCTCGCACGGCGGCGGCTTTCGTGTCGCTGTCGGAGGCTTTCAATTTTCCGGCGGGAAGCTCTAAGGTTTCCTCCTCGAAGGGGTATCGCCACTGGCGAACAAGCAGGATTTTTTCATCGTCGGTGATGGCGGCAACGCACACGCCGCCGGGATGTTCTACCACCACTCGGGTGCAGTCTCGCCCGTCGGCGGTTTTGGCATCATCCTCACGCATGGTGAGAATGGCCCCTTTATGAACAATGTTCTTTTTAACGGTGGTTTCACGAAAAATCATAGGACAAACACAGCCTTTCATATCTATCGTTGAGGTGGTGGAAATGATGCGGTATTGTGAACCGCCTACGGCGGCGGTAACTGCCCGGTGGGGGGCTTCTCTTTGTGCCCGCTTTCCGGAGCTTTATCGGTTTCCTATCGGGCAAAGCGTTTGCGGCCGACCCCTTGACGGCTTTTTGCTTGGGAAAGGGGCCCATGTGGTGTTGTACGTAGGGGGAACTCATGGGCAGGAATGGATGACCTCATTGTTACTATATCGGTTTATCGACGAGGTGTGCACTCACGTGGAAAGCGGAAAGCCGGCATGCCGAGTGGCTATCGGAAAAGCGATGAGCGGGCGTAGCTTGCTGTTTGTCCCTTGCCTAAATCCCGACGGTGTGGAGATTGCTCTTTTGGGGAGCCGGGCGGCGGGGGATTTTGCCGATGAGGTGGCACGGCTGGGAGGAGACATACCGGCACGGTGGCAGGCGAATGCACGAGGTGTTGACCTTAACCATAATTTTAACGCCGGCTTTGAGGAATTGCAAGTCTTAGAGCAAAAAAACGGGATTTGTTCTCCGGCGGCACGTCAATACGGGGGAAACACGTTCGAAAGTGAGCCGGAAACGGCGGCATTGGTGGCTTTGTGTCGACGGGTTGAGCCGTCCCATGCGTTGACGCTTCATACGCAGGGAGAGGAAATATACTGGCGATACGGGCACCGCACACCGGAACGGGCACAGCTGATGGCTGAGGTGTTGTCCCGTGCTTCGGGATATACGCTTTCTGATCCGCAGGGCTTGGCAGTCGGCGGAGGATTTAAGGATTGGTTTATCGAGGAATTTGGTCGGCCGGCGTTTACCATCGAGTGCGGCAAAGGGGAAAACCCGCTTCCGATTGACAATTTTGAGCCGTTATATACCCGCTTGCGGGAGATGTTATTTTTGTCTGCCGTTTTGTAGAAAAATTTTTCGAAAAAAGTGAAAAAATTTCGAAAAAGATATAGGAAAATCGAAAAGAGTGTGCTATACTATAAGAAATATGTTTTGGACGTCAAAATAAAGGAGTCGGAAGACATGGATTCGTCACTGAAAAAGCAACTTGCCATTGATGCCGCTAAAATTCGTTTGGCGATTATTGAGGGCACTTTCCACGCAAAAAGCGGTCACCCCGGAGGGTCTCTTTCCATTACGGACACGATTGCGTATCTTTATCGCTGTGTGCTGAATGTGGACCCGAAAAACCCCAAGTGGGAAGATCGTGACCGTTTGGTTTTATCGAAGGGACACACGGCTCCCGCTTTATACGGAGCACTGGCACTTCATGGGTTTTTCCCCGAAAGCGAGATTGCCCGCCTGCGTAAGCCGGACAGCTTTTTACAAGGCCATCCGGATATGCAAAAAACGCCGGGTGTGGATATGTCTACCGGTTCGCTGGGTCAAGGCGTTTCCGCCGCTGCCGGTATGGCTCTTGCGGCAAAGCTGGATAAAAAAGCGTATCACGTGTATGCCATTTTAGGCGACGGTGAAATCGAAGAAGGCCAGGTTTGGGAAGCGGCGATGTTTGCCGGTGCCAAAGGGCTTTGTAATTTGACGTTGTTCGTCGACAACAACAACCTGCAAATTGACGGCTGTTTGGAGGAGGTCAACTCCCCGTATCCGTTGAAAGAAAAATTCGAGGCATTCGGATTTGCGGCCTTTGAGGCGGATGGCCACGATTTTGAATCCATCGACAAAGCGGTTACTGCCGCTCGCACCGTTACGGGCAAGCCTACGGTTGTTATCCTTAAAACCGTTAAGGGAAAAGGAGTCTCCTTTATGGAAAACCAGGTGGGCTGGCACGGAAAAGCCACCAATGCCGAGGAATACGAAGTGGCAATGGCGGAATTAAAGGCGACGCTCAAAGCGTGTGAGGAGGCGTAAACATGGCAGACGTGATAAAAAAAGCCACCCGTGAGGGGTATGGCGACGCACTGGCGGAATTGGGAAAAGACCATGAAGACATTGTGGTTATGGACGCCGATTTGGCGGGTGCAACTTGCACGGGCACTTTCAAAAAAGTGTTTCCGGAGCGGTTCTTTAATGCCGGTATCGCCGAAGCGAATATGACCGGCGTGGCGGCGGGACTTGCTTCCTGCGGCAAAACGGTGTTTATCTCCTCTTTTGCTATGTTCGCTACCGGACGTGCCTACGAGCAAATTCGCAACTCGGTGGCGTATCCCCACCTCAACGTGAAAGTGGCTGCCAGTCACGGCGGCATTTCCGTGGGCGAAGACGGAGCGACCCACCAATGCATTGAAGATTTGGGCCTTATGCGTGGTATTCCCGGAATGGTGGTTTTGAACCCCGCCGATTACTATGAGGCGAAAAAAGCGGTGAAAGCTGCTTATGAGTGGGACGGTCCGGTATATTTGCGGTTTGGCCGCTTGGCGGTGCCGGTGATTTTCGATGAGGATTGTCCGTTCGAAATCGGCAAGGGCGTGGAGCTCAAAGCCGGCACCGACGTGACGGTGATTGCCACCGGCCTTATGGTTAAAGAGGCACTGGAAGCGTACGAGATGCTTAAAGCGGAGGGGATTTCCGCCCGCATCATCAATATGGCAACGATTAAACCGATTGACCGTGACATCATTGAAAAGGCCGCCCGTGAAACCGGCGTGATTGTGACCGCCGAGGAACACAGCATTTTGAATGGTCTTGGCAGTGCCGTCTCGGAAGTGGTTGCCGAAACCGTGCCGGTGCCGGTAGTGCGTGTCGGTGTCGAGGATACCTTCGGCAAATCCGGCCCTGCGGCAGATTTGCTCAAGGAATTCGGACTGTCTGCCGAAAACATCGTGAAGAACGTGAAAATCGCTCTTGAAAAGAAAGCAAAATAATCACTGCATATAAAAAGCACCCCGTCGAAGTTCTTCGACGGGGTGTTTCTTTACTTAAACAGGGTTTTGAATAAGGTGCGTCTAAACGCTTGACCGGCGGTGCTGATGAGCTGGGTTTCGATTTTGGACATCCGGCGTTCCATCTTTTTCTTAGCCTCGGCATCCGCTTTTTCTTTCTTTTTCTCGGCGGCGGCCTCCTCTTTTTCCCGTTGTTTCTCGGCGGCGGCCTCCTCTTTTTGTTTTTGTGCCTCGTAGTCGGCTTTTTCTTTTTCGAAAGCCTCCCGCTCGGCGGCAAGGCGATCCTCCTCGACGGAGGTTTCTTTCTCTTTTTCGAGGATTTCATAAGCGGTTTCGCTGTCGTATGCCGTGTCGTATTTCGCCATACCGTCGCTCGCTCTCATTGCCTGACGAGCGGCATCGTCTGCCGGAGCCATAAGGCTTTGCGGGCAGATGATAGAGGTCTGTTGCACGATGCCGGGCACGCCCGCTTCGTCAAGGACAGAGACCAGTGCGTGGCCGACACCCAATTCCATAATCACCTGTTCGGTGGAGAAAGCGGGGTTGGCACGCATGGAATCAGCGGCGGCACGAACCGCTCGTTGCTCCGCCGGTGTATAGGCACGCAGGGCGTGCTGGATGCGGTTGGATAGCTGTGCCAACACGCTGTCGGGAATATCGGCGGGGTTTTGGGTGACAAAGTAGATGCCTACACCTTTGGAGCGAATGAGCTTGACCACCTGCTCAATTTTTTGCACAAGAGCTTTGGGGGCATCCGAGAACAGCATATGAGCTTCATCAAAGAAAAACACGAGCTTCGGTTTGTCGCAGTCGCCCACTTCGGGGAGAACGGTATACAGCTCGGACATCATCCACAAGAGGAACGTGGCGTAGAGCGTGGGGTTTTGTGCCAGCTTGACGCAATCCAACAGATGAATATAGCCATTGCCGGAGGCGTCACAACGAAGCCAGTCTTGGATATCCAGCGGCGGTTCGCCGAAGAATTTGTCGCCGCCCTGGGTTTCCAGCGGCAAAAGCTCACGCACCAATGTGCCGAGGGAGGCGGTGGCGATAGCACCGTAGGTGGTGGTATATTCGTCTTTGTGTTCGCCCACGTAATTGAGCAGGGCACGGAGGTCTTTCATATCATAAAGGAGAAGTCCTTTGTCGTCTGCAATCTTGAAAACGATGTTGAGCACGCCTTCTTGTGCTTCGGACAAGCCGAGAATGCGAGAGAGAAGCTCGGGCCCCATATCCGAAATGGTGGTGCGGACGGGGTGACCCGTTTCGCCGTAGACGTCCCAGAAGCAGACGGGATAGCCTTTGTAGCAAAAGCTGTCACGAATTCCGAATTTATCAATTCGTTTTTCCATTCCCTCGTTCTGCTCGCCGGGGACACACAGTCCGGAAACGTCACCCTTGATGTCGCAGAGGAATACCGGCACGCCGGCATCGGAAAAAGATTCCGCCATCACTTTCATGGTGATGGTTTTGCCTGTGCCGGAAGCACCGGCAATGAGTCCGTGACGGTTACAGATGGAAAGCGGCATTTCTACCCGAGAATTGTCCAAATCCGAGAGACCTAAATAAATTTTATCGTTTTGAAGCATTGTTTTTCCTCGCCTTTCTTAAATATAAAGGTACAGATACAGTATACACGAAACCGTGGGGGTTTGCAACTTATTTTGTGATTTCCTCATCGACGGCGGCAAGCACACTGCCGATGCTGTCACGAAACACAAGCGAAGCACGGGTGTCGTAGGGAGTTTCGCCTTTGTTAATAAGGATAATATCCTTGCCGCCATAGTAACGCAGGAACGATGCCGCCGGGTAGACGGCAAGAGAGGTTCCGCCGATAATCAGCAGGTCGGCACGTTCTATTGCATAAATCGCACCCTCAACGGTGGCTTGGTCAAGCCCTTCTTCATACAGTACCACGTTGGGGTGAATAAGGCCACCGCAAGTGCAGCGGGGCACGCCGCCTTTAAGGGCTTTGACCTGCTCGGTGGGAAAGTCTCTCCCGCAACGGTCACAGTGGTGACGGTAGACAGTTCCGTGAAGCTCAAAGACGTTTTTTGAACCTGCCGCTTGGTGAAGTCCGTCGATGTTTTGGGTGACAATGGCCGACAAACGCCCCTCTTGCTCCCACTTGGCGAGTATCTTATGTGCCACATTGGGCTTTGCGGTTTGGCTCAAAAAATATTCGAAATAAAATGTGTAAAAGGTTTCGGGGTTGCGTTCAAAAAAGGTGTGTGACAAAATGGTTTCGGGGGACACCCCGTATTTGTTTGTGACGTTGTATAATCCGTCCTCACTGCGGTAATCCTTGAGCCCGCTTTCGGTAGAGACACCGGCACCGCCGAAAAATACAGCGGATTTTGCGTTTTTGATGAGTGCGGCAAATGCCGCAATTTGTTCCCTATTCATAACAGTCACCTCAAAATCAGTATAGCATACTAACGCAGACTTGGCAAGAGCGGGTACGCTCGGTGAGCAGACGGTGGGTTTTGCGTTTTTGCCGCAAATAAAAAACGATGTGTGATTGAAAATCACGCATCGTTTTTGTGTAAATCTTATTCTTCGGCTTGCTCTTCTTCGACCGACTCTTCTTCCACCGTCAGCGGAGCACCGCATTTCGAGCAAAACGCCGCTTCTTTGTCGATGACCGCACCGCACACGACACAGCGATGGAGGTTTTTATAGGAGTAGATTTGCTCGTGAATGGCTTCCGAAGCCTCTTGCAGTTCGTCGATGCTGTCGATGCAATCCTGAATCATCTCGGACACATCCTCATCGGATTTTTGGGCATCATAAACGAGACGTCCAAGGCCTTCGAAGGTGGCGGCGATTTCTTTTTCGATATCGGAAGCCGCCATTTTCAATTTGGTAACCTCCACGAAGTCGCCGGTTTTTTGGCCGACCATTTCGGCACCACGTTTCGCTTTGTTCAAAATTTCTTCAAAAGTTCCCATTGTTTTTTCTCCTTTCAATTTTTAATAGGGAAACGCATATAAAAATCGTCGATGCCGGTTTTTCGTGCCAGCATCTCCGGAAATCCGGACACGTACTCGTAGGGGAATTTATAGTTAAAGATTCGCTCGATGTATTCCCCGTTTGGTTGTTTCAGCTTGGAGACGGCACCGGCACCGCACCCCAAAACGGTATGGGTTTCGTCCATAATATAGACGTTGTATAGTCCCTCACAGCCGGGCTTTGCAAAGCCTACATTTTCTTGGTTGCCCATCGTTCGTCCCTGGCGATAGAGGTAGTAAGGTTCATAGCCGGCGGCGGTGAGCTTTTCCACCGAGAGGGCGGACATTGCCTTGGCTTCGGCGGTTTTTTCGGCGATTTCAAAGCGGCGTGCCGCTACAAGATTGGAGCCGTGTTTCATCGAGAGAGTGTGAACGGTGACGTTTTCGGGCGAAAGGGCTAATATGCCGGAAAGGGTTTCGTCAAAGCCGTTCACCGTATCGGTGGGAAGACCGGTGATTAAGTCGGTGTTGATGACCGAAAAGCCCACTTTGCGGGCAAGGTTAAAGGCGGTATAAAATTCCTCCACCGTGTGCTTTCGCCCAATGGCGGTAAGCACGGGGTCGTGGAGCGTTTGGGGGTTTATGCTGATGCGTTCGATGCCTGCCGCTTTGATGGCACGGAGTTTTTCTTCGGTTACCGTGTCGGGACGGCCGGCTTCTACGGTGAATTCCCGTACGGTTGACAGGTCGAAGGCATCGGATACGGTGGAGAGTAGAGTCGCCATTTGTGAGGCGGAGAGCGTGGTGGGGGTGCCGCCGCCGACGTAGACGGTTTCGAGGCGAAGCCCCAGCTTTTTGGTGAGAGCGGCGGTGTGGCGGATTTCCTCGCACAACAGCCGCAAGTAGTCGGGAATTAAGTATGCTGCCCGGTCGACGGTGTGGGAAACAAAGGAACAGTAATCACACCGTGTTGGGCAAAAGGGGATGGAGAGGTACAGACTGAACGAGTCGGGGCGAGAGAGAGACAAAATTTCGTTTTCGTGTTTGAGCGTCCGTGTGGCAAGCTCCAACTTTTGCTCGTCGCACAGCCATACGTTGCGAAAGCGGTCGAGGGCGGCGGAAAGTCCCAGCTCGTTCACCGTGCGGCGAAGCAGTTTGATGGGACGGACGCCGGTGAGAATGCCCCAGCTTTGGGTGGTTTCGAACAGCGTGCAAAAGAGGTGGTAAAGCTCGGTGGCAAGGGTGAGTTCGCAATCGTCCCGATAGTGGGGATTTTCGGCGGGGACGAAATTGGTACGCATTTCGCAAAAGTCACCGAGCTGCAAGCGACAGATGGTTTTTGCACCGGCTTCGCTTTCCTGCAACGTGGTGATGGCGAGCAGTTCGTCGCCTGCATCGGCGGGACGTTCTTTGACGGTTTTTATCTTTTCATCCGGCACGAAAAAGCGGCAGATGTTGGCGGTTTCGTAGTGGAAATCGTGGTTTTCGGTGACTAAAATCATAGTTCGCCACCCAGGATAAAGTCCTCGCCGTGGCCGGGATATACACGGGGCGAGGAGGTGATTTTTTCAAGGCGTTCCACAGAATGACGAAGCGTTTCATCATCACCGCCGGGCATATCGGTGCGGCCGATGCCGTTTTCAAACAGAGTGTCACCGGAAAAGACAATGCCGAGAGCTTCGTTGACAAAGCAACAGCTTCCGGGAGTGTGACCGGGCGTTTCCCATACGGTAAAGGGCAGGTCGCCGGCGTTCAGAATATCTCCCTCACGGAACAACACATCCGCTTCAAGAGATAGAGGAATGTTGACGGTGAAATATGCCAGCAAATTCAAACGAGGGTCGGTAAGACAGGGCTCGTCGGCGGCGTGAATATACACAGCGGCACCGGTGGCACGCTTGATTTCCGCAACGGCGAGCATGTGGTCAAAGTGACCGTGGGTCAACCAAATGGCTTCGATTTGAACGCCCTTTTCACGGGCGATTTCCAGCAGGCGGTCGGGGTGGTCACCGGGGTCGATGAACACGCCTCGCCCGTTATCGTCCGCTAAGAGATAGCAGTTGGTCAGCAGCTTGCCGACCGGCAATTTTTCGAGAAGCATACGTTAATCCTTTCTTTTTCCGAGGTCGGCGGAGTCCATAAGAATGGTAACCGGGCCGTCACCGCCGATTTGAAGTGCCATATCGGCACCGAATTCGCCGGTTTGTACACGGGTCACACCCAGCGACCGCAGGCAATCGACGAAATATTCATACAGTGGGATAGCGAGTTCCGGCCGTGCCGCCCCCAAAAATTCCGGGCGACGTCCGTGGCGGCAGTTCCCGTACAGCGTGAAGTTGGAGACGACGAGAGCACCGCCGCCGACGTCGAGGAGACTTAAATTCATCTTGCCGTTGTCATCCTCAAACACACGCAGTTCCGCCGTTTTTTTGGCGAGAAGTTCGGCATCCTCTTTGGTGTCGTCTTGCCCGACACCGAGCAAAATCACAACGCCTTTTTCAATTTGACCGATAACGGTATTGTCCACCGCAACGGATGCGTTGGACACTCGCTGATAGACAAGTCGCATACAATCCTCCGAACACGGTCAACGCTTGACCGAAATAACACTGGGAACACGGGCAAGCCTTGCAAACACCATATTGAGCTGATCCACGCTGCTGGCGGCGATGGTCGCTTCGATAATGGCAAATCCGTCGTTTGCCTCACGGGCGGAGACGGCGTGAAGTGCAATGTGCATGGATGAGAGCTGTGCCAACACGTCGGACAGCAAATCCGGACGGTCGAAAGCGTCGATATAAAAAGTGGCTTTGAAATCCGAACGAATGGAATCCTCCCAATGACAGCTGACCCAGCGTTCCGGCTCTTTGGAGGCGGCGATGTCGTCCGGGACGTTGACACAGTCTTTTTTGTGGATAGACACGCCGTTGCCTCTTGTGATAAAGCCTACAATATCATCGCCGGGCAGGGGGTTACAGCAACGGGAGAATTTCACGAGGCAGTTTTCAACCCCCTCAATGATAACGCCACCGTTGTTGGTCTTTTTCGGCGGAGCAGAAACCACTTGCTCGGGAGTGAGGGTTTCCGCTTCCCGCAGAATACGGAGATATTCCTCTTTCAGCCGTGGTACCAGTTTTGACAGCAGGATGCCGCCGTAGCCGATGGCGGCATAGAGGTCTTCCACGGTGTTGCAGTGTTGGCGTTTGGCTTCCGCCTCTAACAACTCTTGCATTTTTTCCTCTGGCAGGCGAACCAGATTGCGGGACAGCTCCCGTTCCAGTTCGGTTTTGCCGTGGGTGATGTTTTCGTCTCGCCGCTCCCGCTTAAACCAGGTGCGGATTTTGGTGCGAGCCTCACCGGTTTGTACCACGTTGAGCCAGTCACGGCTTGGGCCGTGGTCTTCGTTGGGAGAGGTCATAATTTCGATAATCTGGCCGGTTTTTACCCGATAATCCAGCGGCACAATACGACCGTCCGCTTTGGCACCGATCATACGGTTGCCCACGGCGGAGTGAATGGCATAGGCAAAGTCGATAACCGTGGAGCCGGTGGGCAGGGAAATGACGTCGCCTTTCGGGGTAAGGGCAAAAATCTCGTCAGATGAGAGGTCGACCCGAATGGTGCGGATAGCTTCGTCCGCATCAACAATTTCGTTTTGGTTTTCGATAAACTGGCGAACCCATTTCAGGCGTTCGTCCAGTTTGTCGTCGCCACGGACACCGGCTTTGTATTTCCAGTGGGCGGCGATGCCGTATTCGGCGGTATAGTGCATTTTCCACGTGCGAATCTGCACCTCAAAGGGAATGCCGTCGGTGCCGATAACGGTGGTGTGGAGCGACTGGTACATATTCGGCTTCGGGGAAGAAATATAATCCTTAAATCGACCGGGAATGGGGCGGAACATCTCGTGGACAAGACCTAAGGCGTTATAGCAGTCGTTGACCTCGTCCACAATGATGCGCACGGCGTAGACGTCGTAAATCTCGTCCATCGTCTTGCCGAGGAGATACATTTTGCGGTAGGAGCTCGCAATACTCTTGGTGCGGCCCGTAACGGTGGCGGTCAGCCCGTATTCCGAAAGGCGGTCGGTGATTTGGTCTTTGATTTTATCCAAAAAGGCGTCTCGTGTGACCTTTTGGAGTTTCATCGTTTCCTCAATTTCGTCGTAGGCGACGGGGTCAAGGGTGCGGATGGAGATGTCTTCCAGCTCTTCCTTGACCTCTTCCATGCCGAGACGGTGAGCAATAGGAGCGTAGATATCCATCGTTTCCTTGGCTTTGTCCCGCCGTTTTTGTTCGGGCACAGCACCGATGGTACGCATATTGTGCAGGCGGTCGGCAAGCTTGATGATGATAACACGCACATCCTTGGAGAGAGCAAGCAGCATTTTGCGGAAGTTCTCTGCTTGCTGTTCCTCTTTGGTGGAGAATGCCAGCTTGTCGATTTTGGTGACGCCATCCACAAGAAGTGCGACGCTTGCACCGAATTCGTGGGTCAGGTCGGCAAGAGTGGCCTCAGTATCCTCCACCACGTCGTGGAGTAGAGCGGCCACGATGGTTTCGGTATCCATTCCCATTTGGACGAGGATGAGAGCGACCTGAATGGGGTGACAGACGTATTCCTCGCCGGAGGAGCGGTATTGTCCGGTGTGGGCTTTAATGGCATAGTCAATGGCTTTGTCGATGACCGCTTCATCGTATCCACGCTCACTCTGGGTGATGTTCTTTTTTAATTCGGCAATGAGGGTTTCTTTGCAGAGCATACCGGTTTGCTCCTTTCCTTTGGGATTTGTCAAACGTCCAGCATTTTCCACAAGGGCGTTTCGCTTAAATCGGCTTTTTTCTCGGCGGGAAGCAGGGAAATTTCCACCTGGTCACTGCGGTCAGAGATGCAGAGTAAATCGGCTTGTGCGAGCAGTTCCGCCGACAAACGCAGGTCGATAGGAGAAACGGAAAAGCCCAGCGAACGGGAAAGTCCATCCCACCGACCGGAGAAGCCGTTGGTTTTACGCAAGTTGCGATACAGCTTTTCAAGGGATTCTCGGGCAGGGAGAGCCGGCGGTTTTCGGCAGTCCCCCCGTTTAAGAGCGTCAAATTGGGCGAGGGCAGACAGCCAGCCTTCACGTTCCGTCTCCGAGAACATCACATCCTTGATGATGACGCTGACCGAAACATTGCCGTGGTATTCGTTGCGGTCAAGCGTGCAGGCGAGGTCTATGGTGTCGCCCCGTGTGAAGGGGCAACGGTCGGCGGTCATATGGAACCACATAACGTTTAGCGAGGCACCGTCCCGTTTAACGGAAATACGCAGATGCTTTCCGTTGCCGACGGGGGTGATGTCTGCCACCTGCATTTTGCACAGGGCGAATTGCGGCAAGGCGTTTCCGGAGCCAAACGGTTCCAGGGTGGCGATGGTGTCGAGAATGGAGGGACGCACCTGAGCCGGAGAGAGTTTGCAGTCGATTTGGAGAGTGGCGGTGGGCATTTCGGGGTAATGCTCTGCCGCCCACTCGTTGATACGGCGGCGGAATTCCGCCACATTTTCGGGGGTAAGGCTGACGCCGGCGGCAAGCTCGTGCCCGCCAAACGAGGTGAGCAAATCACTGCACGAGGCAATGGCGTCAAACAGCGGGAAGCCTTTAATGCTTCGGCCGGAGCCTTTCACCTTGTCCGGCAGAGAGGAGAGCAACATACAGGGCTTGCCGTACCGCTCCAAAATGCGGGCAGCAAGAATGCCGACGATGCCGCTGTACCAGCCCTCGCCGTCGATGACAAGAACACGGTCATGTGTCCATTCGGGGTGATCGTCGATACGGGCGAGGACTTCTTTGAGCAAATCGGCTTCCATCGCTTGCCGTTTTTGGTTATATTCTTGAATTTCCCGAGCGAGAGCTGCCGCCTCCTCTGCCGTTTCGGCGAGCAACAACTCCGCCGCTTTTTGGGGGTCACCCATTCTGCCGGCGGCGTTAATGCGAGGTGCCAGTGTAAATACGGCGGTGGAGGAGGTTTGGGTTTTGCCGCCGGCACCCGCCACTTCGGCGAGGGCGGCAAGTCCCACACGGGTGTTTTTGTTGATGAGGGAGAGACCGGCACGTACCAACTCACGGTTTTCCCCGCAAAGCGGCATAATATCCGCCAGTGTGCCGATGGCGACGAGGTCAGCATATTGCTCTAACGCCCAATCGGGGTCGCCCTCCAGAGCACAGACCAATTTGAACGCTACGCCGACGCCGGCATAGTCTTTGAATTCACTTTCGCAATCCTTGCGGTGAGGGTTGACAACCGCCACGGCGGCAGGCAAAACATCCTGAGGGATGTGGTGGTCGGTGACCACTACATCAATGCCGTAGGATGTCGCCAAGTCCACTTCCTCTACGGCGGCAATACCGTTGTCAACGGTAATGAGCAGTTTAATGCCGTCTTTGGCGAGGCGTTCTACGGTTTCTCTGTGGAGTCCGTAACCTTCGCCGTCCCGCTGGGGGAGGAGATAGCATACGTTCGCACCACGGTCACGCAAATAGGTATACAAAAGCACGGTGGCGGTGATGCCGTCGGCATCGTAGTCACCGAAAATGGCGATAGGCTCTTGCTCATCCAACGCACGGGAGATGCGGTCTACCGCTAAATCCATATCCATAAAGGTGAAGGGGTCGACGGCCGCTTCACCGCCATAGAGGAATTCCCGGGCGGTGTCAGCGTCATCAATGCCACGGACGGTCAGCAATAACGCCAAAAAAGCGTCGATGCCGGCATCCTCCGCCAAAGCGGCGGCTCGCTCCTTATCCACGGGAGCGTAAGTCCAGCGTTTCATACTCATAATCTCGTACCATACCCTATTTTTATTATAATAATAATTTAGTATAACATTTCTAAACGAAAAATTCAACCATAAATTTCTTTTACGTCAAGTTTAGGGAAAGGGGTTGCAGGATTTGGGGAAATATGGTATACTATGCAAGACATAAAACAGAGAGGGATGACCGTATGGAACCGACCACGCAGCAGATATTTGGAACACGATTGGCACTTTTACGTGCCAGCCACGGTATGTCGCAAGAGCAGGTGGCGAACGTGCTGAATTTGTCTCGATCCACCTATTCGTATTACGAATCGGGCAAGTGTGCTCCGTCGTTGGATACGCTTCGTGCTCTTATTCGTTTGTTCTGTCCGACCTGCCCCAACTTTTTACTTCTGATGGACAGCCACCCGATGGAGGAGGATGATTTGCCGAAGGTGCTTCACGACGGTGAGGTTATTGATGAAAATCGTCCGCTTCCGATTGACGAACTCACCAAGGATGAAAAGCAAATTTTGGCATTCTATCGGGTATTTTCCGAAGCACAAAAAAAGAAACTGTTGTCGGTATGTATTGACCTCGCCGCCGCTCCGTTTGAGGAGGGTACGGTATGAAAACGTTGTTTGCCGTTATTCCTTGTTTCAACGAGGAGGAGGTTTTGCCCACCACCGCCGCTGTGTTGTCCGCCAAGTGGGGAGAATTGATGAAAGCGGAAAAAATCAGTCAGGACAGTCGAATTCTGTTTGTGGATGACGGGTCGACCGACCGCACGTGGAATGTGATTGAGGGGCTGTTTTCTACCGATTCGTTGGTGTGCGGATTGCGGTTAAATCGCAACCGTGGCCACCAAAATGCTCTGCTTGCCGGTCTCTTGACCGCCAAGGACGAAGCGGATGCCGTGGTGAGCCTCGATGCGGATTTGCAGGATGACGTGGACGCTATTGATGAGATGCTTGAAAAGCTCGAAAATGGCGTAGATATTGTTTACGGCGTGCGGCGTGCCCGTGAAAAAGACAGCTTCTTTAAGCGGTTCACTGCCGAAAGTTACTATAAAATCCTAAAACACCTCGGTGCCAAGGTCGTGTTTAACCATGCGGATTTTCGGATGATGTCCAAACGGGCGTTGGAGACACTGGCGGAGTATACCGAGACAAATCTCTTTTTGCGTGGGCTTGTGCCGATGATTGGTTATCCGAACGCCATTGTGTATTACGACCGCAAGGCTCGGTTGGCAGGCAAAAGCAAGTACTCACTTTCAAAAATGTTTGCTCTTGCGTGGGAAGGCGTTACCGCTCTTTCCATTCGTCCTATTCGACTGGTGACCGGAGCGGGGGTTTGCTCGCTGTTTGTGAGCTTGGCACTTATCGTCTACTCCATTGTGCGGCTTTGCATCGGAGCCACGGTAAGCGGTTGGACAAGCCTTATGGTGTCTATTTGGCTACTTGGCGGCTTGCAGCTACTCGCCATTGGTATTGTGGGAGAATATATCGGCAAGATTTATCTTGAATCCAAACATCGCCCACGATTTACGGTGGACACGTACTTGAAAAAGTAAGCGTTGACATTTTTGGTTGAATATGGTATACTATTAAGCACAACAACATAACGATGCCTTTGAAATTGCGAACCACTTGGCATTCTCAAATTGAGAATGCCTAATATTTTCGAGAAAAAACGACTTTTTTCGACAAAGGTTCTATTCTTTCGACATTTTACACCCCTTGTTTTTTGCGGGATTGTGGATTATACTGACAGTAAGGGATCCCTCTAATAACAAGGAGGAATAAAAATGAAAAAAAGAAAAATGATGTCTTTTGTACTAAGCGTATGCATGGTGGTTTTGGCATTTTCCGCCGTTTCCGTTCCGGCTTCGGCAGATGCGGATATTGCGATGAAAAGAATGCTTATTCTGTCTGCTCCCTACGATTCAGAAATTTCTTGGGACAATATTGGTTCAATGCTTCAGGCGGTTGATTCATGGAATGAATACAACAATCTTTGTGGTACCGATTATGAGTACCAAGCAGAATACTACAGAAGTTCTCCGTTTTCCGGTACTAATCAGGCTGTGGAAAATGCAATTACATCTCGTTTTGAGGATTCTGATGGTAATGATGTTAATTATTTGTTTGTACATTGTCATTGGGATGTAGATGCTGGTGCGTTGGCCATTAACGGGACTTCGAATAGCTGCGAAAGACTTTCTTTTAGTGAATTAAAACAGACTTTGGACAGCATTCCGGGACGCTTTGTTATCATGTTTGATGTTTGTTATTCTGGGTTAGCGATTGACAGAAGTAATTCTTCCGCTTTTTCCGAAAATTCCGACGGCTATTCTCAACTGTTATTGAATCAATTTCTCGGAGAAGATACTAGAAGTGGAGAATTTGCGGGTTCGCAGAGATACACGGTTTTTTGTTCTTCGTATTCCGCTCAACGTTCGTTTATGGCTTCGGGGGCAGGAATAAGGGAGGGAAATGCTTCTCTCGCTTGGATGAGGTGTTTGGGCTATAATCCCTATCCTGTGAAATTCAATCACACGTTTATTACTCCAGCTTATGGAGCCGATGCAAATCGAGACGGAATTATCACAGGAAAACAGTTCGGCAATAATTCGAGATTGTATCTTACAGAGTGGATGAGTTATGCAAATGCTGAGGCTGAGGAACAATGGACGGGACCGGGAGAATACGAACCGTGCGAACAAAATATTTGTTATTATGCACACAATAAAATGTCAACGGCATTTTTTAACAAATATCCGTTAGGGGATGTTAACCGAAATTATTCGGTCAACATGGCGGATGTGTTGTTGGTTAGACAGTATCTGGCGGGTTCTGTGACGCTTGTTAGCGAACAGTTGACTCTTGCAGATACCAATCAAGACGGGAACGTCAACACTCAAGACCTTTTGGAAATGGAAAAATATATGGCAGAGATTGCGACATGAAAACCAAAAGGATGCGGGTGTTGTTGTTTGACTTAAATTCATAGGAGGATGATTTGTTTGAAGAAAATTGTTTGTATCCTACTGACGGCTTGTTTGTTTGCTACGGCGTTTGCTGTGTATGCTTGTGCCGCAGACAACAACGAGAACACCGCATTCTTGGTGGGTTATGCCTGCGGTGATAAAGTCATCAAGGGGGATGTCAATCAGGACGGCGTCCGCAACCTGAAAGACCTGTTGATACTTCGCAAAGCCATTGCCGAGGGGACGGAAAGTGCCCTTGTGAACGTCGATATGGACGGCGACGGAAAAGTGAATTTGGTCGACGTACTGATTTTGCGACGCATTTTTGTCGGTGCTCCGTTTTGGACATCCTTTTAAGAAAAACGAAAACGAAAACCCCAACCTACCTTGGGTAGGTTGGGGTTTTTGCATATAAACGGGTTATTCTTCCTCATCCGAAATCAGCGTGTCGGTGAGCTCCAACAACGTGTCGGCACTTTCGCTTTCGGGGAGGGTCTCGACTTTCCGCAATTTCGATTGAATCATATCGTTGCGGTGTTGGGCTTCGTCAATAGCGTTGCCGGCTTCGTCGATTTTTTTGCGTACCTTTCCGAGCAATCCGCCGAATTTCTCGTATTGTCCTTTGACAGCGGATAACACTTTCCATACCTCGGCGGCACGTTTGTCAATGGCAATTGTGCGAAATCCCATGGACAGCGTGTTGAGAAAAGCGGTGAGCGTTGTGGGGCCGCATACCATCACCCGGTATTTCGTTTGGATGGTTTCTGCCAGACCGGGGCGGCGTAAGATTTCGGCGTAGAGCCCCTCTGTCGGCAGGAACAAAATGGCAAAGTCAGTGGTTTTGGGAACGCTGATATACAAATCGGCGATTTTTTTGGCTTGGGCTTTGATGAAAACCTCAAGGGCTTTGGAGGCTTCCTCCACCGCAACGGCGTCGCCTTTGTCGGCGGCTTCGGCAATGCGGAGGTAATCCTCTTGGGGGAATTTGGAGTCGATGGGCAACCAAACATATGTGTTGTCATCCTCTTTCGAAGGGATTTTCACAGCGTATTCCACGACGTCACGGTTGTTTTTTGGGGAGACGTTGCGGGCAAACTGATCGGCGGTGAGGGTCTGTTCCAACAGATTGCCCAGCTGGACTTCGGCAAAGGTGCCACGGGTTTTGACGTTGGACAGTACACGGGAAAGGCTGTTGACGTCGCCTGCCAGTTGTTTCATTTCGCCCATAGATTGATACACGTTTTGCAGCTGTTCACCGACGGTTTTGAAGCTGGCGTCCAGTCGCTCGGAAAGCGTGGAAGAAAGCTTTTCGTCAACGGTGGCACGCATTTCGTCCAGCTTCTTCTCGTTGCCGACTTGCAGTTTTTCCACGGATTGGGTGAGCGTTAGGGTCACCTTTTCGGTTTGGGTGTTGAGTGTTTTGTGGAGCTGTTCTTGTTGCTCAAGCTGAAGCTTCAGCAGTTCCTTTTGGTGGGTATCAAAGCCACGTCCCAAGGCGGTGATGGTTTCGGTCATATCCCGTGCCTCACGGTGGAGGTCGTCGGACAAGGCCCGCTTTTGGTCTTCTAATGAGTTCTTTAAGAGTTGGTCATCGTCGGATTTCGGTTGGCGTATCAGTAACACAACCAGCAAAACGATACAGGCACACAGCAAGGTGGCGATGACCCATAATAGGGCGGTTTGCATACGGCAAATCTCCTTTCGTTAATCTATTTTTATTTTAGCATATTTTTTCGTGACAAACAAGGGGAAATGTGATATACTATGGGACGAAAACGGTACAAGGAGGAGAAAAAATGATTCGACATATTGTAATGTTTAAGTTTTTGGACGAGGCCGACGGAAAAAGCAAACGGGAAAACGTGCTGGCAACCAAAGCGATGTTGGATGCGTTGCCCGCTAAAATCGACCTAATCAAGCATTCCGAAACACACATCGGAGCGGAGGGTTCTGCCGCCGGGAATGCCGATTTGTTGCTTATCAGCGACTTTGCATGTTTTGAGGACTTGAACGCCTATATCGTCCATCCCGACCACAAGGCGGTGGGAGCGTTTATGAAGCCGCTGCGTGAGTCGAGGGCGTGTGTGGATATTGAGCTTTAACCAACAAAACTGAAAATCGGGTGCAAAAAAGACGAGCGAAAAGGAACCGCTCGTCTTTTTTGCCTCTGTCAGAGAATATTCAGAAAAGAAGATGTCATAAAAAAGTGATTACATCGAGAGATGTTCACGCAGTTTACGGTTTTCTTCACGGAGACGCTCAATCTCACGACGGGTGGAGTCACTCTCCATCCGGGCACGGGCGTTGTCATCAAGATAGCCCTTCATCTGGGAGCGGAGATTGTCCGCCGCACCCTCGGCTTTGCGGACGGCATCGGCATTGTTCAGTGCCACCAAAACGGCCGCCATGGTGGTGGATACACGGGGATCTTGCATAATTTCACGCATTTCCTTGTCCACCTGCATACCCAGCTCGGTCATATAGCTGACGGGTTCGTCCGAAACGATGGAGTATTCGGTGCCCACGATGTTCAATTTAATTTTGTTGGTAGTCATACGGCTTTATCTCCTTTATTATTCAAATCGTTGATATGGATAAACTCGGTAATGGTGCCTCCGGAAAGACGGGCCGCACTGCGTAGACGCAGATACAGGGCGTGGTCGGCACGGTTAAGCTCTGCGGCGGAGGAAACGCCGTTGGGGAACAAGTCCTTGACCTCTGTAATGAGGGCGGTTTGGGCGTTGGCGTTTTGCACGTTACGTGGTCTGCCGCCGGCGGTACGCTCATACGTAAATCCGCCGAGAGCGAAAAATTCATCTAATTGGTTTTCCATCCCGCACATTCGTCGAAGCTGGGCACCTCGTTCCGCCAGCTTTTTCTGTCCCGTGTTAAGACGGGAGATGACGCCGTTTGGATAAACGGCACGCAAGCGGTCAAAGTAGCGGTCCAGCTTTTTTTGGAGTCCTTCGTCAAATGCAGGAGCGGGGGACGTCGGCGTGGGTTCCTCTCTTTTGGGGAGAGGCTCCTTTTTTGGGAGTGGCTCTTTCACGAGAGGAGCGGTGGGGGCGACGTGCTCCCTGATGGCGGTGGCGGGTTCTCCGTCACGGCGTTTAACGGGGACGTTTGGTCGGGGAACGGAACGGAGCGGGGTAGATTGTCGCTCACGAATGGTGTTTCCGATGGTGGAAACGGGGCGAGAGGGGGTAGGTTTTCGGCTGCGATCGGAAGCACCGACTCCACGCAGCAACTTGTCGAGAACGCCCATAGGCGAAGTCGTCTCCTTTCGCAAGATTTAGCGGAGATTGCTTTCTCGCTTACACTGCATATAGTATAACACATAGTTTTCCAAAAATCTACCCCCAAATGACAAAAAGTTCAAATTTTTTGCAAAATTTTTTATTTTTCCCACCGTTGAGCGGTACTTGCATTTCGGACTGGACTTTTTTGTTCAAATATGCTATACTAATAGATAGTTTTTTAACGGGGGAGCCCGTTTGGAATGCTCGATGAAGCGTGGGGCAGATTTTGGATGGCCTTGCGGGAGGGTTTGTATGGTTTCGGTTTCGATTGTAACCTATAACAGCGTGGACGTGATTGGACGCCTGCTTCAAAGTATTCGGGAGCAGACGAAAGGAACGGACGTTTCTGTTTTTGTGGTGGATAATGGTTCGACCGACGGCACCGCGGCGTTTGTGAAAGAACGGTTTTCGGATGTGACGGTGATTGAACAGGACAACCGTGGTTTCGGCGGCGGGCACAATGCGGTGCTTTCGCATCTTACGTCGGACTATCACGCTATTATCAACCCCGATATTACGCTTTCGGAGGATGTATTATCGGAGCTTGCGACGTATATGGACGAGCATCCCGAGGTTGTTATTACGTGCCCGCTGATTAAAAATGAGGACGGTACCGTGCAGGATGTTCCGAGGAAAAATCCGAATTACCGGTATGTTTTGTCGGGGAAACTGCAAAAGTACAGCCGCTATTTTAAAAAAAAGCGGATAGAATACACGATGAGCGATGCGGATTTATCTGCTCCTATAGATGTGGAGTTTTGCACCGGTTGCTTTATGTTTGTGCGTACGGATGTGTTTAAGAGGTTGGGCGGATTTGACGAACAGTTTTTCCTCTATTGCGAGGATGCGGACTTGACCCGTCGTGCCCGCAAGCTGGGGAAGGCCACCTGTATGCCGCAAGTGGTGGCAACGCACGCCTGGGAACGGGCAAGCTATCACAATCCGAAATTGTTTCGGATGCATTTGCATTCTCTTTGGCTGTATTTTCGCAAGTGGCGAAAGGAGAAAACCGTATGAAATTGTCAGTGGCTCTTGCCGCCTACAACGGCGAGGCATATATAGAGGAGCAGTTGACCTCGATTTTGCAAAATCTCCGTGACGGGGATGAGGTGATTGTGTCGGACGACGGCTCCACAGACGGCACGCAGGATATTGTCCGCAACCTTGCCAAAGAAGATAAGCGGGTGAAGCTTTTTGACGGCCCGTGTCAGGGACTTATTAAAAACTTCGAAAATGCCCTTTCGCATTGTGACGGCGACATAGTGTTTTTGTCTGACCAGGACGATATATGGCACGTCGACAAGGTGGAGGCGGTGCTTGCTTGTTTTGAGGAGACGGGTGCCGCCTTGGTTATTCACGATGCCCAAATGACGGACAACGAACGTCATGTGTTGTCGCCGTCGTTTTTCGCTTTTCGTGGGTCGAGAGCGGGATTTTTTAAGAATCTTTGGAAAAACTCGTATATCGGGTGCTGTATGGCGTTCAAAAAGGATGTGCTGACAGCGGCAATGCCTTTTGACGACCGTATTCCCATGCACGATCAGTGGTTGGGATTGTTGGCGGAAAAACGCCATTCGGTGGTGTTTTTGCAAAAGGTGCTTTTGGATTATCGGCGGCACGAGGGTACCGCTACAAAAGACCATCACGGAACGATTTCTGCGATGGTGAAAAATCGTTGGAATATGTGGCGTGCGGTCAAGAAACGACTGCACGACTTGAAAAAATAACGGAGGCATCCCCATGGCAGGATTTGACTTTTATTGGACGGAAATTGATGGTGTTTGTGTGATTGAACCTCATTTTCTCGGTGATGAGCGTGGCGGATTTATGGAGAGCTATAACCACGAGGCGTTTGCCGAGGCGGGCATCCCCAATGTGTTTGTGCAAGACAATCAGGCGTTTTCTCGCCGAGGCGTGTTGCGAGGGTTACATTTTCAAAAAACGTATCCCCAGGCGAAGCTGCTTCGTGTGCTGAAAGGCGAGGTGTTTGATGCGGTGGTGGATTTGCGTCCCCGCAGCAGCACTTACGGAATGTGGTTTGGAGTGACGCTGTCGGAGCATAATCGCAAACAGCTGTTTGTGCCGAAGGGGTTTGCACACGGGTATCTCGTGTTGTCCGAGACGGCGGAAATTCTGTATAAATGTGACGACTTTTATCATCCCGAGGATGAGGGCGGACTTCTTTGGAACGACCCGGATGTGGGTATTGAATGGCCGGATATTCCGGCGGAGGAAATGCTCCTCAATGCCCGAGACAAAGGATTCCCGACGCTTAGTGAATTGAAAAAATAAAAAAACGGTAGTCGTTTTACGACTACCGTTTTTTTGTGCCTGTGTTACAAGTCGATTGCTTCAAAACGACGGCAAGAGAGGGAATAGGATATCACCGTCAGCAACAGGAAAACGACGATGCCGCCAAACAGCAATACGGATTGCAATCCTATATAATCTGTTTCAAAGGCGTTTAAAGCTTCAAGACCCGGAAAGTGGTGTAATGCCTCTCCGCAGGTGATTGTTAAAAAACAAAGGATAATATAGGTGACAAACGGTTTTGCAAACTTATGGGCGGTTTTGAAAAAGCCGCCCACAAATACGGCGTTGAACATTCCAAATATTACGCACGCAAGCCCTAAAGCAAATCCGTTGGCGTTCATAAGTGCGTTTTGACGGTAGGCGGTTACCTCGGAAAAAACTGTCATACGCAAGGCGACGGCGATTCCCATCAGTAATAGACTGCACAGTTCAATGAAGCATACAAACAGGTATTTTCCTTTGACAACCTCTCGTTTGGCAATGGGGAGAAGAGCGGAAAATAAGATGTCGTTTGTTTCCCGTGCGTTTTGAAAACTTTGGAATATGCCGAGAGTCACAAAAAAGACGCCGCACAAAACGGGGTATCCCGGGAGAAAGAACATTAAGCCGAATAAAATGAACAAATAGGAAAGAACGGACGCAGAGAGTTTTAACTCTTTTATGAGAATATTACGCATGCGGCTCACCTCGTTCCAGTCGTAAAATCGTTTTTTCTAAACTCTCACCCTCATTTGAAAAACGGGCGACAAAGTCGGCTTTGGGGAGGGCGGCAATGATTTTCCCTTTAGAAATATACACGATGTGATCGGCACATTTTTCGAGGTCGGAGACAATATGGGTGGAAAAGAAAATAGCGACACCGTCCTTTTTCAGTGTTTCAAAAAGTCCCAGAAGCTCATCACGGGAAAAAGGGTCGAGCCCGCTTGTGGGTTCATCTAAAATTAGTACCTTTGCGTTGTGAGAAAGGGCGATGAGCAGGTTGTATTTTACCTTCATTCCCTCGGACAATTCGGCGGCGGTTTTGGTTTCATCCAGTTCGAACAGCTCCAAATATTTACGGTAGGCGTTGTCATCCCACGTGTCATAAAACTGCTTTTCTGAGGTTATAACGTCTTTTATGCGTTTTCGTGGATACCAAGAAACAGAACCGGTGGAATAGCCTATAAGTTTTTTGATTTCCGATTCGTTGCCGGACAACGGGTTTCCGAAATAGCGGATTTCTCCGCCGGTGGGGTGGACGAGATTTAACATAGATTTAATGGTGGTGGTTTTTCCTGCTCCGTTTCTTCCGATGAAGCCGGTGATTTCTCCTTCGTGGATGTTAAACGATACATTTTCAAGCCGGAACGAGGGATAATGTTTTGATAGGTTTCGAATTTCAACAATGCTCATGGCGGATTCCTTTTCGATGTAAATAAAATAATACCGAGAACGGCGGTTGGCCGTTCTCGGTATTGTGTGTTTAGGGCTTGGTTACGACAGTGTGCTGTAAATTTTGGCACCACGGGTGCGAAGCCATTGAGCGAGTACGATGCACAAGGCGACCATGACGGCGTCAAAAATCAGCAGCAGGGTATAGGCACCAAGCGACGTGATGCCAAAACGAACAGCGAGAATAAACAGACCTAGTATGGCGATGATGGCAATAATGGCCGCCAACACCGAGAAGCTCTGTTTTACGGCGTATGCCTCGTTGTTCCATTTGAGGTTGGGCATTTTCAAATTGCACACAAGCCCGATATAGCCGGACAACAGAATGAACAATAGGGGGGTAAGAAACATCAACACAAGCATTTTCCCGCTGGAGCTCAGTACATAGGCAAAGGCGGCAGAGAACAGCAGTGCCGCCGGAACGCTGACCAAAAGGTGCAGGCGAAGCTTTGCCCACAGCACTTTTTCGGCGGAAACGGGCAGAGATTGGGTAATCCAAATGGATTTGCCTTCAAGCGATATGGAAGGGGCGGTAATGGCGTTCATAGCGGCAGCACCGCAGACGACTAAGGTGACCACCAATTCGCCGATGCCGGCGTATACCGGGTCATCCGGGAACATGGCGGGCAGGAATGTCAACATTTCTTTTTTCCATACAACTGCCGCCGCACCGAGCAACATAGCCAAACTGCCGAGAGCTCCGTTTAGGAGATAAACGGGACTTTTGATTAAATGCAGGGCTTCCCGTTTCAAAAGGGCGGCGTCTGTCGAGGAGGCTTTCGCCTTTTTCTCTTTATATACTGCCTTTTTCTCGTTGGGCTTGGCGGTGGCAAGCTTCACAAAGTTGATTTTAAGGAGCATAAACACAAGTCCTGCCACCACGGCGGTGATGAGCAAAAACAGCAGCAGAGCATCCACCCGGCCGGTGCCGGCACGTCCCAGTTCATAGAACGGGTAGAAGATGGATTTGATTTTTTGGCTGATATCGCCGCTGTTTTCGAGGATTTTTTTCAAGAATGTGCCAAACTGGGTATACACGTAGATATAGCCGCCGATAAAGGCGAGAGAGAACACGACCACCGCTAAGTTGCGATACCGCATACGGGCAGAGAAAAGGGCAACCAGCCACCCGAGAATGCAGGTGAGAGCCAGTGAAAACAGCGGCATCAAAAGCAACAGGAAGATGCAGTTGACGAGCGTGGCGACTAAATGCGGTTGACTGTTTTGTACGTACACCACGATGGCGGGGACAAACACCAACGCCTCAAACAAGAAGTTTTGGATATACAGTGCGAGCAGGCGGGCAAACATAATGTATGAGGTGGGGATGGGCATCGAGAGCAAAAGCTCGTTGTCCTTTGCCTCATACAGCTGATACTGCACAAGGAAAATACTGCCGATGATGGCGAGAACGGTAGCGAGCATACCCGCTAAAGAGAAATACATCCATTGTAACCCGTAGGCACAAAGCGGAGCACATATCTCTTTCATCACGCCGTAGAAAACCCAAACGAACACGCCGACTACATACAGCATCAGTAAGCCGAACAAAATCAGCTTGCTTTTGTTGCCGGTCCCTTTTTCGTCCGGTTTTGCCACGCCTCGCTTCATATAACTGTAAAGCAGTTCGGAGAATTGCTTTTTCAGTAAGGCTTTTAACATCATTCGTCCGCCTCCAATTCGAGGAACACGTCTTCGAGCGAGTCGTCGCCCTTGACCTCCTCCATGGTGCCGGAACGAACGAGCTTACCGTCACGGATGATGGCGACCTTGTCGCACAGCTTTTCGGCGACCTCCAACACGTGGGTGGAGAAGAAAATGGCACCGCCTTTGTCGCAAAGGTCACGCATCAGCACTTTCAGCTCGTGGGAGGATATGGGGTCAAGACCGACAAACGGTTCGTCCATAATGAGCAGCTTCGGGTTGTGCAAAAATGCCGAGATGATGGCAAGCTTTTGCTTCATACCATGGGAATAGGAGGAGACGGGTTGTGCCAAATTCTTGGTCAAGTCGAAGCGGTCGCCGAGATTGCGGATACGTTTCTTTCGCACATCGGCGGGAACGCCGAATATATCCGCAATGAAGTTGAGATAGCGAATGCCGGTCATAAAATCATATAAATCCGGGTTATCCGGCAGATAGGCGATTTGGGATTTGCAGGTGAGAGGGTCCTCTTTTACGGAGCAACCGTTTATGTAGATTTCGCCCTCTTCGAAGTTGAGAATGCCACAGCAGGCTTTGATGGTGGTGGTTTTTCCGGCACCGTTGTGGCCGATAAAACCGTACAATTCACCCGGCAGAATACGCAAAGTCAAATCGTTGACGGCAACCATATCGCCGTAACGCTTGGTCACATGCTGGATATTGAGCATAATAACGCCCTCCTTTTGCTTGTATGATATCATAATGATATCATTTTGTCAATAACAATTTGAAAATTTTGGAAATTATTCCAAATGGGGAGTGGTTGTGGTAACAACCGTCGGATTTGCGGTAGATGCCGAGGAGGTGACATCGGTAAGACGTGTGGATTCGTTGGTCGGCGAGACGGGGTTCAGTGTGTGTTTTGCGGTTTGGTTTGTCGTTCGCCTGGTGGTGAGGTGAGCGACGGTGGTTTGGTTTGTGGTATTCCTCGTTGTTTCCTGTGCCGAAGGCGGCAACGGGGGATTGTCGTTTTCGGGAATGGTGGGCAATGTGTCTTGGGTGGTGGAATCTGCAAGAGTGGCGGTAACGGGGTCGTAGTTTTCGTTGTTGCCGTTTGCCGCCGCCGGCAAGCGAATTTGGTCGTTGCCGGTCACCTTAAAGGCGGGCTCGGGACTGCCCTGTGCCAACTGTTCGGCGACAATTACCAGCCGCCGGGATTGGAATTCGCTGTCGGGGGCATCCACTGATAGGAGCAGTAAATTGCTTTGATCGGTGAGGGTTACCGGAAGCTTGTAAAACGACCGAGACTCGATTTCTTTATAGAATGCGGCACGGTCTTTCGCTGTTTTCAGCGGCGTATCATAGGGGAATTCGGCGTTGTTGTTTGAACTGTCCGCCGCAAACACGGCAATGACACGGTACCGTTGTTCGGAATATAGCGTGTTGAGAGAGAGGTATTCGTGGGCGGCAAAAAATGCAGAATCCGCATAACCCAGCAAAGGAGAAAACATATGGTCAACACCGGCTTGGTTGCCGTAGATGGTCAGCACACGATTGTTTTGTGCCGCCGTTGCGGAAGAAAAATCTGCCGACGGGGCGAAGTAGGGAACGCCGTAGTCGGAGGGGGCACGCAGAAAGTCGTGGGTGGCGTAGTAGGTGCTGTGGCGGCTATCCATTACCGGATAGCTGACGGGGGTGTCGTCGATTTTTATCCAGCCACGGATGTCGGTGTTTTGGTCGTACAGTGTGAAAAAGCGGGACAGCATACCCTCGGGATACATCGAGGTATCTACCACGGTGGAGGTGTCGGCGAGCCCGGCATAATAAACGGATTCGAGACGGTCATAGATTTGCTCGTTGCGGTAGGGGCGATAAATAAAATAGTAAAGGGAAAAGGCGATGCCGCATACTGTGACGGCGATGAGAAGCCACAGGGCAAGAGCCCGGAAAAGAGCGGCTTTCCCTTGGGATTTAGAGGGGAAGAGCGGCGACCAGAAATGCAGTTTTTTTACTCTGCCAACGGGAAACGGCATGGTCTCGGAGGAGGGTTTTTCCAGCGAAAGAGCCCCTGCCATGACGGCGGGAAGAGCCTCTAAATACCGACGTGCCAAATCGAGGGAGGTCATCACAGCAAACAGGCGTACCTCTTCTCGGTTGGCGTTTTGGTGTTCGATTTTTTTAACCCAAACCCGTTTTTCGTCCGCCAAAGCGATGAAAACAGTGCCGACGGGTTTGCCTTCACTTTCGGTGGGGCCGGCAACGCCGGTGATGCCGATGCCGAAATCTGCACCGCTGAGACGGCGTACACCGGTTGCCATGGCGGCGGCGACTTGCTCGGAAACGGCACCGTATGTGTCCATAAGCTCGGTGGGGACGCCCAAGACCGAGTGTTTGATTTCGTTGGAATAGGAGGCAACGCCGCATTCAAAAACGGCGGAGACACCACCCACCTCGGTCAGTTTGCCGGAAAGAATGCCGGCGGTACAGGATTCGGCGGTGGCAATTTTTTTGTTTTTTTCCAAAAGCAGAGAGACGACACGGTGCTGTAAATCGAGGACGTCCTCGCCATAAACAAAAACGCCGAGCCGGTCACGGACGAAGGCAGTCGCTTTCTCCAGAGCCGGTGCGGCGGTTTCAGGGGAGTCAGCCTCGACCGAGAGTAACACAGAGACCTCGTTGTTGCCGGATTCCAAGGAGAGGCGGGGGTTGTCTTTCGTAAGATGGTCGGAAAGACGGGCGGCCACGTCCTCAATAGGTAATCCGAAAACGCCGAGACGACGGGTGACGGTCATAGAGAGTGACTCCTTTCGTTAAGTTATAGGGGAATAGTTAAAACGAGACGTGTCGACGGTAGGCGGCGGCAACGGCTTCGTTGACAAGTGCCTCCACGTCCAAGGCTTTTTCTGCCTCTTCCAGCATAGAAAGCTTCGGGCGGGTGCGGGGGTGACGAGGAGTGAAGACGGTACAGCAATCCTCGTAAGGTTCAATGGAAATGTCAAATGTGCCGATTTTGCGGGAAATCGTAACGATTTCCTCTTTGTCCATTCCGATACACGGGCGGAAAATCGGCAAATCGGTTACTGCTTCGGTGCACGCCATGGCGGGAATAGTTTGGCTTGCCACTTGACCGACACTTTCGCCGGTAATCAAGGCTTCACACCGTTTTTCTTTTGCCAACACCGTGGCACATCGCATCATAAAACGACGCATAACGAGGGTGAACAAGTCCTCGGGACAGTGGTCACGGATTTCCTCTTGGATATGGGTGAACGGGACAACGTATAGCTCGGCGTAGCCGGTATAGGGAAGAATTTTTTCAAGCAAATCCACCACTTTTTGTTCGGCACGCTCGCTGGTATACGGCGGCGAAGCGAAGTGGATGCCACACAGCTCCACACCACGTTTTGCCATCATATAGGCGGCGACGGGAGAGTCGATACCGCCGGAGAGCAACAACCCGCATTTGCCGCCGGTTCCTACCGGCATACCGCCGGCACCGGGAAGCTGCAGGGCGTGGATGAACGCACCGAAATCACGCACCTCAACCACCACGGTGATATCCGGGGTGTGTACGTCCACTTGCAAATGCGGGAAAGCATTCAGCAAATATTCGCCCACAGTGGCACAAATTTCCGGGGACGGATGGGCAAAGCGTTTGTCGGCACGCTTGGCTTCTACCTTGAAGGTGGAAGCGAGATTCAGAGCATCTTCAAAATACGAGGCACAGGCGTGACAAATCGCATCCAAATCCTTTTCCACCATTTTGGCACGGGAATAGGCCGCAATGCCAAAGGTTTTGGAGACACGCTCTGCCGCTAAATCCAAATCCTCGTCAGGGGTTTTCGGGAATACGTAGACGGTGGATTGCGATTTTGTGATTTCAAAATTGCCTACGTGTTTTAGGTTGCGGCGTAAATTTTTACACAAAATCGCCTCAAAGGTGTTGCGGTTTAAGCCCTTGAGAGCCAATTCGCCGTTTTTTATGAGTATCAGTTCTGTTTGTTCGGGGTTCATAAAACATCCTCACATTCTTATTGTTGCATTGCCGCACGAACCGCCTGGCTTGCGGCGTCCTGAGAGTTATAATACTCCGGCAAATTCAGCGAATTGTTGGTGTACCACTGGCGGGGCATCAGCTTGCCGGTGTTGTCGGTGATGGTGGAGATGTCCACCTCGGCGGATTCGCCCTCTCGCACCTTGCGGGCGAGCAAAATGGTGCGGCCCTCTTTACCCATCGTGGTTTGGTAGGTGTTACTGCACGTGAACAGAATGAGGATTTGGTCATCGGCACGCACGTCAACAGCGTTGTAGTTATACCACGAACGCAGGCGAGCCTCGGCAATATATTCGAGGAATTGCTGGTCGGTTTCAAAATCGGTTTGCAGGAAGTTGTAGGCACCTTCCTCGGTGCTGTCGTGGCTGAGAACAGCAAAGACCTTATATTTGTTTTCGCTGTAAAGCGAACTGAATTCCACCACGGGAGCGGACTGGGCGAACGACAGGCTGTCCAGCAGTTTGTTGACGTTGGCGAACATCAATCCGCTATACATATTGTGACCGTAAAGAATGGTGACACGGGCGTTTTCGGCGGCTTCTTTGGTGCTGTAATCACAGCGATAGTCCATATAAATTGTGCCGTTGCGGTCGTCCGCCTTGTCAAAGTCACGGTGGAGATAAAAGTCGTTGTCGTTGGATTGGGTGACAACATAGCCGGGATTGGCCAGCTTTTCGTGCCAATACGGGCTGGTGGATTTATAGGTAATCCAGCCGATGGTGTCCTTGTTTTTCTTGTACAGGTTTTTGAACGAGTCGAGAATACCGGCAGGATAGATGCTTGTGTCCTCGTTGGGGTCAACCGGCTTTTTACGCATATCGCTGACGTGGCTGACAGTGCTTGAGCCGGAGAACGGGGTGAGAACAAAGTCGTTGAGGAGCACACAGGAGCTTCCAACTAAAACAAAAATAGCACAAACGCAAATGCCTTTGCGGAGCAGTTCTAAGAAACCATCACCTTTTTTCGGCAGAATGTTGCCGAGAAAACGCCAAATCCATTTGTCCTTCTTTTTCTTCTTTTGAACGGTGGAGGAAGCCGCCGCTTTGGACATGCTGTTTGTGGGATTGGCGGCGGGTTTTGCCGTGTCGGCGGGAGGCGTGACATTTGCCCCTGCCGCCGGTTTGGCATACGGGGTAAGCGGCTTTTGGGCAGGGGTAATCGTGGGCCGTGCCACCGGGATGGGTGCCGCCGCCGCTTGAGCGGGACGGGGCTGTTGTGTCGCCGGCTGAGCGGGACGGGGCTGTTGTGTCGCCGGCTGAGCGGGACGGGGCTGTTGTGCCGCCGGTTGAGCGGGACGGGGCTGTTGTGCCGCCGGCTGAGCAGGACGAGGCTGCTGTGCCGCCGCTTGAGCGGGACGAGGTTGTTGTGCCGCCGGCTGAGCAGGACGAGGTTGTTGTGCCGCCGGTTGAGCGGGACGAGGTTGTTGTGCCGCCGCTTGAGCGGGACGAGGCTGTTGTGCCGCCGCTTGAGCGGGACGAGGCTGTTGTGCCGCCGGCTGAGCGGGACGAGGCTGCTGTGCCGCCGGCTGAGCAGGACGAGGCTGTTGTGCCGCCGCTTGAGCGGGCGGTGTGGGCACAGAGGTACTGTTATAGCCGAGCTCCGCCAAAATATCGTCCACCGATTTATCAAGAGAACCGGCGGGGGCATGCTTCACCCAATCGGTGAGGAATTCCTTTTCTTCCCACCGGTCGATATATTTTTTATCCTTGTTGTCCATAATAATCCTCCTTTTGGGGGTCAGGTGTGCACGAGAGTATCTCGTGCAAAGAGAAGAGCATCATAAAATGCACGGAGTTCGTCTTCGTTCGTGTGCGTCGAAAAACTGATACGCAGTGAGGAATCAATTTCTGCTTGGGGCAACTGCATGGCCTGTAACACGTGGCTCTTTTTGCCTTTGGCACAAGCGGAGCCGCCGGACACGTAAACCTCCCTTTCGGCGAGAGCGTGTACAAGAGTTTCGCTTTTTCGTCCGAGCAGAGAGAGGTGGACGATATAGGGAGCGGCGGTTTCGGGAGTGTGGAGCACGACGTCATCCACATCCGAGAGGAGGGCGAGGAGATAGGCTCGCAAAGCTTCATAGTGGCGGTGTTGTTCAGCGGGAGAGGGAAGAGCCTTGACCGCTTCACCGAAAGCGGCGATGGCGGGCATATTTTCCGTTCCCGAACGCAGGCTTTTTTCCTGGCCTCCGCCGAGGGCGGCGGGAGGAACGAGCCGAGTGCCTTTTTTAACGAACAGAGCACCTACGCCTTTGGGAGCGTGAAGCTTGTGTCCGCTGACCGAGCAGAGGTCCACGCCCATTTTGTCAAACGAAAGTGCCAATTTTCCCGCTGCTTGAACCGCATCACAGTGGAGTGTGGCGAGCGGGGACTTTCGCTTTATGGCGGGGGCAACCGATTCCCACGAAAAAACGGCACCGGTTTCGTTGTTGACCGCCATGGCACTGACAAACACCGTGTCGGCACGGCAAGCGTCAAGCAGGTCACGGGGACAAATGGTTCCGTCTCGCTTCGGGGCAACTCGTGTCACTTCGAAGCCGTCCGCCTCAAGCCGTGCAAAAGCTTCTAAAACGGAGGGGTGTTCTATGGCGGTCGTGATAACGTGGTTGCCTCGCCGCTTTTTGGCGTTGGCGGCACCGAGAATAGCTAAGTTATTTGCTTCGGTTCCGCCGGAGGTAAAGGTGACAGCCGTAGGATCCGCTTTCAAAAGCGTTGCCACGCTCTCACGGGCGGCGGTAAGCTCTCGTTCAGCCGCAAAGCCGAGAGAGTGGAGCGAGGAGGGGTTGCCGTAGCATTCGGTCATCATTTTTGATGCCTTTTCGGCGGCGGCAGTACACACTTTTGTGGTGGCACTGTTATCCAAATACGCAAACACCGTATCCCTCCTCTACATACTTATACAAAATACATTATAATCTAAAAAAAGAAAGAGTGCAACCGGTTTTTTTAGTTTTTTGAGGAAAATTTAGGGTTGCAAGTGGGGAAAAGTTCGGGTATACTATGAAATGAACGAAATTTTGCAAAAAAAAAAGGAGGTGGACGGCTTGACGGAAATCGGTATCGAGCAAGAACCCCAAAAAGCTGTATTGGTGGCGTTGGACACCGGCGAATACGATGTGGAAACCGCTTTTGCGGAATTGCGGGAGCTTGCCAAAACCGCCGGAGCACAGACCGTGGCCGAGCTTTGCCAAAAACGAGACACGCCGTCTGCCGCCACGTGTATCGGAAGTGGTCGTGCCGAGGAATTGCGGGATTTGTGTGATCAGGTGGAAGCGGAAATCGTGATTGTTGACCGAGAATTGACCGCCACCCAACAACGCAATTTAGAGGATATTGTCGGCAAGCCCATTATTGACCGCACCACATTGATTTTGGATATTTTTGCCGCTCGTGCCCGCTCGGCGGAGGGCCGTATTCAAGTGGAACTGGCACAGCTGCAATACCGATTGCCTCGGCTTGCGGGGCAGGGAGCGGGGTTGTCCCGCCTTGGAGGCGGTATCGGAACCCGAGGCCCCGGCGAAACAAAACTCGAAAGTGACCGCCGCCATATTCGCCGGCGGATTGCGAGCTTAAAGGAACAGCTTGCCGAGGTGGAAAAACGGCGAGGAAATCTAAAAGACCACCGCAAAAAAACCGGTGTTTCCACAGTGGCGTTGGTGGGGTATACCAATGCGGGTAAATCCACGCTTCTCAACTATTTGACCGATGCCGGTGTGTTGGCGGAGGATATGTTATTTGCCACCCTTGACCCCGTGTCAAGAGGACTGAAGCTTCCGGACGGACGACAGGTGCTTTTGATTGATACGGTTGGGTTTGTGCGTCGACTTCCCCACCATCTCGTTAACGCCTTTCGTTCGACACTGGAGGAGGCGGTGGAGGCAGACGTTATTCTTAATGTGTGCGACGCCGCAAGCGATGAGGCCGCTGAGCATTTTGCGGTTACCAAGGCTCTTTTGGAGGAGCTTGGATGCGGCGACAAGCCGATGATTGCGGTGCTCAACAAGTGCGATAAGGCACTTCCTCCCTATCCGCATACCGATGCACAAACGGTGTGTATCAGTGCCAAAACCGGCGAGGGAGTTGAGGCGTTATTGGAAGCGGTGGCGGCGGCGTTGCCCCCGGACCGCCGACGGGTAAAGCTTTTACTGCCGTTTAAGGAGGGGGCATTGGCGGGTCGCTGTCGAAAGGACGGAGCGGTGGAAAGCGAAGAATATGTAGCAGAGGGTCTTTTGATGACCGTCACGTTAGGCTCGCCGCTGCTCGATTTGGTGGAACCGTATATTTTGGAGGAATAAAAAAAGAACCCCACAGTCGTTCGACTGTGGGGATTTTTTAGGTTCTTTTTAGGTTCGTTTTTTGTCCGAGCGAAGCATAATGCACGCCAAGAGCGGGTAGATTTCAAGACGGCCGAGGAGCATCGCAAAGCTGAGCACCACGGTGGCAAAATCGGAATACAACGCATAGCCTGCCATCGGGCCTGCCTCGCCAAAGGCGGGGCCGATGTTGCCGACGCAGGCGACGGCAACGGAGATGTCCGTTTCGAAGCTGGTAGGTTCGAGTGCCAGCAAAAGGAATGTGACAAAGATAATGGCAATATACAGCACAAAATAGGTATTGATGCCGGAAACGGTACCGGGGTCGAGTGTTTTGCCGTTTAGAGAGGTGCCTTTGATGGTGCGGGGGTGGACGGCACGTTTTAAGTCGTTTTTGGCGTTGCGCAGCATTACGATAATACGCCCGATTTTAAGTCCGCCCGCCGTGGAGCCGATACAGCCGCCGCAGAACATAAGGAAGAACAGAATGGCCCGGGAGAATTCCGGCCAGGTGGCATAGTCGGCGGTGGAAAAACCGGTAGTGGTTATCATGGACGATACGGCGAAAAAGGCGGCACAAATGGCGTCTCCGACAGAGTCGTAAAGCGGTGCAACAGAAAGTGTGATGAGGACAGCTGCCACAAGAGTGATGCCGGTATAATACCACAATTCGTCTTGCTTTTTCAGGTCTTTCCAGCGTTTGGCGAGAATGAGGAAATACACGTTAAAGCTGACGCCAAACAGCCACATAAACACCGTGATGACGATTTGTGCGGCGGCGTTATAGGATTCGACGCTGTCGCCCTTGATGCCGAAGCCGCCGGTGCCGGCGGTGGCGAGAGAGTGGCACACGCTGTCGAACAGTGACATTTTGCAACAGAGCAGGGCGACGATTTCCGCCAGAGTAAGGAATATGTAGAGATAGTACAAAAGCTTGGTAGTGGCACGGGCGGTAGGAGCCACCTTGTCCACGTCAGGCCCTGCCATTTCGGCACGGAGAATGTGGATGGATTTGCCGAAAGACCGCTCGGCAATTGAGAGGACAAACACCAAAACGCCCATACCGCCAATCCAGTGGGTGAAGCTACGCCAAAAGAGAATACATTTCGGCAAGAGGTCAACGTGGGGGAGCACAGAGGCACCGGTGGTGGTGAATCCGCTGACGGTTTCGAAAAAGGCGTCAACGTAAGAACAGCTTTCGATGGCGAGGACGAAGGGAATGGCACCGATGAGGGACATTCCGAGCCACGCTCCCGAAACAATGACCATTCCGTCGCCGGAGCGAAGCTCATAAGAGGCGTTGCGGAACAGAAGTGTGAGTGTTCCGCCAAGCACCAACGCACCGATGGCGGGAATGAGAAAGGCGAGGATGTTTTCGTTATAAACGGCGGCAACCAAAAGCGGAAGTGTCAAAAATGCCGCCTCCACCATAATCACCTGACCGATGGTGAATAAAATTCGTTTGTGGTTCATACAGAACACCTCTCAAACGCAAAGCTTTACGTGAATACCGGTATTGTAGCACATCTATTTCGGAAAGTAAAGCGAAAATAAAAGAAAATGCGATTCGCTTTTTTGCGAACGGTATAAACAAAGGCAGGTGCTGTTTTCAGCCCTGCCTTTGGTGTATGTACTCAAGGTGTTGAAAGGGGCTCGGCGATACATACCCCGTTTTGGACGGCGGTTAAACGCACGGGCAGTAATTGGTTTTGTGAAAACACACCATGCACCTTGACCGGCGTATAGTTTTCGGTATAGCCGTCGGTGAATTCGCCGTCATTTTGCTCGGTGAGCAGGATGGCGGTTGCACCGATTTGTTTTTCCAAAAACGTGTTGTGGGTGCGGTTGCATAAGGCGGTCATTTGGTGACTGCGACGGTTTTTTTCGGTGGCGGATACTTGCAAAGGAGCCACGGCGGCGGGAGTGCCCTCCCGCTTGGAATAGGCGAACACATGGGCTCGTGCAAAGCCGATGTGTTCGGCAAAGGCGAGAGAAGCGGCAAATTCCTCCTCGGTTTCGCCGGGGAAGCCAACCATGATGTCGGTGGTGATGGCACAGGTGGGAAAAGCGAGGCGTAAATCCTCGCAAATTTTTGCGTACAACGCCGTGTCGTAGCGGCGACGCATTCGTTTTAGCGTCTCGTCACAGCCGCTTTGAAGGGACAGATGAAATTGAGGGCAAAGCTTCTTAGCGGCTTTGAGCTTTTCGATGAGGGCGGGGGTCATATCCTCCGGCTCCAGCGAGCCGAGACGTACCCGCTCAATGCCGGAAATATCCTCGGCGATGGTGACGGCATCGGCAAGGTCTAATCCCGATTCTTTGCCGAAAGCGGTGAGATTGATGCCGGTAAGCACCACCTCTCGAAAGCCTTTTTGTGCAAGGGCTTGCAGTTCGGTTTTAAGGGAACCCAAATCCCGGGAGCGAATACGTCCACGGGAAGTGGGGATGATGCAATAGGAGCAAAAGCGGTCGCACCCGTCCTCGATTTTCACAAAAGCTCGTGTGCGTTCGTCAAAATCGGTGATGCACAGCGGCTCGAATTGTTTAGAGTGAGCGGGAACACGCACCACTTGAGAATGGGTGCGGCAAAACTCCTTAATAGCGGATAACAGGTCGGTGCGGCAGGCGTTTCCGAGTACCACGTCCACCGGAAGCTCGGCGGCGGCATCGGGATAGGCCTGGGAGGAACAGCCGCAGAGTACAAGCACGGCGTTCGGATTATCTCGCCGGAGACGGCGGCACAGTTGCCGTGCCTTGCGGTCGGATTCGGCGGTGACCGAACAGGAGTTGACAACCAGTACGTCGGCAGAGGTGACCTCGGGGTCAACGGAGAGGAAGCCTGCCGCTGTCAGTTGTTCTCGCATGGCTTGGGTTTCGTATTGATTGACTTTACAGCCGAGAGTGAAAAAACCGACAGTCACGGTTGCACCTCCTTTTTGGGGTAAGCTGAAATTACGCTTTGCGGGCAAGCAGTGCCGCAAAGGCTTTGTGGGCCATATACACGTCGGTTTTGGATACCACCTCAAAGGGAGCGTGCATACAGAGAACCGGCACACCCAAATCCACGGTGTCCACATCCAAGTCGGCAATGAATTGGGCAATGGTTCCGCCGCCGCCGCCGTCCACCTTGCCCAGTTCGCCCACTTGCCAGGCGACATCCTCGGCATCCATAATGGTGCGGAATTTGCCCATCAACTCGGCGGAAGCATCCGATGTGCCGGATTTGCCACGGGCACCGGTATATTTGGTCAGCACAACGCCACCGCCCAAAACGGAGCAGTTGCGGGTTTCGGTTTGTTCGGGATACAGCGGGTCATAGCCGGCATTCACGTCCGCCGACAGGCACAACGAGCGGGACAACACGTGACGCAGTTCGATGCCATAAGGAGCGGCAAGGTCGGCTAAGAAGTTTTGGAGATAGGTTCCTCGCATTCCGGATACGCCGGCGGAACCGGTTTCCTCTTTATCGGTCAACACGGTGACGGCGGTAAAGGTGGGTTTTTTGAGGGAAAGCAGTGCCGTCAGTGCCGGATAGGCACACACACGGTCATCGTGACCGTAGGCACCAATCATACTGCGGTCAAAGCCCACGTCACGGGCACAGCCGGCGGGCACGGCTTCCAGCTCTGCACAACGGAAATCCGCTTCGGTAATTCCGTATTTGTCGTGGAGAAGCTTCATAATGTTGAGCTTGATGAGGTCGGATTCGGCACTGTCGTCCAGCGGGCGAGAGCCGATGAGCAAATCGAGATGCTCGCCGTCAATGACTTCGGAGGCTTTCATTTGCATTCGCTCGCCGCTCAAATGGATGAGCAGGTCGGTGACGACAAACACGGGGTCGCCCGCTTCGTCGCCGATTTTTACGTCGACGACGGTGCCGTCTTTTTTGACGACGACGCCGTACAAAGCCAGCGGAATGGTTGCCCATTGATATTTTTTGATGCCGCCGTAGTAGTGGGTATCGAAATAGGCGAATCCGTCTTTTTCATACAGCGGGTTGGGCTTTAAGTCAAGACGGGGAGAGTCGATGTGGGCGATTGCTAACGATACGCCGTCGGACAGCGGACGGGTGCCGATGGTGGCAAGAATCACCGCTTTTTCACGGTTGACACAGTAGATTTTGTCACCGGCACGGTATTTCTTGCCCGCTTCAAAGGGGACAAACCCGTTATCCTCAGCGGTTTTGACTGCCAGCTTTACCGCTTCACGCTCGGTTTTGGCGGCGGAGAGGAAAGCTTTATATTCCTCGGCGTAGGCGTCGGTTTTTTTAAGCTCGAAGGCGTTGAGAAACACCGCTTGCGGTTTTTTGGCAAGCAGTTCGGCTTTCAGGGCTTCACGTTTGGTTTTTTCCATAGTCAAACACTCCTTTAATTCAATCAAGGTTGTATATCAATTTGTAGGCGAAGCGGGCTCGTTTGATTTTTTTGAGATAGCGGTCGGTTTCGCCGTAGGGAATGGAGTCGAGAGTTTTTCCGTCACGACTGTACTGAGGGGTATCCAGCCATTGCTGTACATTGCCGATGCCGGCGTTGTAAGCGGCGATGACGGTGTCGGTTTCGCCAAGCTGCTCATAGAGAAGCGATAGAATATGAGCACCGGTCATAATGTTGACGGAAGGATCGGACAATACGTCGGTATCGGCGTTCCAGCTGACATGCTTGCGAGAGATGGACCAAGCGTAGGTGGAGGGGGTAATTTGCATAAGTCCTATGGCGTCGGCGTTGGATTTGGCATTCGGATCGAAATTGCTTTCCACTCGAATGATGGCGTAGACCAGCGACGGAGATAGGTTATAGGTTTCGCAGGCGGTGGAAATTTCCTCGTCATAGGACAGCGGGAAAAAGGTCAAAAGAAACAGAGCAATCGCACAAAACACAAAGACGACAGCCAACAAAAAGGTTGACAGCCGCCGCTTTTTGCGACGCTTTTTTACGGAATGAGCCATTGAAAAATCTCCTTGGAGGCGGCTTGTAATGCGGCAAGGTCGCCGGTGTTTTGGATGATACGGTCGGCACGGGAACAATAAAAATCATCCTCCGGCTGACGGTCGATGCGGGCGGTGGCATCCGATTTAGAAATGCCGTCACGTTCGCAGATGCGGGCAAGGCGGGTGGAACGAGGAGAAAGAACGGCAACGGTTTTGTCGCAAACGGTGTCAAATGCCGATTCGAACAACAGCGGAGCATCCACCACAATCAGCGGCACGCCGCTTTCGGCGGCATCGTGCAGTTCTTTTCGCATTTCGGATAAAATGAACGGATGGGTCACGGCGGTCAACAGAGCGGTTTTTTCGTCGCTGGCAAACGCCAAATGGGCGAGGACGTGACGGTTTAGTGTGCCGTCGGCGTTAAGAATCCCGCTTCCGAATTCTTTTGTCAAAGCGGCAAGACAAGGCTCGCCTTTTCCCACCACTTTTCGTGCGACGGCGTCTGCATCAATGACGGCGGCACCGAGGGCTTTGAGTGTTTCGGCGACGACGGTTTTACCGCTTCCGGTGGGGCCGGTTAACCCCAAAACAACGGGGTTATTCGGTTTTTTCTGTTTGGTCGGTGTCAAGGGAAATCACCTCGAATGCGGCGGCACGAAGCAGCCGGTTATAAACCGCTAAGCCCACGCCCTCCTCGGGCGGGCAAGCGACATAAAGTGTTTTGGCCGAAAGCTCGTCGGCGTGGCGTAAGCAGTAAAACAGCTGTTGTGCCTGGGCGACGGTATCCTCTCGCTTTCCGTAGGTGAGGGTGGGGACGGTGAGGGCGTGATCTTCGCCGGAAAAGCAAAGGGCATAAACGCCGTCGGCCTTTTTTTCGTTGACGAAAGCGGCAAAATCGGCGGGCGAGCCCTTTACGAGAATGACGTGAGCTTTGGGGGCATAGTGCTTGTATTTCATTCCGGGAGAGGCGACAACGGCTCCCTCTTTTAGCTTGTGGGTGACGGCATCGTCCACCTCCACATCGCCTAAAACGGCTTGAAGCTGGTCGAGTGTAATGCCGCCTGGACGGAGCAGACGGGGCTTGTCGCCGGTAAGGGAGATTACGGTGGATTCCAGCCCAACCTCACAGGGGCCGCCGTCCACAATGGCAGAGACACGGCCGGACAAATCGGCCGCCACGTGTGCCGCTGTGGTGGGGCTGGGACTGCCGGATAGGTTTGCCGACGGTGCCGCCAGCGGACAGCCACTTTCACGGATGAGGGCTTGTGCGACCGGGTGGGACGGAAACCGTACGGCGACGGTGTTAAGCCCTGCGGATACCATGGCGGGAATAGAGTCCCCTCGGGGCAAAATCATGGTGAGCGGGCCGGGCCAGTAGGCGGCGGCAAGTCGCTTTGCCGCTTCCGGGACGGATGTTACCAGTGCCGGCAGCTCGGACAAGTCGCTGATATGCACGATGAGCGGATTGTCTTGGGGACGACCCTTAGCCTCAAATATGGCGGCAACCGCCGCTTCGTTTCGGGCGTCAGCGGCAAGGCCGTAGACGGTTTCGGTGGGCATAACCACCAATTTTCCCTGCTTGAGCAGTTGTGCCGCAAGGGCAATATCGGCAGGGGTGTTTTTTAGCATTTTGGTTTCAATCGGGTTCATACCGTCCCTCCCGATGCGGCTAATTTTTCGGTTTGTTCGGCAGAGAGGAGAGCTTCAAACAGCTCATCCAAATCGCCGTTCATGACACGGTCTAATTTATAGAGTGTCAATCCGATGCGGTGATCGGTGACACGACCCTGTGGGAAGTTATAGGTGCGGATGCGGTCACTGCGGTCGCCGGAGCCGACAAGCGATTTGCGTTCAGCGGCAACGGCACTGTCTCGGGCGAGCCGCTCTCGCTCATAGAGCTGGGCACGGAGCATCGCCATGGCGGTGTCTCGGTTTTGGTACTGACTGCGTTCCGTTTGGCAAGCCACCACAATGCCGGTCGGAATGTGGGTTAAGCGAACGGCAGAGGAGGTTTTGTTGACTTTTTGGCCGCCCGCTCCGGAGGAACGGTACACGTCCATTTTGATGTCTTCGGGGCGAATGTCTACCTCTACCTCGTCCACGGTGGGCATAACCACCACGGTGGCGGCGGAGGTGTGGATACGGCCGCCGGATTCGGTTTCGGGCACGCGCTGAACGCGGTGGCCGCCGGATTCGAATTTCAGGTGGCTGTACGCATCGTCGCCCGACACTTTGGCGGTGAGTTCTTTCACGCCGCCGAGTTCGGTTTCGTTCGCGGAAAGCACCTCGATTTGCCAGCCCTTTTCGGCGGCGTACATTGTGTACATCCGAAACAGTTCGGCGGCGAACAGCGCGGATTCTTCGCCGCCCGCACCGCCGCGGATTTCGAGCATCACGTCCCGCCCGTCCATCGGGTCGCGCGGGAGAAGCAACAGGTTCAGTTCGGTTTCGAGGGCGGCGAGCCGCTCGGTGGCGCTCGCCAGTTCCTCGGCGGCGAGGGCTTTGAGCTCCGCATCGGCGGCAGGGTCGGAAAGCAGCGCCCCGGCATCCGCCTTGGCGGCTTCGCAGGCATCCTGCTCTTTTGCCGCTTGGACGATGGGCTCTAAGCGCTTGG
>JAZRVH010000022.1:0-16845 GCA_045598965.1 Acutalibacteraceae bacterium
GGATTCGATTGTGATTACCGAAGCGAACGACATTGTGTTTACGTATACGGTGAATGTCACCGGCGACAGCACGATTGGCGGCACGGTGAAACACCCGAACCACGATCCGTTTACCGTTTCGGTCAACGGTCAAGGCGGCAACACGCCGACGCAGACAACTACGGAGCCGGGCGTCACGCATTTGGCACCTGACTTCTTGCTTGACCCGGATGCGGATACGGTCATCGACCGCATTACGCTCACGTTCAACGATAAGGATGCGACTATGTACGGCATCACTTTCCACAGCTATGAAACGCTGTCGGAGCCGGTGGTGCAATACGTGCAGGGAGAGACGACCGACTTTGCCTCCGCCTTGTCGGTCAACGCCAGCACCGAGATGTTCAGCGACTTTATGGCATATAACTACAATCCGACCGATTTTAGTTTTACGGCGAAATATGAGGAGCGTAATAACTCTGCCGGAACGATGCCGAAAACCGACGATTACACCCACAAAGCGGCACTGCCGGTGCTTTCCTATGGCACGACGTACAGCTACCGTGTGGGCGGAAAGAACGCCGACGGCGAGCAGGTATGGAGCCCGATTTACAGCTTCACTACCCGTGCCCAAAATCCGACCGATTACTCGTTCATTTGGATGTCCGACTCGCAGTATACCCCGTATACCGTGGGTATTCAAAACCGTATGCGTAACGTGTTGCAATCGGCTTTGAGCATTTGCCCGAATCCGGCGATGCTGCTCCACGGCGGTGACTTTTCCGACGCCGGTAACTATCTGTGGACCTATGCGGCGGAAGTTACCGGCAATGCCGACTTCTTCACGAAATATCCGCTGATGTGTGCCTCCGGCAACCACGATACGGTCGGTACCAGTGAGGTGTATCGCCTTATCAACGTAAACCTCAAGGAAAGCACTCGCAACGGCGGTCAATCCACTTCTACGGGTATTTACTACTCCTACGATTACGGCAATGCCCACTTTGTGGCTTTGAACATCAGTAAGGATTCGGAAATTGATGCCACCCAGCTTTCGTGGGTGAGCAGTGATTTGGCGGCGTCTGACAAGCAATGGAAGTTTGTCTATTTCCACCGTCCGATGTACACCTGCGTTGGTGAAAAAGAAGAGGACCCGATGGATGATGATCTCTGTGCGGCGTTGGAGCCGGTATTCAACCAGTACCATGTGGATATGGTGGTGCAAGCCCACGTGCACATGTATTCCCGCACGAAGCCGATTACTTCGATGGGAACGGTAGCCACCGGCTGGACAACGCAGACCCAAAACGGGTATGAATACACCGTCAACCCGGGTGCACCGATTTATACCGAAACCGCAACGGCGGCTTCCAACGTGGAGCATATCTACCGTGGTGCGTCTGCGGCGGATACACAGCCGGATTACCTTGCCAAATATGCAAGCGGTAAGGCGAACTCTTTTGCTATCTATCATATCAATGGCAACACGCTTTCGGTGGATGCTTGCTATGTGGATGACAACGGCAGTAATCTTCAATATTACGACAAGTTCGGTGTTATCAAAAATTCCTAATGAGAAAAGAGCAGGCGAGTCCCTGCTCTTTTTCTTGATTTTTTTGCAAAAATATGGTATACTCAAAAAGAAGTTTGGAAAATTTTGATGAAAATTTATTTTTCGATGTAATTTTTTCGAAAAATACGGGGTATTATGTGTGAATGACCCCAAAAAAGCAAATGAGGAGTGTTGATGATGGGAAGACCGATGAAACCGTATAAAACCGAACCGACAGATATGCTGAATGTGAAGCATTCTCGTCAAAGTATCGGCTGGTTTAAAAGCGATTTGGATAACAGTAATCTCAAATATAAGACAGGCGATGCGGGCTACGTAGATTGGGTAAAAAAACACGATGATGAGGAATACCCGAAACAGCAGGCCGTGGCGTTCTTGAATCGCCTTACCGGAAAACCCGGTGTGGTGGCTGAATTGGCGAGCGAGCTTCTTGGGAAAATTCGTGATATTACCCGTTTCGAAACCAAACTGCAGGAAACCACGATGAACGAAATGGAGGGTGGCCCGAGCCATGTCGAGTCGCTCAAAGATATTCATAAAATGGCACAGGATCTTGCGGTCGGTAAAGACCAAAACGGTCGCACTTTCAGCAAAATTCTTTATGAATTGAACAAGGAAACGGGCGGCAAATACGCCAAAGAGAACAGCTTTAAGGCGTTGTTCCACTTGAGCAACCAGTTAGACCGCTCGCTGGCGGATTACGAGAGTGTGGCAATCAATCAAATCAACAGTGATGTTGAATTGCGTAATAGCCAGATGAAATACTGTATGCAGAAATTGTCCCAGTATAATGAAAAAGCGTATCATTATGCTTGGCAAGATACAGAAGTTCCGTTTTTCGGCACAAAAATTGAAGGGCCGGAAATGGTAGAGAAAATCTACGAACAGAAGAAGAAAGAGCTGCACGATTCGGTTATTGAAGCCGAAAAAGAGCTTCAGACTTGCCAAGAACTCACCGGCGAAAAACAGAGAGAATGTACGCCTTTGGACGAGAAAAAAGCGGAAGCAGAAAAAAATCTTGAAAAAGCAAATGAAGCTCTTGAAGCCGCAAAAGCGACACTTGACCACTGGAAGTTGCAGGTGGAGGAGCAAGAGAACAGGCTCAAGGAAATGGAAAACTCCGAGCCGTCTTCTTCGGAAAATGTCAACGCAGAAGAAAAGGCGGACGGCGTGGAGGATTTCAACCTTTTGGCTGAAAAGGCAGAAGCGGACATCAAAGCGGACGAACAAAAACTGTCCGAAGCCGAAAAAGAATTTGAAACAAAAAAAGCGGACTTTGATACCCGTCTTTTCAACGCAAGTCATAACCCGTCTACCAAAAACGAACTGTTTAATGACAAGGATATTGCCGCCATTCCGCAACTGAAAGCCGCTGACCGTGAGATTGAACAAACCCAAACGGATAGCTCCAGCCTGACGGGACAATTAAATCTTACGCAATCGGAGACGGAAACGGTTATCGAAGCCCTTCGTACCAAGTTGCCTTCGGATATCAAAAAGATTTCCCAAAAGGCTATGCCGGTTTATACGTGGTCGATGCGGTATGCCAGCTACTTTGATATGCTGTATCGTGACGAGGAAGTTGTTAAGGTCGGTAATGGCTTTATGTCGTTTAAGTATGACTGCACTGCGGGTGTCGTCGCCGCTATGAATATACTGGGCTCTACCATTCCTACCAAAGAGAACCCGAATCCGCTGGCAGTTTCCGTTAAACTTCGCAGTGAACTGTCCGATTTGCAGGGCAAGCTGTCTGCCTTTGTGAGCTCAATCAAAGATTATCAGAAGATTCAGGCGGAAAAAGAAGCGTTTGTCAATGACGGCAATGCTCATCTGGATGAGATGAGAAACGCTATCGAAAAGAAGAAGCTCGATCTTGAAAAAATCAAAGAAAGTGCCGCCGAGCAAAACGCCGAAAAAGCCCAAAAACAAGAGGTTGAAAAATACAAAGATATTCAGAAAGATCAGCATCTTCTTGTTTTAGAGGAAACGAAAAAACAAAGCAAAGAGGCACAGGCGGCTTATGATCTCGCTTCTAAAAACAAAAAGACCCGTGAAGAAGAACTGAAAAAAGTCACCGAAGAGTTTAATAAGGTTCATAAGGAAGCCGACGAAGCGGATGAGGCGGAGAAAGCGGCTTTTGAAAAACTGAAAAAACTGAAAACGTCATCCAAAAAAGACCTTGAAACTCTTGAAAAAGAACATGGTTATCTTGTGAAAGATGCGGCGGAATTGGTGCAAATGAAAAAGAGCTGTGCCGAAACCGTGCATGGATTGCGTTCGGAAAAAGAGAATATTTGCCAGATGGATGAGCGGTCGAAAGAGGTTCTTGAGAAAATTACCAACTTCTATGATAACGTGGAAGTGGGCAACACGTTCAAAAACGGAAAATGGGACCACAAGAACGGCTCGCACTATACGGCTTTGAAAGAGAGTTTGCTGAACCTCAAAAACGATTTGGCGGCCGGCAAGCTGTCGAACCAGGAAATCGTAACCCGTTTGACCGGATTGCAACAGACGGCACAAGCGTATTTGGATGCCCGTGCCAAAGACTGGGGTTATCGCCTGTTCGGCGGTACCACGTTCCGCTATAACCGTATGATGTTTGCGACCGATATCGTGAATACCTGCGGCACGATGAGCGGATTGTTGGCAAAAGAGCTGAAAACCACCGATGAAACGATGGAGAAAGAAATTGCCTCTGCCGACAGCACCATTATGCCGGAGCCGGCGTTCTCTAACCAAGAACAATTACAGCGTAACTGGCTTGAGTACAGCAGTCTTGGCGAAGAGAAAAACAATGCTGCGGATACCTATACGGAGGTTGAAAACGATTTCTTCTATACTTACAGCCCGTTAAAAGCGTCCAACGAAAAGAATATGGACAATGTTGAAGTATCCGAAGCCGATATGAACAAGCTTGCTAACGAGTGGAATGAGCATGAGGAAGTTCCGGAGAAAAAAGAAATCGCCGAATCGGGCGAGAATCTCAATGCTTCGCAAAACGGCAACGTGTCGGAGAACGGCAATGCCCCGGAGGACGGTGAAAAAATCGAGGATGATGCTCATACCGTTTATACGGTGATTTCCGATTCCCAAATTCCGGGATACAGCGAATTGGGCGATCAAGAACAGCCCAACCAGAACGAGCAGCCCAAGCAACCTAATCAGCTTGAACAGCCTGAAAATAACGTGGGCTCGGAGCAAAGAACGGCAGATGAATTCGAATTTGCTCTTGATGACCCGCAAAACTTCGGCCGATTGACGGACGAAGAGCTGGAGGAACTGGAAGAGCAAAATAATCAAGTGGAAAATCTCCCGTCGATTTAATTGTTAAACTTAAAAGCACCCATTCTCCAACGAATGGGTACTTTTTTCTCTTGCAATTTTCAAGAAGATAGTTTATAATACTATGTGTGAAAATATCGTTTTTCAAAGAGTGGTGTCCTATGAAAACGTGCCTACGTATGCTCGCATCTACGTTGGCGATATGCCTTTGTTTGGTGTCGATTTCGCCGGCTGTTTTGGCAGACGGTATTTCGCCCATTCGTGGCGATTGCAATGCCGATAATGCGGTGAATATGAAAGATGTACTGACTCTGCGTCAGTATATGGCGGGAACCGTGACGGCTTTTCCGCCGCACGATTGCCTTGGTGTTAATCGCCCGCTTGTGCGGGGCGATGCCAATGCCGATGGTGACGTGAATATGAAAGACGTTCTGACCCTTCGCAAATTTGTGGCGGGAGTTATATCCGCTTTGCCTCCTTGCTCTTGTCAAGAGGAGGCGGATGCCCATTCGGTTTCCGTCGTAAAGGGGAGTGCAAACGTCGACGAGGCGATGCCCGGCGAAACGGTATTCCTTACGGCGGATTTGCCGGAACACGGATTTGAGTTTGACCGCTGGATTTGCGACAGCGGCAACGTGATGCCGGACGATGCCCGAAGCGAGCTTGCCACTTTTGTGATGCCTAACGAGCCCGTGATGTTGACCGCCACCTATACGCCGATTGTGTATACGGTTTTTGTGATTTCGGGCGAGGCGAGTGAGCTGCATCCCGCTCCCGGCGAGCGGGTCACCGTGACGGCGAACTCACCGCATCGTGGCGAGCAGTTCGACCGTTGGGTGGTGTCCGGCGTGGAAATAGAGGATATCTCTCTTACAACGATAACTTTTGTTATGCCGGAAAGCAATGTATCGCTGATAGCGACGTATTGCGAACAGTAATTGTATAATGTGCGGGTTTCCGCTGTTATAAAAAATTTTTTGGAGGAAATACCATGAAGCAAAAGCATCTATCCCAAGTACTGGCTATTTTGGCGATGCTCGTGTCGTTGATCGTTATCGGTTCGGCGGCATCGCTTACCGATGGTCAGATGATTCGTGGTGATTGCAACGGCGACGGTGCGATCAACATGAAAGACGTATTGGTTTTACGCAAATACGTTGCGAACCTCCCGGTAGAATTCGCCGACCACGTCTGTTCCGGCGGTGAGACTGTGACCGTGACTGTTCCCGGTGAAACCGTGACTGTGATTGTTCCCGGTGAAACCGTGACGGTGACTGTCCCCGGTGAAACCGTGACTGTGACCGTCCCGGTGCAAACTGACCCGAGCCAATCTTACACGCAGCCGAGCCAATCCTACACGCAGCCGAGCCAATCTTATACGCAGCCGAGCCAATCTTATACTGAGCCGACACAGTCTTACACTGAGCCGACACAGTCTCAGACTCAGCCGAGCCAGACCCAGTCTCAGACCGAGCCGAGCCAGACCCAGTCTCAGACCGAGCCGACCCAGTCTCAGACTCAGCCGAGCCAGACCCAGTCTCAAACCGAATCGACCCAGTCTCAAACCGAGCCGACCCAGACTCAGCCGAGCCAGGTTCAGTCTCAGCCGAACTTCATCTACCCGAGTGCCGCCCCGACCGAAACTACTCAGGCTACTCAGCCGGCGAACTCCATTAAGGTGCAGATGAACATCACCGAGCACAAGACCAAATACGCTTCCGATGTACAGACTCGTGACGAGGTCTTCTATGCAACCATCGGTCAGCCGGTTACCCTTACGCTGACCTATTCGGATGTGTACCACTCCCAGAACAAAGAGGCGGACGGTGAACTTCCTGGTTGGTTTGCTTTGAAAGCCAACGGTGCTTCCATTAGCCCGAAAGAAATTAGCGTTCCCAACAACAATACGGTTATCGCCACTTATGACCTCGGTACCGCTTCCACCGATATCACCATTTCCGGTGATTTGAATCGGTATATGGGGTCCAGCAAAATTGAGGACTTTAAAGACCCGGTCAAAATTACGGTAAATGGTACGAACGGTTCGGGCGGTTCCGTCAGCAATACACCGAAAGTCCTTGACCCGGATTATCCGGCGGTTCCGGATATGGTGACGTTGGCGTTTAACGACCCGGCAACCTGCTTGCAATACGGACTTACGTTCCACAGCTATAAAGAGCTGTCTAACCCGACCATCCAGTACATGGAGGGCGTTGTGACTGACCCGTCTGCCTTTGATGCGTCTGCTCTTAGCATTACAAACATCACGAAGAGCACCGACGAGGCGTGCCTCACACTGGACTACGACCCGATTAACAATTGGAGCTTTGGTACTGTCGACGCTACCTCGGCGGATGTGACTCGCTATACCTACAAAGCGGTGTTCCCGACGACGTTGACCCCGGGTCAGACCTACTCTTACCGTGTGGGTGACCCGTCGCTCGGCGTGTGGACGAGAAGCTATTCCTTCACCTATCAACCGTCTACCAGCGTGGGCGACAACTTTAGCTTCCTCTTCTTAAACGACACCCAGTTCTCTGAGGGTGCGGCGGCGTCTGGCATTTTGAAGAACATGCTGACTGCGGCATCCGACCTGTGCGTTACCGATTTCGGCACGTCGCCGCAGCTTATGATGCACGGCGGTGACTATATCAGCACCAACATCAACACCTTCGAGTACGGCAACCTGTTCGGTGCGAACGCCGACTTCTTCGGCCGTTATCCGATGTTCGGTACTTTGGGTAACCACGATGCCGAGAAGAAATACTTCTTCAACAACTGGAACGTGACGAACACCACCGAAAAGGGCTACTATTCGTTCACCTACGGTCCGATGAAAGTCGTGGTGCTCGATAACTCCTCCGAGGGTCTCAAACGCCTCGAGGACAAACAGATCACGTTCTTGCATGACGAAATGAACTCTTCCGATGCGGAGTGGAAATTCGTGTTGCTCCACCGCCCGGTTTACGGTGCACTGACCTACAACCAAAACGGTTCTTCCACCGACCCGGCGAAACCGTATTGGGAGTATGGCAAGCCGTCGCTCCGTTACAGAATGACCAACGTCTGCAACGAGGTGGGCGTCGACTACGTGTTCCAGAACCATTGCCACCAGTATATGCGGTCCTATCCGATTACCGGTTACACCAAGACCGGTCTTGCGGATGATGCCGCTATCAAGGATTGGGACGATACGAACGATGCGTCCTATGTCCAAATGGACGACAATCCGACGATGACGATGGAGAATGGCACCAACTACTATGTGAATCCGAAGGGCACTGTCTACGGTACGTTCAGCACTGCCGGTTCCGACCCGGATGACGTGTTCTCCGGCAGCACCAGCCACAAGGACGGCTATGAGGAGAATAAGTGGGTTGCGTATGCCGCCAACGGTCAGAAATATTCGTTTACCGCTTGCAACATCAGCGGCAACCGTTTCACGATCGACCACTGCTACCTGACCGGCACCAACACGGTGAACCACTATGAGAACACCCGTGGTTACGGTATCAAAAAAACTAACTGATTTATTGAAAACATAAATCGGGGAGAGGCTATGCAAAGCATAGCCTCTCTTTTTTATGGGTAAACAGACAAGTGAACAGTGAAAACCTGAAAATGACCCCTTAAAAGCGAAAAGAGCGATATGTCAAACGACATATCGCTCTGTTTTAGATTATTTGATTTTCGAAAATGCCGTTTTGGCGTTTTGCTCGGTTTGCAAAAGCAGTTCCTCCACCGTAATGCCTCGCACGCCGGCAATCACCGCCGCCGAGTAGGCAATCATTGTGGAGTCGCACCGTTTGCCTCGTAGGGGAACGGGAGCCATATACGGTGCATCCGTTTCGAGGAGCAGACGGTCGGCGGGAACAGCTTTGGCGACCTCTAAGGGCTTTATGGCATTTTTGAACGTGGTGGCACCGCCAAGCCCGATATACATTCCGAGGGACACCACCTCTTTCATGGTTTCCACACTGCCGGAAAAACAGTGAACAACGCCTTTTGGCTTAAAGCGTTTTAGGATGTTTAGGGTGTCCTCGTGGGCTTCCCGGTCATGGACAATGACGGGAGCGTCCAGTGCAACCGCCAGTTCCACTTGGCGGGCAAACCACTGTTTTTGTATGTCACGGGGGACGGTGTCGTAGTGGTAATCCAGCCCGATTTCGCCGATGGCGACCGCTTTTTCATCTGCATAAAAGCGGGCGATTTGCTCCATAACCGGTTCCAAATCGGCGGGCGAAAATCCCTCAAGCTCCGATGGGTGAATTCCCACGGCGGCATAAACAAAGGAATGTGTATGGGCGAGGGAGAGGCTCGTTTCGCAAGAGGGGAGATCAACGGCGGCGTTGATGACGCCGCACACGTTGTTTTCGGGAAGGGAGCAAAGCAACGAATGACGGTCCTCGTCAAAGGCGTGGTCGTCATAATGGGCGTGTGTGTCAAAAATAGGCATCTCAGCGTACCTTGGAACCGGGCTTCACGTTGTCCACGAACAGCACCTGCACGTCGTTGTCGCCGGCATCTGCCGCCAAAATCATTCCGGCACTCTCAACACCGCAAAGGGTGGCAGGCTTAAGGTTCGCCACCAGCACAATGTTGTGACCGATAAGGTCTTCCGGTTTGTACCAAGGAGCAATGCCGGAGGCGACGGTGCGTTCTTTGCCGCTGCCGTCATCCAACGTCAATTTCAGGAGCTTTTTCGCTTTTTTCACCGGTTCGCAGGCGACGATTTTCGCCACTCGCAGGTCGATTTTAACAAAGTCATCAATGGGGATTTCCGGCAAAAATGCCACGCCCTCCGGTTTCTTTTCGGCGGCGGCTTTAGCGGCACGTTCGGCGGCAACCTCTTCAAGGATTTTCTTTTCATCCAAACGGGCAAACAGCGGTTTGCCTTCGCCCACGGCGTAGCCGTTCGCCAAACCGAAGGTCAGTTTGTCCCAATCGCCGAGAGCGGCTTCATCCGCTTGCAGTTGAGCAAAAATGGAGGCGGCGGTGTCCGGCGTAAAGGGCTTGAGCAAAATTGCCAAAAGGCGGATGCCGTCCAGGAGATTATACAGCACGTCATTTAAGCGGGGTTTCGTCTCCTCGGTTTTCGCCAACACCCAGGGAGCGGTTTCGTCGATATACTTATTCAGGCGACGGGCAAATTCCATAATGGTTGCCGCCGCATCCGCATTGTGATAAATTTCCATAGAAGCGGTGCATTTTTCGATGGTGGCGGCGGCACAGGATGCCAAATCCTCGTCAACAGCATCGCTGACGGTGGCGGGTTTCGACACCTTGCCGTCAAAATACTTGTTTGCCATGGCGATAGTACGGTTTACAAGGTTGCCAAGCGTGTTGGCGAGATCGTTGTTATACCGTTCGATAAAGCTGTCATAGGTGATACTGCCGTCTTGAGCAAAGGGGATTTCTGCCAGCATATAGTAACGCACCGCATCTGTGCCGAAGCGTTTTACCATATCGTCGGCATACAAAACGTTTCCACGGGATTTGCTCATTTTTTCTTCACCGAACAAGAGCCACGGGTGACCGAGCACCTGTTTCGGGAGAGGCAGGCCGAGTGCCATCAATTCAATGGGCCAGTAGATGGTGTGGAAACGGACGATGTCTTTACCGATAACGTGCAAGTCGGCGGGCCAATACTTGTCAAACAGCGGGTCACTGCCGTCGGGATTATAGCCGCAACCGGTGATATAGTTGGACAGAGCGTCCAGCCATACATAGGTGACGTGCTTTTCATCAAACGGTACCGGAACGCCCCACGTAAAGGTGGAACGGGAGACACAGAGGTCTTGCAGTCCGGGCTTTAAGAAGTTGTTGACCATTTCCGCCTTGCGGGATGCCGGTTGGAAAAAGTCAGGGTTTTGGTCATAGTACTCCATCAGTTTATCTTGGTATTTGGATAATTTCAGGAAATAGGCTTCTTCTTTGGCATCGTGAACATCACGACCGCAATCGGGACATTTTCCGTCTACCAGTTGAGAATTCGTAAAGAATGCTTCGCATTCCACGCAGTACTTGCCCTCGTACTCGCTTTTGTAGATGTCGCCTTGTTCATAGAGCTTTTTGAAGATGCCCTGCACCGCTTTTTCGTGGTCTTCGTCGGTGGTGCGGATAAAGCGATCATAGGTGACGTTCAGGCTGTCCCACACAGCTTTGATTTGGGAGGCTACGCCGTCTACATATTTTTGGGGAGTAATGCCGGCGGCTTCTGCTTCACGCTGGATTTTCTGGCCGTGTTCATCTGAACCGGTCAAAAAACGGACATCATAGCCACGCAGGCGTTTATAGCGGGCAATCCAGTCGGCAAGCACAATGTCATAGGCGTTGCCGATGTGGGGTTTACGGGACGCATAGGCGATGGCGGTGGTGATATAAAACTTCGGTTTGCTCATAGGGCAGACCTCCTTTTCGGGAATTTCATCGTTAAAATATATTTTACCATTTTTTTCTTAAAATACAAGCGTTTTGAGGGGATTTCCTTAAAAAAGTGCCGCAATCGCACCGAACAGACCATAGGACAAGGCGGACATAATCACGGTGGCGAGCAGAACGCCGATAATCACGGCGGGGAACGCTTTTTTGAATTTCATATTGAGCATAGAGGCGATGAGCGAGCCGGTCCATGCACCGGTGCCTGGCAAGGGAATGCCTACAAACAGTACCAGTGCCCAAAAAGCACCGTTTTCCAGTTTGTCGGTTTTTCCCTCGGCTTTTTTCTCAATCTTTTCCACAAGCGGTCGGAACAGCCTTGTTTTCTTCATCCAGTTGAAAATGGGGGTGATGAACCACAAAATGAACGGTACGGGAATGAGGTTGCCGATAATGCAGATAGGCACCGCTTTGACGATATCCACTCCGAGTCCCGCCGCTGCCAACAGGCCGCCACGGCATTCGAGAATGGGAACCATGGAAATGAGAAATACGAGAAGCTCTTTGCTCAGCCAGCTGAATGTTGTTTCAAACCAAGCAATCATCTTTTCCGCAAGCCCCTGTTTTTCCGCTTTCGGGGGTTCGGACGGGGCGGCGGTGGTCGGCGTGGGAGCCGTGGTAGTCGTTGTAAGACTGCCTGCCGCAGAGGTGGGGGTAACCACCTCGCCATAGCGGTAAACGTTGATTTCCAGAGATTTCAGAAATACGTGGTCTTTGTAGCCGGAGGCGTCACTGAAAAAGGCGAGCTTGGTGGTCTTGCCGTTCATTTGAGGTGCCAGCAAATTACCTTTTTTATCGGTAGCGGAACCCACACATTTTTGGGTGGTTTCGCAAAGCTCTTCTTCCATAATGGAACAGCCTTCTTTGGTATCGCTGCCCCAAAATTCATAGCCGTCAGTAAAAAATCCCGCAACCGCATAGCCGCTTTTTCCGGTGACATAGCCGTTGGTGGTGATTTCGTAATATTCATCGCCCTCAATGACACCGTTTTTCGCAATATCGTCACGGATAATGCTGTCAATGGCGTTGTCGTTCACCGTGCCGATATAGTCGGAGATGGTTATCATTTTCACGAGCTCTCCGGAATAAAGGGTGATTTTTTTCAGGTCACCGGTCTTTTTAGGATTGGTGGCGGAGGTTGCCGAGGTGTATGACGGGCGTGTAACCGAGATGCCGCTATCCACGTAGGACGTGGTGGTGGGGAAGGTGCCGGCAAGCTTTTTCAGGGCACGAGTATGATGGACGGCAATACCGGCATCGACGATGTAGTGCTTGCTTTCAAGCTCAGCACGAATTTCGTCCAGCATAGAACAAAGGTAGGTTTTGTCCTTGTTGTGGATATCCACCGTATCGCCTTCGCCGGAATCTCCCGTTTCGATGCCGTAGGTGAAATCGACGTTGTGGGAGATAGCGGCATCGACCGCTCCGGCGGCGTTGGCACGGAACAGAACATCCTGTGCGGTACTGCGGTAGGACATCAGCGACAGTGTGCCTTTGCCGTTTGCAATAACACTGCACACGCCGTTATAAAACCCGGTTTCGCCGTTAAACTTTACGTTGCCGCATCCGCTCCATGCGGGGTTGACGTCGAATTCCGTATAGATGCCTTCATCCACAAGGCAGGTCTTGGCATTTTGCACCAGGTTGTCACAGTAGGCTTGGAGAACCTCGGTGTTGTAACCGCCCGGCTCCACGTCAAAATGGATGCCGTACAGTTTATCAGAGGGGAAGTGGGCGGTATAGGTTTTATAGCCGTCACGGAGCTTTTCCAAATATCCTTTGGACAGCGTGGCGTTTTTGGCAAGCTGGGGGTCATCCATGATGCAGGAAACCCGCATACCGTGTGCCATTGCCGCTCGTACAAAGGTGTGGAGTGCATCGTGCTTGTCGGTATCCCACAAGTAGGTGTAAGCTTCCAGATAGATTTCAGTGACACCGGTTTGCTCTAACAGGTCGAGATATTCCTCACGGGTGGTTTCGTTCAAAGCGTCATCCATATACCACCACCAACATCCCATTCGCTCACGGCCGTCGTAGGTTTGGGCGTTTGCAGAAACGGCAAACAGAGCGGAGGGAAGAAGCGATAGTATCAGCATAATCGCCACGAGCAGTATCAAAAAGGATTGAGACAGCTTTCGGGTTTTTACAGTCATTTTGGGACTCCTCTCACAAAGATGAAATGGATAGGATTTCGGGCGGAAACCCTATAACAAAATCTTTAATTTAACACAACTCTATTACTATACTCGACTTTACCCAAAAAAGCAAGAGGAAAAGGGAAAATGCTTGACAAAAAACGCAAAATGTGGTTTACTGACAAGGATGAAAGTTTGGAGGCAAATACGATGAAAAACGTTTTTGACGAATTGAAAGCCCGTGGTATGATTGCACAGACCACGAATGAGGAAAAAATCCGTGAATTGCTGGGAGGAGACAAGCCGGTCACCTTTTATATCGGCTTTGACCCGACGGCAGACAGCCTGCACGTTGGCCATTTTGTGCAGCTGATGGTGATGGCACATCTTCAACGTGCCGGCCATCGTCCGATTGCTCTGCTTGGCGGCGGAACCGCCATGGTGGGTGACCCCAGCGGCAAATCGGATATGCGTAAGATGATGACGGTGGATACCATCAACTATCATGTGGAATGCTTCAAAAAGCAGATGTCCCGTTTTCTTGATTTCTCTGACGGAAAAGCCTTGATGGTGAACAACGGTGACTGGCTCCGCAACCTCAATTATATTGAATTTTTGCGTGACGTGGGCGTGCATTTCACGGTGAACCGTATGTTGGCCGCCGAATGCTTTAAGGCTCGTATGGAGCGTGGCCTCAGCTTCCTCGAATTCAACTATATGCTGATGCAGGGATACGATTTCCTGCGGTTGCACGAGGATTATGACTGTTCGATGGAAATGGGCGGCGATGACCAGTGGTCGAATATGATTGCCGGCGTGGAGCTTTGCCGCCGTAAGCTTTCTCACGAGGTTTATGCCATGACCTTTACATTGCTCACTACTTCTGAGGGCAAAAAAATGGGCAAAACCGAAAAGGGTGCGGTGTGGCTGGATGCGGAAAAAACCTCGCCGTACGAATTCTTCCAATACTGGCGTAACATCAATGATGCGGATGTGGAGCGGTGTCTGAAACTGCTCACGTTCCTGCCGGTTGAAGAGATTGAAAGTGCTATGAATGCACCGGATTGCAACATCAATGCCATGAAAGAAAAACTTGCCTATGAGGTGACCGCTTTGGTTCACGGCGAGGAGGAAGCCAACAAGGCGTTGGAGGCCGCTCGTGCGGTGTTTTCCGCCGGTGGTGTTTCCGAGAATATGCCGTCTACTCAGCTGACCGCCGAGGCGGTGGGTGAGGACGGAATCGGTGCTATCGATTTGTTGATGGCAACGGGACTTACGCCCTCTCGTGGCGAAGCCCGCCGACTTATTCAGCAAGGCGGCTTGACCGTGGATGACGAGAAGATCACCGATGTGAACGGCGTGATTGCCAAAACCGCCTTTGATAAAGGCTATGTCGTCATCAAAAAAGGCAAAAAGACCTTCCACAAGGCACTTCTGTAACGATATGAACGAGTATCGGGCACTTGGTGCATTTTACGACAGATTGATGCCACAAACCGACAACCTGGTGCGAGCAGACTACCTGCTCGCACTATTTGCACGTTTTGGAGAAAATCCCCGTTCCATTCTCGATTTGGCGTGCGGCACGGGAGAGATGACGGTTACCCTCGCCGAGCAGGGGTTTGATATGACCGGCGTGGATGGCTCAGAGGAAATGCTGGCAGAAGCGGCTGGAAAGGCAACGGGCTTTACAGACGAAATTCTGCTGCTTTGTCAGGATATGCGTGAGCTGGATTTACGAGACACGGTGGAGGGGGCTATCTGTTTGCAGGATAGTCTTAATCACCTGCTGAAAACCGCAGATTTACAAGCGGTATTTGACCGTTTGCGTCTGTTTGTGGCACCGGGAGGGCTGGTGCTTTTTGACGTAAATACTCCGTATAAGCACCGCAACGTTCTCGGCAATCGAGATTTCGTGCTGGAAGCAGACGGACTTGTATGTAATTGGCAAAACCTTTACAGCGAAAAAACCGGTACAGTGGACATGCAACTGGACTTTTTTGAGGAACAACCGGACGGAAGCTATCAGCGTTATAGCGATTTTGTCCGTGAACGGGCGTATTCGCTGAAAACGTGGGAAGCCGTGTTGGAAAAAGCAAGCTTCGAGCTGTGTGCTGTGTTTGCCGACGGGACATTTGACCCGCCTGCCGAGAATTGCGAGCGATGGATGCTGGTGGCGAGGAATTGTCGCCCCGCAAACGAGTTTACCGAGTGAGGGATTTAGAAATGGGAAAATGTATCCGCTGTTTAACGACCGATGCCACCGTCATGGTGATGGGGCTTGACTCCACCGATATAGTGGAACGTGCCGAACAAATTCATAAAACCTCCGCTGTGATGACGGCGGCACTGGGCAGAACGCTTACTGCCGCTTCTATGATGGGCGTTATGCTGAAAAACAGCGGGGATGCCGTTTCTATCAAATTGGATGGCGGCGGCCCTGCGGGTTATGTAACGGCGTCGGCGGATGGCCGTGGCAACGTGCGAGGCACGGTGGCAAATCCGGTGGTGGAAATTCCTCGCAAGCCGAATGGGAAATTGGACGTCGGCGGTGCGATTGGCAAAGACGGCGAAATCTCGGTTGCACGGCGAATTGCCGGCGGCGAACCGTATATCGGTTGCGTGCCATTGGTCTCCGGCGAGGTGGCGGAGGATGTCACCTCTTATTACGCCGTGTCGGAGCAGGTGCCGACCGTGTGTGCGTTGGGAGTGCTTGTCAATCCCGATTTGACGGTGAATGTGGCGGGCGGCTTTTTGTTGCAGCTGCTTCCGTTTTGCCCGGATGAAGTAATCGACAAGGTGGAGGCGACAATCAACAGTCTTCCTCCGGTAACCGAAATGCTTTCGCAGGGCGACTTAAACTCTATGATTGACCGGGTGCTTGCCGGCTTTGATTACGACGTGGTGGATACCTATGAGCCGGAATACCGCTGTCAATGCTCCCGGGAACGGGTGATAACTGCTTTGTCCACGCTTCCCGAAAATGACCGCAAAACCCTGGCGGACGAGACGGGGAAGGTGGAGGTCTTATGTGAATTTTGCGACGCTGTGTATACCTTTACCCAAGAGGAATTGGACGCAAAGTGGGCGTTGATTGCGGCAGAAAACAGGGATGAAAAATAATTTTTGAAAAATTCGGAAAATCCCCTTGACATTTGTGGCGGGATATAGTATGATTATCACCGTCGCGAACGAAAGCGGCTCGATGGGGGAGCATAGCTCAGCTGGTTAGAGCACCTGCCTTACAAGCAGGGGGTCACAGGTTCGAGCCCTGTTGTTCCCACCATTTTCTTTGCAATATGGCCCGGTAGTTCAGCTGGTTAGAACGCTAGCCTGTCACGCTAGAGGTCGACGGTTCGATCCCGTTCCGGGTCGCCATATTTGCCTCTGTAGCTCAGTTGGTAGAGCAGGGGACTGAAAATCCCCGTGTCATTG
>JAZRVH010000023.1:0-4321 GCA_045598965.1 Acutalibacteraceae bacterium
AAAACGGAAATACCGTCCTCCCCCGGAAGCATAATATCCAGAATGATCAGTTCGGGCTTTTCGCTTTTCAATTCGCTCCAAAATTCATCCGATGTCTCAAATCCTTTTGCCTCAAAGCCGGATGCGTTTAGAGTGTATAACATTAAATTTCGGATACCGTTGTCATCTTCCACACAGTAAATCATTCTTTTTCACCTCTGTATCTTTTTTTGATAGTATACCGTTGCAAATTCAAATCTGTTATCACTTTTCTGTAAAATCAATGTAAAAACGAGATTGAATTGTATTATTAACGATCTATTTTTATGATCTGCTTTTTCTTTCAGAATACCATAACTACTTATAGAAAACAAGAAAAAAGTGTAAGAGTATGTATATAGGTTGGCCCCTCGCTGTAGTAAGCGAGGTTTTTCTTTTTCTGCAAAAATCTTAAAATCACATATTGAATTTTCGGCAATTTTTCTACAACCGTTTATAGAAGGGGAAATTTTCGAAGAATCAAAAGTTTTTTCGAAAAAAGACTGTACAAACAGCACTCCTTTGTCCCTATACATTAGAGGCATAAAACCAACCGGTGGTTATACGGTGGCTGTCCTATCCGTAAGGATAACGAGCATGGGATTTGTGTAGCCACCGTCCCTCCGTATCAAAGACACGAAAGGGGCAGGCCCCTGTAACCCCACTTGAAAGAAACCCAAAGCAAAACCGAAATCCAAGGAAAAAACGAAACCCAAAGCAAAACGGCATAACCATAATGGCTATGCCGTCTCACAAAAACAATTATTAAGATTTGATACAAAGGCCCTCCCTTTGAGGCACCTTCCTTACATAGGGTGCCCCATTGTCGGGGCGTTTGCTATTGCTATAGATTAGTTGCAGATGATGGTCTCGCTGTCGATATCGAACAGGTGGATTTTCGGAGCATCCAGCACGATGTCGATGGTGTCACCCGGGTGAGCGGTCGAGGTCGGCTCAACACGAGCGGTGAAGTTGAGGCCTTCGATGTTGAGATACAGGAAGGTCTCGGCACCCATCAGCTCGGTAACCTCAACGTCAGCAACGCAGGTGTTCTCTTTCATGGATTCGAGGTAGCGGGGCTCATCGTGGACATCCTCAGGACGGATACCCATAAGAACAGCCTTGTCGACGTACTCATCCAAAGCACCTTTGGCGTTTTTCTCTTTCGGGAGTTTGATGTCGTATTTCACGCCACGTTTGGTTTTGGTGTCTTCCGAACCGAACTGCACATAGAAGTCGTCGCCCTTTTTGATGAGCTTGGACTCAATGAAGTTCATTTGCGGGCTGCCGATAAAGCCGGCGACGAAGGTATTGCACGGCAGATCGTACAGGTGTTGAGGCGTGTCGACTTGCTGAATGAAGCCGTCTTTCATAACGACGATACGGTCAGCCATGGTCATGGCCTCGGTCTGGTCGTGGGTAACGTAGATGAACGTGGTGCCGAGTTTTTGGTGAATCTTGGAGAGCTCGGTACGCATCTGGGCACGGAGTTTGGCGTCCAAGTTGGACAGCGGCTCGTCAAGCAGGAAGACTTTCGGCTCACGGACGATAGCACGACCGAGGGCGACACGCTGACGCTGACCACCGGACAAAGCCGCCGGTTTGCGGTCCAACAAGTGGGCGATGTCGAGGATGCGAGCAGCTTCCTCCACACGACGTTTGATTTCCTCTTTCGGAGTTTTGCGGAGCTTCAAACCGAACGCCATGTTGTCGAACACGGTCATGTGCGGATACAGGGCGTAGTTCTGGAACACCATTGCGATGTCACGGTCTTTCGGGGCCACGTCGTTCACGAGGCGGTCGCCGATGTACAGTTCGCCGGAAGTGATTTCCTCCAAACCTGCAATCATACGCAGGGTGGTGGATTTACCGCAACCGGAAGGACCGACGAAAACCAAGAATTCTTTATCTTTGATTTCCAGGTTAAAGTCCGAAACGGCCGTAACGCCGCCGGAGTATCTTTTGTAGATGTTTTTAAGGGATACGCTTGCCATGGTGGGAAACCTCCTTAGTTTTTACCGCAAAAGCGGGATGGCGGGCATAGTGACTGCCCAAAGAATACTATAACAGATTTGTTGACAAAAGTCCATTCCGCAAATGGACGAATTTTCGGGGCAATGTTTGGGGATTTTTCATAATAATTTGGGGTTTTTGGGCGTTTTTTCCACAAAAACGGCATTTTTCTCTTCTTCGGAAAGAAGTTTTACATCCCTTTCATTTAATTCTTTTGGTAAAACCAGTGCACCGATGGCGTGACGATGCAGGCGGTTGACGCCCAGATGATGGGTGCCGAACATCCGCTTGATTTGGTGGTACTTTCCCTCGGTGACCGTCACCTCACACAGCGGCTCGTCGCCGTCCTCCAACACACGGAGCTTGGCGGGGGCACAAGGCGTGCCGTCCGGCAAATGGGTGCCTTTTTCGAAAGCGGCGATTACGTCGTCGGAGACGGGGGCATCCACCCGAGCATAGTAGACTTTTTCCACCAAATGTTTTGGGGAGGTGAGCCGATGTCCCCACTCGCCGTCATCGGTGAGAAGCACCAGCCCGGTGGTGTCTTTGTCCAGCCGTCCGGCGGGGAACATCCCATTACGACGCAGAGCGGGGGGAACGAGATCCAAAACCGTTTCGGCGTGCGGGTCTCGGGAGACACAGAGAATGCCGGCGGGCTTGTTAAGCATCAAATATAAATGCTCGGAAAAAGCGAGAGGGGTGCCGTTCAGGGTAACCGTATCGCTATCCGGATCAACCTTTGCGGAGGGGTCACGTAACACGAAGCCGTTTACCGCCACATTTCCTCGCCGGATTTGTGTTGTGGCGGCACTGCGGGTGAGTGAGCCTTGGGTTGCCACAAACTTGTCCAATCGCTGTGCTTTCATAAAAGTCCTTTCTGCACTACTCCTCCCGTGAGAGCTTTAAGAGTGCTTTTTGTGTTCCGGTTTTCGGGTCGGTCAGGTCGCCGCCCACAATTTTGTTTTTGAAGATACAAAGATGTGCCACGTAGGATTCGCCGGTGTCCGTCTGGACATTCCACGCAAATCGTTTGACCGATTTTCCGAGATACACTCCCAGATTGAAGCCTGCTTGAAGCTGTAATCCGTTGTAGGCGACAAACGCAGAGTCACGAGGATTATCCGGGAGCTTTATTTCCTCAATAGAAAGAGGCGTTTCGCTCGTTGTATAGCCGAGGGAACGCAGAAATATCTGTTGTTGCTCGGGAGTTTCGGCGGTTGCCGAAACCGATTTTGCGGGCGGATTGGGTACGAACAGTGCCACCGCCAAAAGTGCAAGACCCAAGGCGGTGGTGCATAAAGCGGCACAAAGCTGTTTTCCGGTAGTTTTTACAGACCAAACGAACATCATATACAACTCCTTTTTCATTGTATACGTATGTCCGCTTTTAGAAAACTATGCTCGAAAAACAATAAAACCCCGCCCGGCCGTAACACTGTCGGAGTGACCTGCTACTAAAAAAAGCAGGTGGGTGCCCGCCCGGCGGTTTCACGGCTTCCAACGTCCCGCAAAAGCGGGGAGGCCTGCCATCCACCGACAGAGAAAGGCTCCCGTCGTCACTATGTAGTAGGGTCAAAAGACAGCGATCCACGCACCGGGCAGGATCGGATTTTATTCTTCGCTTTGGATTTCGTAGAAATCGGAGAGGCGTTCCTCAAACACGGTCGCAAGCTCGTCATAGAGGTCGTCATCCTCCACGGGGGCGAGCATAAAGCCATCGCCGTCCTCGATGACCTGCACAATAATCAGTTCACCGTCGGCAGAGAGGGCATCCTCCGTATCCTCATATACGGGAAGGAGTGCCAAAAAGCGTCCATCCTCGTTTTCGATAGCGTCCAACTTCTCAAAGGAATAGGTGACACCATCCTCGCCGGTAACGTTGACATATTCGGGGGTATAATCATCCTCGCCCCAGCCGCCGGCGACATCGGTCTCGATATCCTGATCCATCTTGTTGGGATTTACTGCTTCGCTCATCGCTAACACTCCTTGCGTTGTTTTCTCTGTCTCTATTGTAGCGAAAAACCCGTCATTCGTCAAGAGGATATTCACCGACAAAATTTCCCGATGTTGCTTCCTAAAAAAACTGTTGACAAACGGGATAAAATAGAGTATTGTAGTAGGGCACGAGAGTGCGAAAACAAAATAAGCCCGGTAGGTGAGGCTACCACGGGGATATGGATTGCTACCGCAAAATAGTGGAGACACTATGCGATGGTGAGCAGGATATGTCGAACACAAGGCATATCTTAATGCAATTTCAACGGCGTAAAACCGCCGCGCCCTGCGA
>JAZRVH010000024.1:0-8232 GCA_045598965.1 Acutalibacteraceae bacterium
GCGTCTTCCTATCTTCCCGGGCCGTCGCCAGCCAAGTATTGTCGGCGCAAGTGAGCTTAACTTCTGTGTTCGGGATGGGAACAGGTGTACCCTCACCGCCATCGACACCAACTTTCGCTCCCCCTATTGGGGGAACAGGACTAACTTTACCACACGGCAAATGAATTGTCAAGAACTTTTTTCAAAAATTTTTAATTTTTTTGAAAAAAGCACAAAAAACAAGGATTTTCAAGGGTTTTTGCGAAAAACAGAGTCAAGAAGCGGGTGTTTCGACGGCGGAAGCCGTGGTGGCGGCGGTGTCGAAATACTTAAACAAGCGGGGGACGGTGGTGGTGGGCGGATGCTCCGCCAGGGCAAATCCCCGCTCAAAGAGGTTTTGGGCATCCAGGAAACGGAATTCCGTGCTGGAGCTTTGGAACATAACGGCAATCAGCTGAACGCCGTTTCGCTCGGCGGAAGCCGCCAGGCAGAAGCCCGCTTCGTCGGTATATCCGGTTTTGAGGCCGGTGGCGTATTCATAATAGTAGTCCGGCTCATCCGGGCAAACGAGCAGGTTGCCGTTCGTCCAGTCGCCGTAGGGGCTGGTTCCCTGTTTCACCGTTTTGGCGACGAGCGGTTCCGTCAACGCTTCACGGGCGATTTTCAGCATATCCCGAGCGGTCGTATAGTGGTCGTCGTTGTGGTAGCCGTCCGGCGTGACAAAGTGGGTATTCGTGCAACCCAGTTTTTTTGCTTCGGTGTTCATATAGTCCACAAAGATTTCCACCGCTTTTTCATCGTCTAAGGAGGGGTCGTTTTCGTGGGAACGGGCAACGTTTACGGCAAGGCAATACGCCGCATCTGCACCGGAGGGAAGCAACAGTCCATCCAGCAAAGCGGCGAGAGGATACGAGGCACCGAGTTCCAAAAAGGCACGGCTGGCATCCGCCTCAACCAAATACTGTTCGTCGCCGACGATGTACGAGGCGGAGGGGTTGCCGTAACGGCACGCCACCAGTGCCGCCATCAGCTTGGTCGTGCTGGCGGGGAAGACACGGGCATCGGGATTTTGCTCATAAAGTACCGTGTCGTGGGTGGCGTCGTATAACAGAATGCTGTTCATGTGGATGGTGGGGGACACCTCGGAGGGGTCACACGTGGGATAAGCGGTGGTGGGTGTGGGAATGGGGGTGTCCGGTGCGGGGTTTCGTTGGCTGAGGGCGGTAACCGCAAGGGAAACAAGCCAGACAATCAAGGCAAGAATACAAACGGTAATCAACAGCAATCCGCCAAGCACCAGCCGTTTACGGCGACGGTGACGGCGACGGCGTGCCGCTCGTTCTTGTTCTGTCCAAGCCATCCCGATCCCTCCTTTCGATGAAAGTAACATATCGCCCTATATTATAACGTATTCTTTTAGAAAAAACAACCCCAAAATTGTTATCCGATATCCACGCCGGTATAGTAGCGGTGTAAAATTTCCTTGTAGCTTGCACCGTTCAGGGCGGCGAACTGGGCACCGTATTGGCTCATGCCGACGCCGTGGCCGTACCCTTTAACCGTAAAAACGAAACAGCCATTTTCGTACGCAACGGAAAAACAGGCAGAGCGTAACCCAAAGAGCGTGCGACATTCTTTTCCGGAAAGCGAGCTGTTTGCGATGGGCTGTTTAAGAACGGTGCCCGCCGCCGAACGAGTAGGCTTTGCGGAAAACCACGTGTTCGGCTCGCCGGACAACCGAATCTCTTTTTTGTCCGCCAAAGCCTTTTGTACTTGCACGGGGGTCAGACGCACGGTTGTGGTAAAATCGGGTGCTTTTTCGTCGTCGGTACTGTCCACCGATTGCAGATACGGAACCGCCGATGCCCACACGGATTCGGCCACCTCCGTTTTGCCGGGGCTGATGGCGTGGTATGCCGCTAAAATCAATTTACCTTTGTAGGTGATGGTTTCGCCCGCCACAGCATCCACGGCACTTGCCAGTTTTTTATAGTACGTTTTGAAGGCGTCTGTGCCCCATTTTTTCTCCCAGTAGGCGGGACGATAGCCCTCGGGAAACGGAGCGGGCGTGTCTGCAAAATCCGCACCGCACAAGGCTTTTTGGGGGTTTTTCCGCTCCTGCTCCCGCTCATAGGAAAAATAGGTGTATGCCGCTACCGCCTGGGCCTTTAAGGCTTCCGGCTCAAAAGAGGGGAGCATTTCGGCGGCAAGCGTAAAAATGAGAAAATCCCGGCAGGAGATAGAACTTTTGGTTTTGCCGTCTGCATGAAGCACCGTAAAGGTTTCTTTTTTCAATGCGGTTATCGCATCGACGGCGGTGGTGGCAGGAGCGGGGGAGCGGTTTGTCTTTTCGGTCGCAGAGGGGAGCGGAGAGACCGGTGTGACGGATACGGGAGCAGGGTTGTCCGACGAAGCAAGACAAAGGGGGAGAAAAAACAACGCTCCCGCACAAAGCAACGTGAGCAACACATAGAATTTTCGGTTTTTTTGCATAAATCCATTTCCTTTCTTGACTTTACGGGGATAGTTGGCTATAATCTAAATCGGTTACTATATAATATGTATGCAACACACGGCGAAAAATGTTTGCCGTGTTTTCGGAAAGGGGACTTCCTTTTGAGACGCAGATGGTTAGGTAATCCTTTGTGGGTGTCGCTTGTGATGGCGTTTATCCTCACGTGGATTCAAATTGATGTCGCTTATTTTATTGACAAAACGGCCAATCGTCAGTTGGCGATTTATGCCGCTGTGGCGGCGTTGGCAATTTTCTACATTCTCATTGCCGCCTATGTGGCATTGGGACGGCGTGGGGGATTGCTCCATTGGGGCGAACCGTCGCTGTTGCTCGGATTTACCGGCGTGGCGGCAGGTGCCAACCTGCTGCTCAACTGCGGGCAAGAGGCGTGGGCGTTCTACAAAAACGGCGTAGCACCGCCCCCGTATTACACGGTGTTCAGCAACGCCGAGCTCGGTGGCATTGACAAGATTTTCTTGAACGGCACCCTGATTTGCGGTGTTTTGGCAGGCGTTAGCTTGTTGGCGTTCGGACTTTTGTGGATGTTCGGCGGCAGAGTGAGCAGCGTTTTCGGACAATGGATGTCGTTGATCCCGATTTTGTGGGCGTTTTGTCGGTTGGCACGGTATGTTCAATCCTACGCCTCTACCATTCGCAACGCCTTTTCTACGGCTCAGGCTGCCTTGCTGATTTTGTCGCTGTTGTTCTTCTATATGCTCGGACAGCACTTGAACGGGAGAACACGAATTGACGGCACGGGGTTGCCGGCGTGTGCCTTTGCGTTCGGAATCATAGCAATCAGTGCGTTTTGTGCCCGCTGTTTTCTCCAAGCCTACTGCCCCGAAACGGTTGCGGGCGTAGTCATTGTGGCGGATGTGACCGACCTGCTTTGCGGTGTGTTTGCTCTGGCAGTGGGAGCGGTCGGATGCTCTAAAAAAGCCGCCGAGAAAACGCTGGAGTATCTGGAGGCAAAAGAGGCCGCCGAGCTTTCGAAGCTTATGGAGAACGAGGGGGAAATCACCACAGTTCCGCTGGCACTTCAGAAGATAGTGATGGCTCCCGCTGAGGAACCGGCAGAGGTTCCCGCCGAGGAACCGCCGCTTGCCGAGGAAATGGTGGAGGCTCCCGTCGAGGTGACGATTGAGGAGATGACGGAAGTTCCCGCCGAGGAAACCGATATAACCGAATAAAAGCGGAGCGGGCAGGGAGAACCTGCCCGCTCTTTTTGCACAAATGGTCAATAGTTTTGCAGATACCGCCAAACCTTGCCTGTTTCGACGAAAAAGTTAAAAAAAGCCCTTGAAAAGTTTTTCAAAACGGGATATAATAAAGCGAACTAAATTTTTTAGGAGGTTTACCACTATGTCTGTTAAAGTTGCAATCAATGGTTTTGGCCGTATCGGTCGCCTCGCTTTCCGTCAGATGTTTGAGGCGGACGGCTACGAAGTCGTCGCTATCAACGACCTGACCAGCCCGGCGATGCTCGCTCACCTGCTCAAATACGATACCGCCCAAGGTTCGTTCCTCGGCTATTATGGCGAGGGCAAACACACCGTCGAAGCCGGCGAGGACAACATCGTTGTCGACGGCAAAAAAATCACCATCTACAAAGAGGCTGACGCCAACAACTGCCCGTGGGGCGAAATCGGCGTGGACGTCGTGCTCGAGTGCACCGGCTTCTACACCAGCAAAGAGAAGGCTCAGGCCCACATCAATGCCGGTGCCAAAAAAGTCGTTATCTCCGCTCCGGCCGGTAACGATCTGCCGACCATCGTCTACAACGTCAACCACAAAACCCTGACCAAAGAGGACAACATCATCTCTGCCGCTTCCTGCACCACCAACTGCTTGGCACCGATGGCGAAAGCCCTTAACGACAACTTCCCGGTCGTTTCCGGTATTATGTGCACTGTGCACGCCTACACCGGCGACCAGATGATTCTTGACGGCCCGCAACGCAAAGGCGACCTTCGTCGTTCTCGTGCCGGTGCCTGCAACATCGTCCCGAACTCCACCGGTGCTGCCAAAGCCATCGGCTTGGTTATCCCGGATTTGAACGGCAAACTGATCGGTGCCGCTCAGCGTATCCCGACTCCGACCGGTTCCACCACCCTTTTGACCGCTGTTGTCAAAGGCAAGGACATCACCGTTGACGCTGTCAATGCGGCGATGAAAGCTCAGGCCACCGAGTCCTTCGGCTACAACGAGGATCAGATTGTTTCCTCCGACATCATCGGTATGCGTTTCGGTTCCCTGTTCGATGCCACCCAGACCCTCGTCTCCAAAGTGGACGACGACACCTATCAGGTGCAGGTTGTTTCGTGGTATGACAACGAGAACAGCTACACCAGCCAGATGGTCCGCACCATCAAATACTTCGCCGAGCTGTAATTCACACAGTTAAGCGATGGCCGGAAAGTCGCCCGCAAAACGGGTTGGATGCTTTCTGTTAGGCCGTGAAAAAAGTTCTTCGGGGCGGGGTGAAAGTCCCCACCGGCGGTAAAGCCCGCTAACCGCTTCGGCGGTCGATTTGGTGAAATTCCAAAGCCGACGGTATAGTCCGGATGATAGAAGAACAAGCGTCTTTGTGCGTTTACGCCCCTGCGAGAATTCGCAGGGGCGTTTTTTTTGACGTTTTTGTAAAGAGTGCTAAGAACATTGTGGTTCGGCCGCTTGGCCCCCTCTGACGAGGGAGGCAAGAGGAAGCCGCCAAACTCGTAACAAAAGGGAGTTGCTTGCGGCATAAAATGAAAAAGGGGTGACGAAAATGCGTTCAAAACAATATACAAAAACCTTGCGGCTGTGTGTTGTGGCGATAATGGCGGCAATGGCATACGTGGCGATGGTTTTTTTGAAGATTCCGGTGGTTCTTTTTTTGAGTTATGAGCCGAAAGATGTGTTTTTAACGCTGATCGCCCTTTTGGTTGACCCGCTGGCGGGTGTGCTGTCCACGGTGGCGGTGGCGTTTGTGGAAATGATTACGGTCAGCTCCACCGGATTGTGGGGATTTCTTATGAATGTATGCTCCTCGTGTGCGTTTTTGTTGCCGGTGGCACTGCTTTGTCGCCGCAAGAAAACGGCGGGACGTCGGGCTTTCGGCGTCGTTTGCGGCGTGGCGGTTATGACAGCGGTGATGCTCCTTTGGAACTACCTGATTGTGCCGCTGTATATGGGTACCTCCCGCACCGAAGTGCTCCCGCTTTTGTGGTCGGCATTTCTGCCGTTTAATCTCCTGAAAGGCGGCATCAACGCCGTGCTCGTATTTTTCTTGTTCTCGCCGGCGAGGGCGGCGTTCAAAGCCGCCAAGCTCACCCCGGCTGACGGGTAAAACCAACACAAAAGCACAAAAAAATAACCAAAAGTATAAACAACTCACCGAAAATACGGAAAAATCGGCGGGTTGTTCTTTTTTTGTCCTCGTTTTCGTCGAATTGCACAAATATCAAGAACGATATTGACAAAAAATTGACTTTATTGTATAATACTGAACGTATGGCTATACAATTATATTGTATATAGTTTTATAATTACCTAAGATAACACTTGACCAAGGAGAAGACGACCATGAAAACGATCAAAAGAAGTCTTGCGTGGATCTGCGTACTGGCGATGATGTTTTCTGCACTCGGCGTGGTGCAGGTTTCGGCTCGCCCGAAACTGCAAACCCTTGCACCGGCGGGCAAGAACCTCATTATCAACGGCGACTTTGAGAGCGAGGACGAGGTACAACGCAACATAGAACTCGACCCGATTCTTGTGCCGCAGACGTGGAGTCCGCTCGCAAATGCAACCATCTGCCAGGAGGCGGCGTATACCGGCAAGTACGGTCTGAAAATGACCTCGTCTGTCGATGACACCAGCCTCGCCGTGTTTGATTTTATCCACGTTGCGTTGGCTCCGCACTCGACGTATAGCATTACGGCGGATATCAAGGGTAATGCTCTGCCGTTGGACGTGAACTTTGTCAACTCCACCGGCGAGGTGACGCTTGTTCCCGGCTCGAACAATTTCAAGATCGATACGTCGTGGAAAAACGTGACGCTGGTGAGCTTCAAAACCGGTTCGGACTATGTGTACGGTAGCGTGAAAATGTCTATCTACAAAGGTGCCGCCGGTAGCGTCTGTCTCGATAACGTGAACATCACCGCCAACGGTAACGAGTGGTGCTCGACGCCGGAAGGCGTTGTCACGCTTCCGTATGACGAGAACGGCGTGCTCTATTCCAAGACCAACCCGTTTACGGATGAGTTTGAAGACGAGACTCTCGACCTGCACAAATGGCTCGTTTCCGCTACCGCTTGGGGCGGCGACAACGGCGGTTTGGCGGCGGCGAACGTGTCGATGGTGGAAGATATAGATCAAAATGGTAAGGTACGCAAATGCGTTCTCCTTGAATCCCACGGTGAGCGGTACGAGGGCAACGTTAAAGGCTCCGGCGGCGTGATTAAACGTGACGGTGCCGGTATCGTAACCCGCCCGTACTTCGCCTCCGGTGAATACGAAGTTGTGGCGAAAATCGAAAACACGCTCGGTGTCTGCCGTGCGTTCTGGTCGTTCAGCTACATCGGCTATATGCAGGGCGACGACGAGTTCTATGACGGCACCGACGCCACCGAGCACAACCTGCACGGTAACGTCCGCAACTCCGAGATTGACTGGGAGTTCCCGTCGGCGTACAACGACAACCGTCCGGACGATGCCATTACGTTGAACATCCTCCGCTCCAACTGCTGGGGCGGTAAACGCCCGGGCGAGGGCGGCGAATTCTCCCGCCGTTCCAATCCGGACAACGACCCGACGCTTTGTATCGCCGACGGTCAGTACCACACCTTCACCTACGTGTGGTGCTCGGTCAGCGATAAAGAAGACCCGTATAAATCCAACGCTTATATGTCCAAAGCGGATAAGGATGCGGATGAATGGGTGAACAAATCCACCGGTCGTTCCTCCGTTACGTGGTATATCGACGGTATCATGGTCAATACCTACGATATGAACGACGTTGACAAGTTCGATGGCAAAGGGGCACTGATTAGCCAAGGTAAATGGTGTGCCGGTCAGGCGGACGACCTTGCATACGCCGCCGGTGTCGAGCAACTCGGCAAATATTATGAGGACGGCGGTTACGGTATCAACACCCCGTATCGTGGTACCCGTTTCTGGATTGCCGACTGGTTCCCGGTGAACAGCGGTAAAGGCGACCTCTTCCCGGCGGGCGAGAATCGCTACACCGGTTGGGCGGGTACGCCGGACTACGATACCTGCCGTACTTACATCGACTCCTGTACGATTATTCCGTATTATCAGACGATTCCGGATCCCGATGAAGAGACCCCTGCGGAATATGCCGCCCATTTGGAAAAGCTCGGCTTGAACGAAGAGAAGGCGGCGAGAATGCGTGAGTTGGATCTTCCGGGTGACGAATACAACTATCGTGAAGACGTGCCGAACAAAGACTTCGTTACCCCGCTTGAGTATCCGAACTGGCAAAAAGCCAACGGACTCCTCGAATACCCGATTCCGGTCACCGAAATCGACGGCGGCAACGTCACCGTGACGTGGAGTCCGGTTTCCGGCGCGACCGCGTATGATTTGAAATTTGACGGTCAGGTGTATTCCAACGTGACGAGCGGTTACCAAGTGACCGGTCTTCCGATCGGTCAGCACACCGTGCAGCTGCGCGCCAAAAACTCCGGCGAAACCAGCTGCTGGAGCTATGAGGGTATGTGCTGTGTCGG
>JAZRVH010000025.1:0-102099 GCA_045598965.1 Acutalibacteraceae bacterium
ACTTGAACCCTCGGCACGCGGTTTTGGAGACCGCTGCTCTACCAACTGAGCTATACCCCTAAATATGTGATTGTGGATGTCGTGGTTTCAAAAAGGAACCACGGCTTTTTCTTTAACAGACCACGGCTTTTCATAGAGTCAGCGATTGCGGAGCACCCCGTGTCCCGCAACCGTTGTTGCTTGGTGGGCCTTCGGGGACTCGAACCCAGGACCGACCGGTTATGAGCCGGGAGCTCTAACCAACTGAGCTAAAGGCCCGTGTCTTGTTTCAAGCGGCAACACTTATTGTACCATAAAACCGTCGCTTGTCAAGTCATTTTTTTGATTTTTCCTCCAAAATTGCGTCTGCTGTTTCACGAATACGGCGAAAACGGTGACAAACGCCTGCTCGAGACAGCGGCGGCTCTAACAATTCGCCCAATTCACGCAAGGATAAATCGGGATTATCCCGGCGAAGTTTTGCCAGCACATACAATTCTGGCGGGAGGGTTTGTAACCCGCCGTTTTTCTCTATAATTTGCACTGCACGGCATTGCTCGGCGGCGGCGGAGATGGTTTTATCTAAATTAGCAGCTTCGCAGTTATTGGCACGATTGACGTTGTTGCGAATGTCTTTCATCATTTTCACGTGCATCATTTGCAATGTTGCAGAGGCGGCACCGATACGGGTGAGAAAATCCTCAATTTGCTCGCTGTCTTTATAATACAGCACACAAGTGCCTTTGCGTTTTAAGGTTTTGGGGGGCAAATCCAATTCGCATAGCAAGGTTTCTAATGCTCGGCTGAGAGCGGGGGAAGGGACGTTTAGTTCTAAATGGTAATCGGCTTCGGGGTCGGAGATGGCACCGCACGCCAAAAAAACGCCTCGCAAATAGGCATTGGGGCAGGCGTCGCAATCAAAGGTGCCACGATTGAGGCGGAGTGTTAAATCGTTTTGGCCATGGCCGAAATGCCGCAATACACGTGGACGCCATTCGTCGGCGACGGTGACAATGGAAAAGCCGCCCTCTTCCCGTAAGGTGGGGACACGACAGCATTTCCAAAGCAGTCCGGAATAGGTATCGGCGATGGCGGGCAACTCGGTTTGCAGGGACATTTCCCGCAAAGAAAAGCCACGACTGCATTCGAGCAATCCATACAGCATAGATTGCCGACAGCAGGCGGAGGAGGGAAGCTTTGTGACGATTTCTTGTTTGACATCTGCGGAAAAGGACACGGCGTATCCCTCCTTTCTGAAAATAGGTTCGTTAAAAACCCCAGTCGGTTCCGACGAGACGTACCTCCGGGCGAAGGTCGGCACCGGTTTTGGCGAGCACGGTGTCGTGAACGGATTTGGCGAGGGCTTTCATATCGGCACAAGTGGCACCGCCTTTGTTGATGACAAAGCCGGCGTGTTTTTCGCTGACTTGGGCACCGCCGACGGTAAACCCTTTTAGGCCGCAATCCTCCACCAGTTTTCCTGCAAAAAAGCCTTCGGGGCGTTTGAAAAAGCTGCCGGCAGAAGGGTATTCCAGCGGTTGTTTTTCACGGCGGCGGGCGGTAAATTCGTTCATTGTATCAAGAATGGTGTCGGGGTTGCCCGGCTTTAATTTGAAGGTGGCGGTTACGACCACCTCGCCCGTCTCCATGAAACGGCTGTGGCGATAGGAGAGGTCGAGAAGGGGGGCGGTGAGGTGCTTTAGCTTGCCGTCGGGTGTGAGCACATCGACGGAGTCGAGCACATCTTTGATTTCGCCGCCGTAGGCACCGGCATTCATATAGACAGCACCGCCGACCGAGCCGGGGATGCCGAAGGCAAATTCCAAACCGGTCAAGCCGTGTTTTTGTGCCGTGCGGCAGAGGGCGGTAAGCGATACACCCGCTGAGCAGGAGAGCAGACGGTCATCCTCGACGTTGACGCCGCTGTCGGATTCCAGCCGCAACACGACTGCGGAAAGTCCCTCGTCGGCACACAGAAGATTGCTTCCTCGCCCAATCCAAAGAGTGGGGATGTTTTGCTCGTGACAGGTGTTGAGAATGTCGCCGAGAGCGGGAATGGCGGTGAGCGGAACGTCGACGAGCAGACGAGCGGGGCCGCCGATTTTGAAGGTGGTCAGTGCGGACAGCGGTACATATTCGGTGACGACGCATCCGCAAGCTTCAAATGAGGGGATAAGGGCGGAAAAATCCATAGTTTCACCTCGTTACAGAGTATCTAAAAATGCACAGCCCACAATGCCGGCATCGCCGCCGAGAGTGGCTTTGCAGATGACACATTGTTTTTGGGCGTATTTGCTGTATCGTTCTATTCGGACTTGTTCTCGGATGGGGGCGATAAGTGTCTCGCCTTCGTTGGAGATGGCACCGCCAATCGCCAGCACATCCGGCTGAAAGATGTTGATGAAATTCACTACGCCGATTCCCACGTAACGCAGATAGGTGTCAACGACCTCTTTTGCGACCGCATCGCCTTTGGCGGCGGCAAGAAATGCGGTTTGACCGTTCACATCGTTAAAGCTTTCGGCAACATCCCATAAGGCGGTTTCTTTGTTCGGGTCAATCATAGCCCGCTTGGTTTGCCGAATAAGAGCAGAAACGGAGGCGTAGGCTTCATAGCATCCACGTCGTCCGCAGGCACAGGGCTCGCCATCTGCCACAATGACGGTGTGCCCGAATTCGCCGCCGGCAAAATTAAATCCACGCAAAAGCTTGCCGCCGATGACGGCACCGCCGCCGACACCGGTGCCTAAGGTGAGACAGAGAAAGTTTTCACTGCCTTTTCCGGCACCTGCCAAATATTCGCCCCATGCGGCGGCGTTGGCATCGTTTTCCATAAAGGTGGGGACACCCAACCGGTCGGAAAGCTCTTCGCAGGGGAAAACCTGAGACAGGCCTAAGTTGTTGGCGTATTCCATTTCGCCGGTATCCAAATTGCACGTGCCGGGAAAACCGGCTCCGACCGAACGAATATCTGTCATCGTGAGCCCGGCATCATCAGCGGCCAGTTCGCAAACGGTCGCCATATCATCAAACAAAAACATGGAATCACGGTCGGTGACTGTCGGTATTGCCGCACGGCCGAGAATGCGATATTGTTCATCCACGACACCGGCTTTCAGGGTGGTGCCGCCCACATCAAGACCAATACGATATGTCATAGCGTTCCCTCATTATCGGTTGTTGTACCAGTCGGTTTTGGGGATATCGGCATCCATACCGAGGTTTTTAAGAAGCTCGTAGGTTGCGTTATATCCCATTTTCTTTTGACGGTTGTTCATAGCGGCAACTTCAATGATGATGGCGAGGTTACGACCGGGTTTCACCGGAATGGTGAGCAGGGGAATTTCGTTGCCGAGAATGTTTTTAGCTTCGGTGTCCAGCCCCATACGCTCATACACTTTTTCGGGGTCCCACGCCTCCAGTTGAATCGCCATATCAATTTTTTCGGTCAGTTTCACAGCACCCATACCGAAGATGCGGCGGGCGTTGACAACACCTACACCACGCAGCTCTACAAAGTGGCGAATGTTTTCCGGTGCGGAGCCGACCAACGTTTTGGTGGACACACGACGGATTTCCACGGCGTCATCCGCAATAAGGCGGTGACCACGCTTGACAAGCTCGATGGCGGTTTCGCTTTTGCCGATGCCGGAGTCGCCGACCAGTAAGACGCCTTCGCCGTAGACCTCGACCAATACGCCGTGTTCGGTGACACGGGGAGCAAGCTCCACGTTGAGGAACGAGATGGTTTGGGACATACAGTCGGTGGCGGTGTCGCTGGTACGCAAGAGGGGAACGGCGTGTTTTTCGCAGGCCTCACGCAATTCGGAAAACACCTCTAAATCACGGGTGACGACGATAGCGGGGGGACGATGACCTGCCAAATCCTCCACGCAAATTGCCCGAACGTCCGGTTCTAATGCGGCTAAATAGCCGAATTCGCTTTTGCCGATAATTTGGATGCGGTCGGGGTCAAAAAATTCAAAATACCCGTTGAGTGCCAGACCGGGGCGATTGATATCCGTGCAGCGGACGGTGAGTTCCTCGGCGGTTTTGGGCAGATATTCCGGTCGCCATCCCAGCTCTTTGATGAGCCGTTCAAGGGTTACCGTGTAGTTGCTTAACATAAAACATCCTCCTTTTTGAAGGCAAAATTTCAAGTGGTTATTATTATAGCATATTTTCTCCCAAAAGAAAAGAGATTTTTATTTTTGTTTTCTTGCAAATAAAACGGCAATGGAGTATAATGGAAAAATACAAAAGGAGGCGATATCCGATGAAAATAATTGCACACATCCACACGGAATTTCCCACAAAGTTCGGGCTTCCCCGCCAAAGCGGGATGGTGGACGATTTGCGTGCCGAAATCGTATTTGAACCGGAATATCGTGTGGAGGAGGCTCTTCGTGGTATTGAGGAATGGTCTCACTTGTGGTTGTTGTGGGAGTTTTCCGATGCCAAACGGGAGCATTGGTCGCCGACGGTGCGTCCGCCCCGTCTCGGCGGCAATACCCGCATAGGTGTATTTGCCACTCGCTCACCGTATCGCCCGAATCCGGTCGGACTTTCTTGCGTGCGGCTGGAAAAAACAGAAAAAACGCCGGATCGAGGTACAGTGCTTGTGGTGCGTGGTGCCGACCTTAAAGACGGAACGCCGATTTACGATATTAAACCGTATTTGCCCTATGCGGACAGTCATCCTGATGCGACCGGCGGTTTTGCCGAAGCGGCCCTTTCCCATAAACTGCAGGTGGTGTGGGAGGAGTCTGTTCCCTCACCGTTTTCCGAGGAACGAAAAGCCGCTTTACTGCAAGTGCTTTCGTTAGACCCACGCCCCGCTTACCAAGACGACCCTTTGCGTGTGTACGGATTTGAGTTTGCGGGATACACAGTGCGTTTTTCGGTGGACGGGGAGACGCTTTTTGTAAAAGAAATCGTGAAAACGGACGAATGAACCGCAAAATTCGTCCGTTTTTTTATATAATTAGGGGTTGACAAGGGCTAATGGATTATTGTATAGTATATATTGGCATATAAGTGGCGTAGTATGTATCCGTTTTGACGGCTGCTGCCATCCACATATATTGTTAATTTCTTTATGGAGCGCGTTGAACTTCTGAATTTTCCACGAAAAACGTCGCTATTTTTCATAACTTTGAATCCGACGGAAAACCCACCGTCGCAAAGGAGAAAGGTATAACGTTACAAGACGTCGCTTTCTGCGACAATACAATTCAATCGTTTGACGCCTCTTGATACAGGAGGTGCAACGCACTATGATTAAACTCTGGATTGCCATTGTTATCGCAGTCGCCGCTTTGGTGGTTGGTGCTGTGGTGGCAGGGCTCGTGGCGTTCCGTGCCGGCCGGGAAAACCGCAAAAAAGAAGCGGAGAACCTGATTGGTTCCGCCGAGGCAGAAGCGGAGCGTATCACGAAAGAAGCCAATATCGAGGCACAGAATGCCAAAAAAACGGCACTCCTCGAGGCAAAAGACGAAATTCATCGTCTGCGTTCCGAAGCGGATCGTGACATGAAGGAACGTCGCAACGACGTGAAACAGCAAGAACGTCGCCTGCAACAAAAAGAAGAGGCTCTCGACAAGAAAATCGAAAACCACGAGAAAAAAGAGGAACAGCTTGTTGAGCGTCAAAAAACCATTGAGCGTTTGGAGGAGGAAACTGCCGCCCTCAAACGCAGTCAGCTCGAAATGCTGGAACGCATTTCCGGCTACACCGTGGACCAGGCAAAATCGTATTTACTTAAGAGCCTGTCCGACGATTTGGAGCATGAAAAAGCTCTGAAGCTTCAGTTGTTTGAAGAACAGCTGAAGGACGAAGCGGACAACAAGGCACGCTCCCTCATCTCCCAGACCATTCAGCGGGTCGCTGCTGACCAGGTTACCGAGATGACGGTGTCGGTCGTGCCGCTGCCCAACGACGAGATGAAAGGACGTATCATCGGTCGTGAGGGCCGAAATATCCGTTCTATCGAAACGCTGACCGGCGTGGATTTGATTATTGATGACACGCCCGAAGCCATTACGCTTTCTTGTTTCGACCCGGTTCGTCGTGAGGTTGCCCGTATCGCTTTGGAACGCCTGATTTCTGACGGCCGTATTCATCCGGCACGTGTAGAGGAAATGGTGGAAAAAGCCCGCCGTGAGGTGGAGGCAACGATTAAAGAGGAGGGCGAACGTGCCATCCTCAAAACCGGACTCCACGGCGTCAGCCCCGAAATTGTTCGGTTGCTCGGCCGTCTGCGTTATCGCACCAGCTTCGGTCAAAACGTGTTGCGTCATTCGTTAGAGGTGGCGTTCATCTCCGGTATGCTGGCAAGCGAGCTCGGTATTGACCCGGTCATTGCCCGCCGTGCCGGTCTTTTGCACGATATCGGTAAAGCCGTTGACCACGAGATTGAGGGTTCTCACGTGGAAATCGGTGTGGATATTGCGAAAAAATACAAAGAGAGTGCCGGTGTTATCCACGCTATTGAGGCTCACCACGGCGATGTGGAGGCACAAACCGTTCTCGCTTGCATTGTGCAGGCGGCGGATGCGTTGTCTGCGGCTCGTCCGGGTGCTCGCCGTGAGAATGTGGAAAACTACATCAAGCGTCTTGAAAAGCTGGAGGAAATCGCCAATGATTTCAAGGGCGTCGAAACCTCCTTTGCGATTCAGGCGGGTCGAGAAATTCGCATTATTGTGAAACCGGAAGCGGTCAGCGATGACCAGATGGTGACCCTTGCCCACGATATTTCTAAGAAAATCGAGGACGATATGGAATATCCGGGTCAAATCAAGGTCAATCTCATTCGTGAGAGCCGTGCCATTGATTACGCAAAATAAACCGACAAACAGCCGTTGCCGTGTGCAGCGGCTGTTTTTTTGCAAAAAAACACTTGAAAGCGAAAAATTTTGTGGTATACTATATCTTGTGAGTTTTTGCGACGATGTATCAAAGGAAAGGATGATTGCAAATGAAACGTTTATCGGTACTTTTGCTTTGTGCGGTTATGCTGTTGTGTGCTACCGCCTGCTTCCAATCGGAAAAACAACCCGAGTCCTCTGAGTCCGCCCCGACACTGGTTACGACCACTGTTCCCGGTGCGTCTGCCAACGGGTCAAGTGCGGCAACCTCGAGTGCGACGACGACCCTTTCCGCCACCACCGGCTCGTTTGGCAATTTCCCCTGCGTGGGATATGCCACCGATTCGCTGAATGTTCGCCGTGATGCCAGCACCAACTATGATGCTATCGGCGGCTTGGATAAGGGCGATAAGGTGACGATTGTCGGCGAGGAAGGCGATTTTTATAAAATCGAGTGGAAATCCTTTGACGGCACCTACGAGGGTGAATATGCTTACGTCAACAAACAATATGTGAGTGCGTCGCCGAACGGCGAGACGGCGGCTTCTACGACTGGTGCACCCGTTTCCGATCCCACGACCGCCAAAACCACGGTGCCCACCAAACCGATTGTGCAGGCGGGCAACTGATTGAGGTTTTTATTTTCATAATTATTATAGGAGAGATTCACTATGTCCGGACATTCCAAGTGGAACAACATCAAACGTAAAAAAGAAAAAACCGACGGTGCCAAAGCGAAAATTTTTACCAAAATCGGTAAAGAGCTTGCCGTTGCGGTGCGTGAGGGCGGCAGTGCCGACCCCTCGGCCAACTCCCGTTTGCGTGAGTGCATCGCCAAAGCGAAAGCCAACAACGTGCCGAACGACAACATCGAACGGATTATCAAAAAAGCCGCCGGCGAAGGCTCTGCGGATAACTACGAGGCACTGACCTACGAAGGCTACGGTCCGTGCGGTATCGCCGTGATTGTGGAGACGCTGACCGACAACCGCAACCGTACGGCGGCGGATATGCGTCATTGCTTCGATAAATTCGGCGGTAATCTGGGTCAAAGCGGTTGCGTGTCCTTTATGTTCAACAAAAAAGGTGTGCTCGAAATCGATGCCGAGGGTCTCGACGAGGACAAAGTGATGGAGGATGCCCTTGAAGCCGGTGCTTCCGATTTCGCCGCTGACGACGAGGTGTTTGAGGTGACCACCGAGCCGGAGGATTTCTCCGCCGTGTGCGAAGATTTGGAGAAAAAGGGCTACAAATTCCTCTCCGCCGACGTGGCGATGGTGCCGGATGTCTACTCCGCCATTGAGGATGAGGAAGCGGCTATCAAAATGGGCAAGCTGCTCGATATGCTCGAAGACAACGACGACGTGCAAAACGTCTGGCACAACTGGGAACAGTAAAAGCAAAAATCCCGTCCTCTTGGACGGGATTTTTTAGTGAAGAAGTAAGAGTGAAGAAGTGAGGTGTCCGCTTTGCGGACAAAAATTTAGATGATATTTGCGGCGGTGTTGTAAGGGTCGGTGCGATATTTTGGAACGGCGGGGGCTTGCTCCCGCCCTACGGCATCATTTGAATTTTGTCCGTAGGGAGCGATGCCTATATCGTCCCTTTTTGAAATTTTGTACCGACTTCCCGCAACCGTGAGGCTGCGGATTTTTGTCTGTTTGTAACTTTACAGTTCCCTCCAAAATTTTTCTTACAGTACAAATGAAAAAAATCCCAAAAACCGTGTGGTTAGCCCTTGCAATTTGTGAAAAACGGTGTATAATGGAAACAGACCTAAAAAATTAACGGAGGTATCATATTATGTTAGTTTCTGCAAAAGAAATGATGCAAAAAGCCCGTGCCGGTCACTATGCCGTCGGTGCTTTTAACATCAACAACCTGGAATGGACCAAAGCCATCTTGCTCACCGCCCAAGAGCTTCAATCCCCGGTTATCCTCGGCGTGTCCGAAGGTGCCGGTAAATACATGGGCGGCTACAAAACCATCGTCGGTATGGTCAAAGGCCTTATCGAAGAGCAGAACATCACCGTGCCGGTGGCACTTCACCTCGACCACGGTAGCTATGAAGGCTGCTACAAATGCATCGAGGCGGGCTTCTCCTCGGTTATGTTCGACGGCTCCAAATATCCGATTGACGAGAACGTTGCCAAAACCAAAGAGCTCGTGGCTGTGACCGGCGAAAAGGGTATGTCCCTTGAGGCGGAAGTCGGCGGCATCGGCGGCGAGGAAGACGGCGTCGTCAGCATGGGCGAATGTGCGGATCCGGACGAGTGCAAAGCGATTGCCGACCTCGGCATCACCATGCTCGCCGCCGGTATCGGCAACATCCACGGCAAATATCCGGAAGGCTGGCCGGGACTCCGCTTTGACGTTCTCGAATCCATCAACGCCAAAGTCGGCGAGATGCCGCTCGTTCTGCACGGCGGTACCGGTATTCCGGCGGACATGATTAAAAAGGCTATCAGCCTCGGCGTGTCCAAAATCAATGTGAACACCGAGTGCCAGCTCAGCTTCGCTGCTGCCACCCGCAAATACATTGAAGAGGGCAAAGATCAGCAGGGCAAGGGCTATGACCCCCGCAAACTGCTTGCTCCGGGCTTTGAGGCCATCAAAGCCACTGTGAAAGAGAAGATGGAGCTGTTCGGTTCCGTCGGCAAAGCTTAATTTTTGCTTAAAGGAAACCGCCCATCGCAAGATGGGCGGTTTTTTTACCGAAAAGGGGAAACACGATGGACGAACTAAAATCTTTCTTAAAAGAGCATAAAGCGGAGATGAAACAAGCCCTTTCTGAGCTTGTCGCTTGTGAGAGCGTGCGGGGAGAGGCTACAGAAAATGCACCGTTTGGCGAGGGTGTCAAGCAAGCTTTGGATGCGTTTTTAGCACTTGCCGAAAAGAAAGGGCTTGCGGTGCGAAACGTGGACAACTACGTGGGAGTGGCGGAGATTGGCGACCAAACATCGCCTCTTGGTATTCTCTGTCACTTGGATGTGGTGCCTGCCGGCGAGGGATGGGACTCTGACCCCTTTACCCTCACCGAAAAAGGCGGGTTTCTTTACGGACGTGGGGCTATTGACGATAAAGGGCCTGCGGTCGCCGTGTTGTATGGGTTGTTGGCGGTGCTTTCCAGTGGAAAACCCCTTGTTCGTGGTGTGCGGCTGATTGCCGGCTGTGCAGAGGAAACGGGCTGGGAGGATATGGACTATTATACCGCCCGAGAACCGTTGCCCTTGTTGCTGTTTACTCCGGATGCGGAGTTTCCCGTTATCCACATTGAAAAAGGACGGGTGCAGGGGAAACTGACCCGGGCTTTTGAGCCGACGGTTGCTCCGAAAGCACTTACCAACATTGATGCCGGCGTAGCGGTAAATGCGGTTCCCGAGCGGGCAACAGCAACCTTGCGGGGCTTTTCCGGCGAGGAGCTTGCGGCACTTTGCGACAAGGTGGCACTTCCCGATGCAGTTCGGGTGGAGATTACGCAGGATGAGGAGTATGCCGTGCTGACCGTGTTCGGTCAAGCGGCACACGCTTCCACGCCGGAGGAGGGGCTCAACGCTTTGTGTGCTCTGCTTCGGATTTTGGCGGCGTTGCCCTTGGATGAATGTGACGGAACGGACGGCATTCGTGCCCTCGCTCGTCTGTTTCCGTTGGGAGAGACGGACGGCACCTCTTTGGGTGTTTGTCTGCGTGATGAGGAGTCCGGGTCGCTTTCGGCGTCGCTGGATTTGCTCACCTTTACCGAGGCGGAGATGGAGGCACAATTCGATATCCGCTTTCCGGTGTGCGAGACGCTTTCCGGGATGAAATCCGCTTTGACGCTTTCTGCCGAGCGGGAGGGATTTGCGTTTTCTGCTACCGGTGCCGAGCCGCATCACGTGTCTGAGGAAAGCCCGCTTGTGCAAACGCTTTTAGGCGTGTACGAGCAGGTGACCGGTCAGCCGGGATTTGCTGTTGCGATCGGCGGCGGAACGTATGTGCACGATACCAAAACCGGTGTAGCGTTTGGGGCGGAATTCCCCGGCGACGATAATCGGATGCACGCCGCCAATGAGCGGGTGGAGACGGATAAGTGGATGAAAACCGCTCTCATATATGCAAAAGCGATTGAAGAAATTTGTTGTGAGTAACAAAAAAGCGACGAGAGTTTTTCTCGTCGCTTTTTTGTTACTTATTCTTCGATTTCGGTGGGGGTGACGTCGATATGTACCATTTCGATGCGGCGGTCATCCATTTCGGTGACGGTAAAGGTGATGTTTTCAAAGGTGACCTGTTCTCCCGTTTCGGGGATGTGGCCGAGTTCCGAGAGCAAAAAGCCCGCCAGTGTGTCATAGTCTCCCTCGGGAAGCTCCACGTCCAACTGTTCGCTCAATTCTTCCACGTCCAAGGCACCGTCTGCCTCAAAAGAGTTGTCGCCGGTTTGCTCCAATTCCTCCTCCTCGTGGTCAAATTCGTCCTGCATATTGCCGACGATGGACTCCAAGAGGTCTTCCACTGTAACGATTCCGGCGGTGCCGCCGTATTCGTCAATCACAATCGCCATTTGCAAGTGTTTTTCACTCATTTGTTGGAAAAGTTCACTGCCCTTGACGGTGGCGGGAACGAACAGCGTTTCCCGACAAAGGCTTTTCAGCGTCACCGAAGCGGGCAATTCTTTGCCGACATAGGGGAGTAAATCTTTGACATACAGCACGCCGATAATGTGGTCAATATCCTCTTCGTACACCGGCAGGCGAGAGTAGCCTTTTTGCATACACTCGTCGATAGCGTCGGAGATAGATTCGGTGACGTCCAATGCCGCCACGTCAATGCGTGGAGTCATTAAGTCCTCGGCGTCCACGTCGTCAAACTCGAACACGTTTTCAAGCATATCCCGCTGGGATTCCTCGATAATACCGGCGTCTTCACCCTCGTCCACCATAAGACGGATTTCCTCCTCGGTGACGGGATCGTCGTCCGCATGAGGGTCAATGCCAAACAGACGGAGCACGCCGTTTGTGCTGATTGCCAGAAATTTAACAAAGGGGGCAAAAATCACCGAACAGGCGGTGAGAATGCCTGCCATGCCGAATGCCAGTTTTTCCGCTTTTGCCATGGCTACCCGTTTGGGTACCAGCTCGCCGAACACAAGGGAGAAGTAGGAGATGATTAAGGTGATGAGAATCAGCGACATGGTTTCCACCGCCGAGGCGTGGTTGACAAGAGAGGGAAAAAGCTTTATTGCCCATGCCGCCAAAGGCTCGGACAAATACCCCGCCGCTGTGGCGGATGCCAAAAAGCCTGCCAAGGTGACGCCGATTTGGATGGTGGCTAAAAAGCGGGAGGAGTTTTGAAGAAGCTTGCAAATTTTTTTTGCTTTTTTGTTGCCGTCCTCTGCCAGTTTTTCCATTTTTGTTTCGTTGAGGGAAATCAGTGCAATTTCGCCGGCGGCAAAAAAAGCGTTCAGTGCAATGAGCACCACCAGCAAAAGAATTTGTAAAAGAATAGAATTTCCGCTCGGGTCGGGATCCATAAAAGAATACCCCTTTCTGTTTAATGTTTTTTAAGAAGTTGTCCTTCAAATTAACCATATCATACGGAAAACCGAGGAAAATGTCAACTGTTTTTAACTTTTGAGGAGGAAAATATTAAAAAAAGCGAAAAAAGCCTTTACAACCGAGGTGATAAAGTGGTAAAATACATGTTGGTGTAAAATGCACGGTTCGATTTTGGACCGGATAAATTTAAGGAGGAACTAAAATGGCAAGAAAGTTCAAGACCATGGACGGTAACAATGCTGCGGCACACGTGTCGTATGCGTTTACGGAAGTCGCCGGTATTTACCCGATTACCCCGTCCAGCCCGATGGCTGACTATGTGGATCAATGGTCGGCTCAGGGTCAGAAAAATATCTTCGGTACCCAGGTGAAGGTCGTGGAGATGCAATCCGAGGCAGGTGCTTCGGGTACGGTTCACGGTTCTCTCGCCGCCGGTGCCTTGACCACGACGTATACGGCGTCGCAAGGTCTGCTCTTGATGATCCCGAATATGTACAAAATCGCAGGTGAGTTGCTTCCGGCGGTGTTCCACGTGTCGGCACGCTGCGTTGCGTCCCACGCCCTCAACATCTTCGGTGACCACTCCGACGTGTATGCCTGCCGTCAAACCGGTTTCGCTATGCTCGCCGAGACCAACCCGCAGGAGGTTATGGACCTTTCCGCTGTGGCTCACCTTGCCGCTATTAAAAGCCGTGTGCCGTTCTTAAACTTCTTTGACGGTTTCCGTACTTCTCACGAAATCCAAAAAATCGCCATTTGGGATTATGAGGATTTGAAAGAGATGTGCGATATGGACGCTGTGGAAGCGTTCCGCAAACGTGCCCTCAATCCGGAGCATCCGACGATGCGTGGTTCTCACGAGAACGACGACATCTTCTTCCAGCATCGTGAGGCGAACAACGCCTACTATGATGCGGTGCCAGGTATTGTTGAGGAGTATATGGGCAAAGTCAATGATAAACTGGGCACCGACTACAAACTGTTCAACTACTACGGTGCTCCGGACGCCGAGCGTGTTATCGTGGCGATGGGTTCTATCTGCGACGTGGCGGAGGAAGTTATCGACTACTTGACCGCCAAAGGCGAAAAAGTCGGCCTTGTGAAAGTCCGTCTGTATCGTCCGTTCTCGGCGGAGAAATTGGTGGAGGCCATTCCGACGACTGCCAAAACGCTTGCGGTTCTCGACCGTACCAAAGAGCCGGGTGCTCTGGGCGAGCCGTTGTTCCTCGACGTGATTGCCGCTCTTAACGCTACCGGTCGTACCGGTCTTAAAGTTCTCGGCGGTCGTTATGGTCTCGGTTCTAAAGATACGCCGCCTGCCTCCGTGTTTGCGGTGTACGACGAGATGGCGAAAGCCGAGCCGAAGGTGCACTTCACCATCGGTATCAACGATGACGTGACCCACCTCTCTCTGGAGGAGAAAGCCGCTCCGAATACGGCGGCAGAGGGCACCATCGAATGCAAATTCTGGGGTCTCGGCGGTGACGGTACGGTCGGTGCCAACAAAGACTCTATCAAAATCATCGGTGACCACACCGATAAATACGTGCAGGCGTACTTCCAGTATGACTCCAAAAAGACCGGCGGTATCACCGTGTCTCACCTGCGTTTCGGTGATAAACCGATTAAGAGCCCGTACTACATCAACAAAGCGGACTTCGTGGCTTGCCACAACCCGTCTTACATCCAAAAAGGCTTCAAGATGGTCAACGACGTGAAACCGGGCGGTGTGTTCCTTATCAACTGCCAGTGGTCTCCGGAAGAGCTTGCCCAGCACTTGAAAGCCGATGCGAAACAGTATATCGCCAAGAACAACATCCAGCTGTATACCGTTAACGCCATTGACTTGGCACAGCAAATCGGTCTTGGCAAACGTACCAACACCGTGTTGCAATCCGCTTTCTTCTCGCTGGCGAAAGTGTTGCCGCCGGAAGAGGCTATCGGTTACATGAAAGAAAAAGCCCAGAAATTTATGAAGAAGGGCAAAGAAATCGTTGAGATGAACGAGAAAGCCATTGACGCCGGTGCAACCGCTTATGTGAAGATTGATGTTCCGGCGGATTGGGCGAATGCGGTGGATACCGATGCCGAAGCCGCCAGCAAAGGTGCCGAGAAGCTCGTCAAGATGGTGGACGGCATCCTGAAACCCATCGGCAAGATGGATGGCTATTCGTTGCCGGTCTCTGCGTTTGCCGACCACGTGGACGGCACCTTCGAGCAGGGTGCTTCCGCTTATGAGAAACGTGGTGTGGCGGTGATGGTTCCGGAATGGGATTCTGCCACTTGTGCCCAGTGCAACCAGTGCTCTTACGTCTGCCCGCACGCCACCATTCGTCCGTTTGCTTTGGATGCGGCGGAGGCGGCGAATGCTCCTGCCAACTCCAAACTGGCGGATGTGCGTAACAAAGAGTACAAATATGTGATGTCCGTCTCTCCCATGGATTGTATGGGTTGCGGTGTTTGCGTCGGCGTGTGCCCGACCAACTCGCTGAAAATGGTCTCTCGTGAAAGCCAGGAAGACCAACAGCAGGTGTTCGATTACATGGTTGCCAATGTGTCCGAAAAAGCCGATATGGTCGGCGACAAACCGTCCGTCAAAGGCAGCCAGTTCAAACAGCCGTTGCTTGAGTTCTCCGGCTCTTGTGCGGGTTGTGCCGAGACGTCGTATGCTCGCCTCATCACCCAGCTGTTCGGCGATCGTATGTACATCTCCAACGCCACCGGTTGCTCCTCCATCTGGGGTGGCCCGGCTGCTACCTCGCCGTACACCGTCAACAAAGACGGCCACGGTCCGGCGTGGGCGAACTCCTTGTTCGAGGACAACGCCGAGCACGGTCTCGGTATGCACTTCGGTCAAAAAGCCATCCGTGATCGTTTGGCGGCTCTGACCACTGACCTCGTGGCTTCTACCTCCAATGCGGCGGTGAAAGAAGCGGGTCAGGCATGGCTCGATACCATGGACGACGGCAAAGCCAATGCCGATGCCACCAAAGCGTATGTGGCGGCTCTTGAAGCTTCCGGCGAAGGCAAAGACATTCTTGCTGAGAAAGAATACCTCGCCAAGAAATCCGTTTGGATCTTCGGCGGCGACGGTTGGGCGTATGATATCGGTTTCGGCGGTCTTGACCACGTGCTGGCGACCGGCGAGGATGTGAACATCATGGTCTTCGATACCGAGGTGTACTCCAACACCGGCGGTCAGGCCTCCAAGGCTTCCCAAATCGGTCAGGTGGCACAGTTTGCCGCCGCCGGTAAAGCGATTGCCAAGAAGAGCCTTGCCGAAATCGCTATGAGCTACGGCTACGTCTATGTGGCTCAGATTGCGATGGGTGCGAATATGTCCCAGACCATCAAAGCTATCAGCGAGGCGGAAGCTTATCACGGCCCGTCCCTCATCATCGGTTACGCTCCCTGCGAGATGCACAGCATCAAGGGCGGTATGACCAACTGCCAGGCGGAGATGAAGAAAGCGGTCGAGTGCGGTTACTGGAATATGTTCCGCTACAACCCGGCTCTGAAGGCGGAGGGCAAAAACCCGTTCACCGTCGACAGCAAACCGGCGACCGGCAGCTATCGTGACTTCATCATGGGCGAGGCTCGTTACAGCTCGCTGACCCGTTCCTTCCCGGAGCGTGCGGAAGAGTTGTTCAGCCAGGCGGAAGAAAACGCCAAAGCTCGTTACGACCACCTGCAAAAACTCATCGCTCTCTACGGCGAATAAGTTTAACACAAAAAACCCCTGCAACCTCGGTTGCAGGGGTTTTTAGCGTGTGTGAATGGGAGCGAAAACGCTTCCACAGAGAGACTTAGGCTGACGAAATCGCAATTTCGTCAGCCTATTCATTTTCTTCTTTAAGATTTTCAAGTGCCACCCGCACCGCTTCCACCACAAACGCCGTAAATGTGCAGTCAGTACCTTTTATGGCTTCTTCGATTTGTTCCAACACATCGTTGGGAAAGCGGATACATTTGTTGGTGGTGGGCGGAACAGATGGGATTTTGAATTTTCGCACAAAAACTTCCCCCTTTCACACTCTCTCTTTATTGTATTACAAAAATATATACTGTATGCATAACAAATGTATTGCAATTCAAGAAAAGGTGTGGTATAGTGAAAATACACTTGACTCAAGGAGGAATTTCAATGAAAAAACACGTATCTATCCTGCTCGCCCTCGTGCTCACCGTGATTGTGGCGGCGGGGATGACCGTTTTCGCTGCGGCGGAAACACAAACCACTACCGAAGTGGTGGAAATTTCCTATGGTGATGCGAACGGCGACGATGCCGTGAATATGAAAGACGTGCTCACTATTCGCAAATATGTGGCGGAGTTGTCGGTCGACATCGACCTTGCCGCAGCGGATACCAACGGCGATGGCGTGGTGAATATGAAAGATGTGCTGACCGTCCGCAAATTTGTGGCGAACATTATCCAAGTCATTGACGGCGGAAAAACCAAACCGACTACCGAGTCGACTACGGAACCGAGCGAAACGGAGCCGACTAAGGAACCGACCGCAACTGCAACGGAACCGAGCGAAACGGAGCCGACCGCAACTGCAATGGAACCGACCGAAACGGAGCCGACCGCAACTGCAACCGAACCGAGCGAAACGGAGCCGACTACGGAATCGACCGCAACTGCAACGGAACCGACAGCAACCGAGCCGACTACGGAGCCGACCGTAACTGCAACCGAACCGACAGCAACCGAGCCGACGAGTGCACCGACGATGGTCTGCTACCCCAAAAACGCACTGTTGGCGAAAAAAGTGCAACACAATGGCGATGGTAGTTCGTATGTACAGTATGAATACACCTATGACGAAAATGGGAACTGTACGAGTGAACGCTACTACTATGACGACGACATGGTTCGGTGGTACGAGTACACCTACGATGAAAACGGGAACATAACGAGTTCTCTCGAATACACCGAAGACGGCAGCGTGGATTGCTGGGAAGAGTACACCTACGATGCGAACGGGAATATGCTGACCGAAACACACTACAATGCCGACGGCAGCAAAGATTGGTCGGATGAATACACCTACGATGCGAACGGAAATGTGTTGACTCGAACTTACTACAGCGATGGCTACGTGGATTTCTGGTACGAATACACCTACGATGAAAACGGGAATATGACGAGTGAACGCTCCTCCGGTGCCGACGGCAGCCTGAATTGGGAGGCGTCCTGGGATGCTACCTACGATGCGAACGGGAATATGCTGACCGAAACACACTACAACGATGACGGCAGTGTGTCGTATTGGGATGAATACACCTACGATGCGAATGGGAACCGGGTGAGTTCTCGCCTCTACAACGCCGACGGCAGCGTGAAGTGGGAAGAATCTTTGGATGCTACCTACGACGAAAACGGGAGACAGACGAGTTTTCACTACTACAACGCCGACGGCAGCGTGGATTTCTGGTACGAATTCACCTACGACGAAAACGGGAATCAGATAAGTGAACGCAAACACGGCGAAGACGGCAGTGTGGAGTTTTGGTTTGAATACACTTACGATGAAAACGGGAAACAAACGAGTGAACGCCTCTACAACGCCAACGGCGATGTGGATTGGGAGTGGGCTTGTGATTATACCTACGACGAAAACGGGAACTGGACGAGTCAACGTCTCTACAACGCCGACGGCAGTGTGGATTGGGAAACTCGGGACACATGGGATGCCACCTACGATGAAAACGGGAACAAGACGAGTCAACGTCTCTACAACGCCGACGGCAGCGTGAGGTGGGAGGCTTATGACACATGGGATGCCACCTATGATGCCAACGGGAATTTGCTGACCGAAACACACTACAACGAAGATGGCAGCGTGAATTGGTGGGACGAATACATCTACTTAAACCAATCCGCACCTGAAAAAGAAGAATAACGCAAACCAGCCCCTCTCAACCGAGAGGGGCTGTGTTTTTGCATTCGTTGCGAAAATATAAAATGGGGCGATTCGTGAATTGCCCCTACGGTGTCGCCGTTTGTCACATCAAAATCCCACAGCGAACCGTCGGGGTCGCCGGTCCCTACATACAAAACTTAAATGATATCGTAGGGCGGGGGCTTGCTCCCGCCGTTTGTGATTTTCGCACCGACCAACGGCGGCAAGACCAAGGCCTTGCCCTACAAAAGAATTTGGGTTCTCTTCTCGGCCCCCTCTGACGAGGGAGGCAAGAGGATTGCACACATTCTTGCGAGAGTTTATGCGTGAAATCGTACACCCCTTATATCCTTTATATTACCCCGAACACGGCGGCGTCGGCAAGGGACTTTTCGATGAGCAACAGGCGGTTATATTTGGCGATGCGTTCGCCACGGCAGGGGGCACCGGCTTTGATTTGACCGGCGTTGAGGGCGACGGCGAGGTCGGCAATAAACGGGTCTTCGGTTTCGCCCGAGCGGTGAGACACCACCGTTTTGTAGCCGGCGGTTCGGGCGAGCCGCATAGTGTCGAGTGTTTCGGAAAGCGTGCCGACCTGATTCGGTTTTATGAGAATGGCGTTGCACGCTTTCGCTAAAATGCCTTGTTTGAGGCGAGCGGTTTTGGTGACAAACAAATCGTCGCCCACCAACTGGATACGTTCGCCGAGACGGGCGGTGAGGCGGGAAAATCCGTCAAAATCCTCCTCGCCGAGACCGTCCTCGAGCGACCATAACGGATAATCACGGGAGAGCTTGTCCCAGTAGGTGATGAGGTCATCGGCAGTCAACGTATATCCACGTTTTGGAAGCAAATATGTGCCGTCGTCCTGTGCCCATTCGGAGGCGGCGGCATCGAGGGCAATGCGAATTTCTCCCTTTTTGAATCCTGCCGCCTCAATGGCATCACAAAGCAGGTCAAGTGCCGCTTCGTCGGACGGCAAATCGGGGGCAAATCCGCCCTCATCGCCGACGGCGGTGGACAATCCTCGAGCGTGAAGAAGCGATTTCAGCTCATGGGTGACGCTACACGCCCATTCTATGGCCTGAGCAAAGGAGGAGGCACCGATGGGCACCAGCATAAATTCCTGGATATCCACGTTGTTGTCGGCGTGGCGACCGCCGTTGAGCACATTCAAAAGGGGACAGGGAAGACGTGTGGCACTTTGACCGCCGATATCCCGATAAAGCGGGATGCCGTGAAAGGCGGCACGGGCACGGGCAACGGCGAGAGAGACGGCGAGTGTCGTGTTTGCCCCTAAATTCCCTTTGTTTTCGGTGCCGTCTAAGGCACAGAGCACTCGGTCAACGGCACTTTGGTCTGCGGCGGAGCACCCCCGAAGGGCGGGAGCCACCGTCTCTTCAATATGGCGGACGGCGGCTTGTACGCCTTTGCCGTCGAAGTGGGTGCGGTTGCCGTCACGCAGTTCAATGGCTTCGTGTTTTCCCGTGGAAGCACCGCTAGGGACCGAGGCGACGCCAACGGTGCCGGTTTGTAAAAACACCTCGGCACGAACGGTGGGACATCCCCGAGAGTCAAGGATTTCGTGGCTTTGAATGCGGGTGATAATCGGTTCACTCATACTTGTTCTCCGTTTCACAAAAGATAGGATTAGTGTGTGGCTTTTCGTGTCGTTTATACAAAAATTAAAGGAAAAATAAAAGAATGCTTGCGAAATGGGAAAAAAGGTGGTATAATACCGTCTGTATCCGCAACGGACTTGTTTTTACAACAGAGGTTGGGAGGTTTCGTTATGGCAAAGCATACGAAAAAACGCAAGAAAAAAAGTCGCTTTTGGAAATTTTTCTGTGTCATTACGCTGGGCGTGGTGGGAGTTGTTCTCATCGGCGGTGCGGTGGCACTTAACGTGTTATCCGATAGTTTGTTGGATGAAATCAATTTTATGACGGAAGCCAGTGGTTCGCCGATTGTCTGGAACGAGGCGGATTCGGTGGAACAGCCGGATGTGCCTGTCAACCTCGCCAATTTAGAGGTGCGGGGCGACACGAAGAATATCCACAACTATTTCCTCCTCGGTATCGACTCCCGTGACGGCAGTTTTTACGGCCGTTCGGACACGATGATGATTGCCTCTATTAACGATTCTGCCAAAACCATTAAACTGATTTCCCTGCTTCGTGACACGTGGGCAACCATTCCGGGTCAAGACTGGAACGGCGACGGAGCGGATGACTACGCCAAGCTGAATGCGGCGTATGCTTCCGGCGGCTTCGATATGCTCAACAAAACGGTTCGTCAAAACTTCTGTTTGGATATCGACAAATATGCCGCTGTCAACTTTGATGCGTTCTGTGTCGCTGTGGATGCGTTTGGCGGTGTCGATATTGAAGTAGACGATGCGGCGGCTCCCTGGATTCCGCAAAACGACCCCGGTGACCCGGATAAATTTGCCCGTGATTTTTACGGCAACCAAATCCGAGAGCCTATTGGGTATTACGGCGGCCCGTACCATTTGCAGGGTTTTCAGGCGTTGGCGTTTTGCCGTGTGCGGTATTGCTATCCCGATTCGGATTTCAGCCGCCAGCAAAACCAACGTAACGTAGTGAGTGCCTTGATTTCCACAGCGAAATCGTCCAGCCCCACAACCTTGTATACGGTGGCAAAAAATGTGCTTCCCTATGTCACCACCAATATGACCAAAAAAGAGCTGGAAAAATATATTGTGAATGTGTTTAAGTATGCCGGCTACACGATTGAAAACGAATATCATTTGCCAGCGGTGGGCGAGTATTCGGACTTGTCGCTGTCCGGCTCTTTGGGACTTTGGATTGAAGACCCGGAGACGACGGTGCGGGCACTTCACGAATATATCTACGGATGACAAAAATGAAAACACTCCGCTGTGGCGGAGTGTTTTTTTGAGAGAAACGAGGAAAATATATGAAACGGTCTGTAAAACGGTCAATCAGCCTTATTGTATGTATGTGTTTGTTGCTTGGCACGGTGTTTTCGGTTTTGTGTTTTGCCGCCGAAACGGCGGGAGATGCTAATGTGGACCAAAGTGTCAATATGAAAGACGTGTTGCTGTTGCGTCAGTATTTGGCAGGAATGGCAGAGCTTTCGTCTGTGCCTCATGCGGATGCTAACGTGGATGGCGAGGTCAATATGAAAGACGTCTTGCTGTTGCGTCTGTATTTGGCGGGAACAGAGCCGACGCTTTCTACGTTTACTACCGAGCGGCAAACGCCGTATTTGACGGCACTGAACGGGACAAACCGCACGCTTGGTGTGTGGTGGTGGAAAGCCAGCGACGGAAAAACGGAGGAAAGCCGTGAGATGTACCTCGATTTTCTCGAAAAGAACGGGGTGACGGAGATTTATTATTACTGCGGCGGTTATATGGACTCGGCAGAATATCGAACCATTATCTCTACCTTTATTGCGGCGGCACAAGCCCACGGAATGCGGGTGGCGTATTTGTTTGATGTTCAGGAGGTTATCAACGCCTCGAACCATAGCTTTGAACGGGCAGTGGAAAGCTTTAACCTCTATAACGGAGAACATCCCGACGAAAAGCTGTACGCTATTCACTGTGATATAGAGCCCAAATGGGAGCGGATGCAGGAGTATGTGGACAACTTCATTGTGGGCGATGTTTCGGTGGCGAGAGCCGCCGGTGTGCCGGTGGAGCTGGACATCAATATGAACTTCGGCAGAACGGAATTTGCCTATACCGGTTCGGCGACTCATTCCTTTGACGGGGAGTCGATGCGAATTTATGAAATTCTTGCCAACAACTGCGATTGTATGTGTATGATGTCTTACCGCAACGTGGCAGACAATCTGGTTCGAGGAACCCGCTATGCAAGGGATGCGGCACAAAAGGCGAATACAAAGATTGTGTACGGAATGGAATTGGGCGATTCCGGCGAAGTGGCAACGGTGGATTTTCATACCCACAGTAAAGAATACGTGTATGCTTTCGTGAAAGAACTGGACGGGTTGATGCAGGCGGAAAGTCAGCCGGACACGGGATGGGGTTATGCAATTCACCATCATCGCACGTGGTATGGATTGCGAGAGTTTGAATAAGAAAAAAACGAAAAAAACACTTTACAAATCCCGAAAAAAGGTGTATAATTATCGCTCGTGGTGAGAAAATCACTCATAATTACTTTTGCTAAAAAATCTCAAATGAGGTGTTATATATGAGCAGAATGGTAGGAACAGTTTCCCGTGGCGTGCGTGCCCCGATTATCCGTGACGGCGACAATCTTGTCGACATCGTGGTGGAGTCGGTGCTGGCGGCGGCAAAGGACGAAGAGGACGGTTTTGAGGTTCGCAACCGTGACATCATTGCGGTTACCGAAGCGGTGGTGGCACGTGCCCAAAACAACTATGCGACGGTGGACGATATTGCCGCCGACGTCAAAGCCAAATTCGGCGGCGACACGGTGGGCGTGATTTTCCCGATTTTGAGCCGCAACCGCTTTGCGATTTGCCTGCGTGGTATCGCCAAAGGTGCAAAGAAAATTGTGTTGATGCTCAGCTATCCGTCGGATGAGGTGGGCAACCACTTGGTATCTCTTGACCAGCTGGACGAAAAAGGGGTCGACCCGTATAAGGATGTGCTGACCAAAGACAAGTATCGGGAGCTGTTCGGCGAGAACAAACACCCGTTTACCGGTGTGGACTATGTGTCCTACTATGAAGAGCTGATTAAGGATTGCGGTGCCGAGGTGGAGATTATTCTCGCCAACGATCCCCGTGCCATCCTTGCGTATACCGACAACGTGCTGGCGTGCGATATTCATACCGCTCCCCGCACCAAACGGCTTTTGAAAGCCGCCGGTGCCAAGAAGGTACTGGGCCTGGATGAAATTCTCAACGCCCCCGTCAACGGCAGTGGCTACAACGAGGAGTACGGCTTGCTCGGCTCCAACAAAGCCACCGAGGATAAGGTGAAGCTGTTCCCCCGCAACTGCGAGCCCTTTGTCAATGCGGTACAGGAGAAAATCCTTGCGTCTACCGGCAAGTGCGTGGAAGTGATGGTGTACGGTGACGGTGCCTTTAAGGATCCGGTGGGTATGATTTGGGAATTTGCCGACCCGGTGGTGTCTCCGGCACACACCAAAGGCCTTATCGGCAAACCGAATGAGGTAAAACTGAAATATCTGGCGGACAACGATTTTAAGGATTTGGACGGTGCCGAGCTCAAAGCGGCTATCGAGGAATATATCCGCCATAAAGATGCGGATTTGGTGGGTAGTATGGCGTCTCAGGGCACAACTCCTCGCCGTCTCACCGACCTGATTGGTTCGCTGTGTGACCTGACCTCCGGCAGTGGCGACAAGGGTACGCCTATCGTGTATATCCAAGGATATTTCGACAACTACACTGCGGAATAAGAGAGCAAAATCCCCCGCCGACGGCGGGGGATTTTTTAGAAAAAAGTAAGAAGGGATGATTATGGCCATAGCGGATGCCCGTGCCCGTCGGGAGGAGCTGACAAGCGGCCCGCTGTTTTTCAAAATGTTGTGGTTTGCCGTGCCGCTGATGCTGTCCGGAATGCTACAGCTGTTGTTCAGTGCTATGGATATGGTGGTGGTTGGTCAGTTTGTCAGCAGTGATGCGGTGGCGTCAATCGGCACCACCTATTCGGTGACCAACCTGCTTGTTAATTTATTTGTCGGCTTGTCGGTGGGTACCAGTGTCGCCGTGTCTCAAGGCCTCGGTGCCCGCAACGACAACGAGGTGGAGCGGATTGCACACACCTCGGTGACGGTGAGCGTTTTGGGCGGATTGGTGCTCGGTGTTATCGGGTTTTTTGCGGCAAAGCCGCTTCTTTCGCTGATGTCAACGCCTGCCGGCTTGCTCGACCAGGCGGCACTGTATATGAAAATTTATTTTCTCGGAATGCCGGTAACGGCGTTGTACAACTTTGCGTCGGCGGTGCTTCGTTCGTCCGGGGATACCCGTCGCCCGTTGATTTTTCTCACCATCGCCGGTGTGCTCAACGTCGGGCTTAACCTCTTTTTCGTAATTGTGTGCAAAATGCGAGTGGAGGGGGTTGCTCTTGCCACGATTTTGTCGCAAGCGGTGTCTGCGGGACTTGTGGTATGGTGGCTGTGTCGCCTTAAAACGGCGGTGCATTTAGACCTCAAAAAGCTGAAAATTCATAAACGTTCCTTACTTAAAATCATCAAAATCGGCGTGCCTGCCGGTGTGCAGGGAACGCTGTTCGCTTTGTCCAATGTGCTCATCCAGTCGTCGGTGAATGCCTTTGGCTCCACCGCTATGGCGGGCAACGCCGCCTCGGCGAGCATTGAGGGCTTTGAGTATGTGGCACTGGATGCTCCGCAACACGCCTCTTTGACCTTTACGGGACAAAACGTGGGGGCGAAAAAGCCGGAGCGTATTCGGCGGGTGCTTTGGATTTGTATGTTGCTTGAAACCATTTTCGGGACGTTGTTTTTTGGGGTGTTTATGCTGTTCGGCAAGCCGCTTATCGGGTTATATATTCCCGACAATCCGGCGGCGATGCCCTACGCCCTCACAAGGCTTATGGTGTTTGCCGTTACGTATGCCTTGTGCGGCTATATGAATGTGCTTGTGGGCTCGCTTCGTGGAATGGGAGCCTCGTTGCTTCCGACGTTTGTGACCCTTACCGGTGTGTGCGGATTTCGAATTTTGTGGATTTACACATTCTTCACCCTGCCCGCCTTTCACAGCCTTTTGTGGCTGTATCTGTCTTACCCCATTTCGTGGGTGCTTACGGCGGCGGCACATGCGGTGTGTTACGTTTTTGTCGGGCGAAAGCTGAAACGCCGATGGGCGGCGGAGAAACCGCTTCCAAATGCTTGACAAATTCAATGCGTTATGGTATGGTACGTGATAGAGTTTTCCAAAATCTGTTATAAAGAGGAGTTTTTGAAATGAAAAAGTTTTTTGCGGATTTCAAAGAGTTTGCCATGAAAGGCAATATCGTGGACATGGCTGTCGGCGTTACCATCGGCGGTGCGTTCGGTAAAATCGTGACCGCTTTGGTCGAAAACATCATTATGCCGCTTATCACCCTGCTTACCGGCGGCGTGGCGGTTTCCGATTGGAAATGGGTTATCACGGCGGCGGACGAGGCCAACGGTGTGGCGGAAAATGCCCTTGCCTACGGCTTGTTCATTCAGGCGATTATCGACTTTTTGATTATTGCTCTCTCCATTTTCTTGGTGCTGAAAGTGATTATGAAAGCCAAATCCATGTTCGAGAAGAAAGAGGAAGAGGCTGAGGAGGAAGCTCCCGCCGAGACCACCGAGGATATTCTTAAAGACATTCGTGCCGCTCTTACCGGCAAAACGGACGACGAGGAATAATTTTTACACAAAGAAAACCCGCAGTCGATGGAATCGACTGCGGGTTTTTTGATTGCCGCTTATTTGTTGACCAGCTTACGAAGCTGCGGGCCGGCGGTGAGGAGCAGGGGCGTGAGGATGACAAGCTCCACCACAATGAAAAACGCTGCTTCCGGTATGCGAGTGAGCATCAGCGGGAAAAAGCCCTTGCTCTTGATAAAGAAAATTTTCAGCCATAAGGTGTTGAGAAGCAGCGTTCCGACGGTACGCTCCAACAAAACCGGAACGAGGATTTTCGGGAAAGTGACCTTGCCTTTGAAAAAGTAACCGAAGCAAAGTCCCACCAGCACGTTGGACAGCGTAAACAGCGGGTTGTAGCCGCCGACGGGGAACAGCAGTGTACCGATGATATCGCCAAGACCGTAGCAGACGGCACCGCCGACGGGCCCGTAAAGGTAGGCGGCAACGGCGACGGCGACAAAGGCGAAGTTGATTTTCAGCGTTAGAATGTTGACTCCGAGCATCCGTTCCAACACCACCTCGGCGGCGATGAGAAGCCCCATCACACAGAGAAAAGCGGTGGGGTTTTGTTTTATCGGATTTTTTGGGGATTCGGGTTGTTGTTTTTCAATTTCAGACATAAAAATACCTCCTCTTTCTTTCCGGTTGCGGACAGCAAGAGAAGGTCTTACCATGCCACAGCGGGATGCGGGTTGCGTATCGCAAGAAATCTTTTCGTCCGCCCGACAACTCCCCGTTCGGTCGGCACTTAACGCACGCAACTCTACTCTGTTTTGTCGACATTTTGTCGACGGTTGCATTATACACCGTGATGTCAAATTTGTAAAGAGGTTTCCCCCAAAAACTTGACTTTGCTGAAAGAATATGGTAAACTTTACCCCGTAGGTTTACCTAATAAAAAAGAAAAAGAGGGATGGACAATGAAAAAACTGATTTGTCTTGTGTGTGCTGTTTTAATGATGGTGCTGTGCTTTGCCGGTTGCGGCGAGAAAGCGACCGTGTCTGCGACGAAAGCTCTTGCCGAGCCGGATGCCGCCAAAGGTGCGGATATTACGTTTACCGTTGGCTTTGATGCGGAGTTCCCGCCCTATGGTTACCTGGACACCGAGACCAACGAGTATACCGGTTTTGACCTGGTGATGGCGGAGGAAGTGTGCAAACGCAACGGCTGGACGCTCGTGAAACGCCCGATTAACTGGGACCTCAAGGATTCCGAGCTCGAAACCGGCACGATTGATTGCATCTGGAATGGCTTCACGATGAACGGCCGTGAGGAGGACTATACCTTCTCCGCTCCCTACGTGGACAACAGCCAGGTGGTTGTGGTGCGTAAGGCGGACAAGGTTTCGACGCTGAAAGACCTTGCCGGCAAATCCGTGGAAGTGCAAAAAGAGTCTTCTGCCGAGGCAGCACTGACTGGTGAGGATGCCTCCGACGAGAACAAGGCGTTGAAAAAGACCTTCAAAGAGCTGAAATCCGTTGCGGATTACAATACCGCTTTGATGGATCTTGAGTCCGGCATCTGTGATGCGGTGGCGATGGATATCGGTGTTGCTCAGTACAAAGTGGCCGCCAACGACAAACTGATGATGCTCAGCGAAACGCTGGCGACCGAGCAGTATGCGGTTGGCTTCAAAAAAGGCAATACCGTCCTTTGCGAAAAAGTGGAGGAAACCCTCAAAGCGATGGTGTCGGACGGCACGTTCGCCAAAATCGCCGAGGAGTGGGAGCTCTCCGACTGCGTGTGCCTGAAATAATCGTTTTGACTTAAAGAAAACAGGCGGGCCCGTCGCTCGCCTGTTTTTTTACGGGAGGGAATCCGTTTTGAGTGCCGTGATAGATTTTTTTGAAAATTTATGGAATCTGCTTGTTCAACTGTCGCCCAGCATGCTCGTCACAGCAGAAATTTTTCTGCTGACGCTCGTGTTGTCGATGCCGCTCGGCTTGCTGGTTGCTGTGTGCCGCATGTCCAAGTTCAAGCTGTTGTCGTGGGCGACCCGCATTTACATTTCCATTATGCGGGGTACGCCGCTGATGTTGCAGTTATTTGTCGTGTGCTATGGGCCGTATTATATGTTCGACATCCCGCTGAGCAGAGAGTGGCCGTTTATTGCGGCGATTATTGCGTTTGCGGTGAACTATGCGGCGTATTTCGCCGAGATTTATCGTGGCGGTATCGAATCTACTCCTCTCGGACAGTATGAAGCGGCACAGGTGCTTGGATATTCCAAAGGTCAGACGTTTTTCCGCATTGTGTTGCCGCAGGTAGTGAGAAAGATTTTGCCTGCCACCACCAACGAGGTAATCACCCTTGTGAAAGATACGTCGCTCGTGTATGCCCTTGCCATTGTGGAGATGTTTACAAAAGCCAAGATGATTGCGGCGGCACAGACGTCGATGCTTCCGTATTTGGCGGCGGGTATTTTCTATTACGTGTTTAACTACGCTGTGGCGTATTTGATGGAACGTGCCGAGAAAAAACTCGGGTACTATCAAGTGAAATAAGGGGGGCACGGGATATGAATTTAGTCGAAATCAAAGATCTCAAAAAATCCTTTAACGGCGTGCCTGTTTTACGCAACATTTCGCTTACGGTCAAGGAGGGACAAACCGTTTCGGTGATCGGCCCGTCCGGCGGCGGAAAATCCACACTGCTTCGTTGTGCCACCATGCTCGAAACGGTGGACGGCGGCTCTATTGCCTACGACGGTAAATATATGGTGAAAACGGACGAAAACGGGGTGACGAACTACGCTCCTAAGGCAGAGCTCCGTGACATTTGCTCTACCTTCGGGCTTGTGTTCCAAAACTTCAATCTGTTTCCGCATTTTTCGGTGCTTCGCAATTTGACCGACGCTCCGATTCATGTGCTGAAAACCCCCAAAGAGGAGGCGGAGGCACAGGCCTTGGAGCTGCTCGATAAAATGGGGCTGAAAAACCGAGCCGACGCCTATCCGGGCGAATTGTCCGGCGGTCAGCAACAGCGGGTGTCCATCGCCCGTGCGTTGGCATTGCGTCCGAAGGTGCTGTTTTTTGACGAGCCGACCTCGGCACTTGACCCTGAGTTGACGGGCGAGATTTTGAAGGTAATCAAACAGCTGGCGTCGGAAAAAATGACGATGGTGATTATCACCCACGAAATGGCGTTTGCCCGTGATGTGTCTGACCATATCGTCTTTATGGACGGCGGCATTATTGTGGAGGAGGGCGACCCTCACGACGTTATTGAAAATCCGCAAAATGCCCGCACAAAAGAATTTTTGAGCCGTGTGCAGTCGACGATTTGACAAATCGTAAAAACGTGGTATACTTATTAGGCGGCGATAAGCCGTATTTTGCAAGATTAGGAGCGTTTGCTATGAAAAAACGTATTGTATCCCTTCTTTCCGTTGTATTGATGCTGTGTGTGCTGGCGATGCCGCTTATGGCTTCGGCAGAACCGGACAACAAAGCGGCAGAGAAAAAAGAGATTGAGGTTACTATCGGTTCGTTCTCTGCGAAACAGGGCGACGAAATTGATGTTCCCGTGACGATTGACAAAAACCCGGGTATCTGGGGAATTAACTGGAAGATCTACTACGACAGCCAGATTCTCCGTTTTGACGGTATCGAGTTTCGAGATGAGTTTTCCGAGCTCGGCCTTTTGGACACGAACCAGGTGAAATATCCTGTTGTCATCAACGGTATGGGCAGTTCTGTTACCGAAAACGTGGATGTGACCGGCGAGATTGCCGTCATTCACTTTAAGGTGTATGTGGGTGTTGCGTTGGGCGACACGGAAATCACGATGAAAGCCGATATCGGCAACAACATCAACGTGGATGCCGAGGATATCGGCCTGAAAGTGAACACCGGTAAAATTACCGTGACGAAGGGTTTGACCAGCTCGCCGAACAAAGAGGATTATCCCCCGAAAGACCCGCTGAAGGAAGCCCAAAAATACAACACGCCGGTGGGCAGCAGCAGCAAGTCCAGCGAGGGCGGTGTTAAATGGTGGTGGTTCATCATCGGTGCCGTGATTTTGCTTGGCGTTGTGGTGGTGATTTGGCTGTTCTCCGGCAGTGATGAAAGCGACGAGGACGGCGAGGAAAACCCGGTAAGTGCAGTACCCGTTAATAGCGAAGTTACGCCTGTGGTTCCGTCGGATGAGCCTGCGGCCTCAAGTGAAGCGGACGACGAGGCCGCTTTCCTGGCGATGCTGGAGGAAGCGGACGAATCGGAAGCGGCGGAGGAAGAACTGGAAGAAGCCGCCGAAGCTGTTGAGCAAGCAGACGAGGACGAGCCGAAAGACTAATATTACCCATAAAAAAGCAGATGTCCCGCCGTGTTCGGTTTACCGAAACGGCGGGATTTTTTTGCAAAAAAAGAAATTTCCACGTATTCTTGTTTGACGGCTGACAAAAAAAGTGGTATACTGAACGTAGTATTGCGAATTGTGGCGAAAAAAGGGAGGACTTTTTATGAAATCGGCAACCAAACGAATGCTGGCGATGCTCTGTGCGATGATTCTGGGGTTTGTGTTCCTTTTTTCCCTTTCTGCCGCCACGCCCAAACGGCTTTCTGCTGTGAATCCTCCGTGGAGTGCGGGAAAAGCTACGCTTGCCCAGTTACATAAATTTTTCCCGCACGGTATGTACTGGAACCACAAGGTGGGAGATAAAAACGAGGGCTACAGCGTGACGGATACTCCTTGCTCGCCTTATTTTGATGACGAGGGATTGCACGACAAAAGCGTGGGAGTGACGTGTAACTTTTTTGAAGTTCCCGGCAAGGTGTACGGCGGTTGGCAGTGCTGTGGCTTCGTCCGCTTGTTGACGTATTCGTATTTCGGTTCTTCCTTTGAAAACTGGGGAACCGAGACATCGCTGAAAAACATTAAAGCCGGAGATGTGCTGTGCCTTTCGAGCTACACGGATCACTATGTGTGGGTGTTGTCGCTGAAAAAGAACAGCGATGGAACGATGTCGATTACCTACGCCGACTGTAACGGCACCGGCAATCGAAGCCATTGTCAAATTCAATGGGATACACTGGGCACGTTGGACCTTAAAAAGAATGCGATGAAAAATTCGCTTTTGGGAGATTGGGGACTGCAACGGCTGTATAAAGCTCCTCGGGCAATTTCTGCCAAGCCGACCACCACAACCTCGAAAAAACCGACGACAACAACAACCACCACCACGACCACGACAACCACGACCACGACCACGACGACGGTTACACGGCCGCATTTGATGGTGCACTACAATCTCGCCGGCGGTGAAGCGGGTAGTAAGAACTACACGGTGGAAAAATCCGGACAATTACGGGTTTGGAGCACCGGAGCACCGGCGACGGAGGAGTTGACCTTTGATAAGTTGGCGGGTGCTACGTTCCTGAATGAGCAGGAGGTGGGGCTTTTCCGTGCTGGATATGCTTTTGCGGGGTGGAGTGTGGCCCCGGGCGACACGGAAGCCGCCGAGGCACTTGCCGCCCGTTATCCGCTGGCACCGGAGCAGACCGCTCTGTGGTTGCGAGAGCAGTCCGACGAACGGGTGCGACAGCAGGTTCGCACGGCTTTCAAGAATGGCGTGCGTGAATTGACGCTGTATGCGATGTGGATTGCGGTTTAACCGGATAGAAAGCGGGGAAATAGGATGAAGGTGTTGGTAACCGGTGCCGCCGGTCAATTAGGACAAGACGTGATGATCGCTCTTGCGACACGTGGCCACGAGGCGGTGGGAATTGACCGTGCAGAGGCGGATATTACGAACGAAGCTCAGGTGACGGCGGTGATTGCCGCCGCAAAACCCGATGCGATTATTCACTGTGCGGCATATACGGCGGTGGATAAGGCGGAGGAGGAAAAAGACCTCTGTGCCCGTATCAATGTGGATGGCACTCGTTTTATTGCCCGTGCGGCAGAAGCGTGTGGTGCAAAGCTTGTGTATATCAGCACCGATTATGTGTTTGACGGCGGCGGCGACACGCCGTTTTTACCCACCGACAAAAAAGCACCGCTTAACCACTATGGATGGACAAAATCCAAAGGGGAGGATGCGGTGCTGGAGGAATGCACGAGGGCGTTTGTTGTGCGAACCTCGTGGGTGTTCGGTGCCCATGGAAATAATTTTGTTAAAACGATGTGTCGCCTCGGCACCGAGCGAGCCGAGGTGTCGGTGGTGTGTGATGAGGTGGGAGCTCCCACCTACACGCCGGATTTGGCGGCACTCTTGTGCGAAATGGTGGTAAGTGACCGCTACGGCGTGTATCACGGCACCAATGAGGGAGAATGCACCCGAGACGAATTGGCTCGTGCGGTGATGGAGACGTTTGGGCTTTCCTGCCGTGTAAAGCCGATTACGGGCGATCAATATCCCACGCTCGCCACTCGCCCCCATAATTCACGGCTGTCAAAGGAGTGCCTTTCGGCAAACGGATTTACTCGCTTGCCGGATTGGAAAGATGCTCTTTTGCGATACGCCGCCGAGGTGCAATAAAAGGCGTTGCTTAAAAGGTGCGGCAGTTTTGTAAAAAACCTCTTTGCAAATGGTGCCGCCGTTTGATATACTGTACCTGTACACCGTAACCAAGACTGTAAGCAATGACGGGGGCGTTCCCCGAGAAAGGATTCGTATGTTCCGTGTTGGCGACATCATCTCTTACCGAGCCGCCGGCGTATGCCGTGTGGAGGATATTCGACAAGAAATTCTTACCGGCGAAAAAAAGGAGTACTATATTCTGAAACCCGTTTCCCGTGACAGTGCCACGGTGTATGTCCCGTGCGACAACGACCTGCTCTGTTCTCGGATGACAACGCTTCTCAGCAAAGCCGATGCAGACGCTATCGTGAAAAAGCCATACACGGTTGAACCGGCATGGGTGGAAAATGCCAAAGAACGTCAAGCAACGTTTTCTGCTGTTATCAGCAGTGGCGAGCGGGGCGAAATTGCGGGGATTATCCGTGCACTGTTTCGCCATAAAAAAGAGGTTGCCAAGCGGGGACGCAAATTCTATGCCAGTGATGAACGATTGCTTGCGGCGGCACAAAAAGCGGTCGTAGGCGAGCTTGCTTATGTGTTGGAATGGGAGGAGACGGACGTCGTTGACGCCCTTTGCAAGGAGTGACCGTCATGGAACAACGCTCCCTACGGGAGAATTATCAGCGGATGATGGAGGCGTGTATCGCTCATCTGCCGCAAGAGGGAGAAAAGCCTCGCCTTTTGTTGCACAGCTGTTGCGGGCCTTGCTCGTCCTATGTGCTCGAATGTCTGTCGGCTCATTTTCGTGTGACGGTGGATTATTACAACCCCAATATTTTCCCGCAGGCGGAGTTTGAAAAACGTCTTGCGGAGCAGACACGACTGCTTGCGAAAATGCCGGCGGCAAAAGGGGTGGCTCTTTTGCCGGCTACGTATGACGAAGCGGAATTTCTTGATGCGGTGAGCGGGATGGAAGCTGAGCCGGAAGGCGGTGCACGATGTGCCGTTTGTTACCGCTTGCGGCTTGCCCATACCGCCAAGATTGCCGCCGAGCAGGGATTTGACTTTTTTACAACGACGCTTACGGTCAGCCCGTATAAACACGCCGATGCTCTCAACGCCATCGGAAAAGAGCTGTCGGAGCAATATGGCGTGCCGTATCTGTTTTCGGATTTCAAGAAAAAGGACGGCTACAAGCGGTCTTGTGTGTTAGCGGCGGAATATGAGCTGTATCGTCAGGACTATTGCGGATGCCGATTTTCGCTTCGAGATGCCAAAGAAAAAATGGAAAAAGCAAGGACTTGAAATGTCCTTGCTTTTCTGTTATACTGTGAAAAAATTGTCGAAGGAGGGCGGGAAATGAATAAAACGGAACAAAACGGAACGACTGCAAGCGAAAAGCAGCGTATTTCCGCCTTTGAACGGGAACACACAATGCCGGCCTCGCCGCCGTCATCCGAAAAAACGGGTAAACTGCCGAAATCGGTGGTGGCGGTTGTCGTGGGCTGTCTTGTCCTCAACCTGCTGATGATGACAACGGTGGCAGTGCTGTATGTGGTGCGTCGCAACCAAGACCGTGCCGCCGCCTTGGCGATGGAGGAAATGAGTGTGGACGAGCACGCCGACGAGGTGTATGTTGAGGATAACTCTCTCGGCGGGATATGGCTTCCCAAAGACAGCAGTTTGGCGAAAAACCAGCTGAAAGACGAGCTGTTTCACGAGACGGACGGATGGATTACCTATGAGGGAGCGTCGCTCGGTATTGACGTATCCGAGTTTCAAACCGTTACCGATTGGGATGCCGTGAAGCGTGCCGGCGTGGATTTTGTAATGGTGCGTGTGGGCAGACGTGGCTACGAATCGGGACAAATCTGTGAGGATGTGAGTTATCGCCAAAATATTGAGGGGGCACAAAAAGCCGGCCTTTCGGTTGGCGTGTATTTCTTCTCTCAGGCGGTAACGCCCAACGAAGCCCGTGAGGAAGCACGGTACGTGCTCGACTGTATCAAGGAATACGATATCACCTATCCGGTGGCGTTTGACTGGGAATCGGTGGAGGAGACGCAGGCACGGACGTTTGAAATGAGAAATGACCAGCTTAACGCTATTGCCCGTGCGTTCTCCGATACGATAAAAGAGGCGGGATATCGCCCGATGCTGTATTTCTATAAACATCTCGGATATCGGCAATATGTGCTGGATAATTTTTCCGATTGTGAATTTTGGCTGTCCGAGCCGGGGGACGGGCCGACGTTTTACTATGCCTTTTCCATGTGGCAGTATACGGTAAACGGCAGCGTTCCCGGGGTTGAGGGTACGGTGGATATGAATCTTTGCTTTACGCCGTATATGTGAATCGAATAAAACCGTCCTTGTGTTCGCTGTGGCGTTGTGCAAGGGCGGTTTTTTTGTTGTTTTTGTTCCGGCACCCGCCGCTTGAGACGATAGCGGCGAAAAAGATAAAATTAGTGCCGTATATTTCGGGGCAGAGCGGTTGACACCTTGTGCATATATAGGTTATAATAAACGCAGTTTGGAAATTTTTTATCTTTTTAAAGAAGGAGGTTTCATCATGAACTTTGCGTTGTTAACGGCTGCCGCCGAATACAGCAATTTGTTCGTCGTGTTGATGGGACTCGGCACCGTGTTTGTGGGTCTTATCTGCATCATCGTGTTGTGCTCGATTTCGGGTGCAGTCATCCAAGCGGTTGAAGGCAAAAAAAAAAGTAAGCCGCAAGCAGATGTAAAATCCCCGACGCAAGCTGCTGCTTCTGCCCCGGTCGTTGCCGCTCCGGCACGCACGGTTATCCCGTGTGACAACATCCCGAACCGTGGGGCGTTTGTTGCGGCTGTGTCTGCTGCCTTGGCGGAAGAGCTTGGCACGGACGTGTCGTCCATTCGCATCATGTCCATCGGCAAGGAGATTACTCCCGACACGCCGATTGGCGATGCTATCAAAAACCGTGGCGAGTTTATGGCCGCTGTTTCTGCCGCTTTGGCAGAAGAAATCGGAACTGACGTTTCGAAAATCCGTATTGAGTCCATTCGTCTGGCTTGACCGGACACAAATTATTAGTCTATCAAAAATTTAGAAAAACAAGAAAGAGGTAACCAAAATGAAAAAGTATCGTGTAAATGTCAATGGTACCAACTATGAAATCCTGCTCGAGGCCCTGGGCGAGACCGGCACTCCGGTCGCTGCCACCGCTTCTGCTCCGGCTCCGGTCGCTGCTCCGGCTGCTGCTCCGGCTCCGGCTGCTGCTCCGGCTCCGGTTGCTGCCGGCAACGGTCAGAAAGTGGAAGCTCCGATGCCCGGCACCATCCTGAAAGTCAACGTTGCCGCCGGTGACGCCGTCAAAGCCGGTGACGTGCTGATGATTCTCGAGGCTATGAAAATGGAAAACGAGATTATGTGCCCGGTTGACGGTAAAATTGGTGCTCTCGCTGTGGCTCAGGGCCAGTCGGTGGATACCGGTGCTCTGCTTTGCACCATTGAATAATCCACGGAGGTAACAAATCCATGGATGCTGTATTGAATTTTTTACAGCAGACCGGCTTCTATATGATTGCTCAGGACTGGAAACAACTGATTATGATTGCTGTTGCGTTGTTTTTGTCCTATCTTGCGATTGTTAAAGGCTTTGAGCCGCTTCTGCTGTTGCCGATTTCGTTCGGTATGCTTCTGACGAACCTTCCCGGTGCGGAGATGTACCACGAAATCCTGTTTGCCGGCGGTCACGCCCATTGGGACCTGTTTGGCGGTGGGATTTTGGTAAGCTCCGCCGGACTTTCCGACCCGGGAATGTTCCAAATTTTCAACTCCGGAGATGTGGGCATCTTCACGGGCACCGGCTTCTCGCTGTTCGGCCACATTGTGGAGAATGCCTTCACGGAAACGGCTACGATTAACCAGCTCGGCCAGGTTGTGGGCGAGTCGGGCAACATTCTCGCCGAGAGTGTCCACATGGTGGTGGACTTCCCGGGTGCGGTGGTCACCGACGGCAACCTGATGGTCGGCTCGGAAGTGCTTGCTACCGGTGCGGGTTCGGTTTCTCCCGGTTTGCTCGACTATCTGTATCTCGGCGTTAAGCTCGGCATTTATCCCTGCCTTATCTTCTTTGGCGTGGGTGCTATGACCGACTTCGGTCCGCTGATTGCAAACCCGAAGAGCTTGCTTCTCGGTGCTGCTGCTCAGCTCGGCATCTTCCTTACCTACATCGGTTCGTCTTACCTGGGCTTCTCGCCCACGGAGGCGTCCTCTATCGGCATTATCGGTGGTGCGGACGGCCCGACGGCTATCTACGTCACCTCGAAGCTTGCCCCGCACCTGCTTGGCCCGATTGCGGTTGCCGCCTATTCCTATATGGCACTCGTTCCGGTCATTCAGCCGCCGATTATGAAATTGCTCACCACCGACAAAGAGCGTAAGATTGTCATGACCGCTCTGCGTCCGGTTTCCAAGACCGAGAAAATCATTTTCCCGTTCATCGTGACTGTGTTTGTCTCGTTCCTGGTGCCGTCGGCGGCTCCGCTGGTCGGCTCGTTGATGCTCGGTAACTTGTTCCGTGAGAGCGGCGTGACCGAACGTCTGTCCAAGACGGTTCAGAATGAACTGATGAACATCGTCACCATCTTCCTGGGTGTCACGGTTGGTGCTACCGCCACGGCGGCGACCTTCCTCAGCTGGCAGACCATCAAGATCGTTGTTATGGGTGTCGTGGCGTTCGGCTGCGGTACTGCGGGCGGCGTGCTCTTGGCGAAGTTCATGAACCTGTTCCTCAAACGCAAAATCAACCCGCTTATCGGTTCTGCCGGCGTTTCCGCCGTGCCGATGGCGGCCCGTGTGTCCCAGAAGGTCGGTCAGAAATACAATCCCGGCAACTTCCTGTTGATGCACGCTATGGGTCCGAACGTGGCAGGCGTTATCGGTTCGGCTATTGCCGCCGGCACGCTCATCGCTCTGTTCGGTTAAGGAGGTATTTGACTTATGGCTAAAAATCCTGTTTTAATTACCGATACCATCCTCCGTGACGCTCACCAGTCCCAAGCGGCGACTCGTATGCGTCTTGAGGATATGCTCCCGGCGTGCAAAACGCTGGACTCCATCGGCTTCTGGTCGCTGGAATGCTGGGGCGGTGCTACGTTTGATGCGTGCATGCGTTTCCTCAATGAGGACCCGTGGGAGCGTCTGCGTGTCCTTCGCAAAGAAATGCCCAACACCAAACTCCAAATGTTGCTTCGTGGTCAGAACCTTCTCGGCTACAAGCATTATGCGGACGACGTGGTGGATGCTTTCGTGAAAAAATCTATCGAAAACGGTATTGACGTTGTTCGTGTGTTCGACGCACTCAACGATCCCCGCAACCTGGAGCGTGCCTGCAAAGCCGTTAAAGAATACGGCGGCACCTGCGAGGCGGCTATCAGCTTTACGAAGAGCCCGGTGCATAACGAGGACTACTTCGTGCGTCTTGCTTCCCAGCTTGAGGAGAACGGTGCGGATGTTATCTGCATTAAAGATATGGCGAACCTGCTTTTGCCGGAGGATGCCTATTCCCTCGTGAAAGCCTTGAAAGCCAACTGCAGTGCGAAGATTCACCTGCACACCCACAACACCACCGGTACCGGTGCGATGACCTATCTGCGTGCCATTCAGGCGGGCGTGGACATCATCGACACGGCGTTGTCGCCGCTTGCGGGCGGTACCTCTCAACCGGCTACCGAGTCTATGGTTGCCGCTTTGCAGGGCACTGACCGTGACACCGGTTTGGACCTCAAACAACTCAGCGAGGCCGCTGCCCACTTCCGTGTGGTTGCCGCTCGCCTGAAAGAGGCCGGCGTGCTTAACCCGAAAGTGCTTAACACCGACCCGAACACCCTGCTGTATCAGGTGCCGGGCGGAATGCTCTCCAACCTTATCAACCAGCTGAAAGAGGCTCACGCCGAGGATCGCTACTACGATGTGCTTGAAGAAGTGCCTCGTGTCCGTAAAGATTTCGGTTATCCTCCGCTGGTGACTCCGACCAGCCAGATTGTCGGTACGCAGGCGGTGCTGAACGTGCTGTCCGGCGAGCGTTACAAGATGGTCACCAAAGAGTCCAAGGGCTTGCTTCGTGGCGAATACGGCAAACTGCCGGGCGAAGTGAATCCTGAAGTGTGCAAGAAAGCAATCGGCAACGATGAAATCATCACCTGCCGTCCGGCGGACTTGCTCTCTCCGGAGCTGGACAAATATCGTGAGGAGACGAAAGACATCGCCACTTGCGAGGAGGACGTGCTGAGCTACGCCCTGTTCCCGCAGGTTGCCCCGAAATTCTTTGCAGCTCGCAAAGAAATGCAGAACGCCACGGAAGTGCGTGAACTGGTTGTCGAGGACTGTGCGAAATAAGTTTCTGTGAGAAAATCCCGTTGCGACTTGCTCGCAACGGGATTTTTTTGCGTTTTTAGCGGAATTTGTTTTGACATTACGGGTAAAATAGGGTATGATATATATGTATAACTATGACTATGCCTTGATGGGCAAAAAAGGAGGAACACCTGCGTGTTTATTGATAAGGCAACCATTCATATTAAAGCTGGCAACGGCGGCGATGGTGCAGTGGCGTTCCACCGTGAAAAATTTGTGGCCTCCGGCGGGCCGGACGGCGGCGACGGCGGACGTGGCGGTAACGTTGTGTTCGTGGTTGATGAGGGAATGAATACGCTCTCGGATTATCGGCACAAACGAAAATACCACGCCGATAACGGACTTCCCGGCGGCGGCAAACGGTGCAGTGGAAAAGCCGGTGCCGATGTGGTGTTGAAAGTGCCAAGAGGAACGCTTGTGTATGACGACGAAACCGGAAGGCTTATGGCGGACTTGTCCGGAAAAGAACCGGTCATTCTCGCCAAAGGCGGCAACGGCGGTTGGGGTAACAGCCATTTCGCCACGCCTACTCGCCAAACACCCCGCTTTGCAAAGCCCGGTATTCCCGGCGAGGAATTTACCGTGCGGTTAGAGTTAAAATTGCTTGCCGACGTGGGACTGGTGGGGTTCCCCAACGTGGGAAAATCCACGCTCGTGTCGGTGGTTTCCGAGGCGAAGCCTCAAATCGCCAACTACCATTTCACCACCCTTACGCCGGTGCTCGGCGTGGTGCGAGTGGGAGAAGCGTCGTTTGTTATGGCGGACATTCCCGGTCTGATTGAGGGAGCCGGCGAGGGTGCCGGCCTTGGCCACGAATTCCTTCGTCACGTTGAGCGGTGCCGCTTGCTGGTGCATATTGTAGATGTGGCGGGAAGCGAGGGGAGAGACCCGATTGAGGATTTTGACACCATCAACCGGGAACTGCAAACCTTTAATCCGGAGCTCGCAAAGCTGCCGATGCTGGTGGCAGGGAACAAATGTGACCTGGCAACGGATGAGCAGTGCGAGGCATTTGCGGCGGAGATGGAGAAACGTGGATATCGCTATTTCCCCATGATGGCACCGATTTCTCACGGAACGGACGAGCTGATTAACGCTTGTGCCGCCACGCTCGCCACCCTGCCGCCCATTCGAGCCTTCGAGCCGGAGGCACCCGTAACGCCGGATGCGGACAGCTTCAAGGACCGCTCGGTAACCGTTACCAAAACCGATGACGGTGTGTATACGGTGGAGGGCAAGTGGCTTCTTACGGTGATGCGTGGTATCAACTTCGATGATTATGAAGCTTTGCAGTATTTCGAGCGGGTGCTCAAATCTGCCGGAGTGATTGATGCCCTTCGAGATGCCGGTATCAACGAGGGAGATACCGTGTCTATTTATGATTTTGAATTTGAATTTGTCAATTAAGGGAGCGACGTTATGCGACTGTATCCCGAGGAACTGGATACCCGTGGGTTAAGCCCCATTACGCTGGCGTTTGTCGGCGACGGTGTGTTTGAGCTGATGGTGCGAGAGCATTTGGCGTCTTGTGCCAATCGCCCGGCTAATGCGTTACATAGACAGGCAGTGTCCATGGTTTGTGCTTCGGCACAAGCGACGGCACTGGAAAAGATTATGCCTCGTTTAACCGAGGAGGAGCTGGCTGTCTATAAACGTGGGCGTAACGCCCATACCGCACGTAAGGGCGACGAGTATCACAAGGCAACCGGATTGGAAACGTTGTTTGGATATTTGTATTTGAATGACGAAATCGACCGATTACAAGAGCTGTTTACCCTTATCGTGGAATAAACGATAAGGAGAGATTGCTATAAAACAATCGCAAAAACTTTTGGTGGATGGCGTGTGCTATCTTGTGGGAACGGTGTCTTTGGCACTGGCAGTGACGGTGTTTTCCACGCCGAACGAGATGGCACCGGGCGGCGTGCTTGGTTTATCCACGATTGTTCATGCGGTTTTGCCCCGCCTTTCTGTCGGCACGTTGACGCTTTGCTTCAATTTGCCGCTTCTGGCAATAGCGTGGATGAAGCTCGGCGGCAGATTTACCGCCCGCACCGCTTTGGTGACAATCGGTTCGTCGCTGATTCTCAACCTGGCGGAACAGGCCACGTGGCTCAAACCGTATACCGATGACCCGCTCCTTGCCGCTGTATCCGGCGGCGTGCTGATGGGGTTTGGTATCGGACTGGTCATGTGGCGGGGAGCCACGACCGGTGGCAGTGAAATTGTGGCGAGGCTTTTGGAGCTGAAATTCCCGCATTTACCGATTGGCCGACTGCTGTTACTGGTGGATGCGGTGGTGGTACTGCTTTCGGTGGCGGTGTTCGGAAAACTGCAAAGCGGACTGTATGCCGTGGTGCTGATTTTTGTCAGTTCCCGTGTTACGGATGCCGTGGTATACGGACGAGACAGCGGACGAATGCTGCTTATCCTAACAAAGCAGGAGCAAGCAATCGCTGACGTGATTTTGAACGAATTGGGACGGGGTGTCACCTTTTTGCGTGCTAAGGGCGGGTACACCAAAACCGACCGCAACGCCGTTTTATGTGCCCTTCGCCCGTCGGAGGTACATCCTCTTTGTGCCAGGGTGAGAGAGCTGGACCCCGACGCTTTTACCATTGTACTCACAACCGAACAGACCTTCGGTAACGGATTTATGAAGAACGAACACCATTGAGGAGGAGTAAGTATGGATAAGTTATTGACTATTTTGAATGACAACGCACGTCTCTCTAACGCCCAAATTGCGGCGATGCTCGGCACGACCGAGGAGGATGTCGCCAAGAAAATTGCAAAGCTGGAGGCGGACGGCGTGCTCCGTGGCTATAAGGCGGTGGTGGATTGGGATCGTACTGACCGGGATTATGTGACGGCCATTATCGAATTGCGAGTGACGCCCAAGCGTGACCGTGGATTTGAGGAGCTGGCAGAGACGATTATGCGGTTCGACGAGGTAGAAAACGTCTATTTGATGTCCGGCGGCTACGATTTTTCTATTGTGGTGCGGGGCAAGACGTTCCAGGAGATTGCCATGTTTGTGGCTCGGCGTCTCGCTACTCTTGATTCGGTGGTGTCCACCACGACGCATTTTGTTTTGCGTCGCTATAAAGAACGTGATGTCCAATTCCTCGGCGAGCAAAAGGACGAGAGAGGGGCTTTTTAATGGAGTATACATCCTTGCTGAATCCGGAACTGTCGGCGTTGCCCCCTTCCGGAATTCGCCGCTTTTTTGACTTGGCGAGCGAGGTGGAAGATGTCATTTCTCTGACTATCGGAGAACCGGATTTTTCTACCCCGTGGCATATCTGTCAATGCGGTATCGAAACCCTTGAAAAGGGAAAAACGTGGTATTCTCCCAATGCGGGATTTACAAAGCTGCGGGAATCCACTGCCAATTACTTAAAACGTCGCTTTGACGTGACCTATGACCCCAAAACCGAAGTAATGATCACGGTGGGGGGGAGTGAAGCTATCGACAATGCCTTTCGTGCGGTGATTTGCCCGGGGGATGAGGTGCTGATTCCTTCCCCTTGCTTCGTGTGCTATGCACCGCTGGCAAAGCTTTGCGGCGGCGTTCCCGTGTCGCTTGTAACGAAGGAGGAGGATGAATTCCGTCTGACTCCCGAAGCTCTGAAAGCCGCTATTACCGACAAAACAAAGTTGCTTGTGTTGCCGTTCCCGAATAACCCCACCGGTGCTGTTATGCGTCGTGAGCATTTGGAGGCGATTGCCGATATTTTGCGTGACACGAACATTCTTGTGTTGTCCGATGAAATTTACGGCGAATTGACCTACGGAGGAACTCCGCACGTCAGTATTGCGTCGCTTCCCGGTATGTGGGAGCGTACCATTCTCGTCAGCGGATTTTCCAAAGCATTTGCCATGACCGGCTGGCGTCTCGGCTATGCGTGTGCCCCTGCTCCTATTCTGAAACAAATGCTCAAGCTCCATCAATATGCGATTATGTGTGCCCCCACAACCGCACAGCATGCGGCGATTGAGGCACTGGACAACGGAACGGAAGACGTGGAAAAAATGCGTGCTGAATACGACAAGCGTCGCCGTCTTATTGTGGACGAGCTTCGCCGTATGGGGCTTTCCTGTTTCGAGCCGGAGGGTGCGTTTTATGTGTTCCCGTGTGTGGCTTCTACGGGACTTTCTTCGGAAGAATTCTGTGAGCGACTGCTTCGAGAAAAGCAGGTTGCTGTGGTGCCCGGCACGGCATTCGGTGAATGCGGCGAGGGCTTTGTACGCATCTCGTACTGTTATTCGGTATCGCATATCTGCGAGGCGACCAAACGGATGCGTGAGTTTATTGAGGAGTTGAAAAAATGAAGCGTTTGACTCTGTCCGCACCGGCGAAAATCAATTTAACGCTGGATGTGGTCGGCAAGCGTGAGGATAACTATCATCTTATTCGTACCGTGATGCAAACGGTGACCTTGTCGGACACCGTTACGGTTACAAGAGTGGATGAACCGGGTATCTTTTTGCGTCTTTCGGACAAATCGTTGCCGACTGATCGCCGTAACACGGCGTATGCCGCCGCAAAAGCGTTTTGGAACGCTTTGCCGGAGAGTGACCGTGTGGGCGGAATTGATATTTACATAGATAAAAAAATCCCCCAACAAGCCGGACTTGCCGGCGGAAGTGCGGATGCCGCCGCCGTTTTGCGAGGGCTTAACCACTTGTGGGATGAACCGTTTTCTATCGGTGCCCTTTGTGTGTTTGCGGTCTCCATCGGTGCCGATGTGCCTTTTTGCGTCCGTGGAGGAGCGGCCCTTGCTACCGGTATCGGCGAAGTGTTGGAGCCGGTAAAAAGTCTTGCAGACGACTTGTTTGTGGTGATTTGCAAGCCGGAGGTATCCGTCTCCACTGCTGATGCCTACGCCGCTGTTGATGCCTATGAGGGCGACGGCGTACTGTCTGATGAGGTGGGGCTGCTTGCCGCTCTTGAAGCGGAGGATGTCGCAACGGTGGGAGAAAAGCTGCATAACGTGTTCGAAAAAGTGCTGAATCTCCCGCAGGTCAACAGTATTTGTGAAAAAATGCGGGAGTTTGCTCCGCTTGGTTGTCAAATGAGCGGTAGCGGCTCGGCAGTTTATGCCCTGTTCAAAAACGAGACGGATGCCCGTGCGTGCCGTGAGGCGTTGCGGGATTTCGGGACGGTCTATCTCTGTCGTCCGCTGTCTAATGAGTGAGGATAGTTATGGAAAACGAAAAAAATGTGCCGATAGCCACGGCAACAACGGTTTATACTATGCCGGTGTATCGTGCGGTGGTTCGGCTACAGCAACGTCTTGACCCGAAAGCGGCATCGCTTAAACGGTTGTATATCGGAATGGGTGCTGTTTGTCTTGCGATTGCGGCGGGACTGCTTGCCACCAACTTTACCCAGTTTTTTGCAGTGCTTCCCTATGTGGCGGCATTCGGACTTGTGGGTGCATTTTCGCTGACAACAGGCCTCAACACCGATAAGGTGTTGGCAAAACGGTATGCAAAAAATAACCGTAAACGCCAAAACGTAACCTATGCGTTTTATGAGGAGTATATGAGCCAGATTGACCCCGCTTGCGGCGAAAACAAGATTTTGTTTGTCGAGTTTACGGCGATATATCAAATGGGTGGATTTTGGTTTTTGTTTTCCGGTCAAAACGGGGTAACGGTGGTGGACACCTCCTATTTTGATAAAGAGACGAAAAACAAAATCAAGGACAACATCCGCACCAAAAGCCGCTTGACGTTTGAAAAGGTTGAGCTGTAAAAAGACCTACCCACCTCCTTAGTTAAATGGATATAACAAACCCCTCCTAAGGGTTAGTTATCGGTTCGATTCCGGTAGGGGGTGCCATGAAAAAGCCTCGTTCTTTGAACGAGGCTTTTTCAACGATATACATCCACTTTGTGGATGTATGATATGCCTGCGGCGTGTGATATGCCTGCGGACAAAGCCGATAGTTCACTAAAATGGATTGTGCTATTTCGTAGTATACTCACAAGAAACCGTCTGCCGTTTTTGACAGACGGCTTTTTGCTTTTTTGCAATATCTCTTAGTTTTTTACTTCGTTCGACACAAAATGTAGAATAGTGTCGATAGAAAATGACAAAATATGGAAAAAATATCAAAAAATACCTGTGCCAACTCTTGCAATTATTGCCAAAATATGGTAAATTATACCTACGGACAACCCCTCGTGTCAAAGGGCACAATGTCCCGACAAAAACCGGGGATATTGGGCGACAAAAATCTTTGCAAAGCGTCGACACGGTTCTTTGCAGCGTGTCGACGGGATTTGTCTTTATGCCACTTGATTTTGGCGGGGAAAGAAAAAGAATGGAGGTTAATTTTTGTGGAAACAACACGTAAAATATTGATAGCAGACAACAGCGACGGCTTTGGAAAACCGCTTGTCCGTTTGCTTTGTGAACGAGGCGGTGATGCCGAAACGGTGCCGAAAGACGGGCGACTTTTGTTGGATGCGATTGTTCGCCGCCAGCCGGATGTGGTGGTGCTGGATATGTTTTTACCGCATCTGGATGCACTGGGAATACTGAATGCGTTGCCGACAGCGGGACTTTCTAAACGCCCGTGTATATTGGTGATGTTCGGTTTTGACAGCCCGGAATTGGAACGGGAGGTGTTGCTTGCCGGAGCGGATTATTTCTTTTTGCAACCGTTTGATTTAGGAGAAATGGCGACCCGTATTGAGGCGTTTTGCGGCAATGGCGATATGGCGACACGGCGGGTGCAGGCGGTGGTGAATAAACCGTCGACGTTGGAAATGCAGGTTACGGAAATGCTTCACCAAATCGGAGTGCCGGCACATATCAAAGGATATCAGTACTTGCGGGACGGCATTTTAATGGCGATTGAGGATGAGGAGATAATCAACAGTATCACGAAACGTCTGTATCCGGCGGTGGCAAAGCGATTTAAGACCACGTCGAGCCGGGTGGAGCGTGCCATTCGCCACGCCATTGAGGTGGCGTGGGATCGGGGCGATGTGGACGTTTTAGACCACTATTTTGGGTATACGGTCCACACGGAACGGGGCAAACCCACCAACAGCGAATTTATCGCCATGATTGCGGATAATTTCCGCTTGCAGCTGCGGGCGATGTAAGGAAAAATTAAAAAAAGCCACCCGATTTTCGGGTGGCTTTTTGAGGTTGGGGGAATACGGCGGCGAACCCACGGACCTGCCCTGCAAACACGGCGGGTGGCGGGGTGCGGCAAATGATAAAACAGCCCCTCACGACTGTGGGGGGGCTGTGGTGCTTATGTGTTTTCTGCTTCTTGTTCCAACGCACGGTAATCGACTTTACCACGGTTTGTCTATGGACGGGCAGCCCGTTTGGTTTTGAGTTTTCATATCTTTGCCTCCTCGGTGCACAGAAATCTTTTTTATTTTAGCGAATTTTTCGCTAAAAGTCAATAGCGAAAAATTTTCTAAGGTATAATACAATTATACCATTAGAAAGGAGTGGCGGAGTTGCCTTTGTATAAACGCATTCGTGATTTGCGTGAGGACAAAGATTTAACGCAGGCACAAATGGGAGAAATTTTGTCGTGTAGCCAGCGGGTTTACAGCAACTACGAACGGGGCGATATTGACATTCCTACGACGACACTTTTGAAATTAGCGGATTTTCACCAAGTTTCGGTAGACTATATTTTAGGGCGTACAGAAAACCCAAAAACAAACGAGTGACTCTCTCGGCAACGGTCGAGAGGGTTTTCTTTTGTGCTTTTTTTCACATAATCTACTTTGTAACGCATACACTATCGTATATGAATTTTTGGGAAAAACGAGGTGGGGACGATGGAGGAAATCACCGTTTCGGGTTTATACAATCTGTCGCATACACGGGCGGCGGCATTGTTTTCTCGGGTGAAATATGCGTGGGCGATTTTAGACGATTTAGAGCCGTTTATTACGTTGCTTTGTAACTCTCTTCCGCCGGAGGAATTCGAACAGCGAGAGGCAGGCGTGTTTGTGGCACGGGATGCGATGGTGTCGGAAAACGCTGTGCTTTGTGCCCCGTCGATTGTCGACCACGAGGCGGAGCTTCGCACCGGAGCGTATTTGCGTGGCGGCGTTTTGGTGGGGAAAAATGCGGTGATAGGCAACAGCTGTGAAATCAAAAATGCATTACTGTTTGATGGTGTGCAAGTGCCGCATTTCAATTATGTAGGCGATTCAGTGCTCGGATATTATGCCCATTTGGGAGCGGGGGCGGTGACGTCCAACTTCAAAAGCGACGGCTCGTGTGTGACCATTCACGTGGGGGATATTTGCTTTGATACCGGCCGCAAAAAAGTGGGGTCGTTTATCGGGGACAAAGCGGAAATCGGGTGCGGAGCTGTGCTTTGCCCCGGCACGGTGATTGGTCGCCGGGCGACGGTGTATCCCCAAAGCATGGTGCGAGGATATGTGCCGCCTGACCATATTTTTAAGGATGCCAACCGTGTGATACGCAAACAGCTGCGATGACAAAATTTACACTTTTGGTTGCAATTTATCGGCATAAGCAAAGCGTGGAGCATTGGCTTCACGCTTTTTCCTTTATTTTCATAAAATTTTTACAAATATATTAGGGAAATCCCTTGCAAAATTGACAGTTTTTTTGTATAATAGGACACAGATATGATATTTCACGGCGAAAAACTTTCTGATATGAAGGAGAGAACGCTTATGTCGAACAGAGTATTTCAAGGAATTGTCCACCAAATGCGAGACGCCATTGATTGCACCATCGGTGTGGTTGATGAGTCGACAACGATTATTGCATGCAGCGAATTGGACCGTATCGGTCAGCTCATGGGAGAATTGACGGCTGCCCATTTTGCTGAAACAGAGGCGTTTGTGTTCGGTGACTGCACCTATAAATCTTTCGGTGCCCAATCCGGTGCCGGCTATATGGTGTTTGTGGAGGGAACGGACGAGCAGGCGAAAAAGTATGCCGATTTGCTTGCGATTTCTCTCGGCGGCATCAAGCAATATTACGACGAAAAATACGACGGCGGCAACTTTGTCAAAAACGTGTTGTTAGACAACATTCTGCCGGGCGATATTTATCTGAAAGCCCGTGAGCTTCATTTCAACAACGATGTGGAGCGAGTGGTGTTTGTGGTGCGTGTAACCGGCTCGACCGATGTGTCGGTGTTCGATGTGCTGCAAAATCTGTTCCCCGACAAAGGACGTGATTTTGTCATCAGCATCAACGAAACGGACATTGCTCTTGTGAAAGAGTTGCATAACGAGACGGAGCCGAAGGATTTGGAAAACCTTGCCCAATCCATTGTGGATACGTTGGGCAGCGAGTTCTATACGCATACGGTGGTGGGCATCGGCTCGGTGATTGAGGGAATGAAAGACCTCGCCCGTTCGTTTAAGGAAGCCCAAACGGCGTTGGAGGTTGGCAAGGTGTTTGACACCGATACCAGCATCATCAGCTACGAAAATCTGGGAATTGCCCGCCTTATTTATCAGCTTCCCACCACGCTTTGCGATATGTTCCTGCGTGAGGTGTTCAAACGGGATTCTATTGATTCTTTGGATAATGAGACGCTGTTCACTATCCAAAAATTCTTTGAAAACAACCTGAACGTCTCGGAGACGTCTCGTAAACTGTTTGTCCACCGCAACACGCTGGTGTATCGTTTGGAGAAAATCAAACGTATGACCGGACTGGATTTGCGTGAGTTTGAGGACGCCATCGTGTTCAAAGTGGCACTGATGGTTAAGAAATACTTAAACGCCAATCAGCCGAAACGCTGAAAAAATTTCATTACGCCGACGGGGGAAACCTTGTCGGCGTGGTTCTTGTTATCTTTATGTTTCCGAAGGAGGCGAACGACTTGATTGAATTCAAGGGAGTTCACAAGGTATACGAAACCGGCGTCAAGGCTTTGAAAGACGTCAACATTCGTATTGATAAAGGGGAATTTGTGTTTATCGTCGGCGAATCCGCTGCCGGTAAATCCACTTTTCTTAAATTGATTACCCGGGAGGAAGTGCCTACTGCCGGCGAAGTGATTGTCAACGGCTATAATTTGAGCAAGCTCTCCCGCAAGCAAATTCCGTATATGCGTCGTACGATGGGCGTGGTGTTCCAAGACTTCCGCCTCATCAACAACATGAACGTGTTTGACAACGTGGCGTTTGCTATGCGAGTTATCGGTGCTCCGAACCGTGAAATACATAAACGGGTGCCCTACGTGTTGCAGTTGGTCGGTCTTTCCGACAAGATGCGTAGTTTTCCGCTGGAGTTATCCGGCGGTGAGCAACAACGGGTCAGCCTTGCCCGTGCTCTTGCCAACAATCCGAGTATGATTATCGCTGACGAGCCGACCGGTAACGTCGACCCGGAGATGTCCTATGAGATTATGGAGCTGCTGAATGCGGTGAACCGCCTCGGAACAACGGTGATTGTCGTGACCCACGCCCACGATTTGGTGGAGCGGTTTGACCGCCGAGTTATCCACATTTCCGACGGTACGGTTGTGTCCGATTCTCTGCGGAAAGAGGCCTCGCCGGAGGATGAGGTGTTGCCGCTTTTGGAGGCTGAACCGGAAATTGACCGCTTGGAAGAAAAGAAAGCGGCGAAAGAGGCGAAAAAGGCGGAAAAAGAAGCGAAAAAAGCGGAGCGTGCCGCCAAAAAAGAGAAGAAGAAAAAGAAAGCGGTGTCCGACGATGAGACACTGCCGAAAAAGGTTTCTTTGAACGAGATTAGCGATGACGCCGAGCCGGGGCTTGATGCTGAGCCGGAGCTTGATGCCGAGCCGGGGCTTGATGTCGAGCCGGAGCTTGAATCTGCACCGGAGCTTGATGCTGAGCCGGAGCTTGATGCTGAGCCGGAGTTTAAGGTGATTGAGACGGCTCCGTCGGTGGAAGAACCGGCCCAGGAAGGAGGCGAGGAGGCGTGAAAATCGGAAGCTTGCGTTACCTCCTGAAAGAGGGATTCCAAAACCTGTGGCATAACCGCTTTATGGGTGTCGCCTCCATCGGTGTGCTGTTGGCTTGCCTCGTGTTGACCGGCAGTGCCTATCTTCTGTTTACCAACATCAACAACACCTTTGACACGTTGTATGCCCAAAACGTGGTGGTGGCGTTTGCAAAGCAGAATGCGACCGCTCAGGAAATTCAAACGCTGAAAGACGAGCTTGTGAACATTGCCAACGTCCGCCACGTGGAATTCCAGTCCCGTGACGATATTTTGCAAAAATACGCCGACTCGTTCTCGGAGGATTTGTTCACCGAGCTGCAGGGCGAAAACAACCCGATGCAAGATGCGTTTGTCATCACGTTTGCGGATTTGTCCAAGTTTGACGCCACCTTGTATCAAGTGGAAAAATTGGAGCTTATCGACAGCATTTCCTCCAGCGGCAATATCGCCAAAACGCTGACTGAACTGCGTAATGCGGTGCTTCTTGCCGGCGGTTGGGTGATTGTGCTGTTGTTGCTCGTGTCGTTGTTTATCATCGACAACACCATTAAGTTGACGGTGTATAACCGCCGTTTGGAAATCGGCATTATGAAATCGGTCGGTGCCACCAACAGCTTTATCCGTATTCCCTTTGTTGTGGAGGGTATGATGCTCGGCCTTATTGCCGGCGGACTGGCGTTCGGGACGACGTATTTTGTCTATTCCCGTTTGACGGTGATGTTCTCGTTCAGCACCTTTACGGGGCTGATTCCCTTCGCAAAGCTGTGGGCGATTTTGTTGATTGGGTATGTGGGAATTGGTATATTGACCGGTGCGGTCGGTAGTATTCTCGCCATGAACCGCTACCTCAAGGACGAGGGGAGAAGTGCATTTGAATAAGAAACATTATGGGCTCCGCTTGCTTTCGTTTTTGGCGGTGATGGCGTTGGTTTTGACAGCGGCTCCGGCAGCGACCCGTTTATCGGTTCGTGCCGAAAGCACCGACGATCTTCGCCAACAAAAAGAGGAACTGGAAGCACAGATTGCCGAGCTTGAAAGCAAAAAAGACCAGCTCTCCAACGACTTGGAGGATAAAAAACAACGCCAAGGCTATATTGAGGAGCAAATCGAACTGAAAGAACAGCAGATTGCTGTCAACGAAAACTTAATCGATGCGTTGGATTCGGAGCTGTATGAAAACAGTGCCAAAATTGAAAGCCGTGAGGCGGAAATTGCAAACCGTGAGGAGGCGATTTCTGTCCGTTTTGCCGCTTTGAAGGAACGGTTGCGTATTGTGGCAAAAACCGGTAATATGTCCACGTTGCAAATGCTGTTTGATACGGACGATTACGTGGATTATCTTCTGAAATCCAAAATCCTTGAGAAAATTGCCGCAAACGACCAACGTCTTATTGCGGAAATGGAAGAGGAAATCGCCGATATCAACGGCGAAAAGAAAGTGCTGGAAGCCGACCGCTCTAACCTCAATATCCGACGGGAAGAGTTGATGGCCGTTAAAGAAGCTGCGGACGAGGATCGGGCAGAGCTGGAAGGTCTGTACGATGAGGCAAAGGGTGCCGTTTCCGACCTGCAGAACGATATCAATTATTACGACGAGCAAATTGCATTTACTCAAGAGCAGGCGGAAGCGTTGGAGGCGGAAATCCAAGAAATTCTTCGTCGAGCCGCTGAATCGCAATATGCCAACACGCAATCCTATCAAGGCGGTATTATGTATTGGCCCTCGTCGACGTGTACGCTGGTGACGGATACCTTCGGTTGGCGTACACTGGACGGTGCGTCCAACTTCCACGGCGGTATTGATATCGCCTGCCCCGGCGGTGCCTATGGCAGAGATATTGTGGCGGCTGAGGACGGTACCGTCGTTTATGTAAACGCATACGACAGTTGGGGCTCCGGCTGGGGATACTACGTGATTGTAGACCACGGCATTGATAGCTCCGGTTGTCACATTACCACGCTCTATGCCCACTGTTCCTCCATTTACGTCAGCGAGGGTCAGGAGGTTATCGGCGGTCAAACCCAGCTCGGTGCCATCGGTGACACCGGCTGGTCGTACGGTGCCCACCTCCACTTTGAGGTTCGTGTTGACGGAGATCGTATTGACCCCTTGGGCTGTGGCTATGTATCGCCCCCCTAACGCAAATACGTTACTCGTTGTTGCCGCTTTTCGGTGTGCATGGGGGTGACACAACAAGCATTTTCCCTTTGGAAGGAGGCACACGCTGTGAAAAAACGGATTCCGGTTGCGACGGTTTTGGCGTTGATTTTTATGGCGATTGCGTTGTCGGTTTCGGCGACGATGATTTTTGCCATGAACCGTTTCAGCCACACGGTCAGCAACGTCAGTGCACGGCAAGCCCTTTTTGATTATTTGACAAACGTAGATAAAATGGTTCGTCAAAACTACGCCGGAACGGTGGATGAGGAGCTGTTAAAAGAAAATTTGGCTTCTGCCTATATCCAATCCATCGGTGACAAATACGCCGATTATCTTACGCCGGATGAATATGCGGCGGTGCAAAAGAAAACGGCAGGCACTATGACCGGATTTGGATTGGAGCTTACGTTAAAAGCTTCGCCGGACCAGATTGTTGTTTCCTCCGTGGCGGTGGGTTCTCCTGCGGATTTGGCGGGAATGAAAGCCGGCGACGTGGTGTTATCCCGTGACAGCGAGCCGGTGGATGCTACGGTAAAAGGGCTTTCGGACATCCGTGCCGATTTGGATGACTATGCAAAAATTCTGTTGACCATCGAGCGAGAGAAAAAACAGCAATCCTTTGAATTGGTTTCCGGCACGTATGCGGTTATCAGTGTGACCGGAAAAATGATAGACAATATCGGCTATATTCGCATTTCTGACTTTAACGATACCACGCCGGGACAGTTTTCGGCGATGCTGGAACAGCATATCGCCGCCGGAGCGGAGTCGATGGTTTTTGATTTGCGTCAAAATGCGGGCGGAAGCCTTGCGGCCGCCACCGAAACGGTCGGGTATTTAATGCCTCGTGGAAGCTTTGCGAACGTCACTGCTTCGAATGGAACCGTAACCGCCCTTACCGCCACCTCGGCATACGAGCTGGAGTTGCCGACGGTGACGCTTGTCAACGGACAGACCTCCGGCGAAGCGGAACTGTTTGCCGGTGTGTTGCAGGAGTTTTCGCTGACCACGGTGGTGGGCGACCAAACGGCGGGTCGTTCTCTGGTACAAGAGTATTTCCCCTTATCGGCGGATAACGCCGCTGTGAAATTGTCTGTCTCTGAGTTGTCGCTCATCAAGGGCGGCTCGTGGGAGGAAAAGGGGATTGTTCCCGACCGTAAGGTTTCTCTTGAAAAGACGGGTGAATATCTCGATTTGATTGACGATGCGGAGGATGCTCAGCTGCAAACGGCGTTGACGGTTGTCGGCGGTTCTAACAAGGAGATTGCCAAGAGCAAGGCGACCTTGACCGAAACGAAAACCACGGCAACGGCTACAGCGGCTACTACCGCAAAGCCGACAGCAACTTCTAAAAAAGAATAATTTTCGCATTTTTGAATACTTACAACAACTTTCTGAGGGAGGAATTGTTTTGGACGACATCAATGGGAAAATAGGGCTATTGAATCGTGCCCAATCGGGAGACCGCACCGCTATTACGGATTTATTTCGTCAATGTCGAGGCGATATCTATTTTTATGCCTTGCAGGTGCTTGAGAACGAGGAATGTGCCAAAAAAGTGGTACGTGACACGATTTTTATGATGTGCAAGGAGGAGTCTGTCCCGGCAACGGCGGCGGATTTTACTCCGTGGATGTTGTTCATTTGTCATCGTTGCTGTAAATCGTATTTTCCGGTGGGCCGACAGGCGGAATTGCCTCAGCCGGTAACTGCTCCGGAAACGGATTACGTGGCGGTGGATGCCAGTGACAACGGTGTGTTGCCGGCGGCGGCAAGAGATCGCTTGCTTGCGGGAATTCAGGTGCTGTCCGTGGAGGAACGTGCCATCATCCTGCTGTTGTATTATGAAAACCTGCCGCTGAAAACCGCCGCTCAGGTAATGGGAATGCACCCCGCTTTGGCGGAGGCGTATCGCAGTCAGGCGTTGCGGGCATTAAAAGCGGCGGTGATGACCGGCGGCGTCAGCAATGCGTTGGGCGGTTGCAGTTTGAAAAACACGCTTTGGTGGATTTATTCTGCGTTACATAAAAATGTGAAATGCGATGCCCTTCCCATTTATAAAGGGCTTTGTGAGGCTCTTTCCATTGTTCCCTTGGAGGAGGATTTGCGGGAGCTGCAGGGTATTCATGCGGTGAAAGAACCGGTGAAAGAGCAACAGCTTAAGATGTCGCTGAAAGAGCGGATGGAATGGTGGCCGAGATCGTTGAAAATCGGTTTGGCGGCATTCCTCGCTGTGATTGTGTTAGGTGGCGGCGGTTATTTGGCGGTTAATCTCGCCAAAAACGCCGATAATAATTTAGAAACCTCCGAAACCTCGGTGACGGATGATTTTTTGGAAAACCTTGAAAAGAAATTTGCGGATGTGTCGGATTCTGCGACCACCGCCAAGAAAAAAGCGACCACAACCGCCAAACAGACGGACAGTCACGGTAACCGTATTATCAACGGTACCACTCGTCCCGCTACGACGGCTCGTGTAAGAAAAACCAGCCCGATTGGCGGTAATTCCGGCGGCAACTCCGGCGGCAACTCCGGTGGCAACTCCGGTGGCAACTCCGGCGGAAATATCGGCGGTAATTCCGGCGGCAATGCCGGCGGTGGTTACGATGACAGCAATCTGTATCGTACCACGACCCGTCGCCGCTCCGGTGGAAATGGCGGTAACTCCGGTGGTAATTCCGGTGGCAACTCCGGCGGCAATTCCGGTGGCGAGACGGAGAAACGTCCGGTTCCGGATAACGGCGGTGCCGGTTATGCAGCATTTCGTCCGGCGGTTCCCACCTCTGACCAAGGCTCAAAGCAGACCTCCGGCCAGAAAGAGGGAGATTTCACCTATTCGTTATACAGCAACGGAACCGCCCACGTTAGCGGATATTCCGGCGGTGGCGGCAACGTTACCGTGCCCGCTTCTTTGGGCGGCTATACGGTGACGGCTCTTGATCCGGCGGCATTTAAGGGCTCGGCGGTCTCGTCGGTGACGCTCCCGTCGTCGGTGGAGGCGGTAGGAGATAATGCGTTCCAGGATTGCTCCGCTCTTCGCTCGGTGACGATGACCGGCGTTATCAGTATTGGTATGTACACCTTTGACGGTTGCTCGTCCCTTTCAAGCGTAGGTGTGTCCGGTATGCTCAAGCGTATCGGCAGTAGTGCTTTCAGAAACTGCACGTCGCTTGGCTCGTTTACGATTCCGGCGTCGGTGAACTCCATTGAGGCAATGGCGTTCCACGGTTGCAGTTCGCTTTCGAGCATTGCTATTCCCTCTAACGTGAGCCTGATTGAGGATAACGTGTTCCGTAACTGCTCGTCGCTTCAATCGGTGACCATTCCCGCTTCTATCAGCCAAATCGGCAACGGTGCCTTTTATGGCTGTAATTCTCTCAAAACGGTGTATTATGGCGGCTCGTCTTCTCAGTGGGCTCGCCTCCCGTTTGATGAGACGTTGAACAGACCGCTCACCCAAGCGAACATCATTTGCTGATAAGTATAATCCCCGTCGAACCACGGTTCGACGGGGATTTTTTTGCCGTTAGGCATCTTATGCGTTTGTGCTTTGAGTGGTGTTTCCGAGTTGGCGTCCCTCGTGATTGATGGGAGTTCCCTTTGGGTAAACCATTTCGGAGGCACGCAAGAACGTATAGCCATCCGCTTTTAGGGATTGAATGATACGGGGGAGAGCTTCGGGTGTATGTTTGGCGGCATTGTGAAACAGCACAATGCTACCCGACTGCACCTTGGAAAGTACCCGGTTTGCAATTTCGTCGGCGGATAAATCTTTCCAGTCGAGACTGTCTACGTCCCACTGAACACACTGCATATCCATTGCATCCAGCGTTTCAATGAGAGCGTTATCGTAGTCGCCGTAGGGAGCCCGAAACAATGTGGGCGTTTTTCCCGTGAGCGAGGCAATTTTTTGGTTGCAGGTGCGAATTTCATCCTGCATTTCTGCCCGAGACAGCGACGGCATATGCGGATGGGTGGAGGAATGGTTCATCACCTCATGACCGGCAGCAGAGAGAGCTTTTACCGAGTCGGAACAGCGGTCACACCATTCACCTACCACGAAAAACGTGACGTGGATATCGTTTTCTTTGAAAATGTCGATAAGGGTTTGCGTGTCCTCGTTTCCCCACGCCGCATCAAAAGTGAATGCGACCGTTTTGTCGCCTCGGTCGGTGCAGTAAACGGGAAGCTTGCGTTCGCTTGCCGCTGTTTGGGCAACTAAAGTGGGAACAGCACCGGCGGCGAAAGCTACCGTAGCAACGATCGCCATAAATATCGCCGCAAACATCAACACCTGTCGTCGCCCGAAAATATGAAAATGTGTCATAAAAAATCCGCCCTTTCATAGAAACTGTTTCATTCTATGAAAGGGCGGGTCGGTTTATCCATTTTTATTTTGCATCGTTGACGGCGGTGATAATCCAATTATCGCCGACCTCGTGAAATACAAACCACTGGGAGTGGTCGATGGTGGAGCTGTCCGGCTCCATGGTGTTGCCGTGATTGTCCACCGGAAGATCGGAGGTGAGTGCATAGTTGATGCGAACCTCCGCCTCGTTGCCGTGGAGCTTGATAGCGTCGGCTGTGGTGGTATACAGCGACGAGGAAACAGAGACCGGCACATAATAACAGGCGTTGGCTTTGTCGTATTCGAAGGTATATGCCACGCCGCCCTCCTCACCTAAGGTTTGGTGGTTGGGGGTGATTTTGTCGCCGAATAACACCTTGAAAGAGGCGTTGATTTCCTCCACCGGCATAATGAGACGTCCGTAATCGTCCGTTTCGTAGTTGTAAGTGTCGGTTTTTTCTTGTAACTGGCGAATACGTTCCGCCTCCGTGACACGGAAAATAGCGGCTTGCAATAAGATGGTATCGTCAGCATTTTCCGGTGCATCAAAAGCGGCGGGCTGGTATTCAATAAGCGGAGCGGCAAGGTCACGCAGTTCGACCATTAAATCGGAATGATCTGCCGCTTTTTGGATAAGCTTGACCGACAAAACGCCGACGGTGGCGACACCAACCAGTGCAAAAAGAAGCACGATTAAACCAATCCATGCCGCAAATCGACGTTGACCACGGCGAGTGCCACGGCTGGTACGGCGGCGACGCTTCGGCTGTGCATTTTCCAGCACTTCCGTCAGCGTTTCTGCGGCGTTTTCTTCGACCTCGTTTTTTTGGATGACAATATCGCCGCTTTGAGAAGCGGTGGACTTTTCTTTTTTGGATTTCTTAAAAAGCATACCGTGTCCTCCTTATAGTCAGCGGACTTGCCCGTTACCGTCAATGCGGTATTTGGTGCTTGTCAGCTCGCAAAGTCCCATGGGACCACGGGCGTGAAGCTTTTGGGTGGATATGCCGATTTCGGCACCGAGCCCGAATTCGCCGCCGTCTGTAAACCGAGTGGAGGCGTTGACATACACCGCTGCCGCATCAATGGCACTGCAAAAACGGTCGGCGGCTTCGGGGTCGCTTGTGACAATACATTCACTGTGACCGGTGCCGTAGCGGCGAATATGCTCAATAGCTTCGTCTACGGAGTTGACTACTTTTACTGCCAAAATCAAATCACCGTATTCCATCTCCCAGTCGGCATCCTCAGCGGGGACGGCATCATCGCCCAATAACGCAAGGGTGGCCTCGTCGCCACGCAGGGTGACACCGCCGGCTTTCAGCACGGTGGCGATGGCGGGCAAAGCGGTTTTGGCAATTTGGTTGTGAATAAGCAGTGTCTCGGCGGCGTTGCACACCGACGGACGGGAGGTTTTAGCGTTCAAAATAATGGCACTTGCCATATCGATATCTGCCGCCGCATCCACAAATACGTGGCAGTTTCCCACGCCGGTTTCAATGACCGGCACAGTGGCTTCGGAGACAACGGCGTGGATAAGCCCGGCACCGCCACGGGGGATGAGCACGTCTAAATAGTCGTTCATGTGCATCATATCTTTGGCACTTTCACGGGAGGTGTCGGTGACCAGCTGTACGCAATCGGCGGGAAGACCGACCGACGTAATCCCCTCACGTAAGGCGTCGGCAATGGCGGTGTTCGAGCGAATGGCTTCTTTTCCACCACGCAAAATGGTGGCGTTACCGGCTTTAAGACATAACGCCGCCGCATCGGAGGTGACGTTGGGACGAGCTTCATAAATGATGCCGATAACCCCAAGCGGCACACGGAGCTTGCGGATACGTAGTCCGTTGGGACGGGTGGTTTCTTCCAACAAATCGCCGATGGGGTCGGGGAGCATCGCCACATCCATAATGCCTTTTGCCATACCGTCCAAACGGTCGGAGGTCAGACGCAGACGGTCTAAAAGGGCGTCTCTGGTACCTGCCGCTTCGGCGGCGGCAATATCGGCGGCGTTTGCCTCGAGAATATCCGATTCGTGGAATTTCAATGCCTTTGCCATGGCGGCAAGGGCTTCATTTTTTTGCATTGTTTGGGCGGTAGAAAGGGCATACGATGCCGCTTTTGCCGCTTTTCCCATTTCGGGGAGAGTCATACGGTTTCCTCCTCACAAAAGAGAGTGCCGATGGGGGAACCCTCGATTAAATCATACAGTTTTGCGGGCTCAGTACCGTTCATAATGACCATCGGAATGTTTGCCGACAGGGCGATTTCCGCCGCATGGAGCTTGGTCACCATTCCGCCGGTGCCGTTCGCCGAGCCGGAGCCTCCGGCAATGGACATCAAGTCATCGTCCACGTGAGTAACAAGGGGAATGAGGTGAGCGTTGGGGTTTTGGGCGGGGTTTTCGTCGTATAATCCGTCGATATCCGACATCAAAATCAGCAAGTCCGCTTTGGACAACACCGCCACTTGTGCAGACAGGGTATCGTTGTCACCGAACTCGATTTCCTCGGTGGCGACGGTATCGTTTTCGTTGATGACCGGAATAGCACCAAGGCGAATAAGCTCGGACAAGGTGTTGACAATGTTGTGGTGACGAACGGGGTCATCCACGCCGTCACGGGTGAGCAACACTTGGGCGATCACGTGGCCGAAATCGGCAAACAGCTTGTCATACATATACATAAGCTCGCACTGCCCTACGGCGGCGGCGGCCTGCTTTCCGGCAATGTCGTGTGGACGCTCGGAAAGCCCTAATTTGCCGGCACCGACACCGATGGCACCGGAGGTGACAAGCAGAATTTCTCGCCCGCTGTTTTTAAGGTCGGCGAGCACTTTCACCAGCGTTTCCACTCGACGCAAATTCAAACGTCCGCTGGGATACGTTAATGTTGACGTGCCCACTTTCACAACAATTCGTTTTGCTTCACTTACGGATTTCATCCATAATCCCTCGCTTTTTACATTTACATACATACCTATTATATCACATACAAGCAGGAAATGTAAAGAGGAGATTTTTGCGTGTGCAAAAGGTTGCACATTGGGATAAAATGTGGTAAAATAAAAACAATAGAAAGAAGGATGCTTTATGAATATTCTCTGTGTCGGCGATGTGGTGGGTGAGCCCGGTTGTGCTCATCTGCAAGCCGTGTTGTCACGGGTAAAACGGGAAAATGATGTGGATGTTTGCATCGTCAACGGTGAAAATTCCGCTTGTGGAAACGGGGTACTTCCCAAATCGGTGGATGCTCTGTTTCGGGCGGGAGCCGACGTGATTACCGGAGGCAACCACACGATGCACCGTCGAGAAATTCACGACCTGCTGGAGAGAGAACCCATGCTCCTTCGTCCGTATAACTATCCGGCAGGGGCTCCCGGTCACGGGATTGCCACAGTGGACCGTGGCCGCTATCAGGTGACGGTTATCAACTTGCTCGGCACCGTGTTTTTAGACCCGTTAGGCAATCCCTTTGAGGCGTTGGACAACGCCTTGAAAGAGGCGGGCAATCCGAAATATTGCGTGGTCGATTTCCATGCGGAGGCGACAGCGGAGAAAAAGGCACTGGCTTTGTATGCGGATGGGAGAATTTCCGCTTTGTTCGGAACGCATACCCACGTACAAACCGCCGACGAGCAGATATTGCCGAACGGCACCGGGTTTCTTACCGATGTGGGAATGACGGCTCCCGTCTATTCGATTTTGGGAATGAAGCCGGACGGGCCCATTGAGCGATTACGGTTTCACACACCGGCTCGGTTTATGCCGGGCGAGGGAGCTTGCCAGATGGATGCCGTGTTGTTCACACTGGACGATCAAACCGGCAAAACAACGGCGGTAAAACGACTCCAAATTTGCTGAAAAGAGGAATGAACGATGGCCATCGTATCTTCGATGAAAGAATTGATTGGCAATACGCCCTTGCTTGATGCTTCTCGGTTTGCCAAAGCGTGTGGCGTTTCTTGCCGGCTTCTTTTGAAATTGGAAAAACAAAACCCCGCCGGTTCGGCAAAAGACCGTGTGGCACTCTCTATGATTGAGCGTGCCGAGGCAGAGGGTAAATTAATGCCCGGCACCACCATTATTGAACCCACCTCCGGCAATACCGGTATCGGATTGGCGGCGGTGGCGGCGTTGTGCGGGTACGACTTGATTTTGACCATGCCAGACAGCATGAGCGTGGAGCGTCGGTCGCTTTTGGCGGCGTACGGTGCAAAAATCGTGTTGACTCCCGCCGCTGACGGTATGGCGGGTGCGGTAAAGAAAGCCCAGGAGCTTGCAAGAGAATATGCCCCCGCTTTTTTGCCTGACCAGTTTGGAAATCCGGCAAACCCCCTCGCTCATTACGAGACGACCGGCCCGGAAATTTGGGCGGATACAAACGGGGAGCTTTCGGCATTTGTGGCGGGTATCGGAACGGGCGGCACGCTTTCCGGCACGGGAAAATATTTGAAAGAGAAGCAATCTGCCGTAAACATCATCGGTGCCGAGCCGGCGGATTCGCCGGTGCTTACCGAGGGTCGAGCCGGTGCCCACAAATTGCAGGGAATGGGTGCCAACTTTGTGCCGCAGACGTACGACCCTTCAGTGGTGGATGAGGTGCTTACCGTTACCACCGAGGAGGCGTATGACATGGGACGGCTGCTCGTAAAAACCGAGGGCGTGCTGTGTGGCGTTTCCTCCGGTGCGGCACTTGCCGCCGCCGTAGCGGTTGGTAAACGACCGGAATTTGTCGGCAAAACGATTGTGGTTTTACTTCCCGATACGGGCGACAGATATCTGTCGGTGCCGGATTATTTTGTGTAAGGAGGGGCTGTGATGACCGCAAAGGAAGCAGAAAAGCGGATTGAGGCACTTCGCAAGACCATTGATTACCACAGCCGGCTTTATTACGATAACGATGCTCCCGAAATTGAGGACGATGAGTTTGACCGGCTTACCCGAGAATTGAAAGAGCTGGAAGCGGCGTTTCCGGAGTTTATCTCTCCCGATTCCTACACGCAAACGGTGCACGGTGAACGCTCGGCCCTGTTCAGCGAGGTGGTTCACGAGGTACCGCTCGCCAGCTTGCAGGATGTGTTTTCTACGGACGAGCTGCGGGATTTTGACCGCCGTGTGCGGGAAACCGTGCCGCATCCGTTTTATGTGGTAGAGCCGAAGATTGACGGTCTTTCGGTGGCGTTGGAATACAAAAACGGCACGCTTGTTCGTGGGGCGACCCGTGGAAACGGAAGCGTGGGTGAGGACGTCACCCAAAATCTTTTGCAAATTGCGGATATTCCGAAAACCTTGAAAAATGCTCCTGCCCGTGCGATTGTACGAGGAGAGGTGTATATGCCTCGTCGTTCGTTTGCCCGTTTGGTGACCGCTCAGGAGGAAAACGGAGAAACGCCGTTCAAAAATCCTCGTAATGCGGCGGCGGGAACGCTTCGCCAAAAGAATTCGGATGTGGTTTTGGAGCGGGGATTATCCATTTTCGTGTTTAATATGCAGCTTTGCGAGGGGCAGGAAATCGTGACGCACGCACAGTCGCTGGAAGCGATGAAAGCGTGGGGATGCTCCATTATTCCTTTCTACACACGTACCGACTCCATTGATGAGGCGATTGCCGAGGTGGAGCGTATCGGCGAAATAAGACAATCGCTTCCCTTTGACATTGACGGTGCGGTTATCAAGGTGGATGATTTTTTAAGCCGTGAGGAAATGGGCAGTACCAGTAAATTCCCCAAGTGGGCGGTGGCGTATAAGTATCCGCCGGAGGAAAAAGAGACGACGCTTCTTCAGGTGGAAATCAACGTGGGACGAACCGGTGTGCTCACGCCTACCGGCGTGTTTGAACCGGTCACTTTAGCGGGCACGACGGTGTCTCGGGCCACGCTTCACAACGAGGATTTTATCGCCGAAAAAGGATTGGCAATCGGCGACCGGGTTGTTTTGCGTAAAGCGGGAGATATCATTCCGGAGGTGGTGCGGGTTACCGCTCACAACGAAGCGGCACCCCTTTATGAAATGCCGAGAATTTGTCCGTCCTGCGGCGGACCGGCTTTCCGTGAGGCGGATGAAGCGGCGTTGCGATGCCTAAACCCCGATTGTCCCGCCCAACGTCTTCGCAATCTTATTCATTTTACCTCCCGTGCCGCTATGGATATTGAAGGGCTCGGCGAGGCGGTATTGGAACAACTTGTGGAGGCGGGACTTCTTAATCACGCCTACGATTTGTATGCTTTGGATTTTGACAAAGTGGCGGCATTGGATCGCCTTGGCGAAAAATCGGCAGATAATCTGCGTGCGGCGATTGAAAAGTCCAAAGAAAACGATTTGTATCGGGTAATCTATGCCCTTGGTATTCGCCATATCGGCGAAAAAGCCGCCAAGCTTCTTGCCGATCGGTTTGGCAATATGCAGGCGTTGATGGAGGCTTCCTCGCAGGAAGTGTCGTCTATTGATGGATTCGGCGGCATTATGGCGGATAGCGTGTGTCGGTTTTTTGCCCTGCCATCCTCCCGCACGTTTGTGGAAAAATTGCAAGAGGCGGGCGTGAATATGGAAAATAAAACCGTCCGTACCGATGACCGCTTTGCCGGGAAAACCTTTGTGCTTACCGGTACGCTTCCCTCGATGGGACGGGCAGAGGCGTCGGCTTTAATTGAGCAGTACGGCGGAAAAACCTCCGGCAGCGTTTCCAAAAAGACGGATTACGTATTGGCGGGAGAGGAAGCGGGAAGTAAGCTGACAAAAGCACAATCGCTTAACATTCCGATTATCAGTGAAGCGGATTTTCTTAAAATGATTGAACAATAAAACGCACCCGTAGGCGACGCTGCCATAGCGTTCCTACGGGTGTTTTTTAGTATAGAAAATAAGAAACGGAGCTGTCTTTGACAGCTCCGTTTTGAATGCGGAAATTAGGATTTATCGCTGTTGTTCTTGTTAAAAAGCTTCGGCAACAGGAACACCGCCAACAGCACCACGACCGCCACAACAACGGCGATGATGGCTCCGAGGTTCAACCGGTCACCGGCAACAACGTCCAAAAGAAACGTGTTTAACATCTGTTAGGGATTAAAACACAAATTTGGTGAGCAACATACCAGCCAAGCACAGCACGAAAAAGCCGATGGCAATGTATTTTGTCCAACGACCGAGCATGGCGTCCACCGTGCGGGCACGACCCTTATCAAAGAAAGAATCCGCCGCACCGGAGATAGCACCGAGGTTGGCTTGACGACCCTGCTGAAGCAGAACGACCACGATGATGAGAAGCGAGGCGACGATGAGAATCGCACCGGTAAGATATCCAATCCAAGACATAATTCATATCCTCCAAATCGGCAAAAAAGCCGTAAATTTTTACATTTCTCTGCAAATGCTCATATATCATACCATATAGAGTGGCAAAATGCAAGAAAAATTTTTTATTTTTTCGAAAATCAGAAGGTGAGCTGTTCTCCCACGTCCTCCGCCGAAAGCGTTGCACCGGCGGCGGGGATGTTTTTGGTGCGGTAGCGAGCCGGTTTTGCGAGCATTCCCTCGGCAAACGGAATCACCGAATCTACACGGTGAGAGCCTTTGAGGGTCATAACCTGCACGCCCTGCGTGTTGCGGGTGGTTTTGGGAGACAGAGCACCGGTATGAAGCAGCAAACGACGGCCGGAGGTGGAGGAAAGCAGGAATTCTCCGTCCTCCTGAATGTGGTAAATTGCCACAAGAGGAGATTTATCGCTGTAAGCACCGACCAGTTTTTTGCGGTTGGATTTGGTGTCGTAGGCGGAGAGGGGCACTTTTGCTACTTTGCCGTTTTCAAAGAAAAACAGCAGATAGCCGGAGAAATCGGTGGTGGCAACCATGTGGATGGCGGTTTCTCCGGAGTCAAACGCCAATTTGGTGGCGACAAAGTCACCCATAACGCTGGCTTTGGTGTCGGAAAAGTCGTAGGCGTGGGCTTTATACACCGACGCTCCGGTGGAGAAGAACAACAGCTCATAGGCGTTGTTGGCTTCGACCGTTACGAGCATTTCGTCGTTTTCTTTCAGCTTGTGTTCACTGCTCATACGCAGGGAATTGGGCTGAATTTTTTTGAAGTAACCCTCTTTTGTGAAGAACAGCGTGCAGGGATAGGCGTCGATTTCCTCGGCGATATCCACTTGGGCTTCTTGCACGTCGGAAGCATAGAGGATTTGGGTGCGACGGGGTTGTCCGTATTTTTTCGCCACCTGTTTGAGCTCATCAATAATGATGTTGCGGACACGGGCACGACTTTTGAGGATATCCTCCATATCGGCGATGCTTTTTTCCAGCTCCTCAATATCGGTTATCCGTTTTAAGATATATTCACGGTTAAAGTGACGCAGTTTGATTTCCGCCACGTATTCCGCTTGGGTTTGGTCGATGCCGAATCCAATCATCAAATTGGGGACAACCTCGCTTTCCTCGTCGGTGGAGCGAACGATTGCCACGGCCTTGTCGATATCCAAAAGGATTTTTTGCAATCCTTTTAACAGATGCAGTTTTTCTTTGGCACGGGACAAATCGAAGAAGGTGCGTCGCCGGACGCACTCGGTACGGAACGCTGTCCATTCCTCGAGGAGGTCTTGCACGCCCAGCACTTGGGGCAGACCGCCGACCAACACGTTGAAGTTGCAGGAAAAGCTGTCCTCAAGCGGGGTGAGGGCGTACAACCGTGCCATGAGTTTTTCGGGATCGGCACCTCGTTTTAAGTCGATGGTGATTTTTAAGCCCTCTTTACCCGTTTCGTTGCGGATATCGTTAATCTCTTTGATTTTTCCCGCTTTCACGAGGTCGACCACCTTGGCAATAATCGCCTCCAAGTTGGTGGTGTAGGGGATTTCGGTGACGTCGATGCAGTTATTGTCCTTGTCGTAGGTATAGCGGGAACGGACACGGAAGCTGCCTCGGCCGGTTTTATAAATCTCCGCCATTTCCGCCGGGTTGTAAATCAGCATACCGCCGCCGGGGAAGTCGGGGGCGGGCAGAGTTTCCAGCAGATTGTGGTCGGGATTTTTCATTAAGGCAATTGCTGTTTCGCACACTTCGGTAAGATTAAAGGAGCAAATTTGGCTTGCCATACCGACCGCAATACCCAAGTTGTTGTTGACGAGGATGGACGGGAAAGTGACCGGGAACAGTGTGGGCTCGGTGGTTGTTGAGTCGTAGTTATCCACAAAATCCACGGTGTCTTTGTCGATATCACGGAACAATTCTGCCGCAATGGGGGCGAGCTTTGCCTCCGTATAACGGTAAGCGGCGTATTCCATATTGGTGGAATAGAACTTACCGAAGTTGCCCTTGGAGTCCACAAACGGGTGTAACAACGCTTCGTGTCCCACTGCCAAACGCACCATGGTATCGTAAATGGCGGCGTCGCCGTGGGGGTTCAGTTTCATCGTTGCACCAACGATGTTGGCGGATTTGGTGCGGGCACCGTTGAGAAGCCCTTGTTTATACATGGTATAAAGGAGCTTGCGGTGGGACGGCTTGAAGCCGTCGATTTCCGGAATTGCCCGAGATAAAATCACGCTCATGGCGTAGGGCATATAGTTGTTTTTCAGCGTGTCGGTAACCGCTTCGTGCTCTAAAAGACCGGCACCGGAAATGCGTACATTCGAGGGGAGCGTTTCGAGAGCGGTTTGTTTTTTCGGTGTTTTTTTAGCCATCGTCGTTCCCTCCTTAACTCAAATCCAGCATATCGAGATAATCGCCGCCGGTAGTGGCAATCATCTCTTTTCGCTCGGCAAGATTGTCGCCGAGCAGGGTGTCAAACATAGCCGCCGTTGCCTCGGCATCGGTGGGCTCTACACGAATAAGACGGCGAGTGGGCGGATTCATGGTGGTGAGCGACATCATATCGGCATCGTTTTCACCAAGACCTTTGGAGCGTTGAATCGTATATTTTTTGTCGCCGATTTCTTCTAAGAATTCCGCCTTTTCACGGTCGTTATAGGCAAAATACGTGGTGTCCTTTGTGTTAATTTCATACAGCGGGGTTTCGGCAATATAGACGTAACCCTGTTCAATAAGCGTGGGGGTCAGCCGATAGAGCATGGTTAAAATCAGTGTGCGGATTTGGAAGCCGTCTACGTCCGCATCGGTACACAGAATGATTTTGGAAAAGCGGAGGAGAGACAAATCAAAGGTGGCAAGGTTTTTGTTGGCTTTGCTTTTGACCTCCACCCCACAGCCGAGAACCTTCAAAAGGTCCACGATAATATCGCTTTTGAAAATCTTATCGTATTCCGCTTTCAGGCAGTTTAAGATTTTACCACGTACCGGAATTACCGCCTGAAAATCGGGGTTTCTCGCTTGGATGCAGGCACCCATAGCGGATTTACCCTCCACGATAAACAGCTCCCGTTCGGACACGTCCCGTGAGCGACAGTCCACGAAGTTTTGGACACGAGAGGTGATATCGTTGCCGGATTGCAGTTTCTTTTTAATGTCGATGCGGGTGCTTTCCGCTTTTTCACGGGAGCGTTTGTTGACCAGAACCTGGTTGGCGATTTTGTCCGCATCCGCTTTGTTTTCGAGGAAGTAAATTTCCAGATTTTGACGCAGGAAATCGGTCATAGCCTCTTGAATGAATTTGTTGGTGATAGAGAGCTTTGTCTGGTTCTCATACGACGTTTGGGTGGAGAACGATGAGGAGACGAACACGAGACAATCCTGAACATCCTGGAAGGTGATTTTGCTTTCGTTTTTGTTGTAGCGGCTGTTTTGCCGCAGATAGGCGTCGATTTGAGACACAAAAGCGGATTTAACCGCTTTTTCGGGGGCACCGCCGTGAGCGAGCCAACTGGAGTTGTGGTAGTATTCCAGCTTGTTGACTCGGTTGGAGAAGCAGAGAGCCACCTCAAACTTGACTTTATAGTCCTCTTTGTCTGCACGGTCACGGCCACGACGTTCCGCCGCCCAGCATTGGGTTTCGGTCATTGCCTGCTCGCCGACAATTTCGCCCACATAATCCTCAATACCTTTGTCATAGAGATATTCGGTGGTTTCGAATTCTCGTCCGTTTTGCCAGCGAAGAACAAAGGTGACTTTCGGGTTGACCACCGCTTGGCGTTTTAAGACGTCCTCAAAATATTCTTTCGGCACGTTGATGTCGGTAAACACCTGCAAGTCCGGCTTCCATCGGATGGTGGTGCCGGTGTCCCTTTTCGGATAGGATTCTTTTTTTAGTCCGCCGATGTTTTCGCCGTGTTCAAAGTGGAGTGTATAGCGGGTGCTGTCCCGGTGAACCTCCACATCCATATATTCCGAGGAATATTGGGTGGCACACGCACCGAGACCGTTTAGACCCAGCGAGAATTCATAGTTTTCGCCGGCATTAGTGTTGTATTTACCGCCGGCGTACATCTCGCAGAAAATCAGTTCCCAGTTGAAACGATCCTCTTTCGGGTTGAAATCCAGCGGGATGCCACGGCCCATATCCTTTACTTCGAACGAGTTGTCGTCAAAGCGGGTAAGCACAATTTTTTTGCCGTAGCCCTCTCGTGCCTCGTCGATAGAGTTGGAGAGAATTTCAAACACGGCGTGCTGACAGCCCTCCAAACCATCCGAACCGAAAATAACCGCAGGACGTTTACGCACACGGTCGGCACCTTTTAGGGATTGGATACTGTCGTTGTCATAGTTTTGTTTTTTCTTTTCAGCCATAGTCTGTCCTCACTTAATTTGGGTTGTTCTTGTCAGGCAATTATCAAACCGTGATGCCGCCGTCTACGGCAAGCACTTGACCGGTAATAAACGTACTTTGGTTGCCGGCGAAAAACGCCACGGCATCCGCCACCTCGGCGGGAGTGCCGATTCGGCAAAGGGGAGTATCCTCGGCGAGAGCGGCAAGGTCGTTTTCGCTTAAATGGGCATTCATCGGTGTATCAATCACACCGGGTGCCACACAGTTGACTGTAATGCCGCTGGGGCCCACCTCTTTGGCGAGAGATTTTGTGAAGCCGATGAGAGCGGCTTTTGCGGCGGAATACGCCACCTCGCAGGAGCCGCCGGAAATTCCCCACATAGAGGAAATTTGGATAATGCGTCCCGCTTTTTTGCGAATCATAGAGGGGAGCACGGCTCGGGAAAGATAAAAAGTGCCGTCAACGTGAACGCCGAACAGATGTCGCCATTCGTCGGCGGAGAGGTCGGTAATCAACCCAATTTTTGAGATGCCGGCATTGTTTACAAGCACATCCACGGTGCCCAGTTGTTTTTCGCATTCCGAAATAAGCGAGACCGCCTGAGCCTCCTCGCTTAAATCAGCGGAGAGGGCGACAGCACGTACGCCGATTTGTTGCAGTTCTTCGCACAAGGCATGAGCGGCTTTCTCGTTTTTATGATACTGCAGGCAAAGGGAAAACCCATCCTTTGCAAGGCGTCGGGCAATGGCTTGACCGATGCCGCCGGATGCACCGGTAATCAAGGCGATTTTTTCGCTCATAACTGTTCCTCCAATACATCGATAAGCAATTTCCCGTAAGCCTTAAAGGCACTGGGAAGTGCCGTTTCGTCTTTGAGTTCTGCCGCTGTCACAAATCGTCCGTTTGCGGGGGCACTTCCCGCCACATGAGCAACATAGCCGGAAAGCTGCCATTCCACGTGAGAAAACAGGTGTTTGGCGGCAGGGAGCGGTTGGGGCTCGTTTTCAAGGGTGAGCCCAAAGGCGGCCGCAAGAGTGTCGGCGGAGAGCTGTCCCTCTTTGTTTGGAAGTTCGTATAATCCTGCGAGCAGCCCTTTGTCGGGGCGTTTGCAAAGCAACACCTTTTTATCCTGTATTGCCACCAAGACCGACCGTTTTTCGACACGACGAGTGGTTTTTTTGAGCCGAACGGGGAAGTCGGTTTCTCGCTTTTCTCTGTGTGCTTTGCACACGGATGCAAGCGGGCAAGAGCCGCACAAGGGAGCGGTGTTCGGTAAACACACGGTTTCGCCCAGTTCCATAACTGCTTCGTTAAAAGCACCGGGTGCGTATGCGGGAAGAACGAATTTTACCGCTTCGGTAAGCTCCCGCCGACCTTTTTGGGACAACACGTCTGTGTTATAGCACAAAAGACGGGAAAAGACCCTAAGGACGTTGCCGTCCACCGCCGGAACGGGCAAGCCGAAAGCAATAGAGGCAATGGCACCGGCGGTGTAATCGCCGATACCGGGGAGTGAACGGAGCTTTAGAAAATCGGCGGGCAGTTCGCCGTTATAGGTGTTACAAATTTCTACCGCCGCTTTTTTAAGGTTTTTGGCACGGCTGTAGTAGCCGAGCCCCTCCCACAATTTTAACAGCCGTTCGTCGTCGGCGTTTGCAAGGTCGGAAACGGTGGGAAATGCCTCCATAAAGGCGGCATAGTGGGGAAGCACCGCTTCGATACGGGTTTGCTGTAACATAATTTCCGATACCCACACGCAGTAGGGCGTCGGTGCCTCCCGAAAGGGGAGCAGGCGACGCACGGTCTCATACCACGAGAGAAGAGCGGGCACGGCGAATTGTAATGTATCTATCTGTTTTTTCATTTTGAAGCTTCCTGTTTGGCTTTAAGTTCCCGCTCGGCTTGGGGCAACCGCAGGTAGGTGGGAAGCAGAGCCTCACCGGATACCGTTTCGCCGGCGGCGAGTTTTTCGGCGGCGAGGGCGGCAACTCCCGTGGCATCCTGCAAACGGAGAGCGGGGGGCAAAAGGCAAAGCTGCGGCACGGTGTCGTGTCCTAAATCGTAGCACATTTGTGCCCCGTCACCAAGAAGATACACGGGTGTGTCCTCGGTTTTCAAACGGGCAAAAAGGTCATCTATGGCGATTGCCTCATCGTCGGTTTTTCGGGAGAGTATGCCGTTTTCGATGGTGAATGTGGCGGTGTACACTTGTTTGCACCGAGCATCCATCACGGCACAAACCCGACCGGAAAGAGGATGACCCGAAAGGCGATAGGCCATCGCCTCTAATGTGGAGACCGGCACGCAGGGTAAACCGTTCGGGAAAGCGAGTCCTTTAGCGGTGGCGACGCCGATACGAATACCGGTGAAGGAGCCGGGGCCAACCGCTACGGCGATGGCCTCCATATCCGCTATCGCCAAATCGGCGGCGGCGAGGGTGGCGTTAATCATCGGCATTAGCGTGCGGCTGTGGGTAAGTCCGGCGTTGACGGAGGAACAAGAAAGAATCGTGTCGCCGTCGGTGATACAGCAGGACGCCGCCACGGCGGATGTTTCAAAAGATAACAGTTTCATAACGTCGCCTCCGTTTCAATCGTCCTTGCGGTTTCGCTTTCTCGGGTGAAGCGTACACGCACCGTGTTTTCCGGCAAAGCGGCTTCAATGTTTTCGCTCCACTCGGTAACCACCACGGCTCCGGCGTCCAAATAATCCCAAAAGCCGGAGACGTACAAATCGTCCCAACTGCTGACACGATACATATCAAAGTGAACAAGGGGAGGATTTCCTCCGTATTCGTTGACGAGGGCGAAGGTGGGGCTTTGTACCTCGGCGTTTTTGGAAAGCACATTGGCCATTCCGCTGACGAAGACGGTTTTGCCCATTCCCATTCCGCCGTAGAGGGCGACAACGGTGCCGCCGTGGACGGTTTTTGCAAGCTTTTCGCCCAGGGCTTTCGTTTCGGCGGGGGAATTTGAACGGTAAATTGCCACCTTGTTCACCTCTCTTTCAACACATACACATACAGTATAACACATCTTTTTCAAAAATGGTACCCCTAAACTCTTGATTTTATAAGAAAAGAACGATATAATACGGGTGAAATACGGAAAAACTATGAAAGGAGGCGACAAAAATGCTTCACAAAGAGCGAAAGCGTGGAAAATTACAGCTCTTTTTCGGTGATACGGATATGCTTTTGTGGATTTTATGTCTGTGTGCGTCGGTGTTTGGCTGTATGCTCGTGTATTCTGCCGCCGTGGGAGCGGGCAACGGAAAAGCCGGCTATCTTGTGCAATTTATCGCCTCGGCCGTGGGGCTTTGTCTCGCCTTTCTTATGTCTCGTATTGATTACCACGATTTGTGCGATTTGTGGTACGTGTGGATGGGAATTGCCACGGTACTGGTGCTGTTGACATTCACGCCTCTTGGGCTGAACGTCTCCGGCACCGATGATACCGCCTGGCTCGGATTCCCCGTCTCCAACCCCCGCATAACCTTTCAGCCATCGGAGCTTTTGAAAATTGCATTTATTCTCTCGTTTGCCACCCATTTGGACAAGGTGAAAGAGACGATTAACCGCCCACTGACCTTGCTTATGCTGTGCTTGCATGGCGGATTTGCCTGCGGTCTTATTTTCCTGCAAGGCGACGACGGCACCGCCCTTGTGTTTGCATTTATCTTTGCGGCGATGTTGTTTGCGGCGGGGTTGCATCTCGGCTATTTTGCCGCCGCCATCGGTGCTGTGTGTGTGGCACTTCCGATTTTATGGTCGCATTTGGACGAGCAAAAGCAGGCTCGCTTTCTATCCCTTATTCGTGTGGAAGAATACGCTCAAACCGAGGGCTGGCAACAAGCACACGGGCTTTCTGCCATCGGGTCGGGACGCTTGCTCGGTTTGGGACTTCTTAAAGGGGAGAACACGGATTTGTTTGCTCGCAACAACGACTTTATTTTTACGGTTGCCGGTGAGGAGCTTGGGTTTCTCGGCGGAGCCGCCTTGCTGATATTGTTGTTGTTTATCATTTTGCGGGTGCTTCACAACGCTCGCACCGCCGCCGATTTCAAGGGAATGTTGATTTGCAGCGGTATGGGGGCTCTTTTGGCGGCACAATCACTCATCAATTTGGGAATGGTGCTGAGGGTGCTCCCTGTTGTCGGAATCACGTTGCCGTTTTTCTCTGCCGGCGGCAGTTCGGTGGCGACGTTGTACCTCGGTATGGGACTGGTGATGAGTGTGTACTGTCAAAGCCGAATGCGTTCCGGCGGTCTGTTTTCGAAAAAAAGGTGACGTTTCGTTCGATTTTGCGTTGTTTTTGTCGGGATGTTCGCCGATTTGTGCAAACATTCCGTCCGACAGGACTTTGACACTCCTATAAAAAAGGGGTAAAATAATACTGTTCAAAATCCCTGCCCCTCGGGGCGGAAAAAATATAAGGAGGCTACGAACAATGGGAAGAGTGTATAATTTCTCCGCCGGCCCGTCTATCCTTCCGGAAAGCGTGCTGAAAATTGCGGCTGATGAAATGATGGATTACCGTGGTTGCGGTCAATCCGTTATGGAGATGTCTCACCGATCTAAGGTGTACGACGACATCATTAAAGAATGCGAAGCACTTCTCCGTGAAGTGATGAACATCCCGGACAACTACAAGGTGCTGTTTTTGCAGGGCGGTGCGTCTTCTCAGTTCGCCATGGTTCCGATGAATCTGATGAACCGCAACAAGAAAGCGGACTATGTCATCACCGGTCAGTGGGCGAAAAAAGCTTACAAAGAAGCCGCTCGTTACGGCAATGCCCGTGTGGTTGCCAGTTCTGAGGACCAAACCTTCAACTACATCCCGAAATTGGATGTGTCGATGTTTGATCAGGATGCCGACTATGTTCACATTTGCATGAACAACACCATCTACGGTACGGCGTATCACGAAATCCCGGATACCGGAAAAGTGCCGCTGGTGGCGGATATCTCCTCTTGCATTCTCTCCGAGCCGCTGGATGTCAGCCGCTTCGGTCTTCTGTATGCGGGTGCCCAGAAAAATATGGGTCCTGCGGGTCTTACGGTGGTTATCGTTCGTGACGATTTGCTGGGCAACGCCATGGATTTGACCCCGACCATGTTCAACTATCAAATCCACGCCGACAACGGTTCGATGTTCAACACCCCGCCGTGCTACAGCATCTATATCGCCAAGTTGGTTTTGGAGTGGATTAAAAACGATATCGGCGGTCTGGAGAAAATGGCGAAAGCCAACCGTCACAAAGCGAAGGTTCTCTATGACTTCCTCAACGACTCTGCTCTCTTTAACCCGACTGTCGCCAAAGAGTATCAGTCCCTGATGAACGCTCCGTTTGTCACCGGAAACAAAGAGCTTGATGCGAAATTCATCAAAGAGGCGGAAGCCGCCGGCTTTGTCAACCTGAAAGGTCACCGTTCGGTGGGCGGTATGCGTGCATCTATGTACAACGCCATGCCGATTGAAGGGTTGATTGAGCTCGTGTGGTTTATGTGCCAGTTTGAAGAACGTAACGCCTGAGTTTACAACACATTTTCGGCGGGGCAAGGGCTTGTCCCGCCGATTTTCTTAAAAGAAAGAAGGAACAATTATGCAAATCAAAACGCTGAACAAGATTGCCGCCTGCGGCACGGATTTGTTCGATAAAACCAAGTACACTGTCGGTGAAGACGTCGCCGAGCCGGACGGCATTCTCGTCCGCTCTGCCTCTATGCACGATATGGATTTGCCGGACAGCGTGCTGGCGGTTGCTCGTGCCGGTGCCGGCGTCAACAACATTCCGCTGGATAAATGTGCCGATAACGGTATTGTCGTGTTTAACACCCCGGGTGCCAATGCCAACGCCGTAAAAGAGCTGGTGCTTCTCGGTTTGCTCATCTCTTCTCGTCAGGTCGTTCCCGCCATCGAGTGGGTGCAGACGCTCAAAGGCGAGGGCGATGCCGTGGGCAAACTGGTGGAAAAAGGAAAAGGCCAGTTTGTCGGCCCGGAAATCAAAGGCAAAAAATTGGGTATTATCGGTCTTGGTGCTATCGGTGGCTTGGTTGCCAACGCTGCCGTGGCTCTCGGAATGGAAGTGTACGGCTTTGACCCGTTCCTGTCGGTGGAAGCCGCTTGGAACCTCTCTCGTTCCGTGCATCATGCCGCCAACAACGAGGAAATCTATGAGAAATGCGACTACATTTCCATCCATGTTCCGCTGAACGATGCAACCCGTGGATTTATCAACAAGGACACCATCGCCAAGATGAAAGACGGCGTTCGTATTATGAACTTTGCCCGTGGCGACTTGGTGGATGCGGACAGCATTAAAGAAGCGTTGGCTTCCGGCAAAGTGGCTCGCTATGTGGTGGACTTCCCGTCGGATGCGGTGCTCGGTGTTGAAAACGTGGTGGCCATTCCTCACCTCGGTGCTTCCACGCCGGAAAGCGAGGACAACTGTGCGGTGATGGCCGCCGAGGAAATCATCGACTACCTCGAAAACGGTAACATTACCCACTCGGTCAACTATCCGGATTGCAAAGAGCCCCGTGTAACGCCGTATCGTGTGTGTGTACTGCACAAAAACGTTCCCAATATGGTGGCACAAATCACCGGCGTCTTTAATGCAACCGGCAACAACATTGAGAGCATGGTAGACCGTTCTAAGAAAGAGTACGCCTACTCCTGCATTGACCTTGCCAACGAGCCGAAAGACGAGAGCATTGAGAAAATCAAAGCGATTGACGGCGTGTTCCGTGTTCGTGTGATTAAATAAAGAAATCTCTCGTAAGATAAATAAACCTTGTTAAAAAGAGCCTTCGACGTCCGCTGTGGCGTATCGAAGGCTCTTTCTTTTGTAGGGAATGGCGGGAGCAACCTCCGTCTTGCCGACTATGGCTGAGCATAAGAAAAACCCCTTGTCATCGACAAGGGGCTTTAAGAAGCATTGTGTTAAAAATTATTCTTGCTCTTTTTTCTTGTTGAAGATGGACATGATGTCGATGTAATCGTCATCGTCCGCCAAGGCGGAGTTGATCGGCGTAGCGGAGCCGTTGTTCACGAAAGACGGGGCATCCAAGTCGTTGCTTTCGCTGCCGACAATCGAGGGAGCGGTGGCCGCCGTCTCGGCACGGGCACCGTCGCCGTCAAAATTGGTAGCGATAACCGTGACACAGATTTCATCTTCCATATTCTCGTCGAACGCAGCACCCCAGATGATATTGGCGTCCGGATGAGCGGCTTTTTGGATGGCCGAGGAGGTCTGCTCCACGTCTTCCAAATCAATGTCCGGCGAAGCGGTGATGTTGATGAGCACGCCACGGGCACCGTCAATAGAGGTTTCGAGAAGCGGGCTGGAAACAGCGGCTTTGGCGGCTTCCTCCGCTTTGTCTTTGCCCTGGGCACGGCCGATACCCATGTGGGCATAGCCGGCGTCTTTCATAATGGCGGTGACGTCCGCAAAGTCCAAGTTGACAAGACCCGGAACTTTCACGAGCTGGGAAATGCTCTGAACACCCTGGCGTAACACATCGTCCGCCGCCTCAAAGGCGTTGGCGAGAGTGATGCGGGTTTCGGACACGCTCTTAAGACGCTCGTTGGGGATAACCACCAGGCTGTCGACATGCTCACGCAAATCGGTGATACCGGCTTCGGCACGCTCCATACGTTTGCGACCTTCGAAGGAGAAGGGTTTCGTCACGATACCGACGGTGAGAATGCCGAGGTCACGAGCAATCTCCGCCACTACGGGAGCGGCACCCGTACCGGTGCCACCGCCCATACCGGCAGTGATAAAGACCATATCGGCACCTTTCAAGGCGGCGATAATCTCGTCACGGCTTTCCTCCGCCGCACGTTGACCTTTCTCGGGGTTAGAACCGGCACCTTGACCACGAGTCAATTTGTCGCCGATTTGAATTTTTTGAGTTGCCTGCGACAGGTACAGAGCCTGACGGTCGGTGTTGATGGCGATGAATTCCACGCCGACAAGACCGGCACGAGCCATACGGTTAACAGCGTTACCGCCGCCGCCGCCCACGCCGACTACTTTAATTTGGACATTATCCACAAAATCGTTTTCAAACTGAAAGCCCATAAGACATCCTCCAATTTCAAATTCGCATTTTTTAGACCAGATTTATACAATTCATATCATAACATATCTCTTAAAAAAAATCAATGGGGAAAGCGAAAAAAATCTCGCTTTCCCCGTTTTTTTTACACAATATTTAGTTGTCGGGTGTAAAAATGACACGATTTGTAGCGTTTTCGTTCGAATACGAGGAAACGTCCAAGGTGCCACGGGCCTGTTTGCCGTGATTGGTGAGAATCGAGGGCAGGGTTTCTTTTACAACAGCGATTTCATACGCCAAATTACTCTCGTTTCCGAGCAAAATCGTAATCTGATTTTTCCAATTTAGCCTCAAATCGCTTTTGTTGGACATATCCAGTTCACACACGCCTTCGAGCTTGTACTGTTCGGCGGCCTCCAGATAGGTTTGGACGATTTCGGTACAACGGTCATCCATTGCCCGTTTTCCCAGTCCCTTGCCGGTGGCGTTTGCTCCCTTAAAATACAGATAGCGACCGGGAACATTTCCGGAAAGGGGGATTTTATCGACGGCTTGCCCGTTTTTCCCCACCAACAACCAAGAACCGTTATAATACATAGCTCCGACGATGGTGGTTTCTTTTACGGTGATGGTGTAGGTGTTGAGCAAGGAGGAGGAAACGGAGACGTTTTCCACGTACGGGCAGGAGGCTTTGATGTTTGCGGCGGTTTGGGCTTTGTTGACCTCCCATACGCTTTGTCCGATATACATTCCGGAAGCACGGAGAATTTGGTCTTTTGAGTAATGCTTGTTGCCCTCCACAGTGATGGAGCGAACCTTAAAGGTGCCGCCCTCGGAATCGGTGGGGGCAGATGTCGCTTCGGAGGTCTCTTTTGCTTTGGCGAGGGAGACTAAACGATTTTCATACAGCAGGTTGATGCCGAATGCGGCACCGGCAAAAATGAGGGCAAGGATAAAGAACGTCGCCGCAATGCGAAAACGACGTTGACCGACGGACAGTTTTTTGGGTTCTTTTTTTGGTTGTTTCGGAATTTTTCGATTATCCGCCATACGGTTGCCCTTTTCCTTTCTTGAATTTTTACGTCACACGGGATATTGTTGCCCCCAAAGCCGTTAAAGCGGGGCAAAGCGAGGAATAGCCTCGGTCTAAATGATAGATGTTTTTGAGGGTGGTGGTGTTCTCTGCGGCCAAAGCCGCCACGACTAATGCGGCTCCGCCTCGCAAATCGGTACAGCGAACGCCGGCGGCTTGCAGGCGGGGAACCCCCTCGACAACGGCGACACGTCCTTCGGTTTTAACGTGTGCCCCCAAGCGGGCAAGTTCATCTATGTATTGATAACGATTTTCGAAAATGGTTTCTGTAAATACGCTGACGCCGTCTGCCACGGTCATGGCTGAAAGAAGCGGTGGGATGGCGTCGGTGGGGAATGCCGGATAGGGGAGTGAACGCACCAGCTTTAAGTGGTTGAGGCGAGGTGGTGCGGTCAACAGGAGCGAATCATCCCACCATTTGAGGTGGCATCCGCATTCACGAAGTAACGGCAGTATGGACGCTAAATGTTCCGGAATAATGGGATTTAATAACACCGTTCCGCCCGTTGCCGCCACGGCACACAGATAGGTTGCCGCTTCGATGCGGTCGGGGATGACCGTGTGGGTGCATCCGTGAAGCGAGGAAACGCCCTCAACCACAAGAGCGTCGGGCCGCATTTCAATGTGAGCCCCTGCGGCATTTAGGAAGTCGATCAAATCAACGATTTCCGGCTCTCGTGCCGCTCCGGTTAAGACGGTGACACCCTCGGCGGTGGCGGCGGCAAGAAGCAGATTTTCGGTGGCACCGACACTTGGGAACGAGAGAGATAATGTCGTTCCCTTAAAACGGGGAGAAACGTGGGTGTGAAGACAACCGTGTTGCTCGGTGACAACCGCACCGAGTCGAGAAAGGCCGGATACGTGCAAATCAATGGGACGTGGCCCCAACTCGCATCCGCCGGGAAAGGAGACCTCCGCCTCGCCGATGCGGGCGGTGAGGGCTCCTAAAAACACAATGGAAGAACGCATTTTGCACATCAGCGACTCGGGGATATCGTGTCGTGTGATGGTGGATGCGTTGACGGTGACGGTGTCGTTTTCCCGGGTGACGGTTGCCCCCAAATGCTGTAGGATGGCAAGTGAGGTGTCTACGTCGGACAGGTCGGGACAGCGGTGAAGCACGCACTCGCCGTGGCAAAGCACGCAGGCGGCTAAAAGCGGCAACACGCTGTTTTTGGCACCGTGAACGGTGGCGACACCGCTTAGACGGTTGCCGCCGGTAATCAGCAGTTTGGACAAAGCACATCAACCCCTTTTTGCGGGGGCTTTTCGCCGCCCGTACCGTATCCTATGCAAAGGAGGCGGGGGCGGTGCTTGTCCGGATTAGCGGTGGGAGGACAAAACCTCAAAAACCACGTCGACAATGCGGTCGGCGGCATCGGTGATGGCGGCGGCCTTGGCGTTTTTCGCCATTTCTTGCAGGCGGGTGGGATTTTCGGTTAAGGAGCGAATTTTTAAGAACAGCTCGTCGGCGGTCAAATCCTTTTCCTCTATGCACAAAGCGGCACCTTTATGTACCAGTGCTTGTGCGTTATAGAATTGGTGATTTTCCGCCACGTTGGGGGAGGGAATGAGAATAGACGGCTTGCCGCAGGCGAGAAGCTCGGTGGTGGTCATTGCACCGCAACGGCAAACTACCAAATCTGCCGCCGCCATACAGCGAGGCATATCGTCGATATAGGGGCGAACCTCAATGCTGTCATTGTCGGCGACGCCGTTCTCTTTTAAGGTAGTCATAAACGTGTCGTATTCCGCTTTTCCGGTAGCGTGCAGATGATGTACAGCACTGTCCTCGCAGGAGCGGGTGAGTACCCCTGCCATCAGTTGGTTGATTTTCAGAGCCCCAAGGCTTCCGCCGAGAGAGAGCACGAGCGGACGGTCATCCAGTCCCATTTCCTGACGTGCGGTGGTTTTTTCAAGGCTCAAAAACCCGTCACGAAGCGGGTTGCCGGTCACCACAGCGGCGGTGCCCTCCGGCAAGCGGGGAATGGCTTCCTCGGTGGCGACGCACACTTTTGCGGCGGCTTTCGCCAACATTTTTATGGTAACGCCGGGGAAGGCGTTTGATTCGTGAAGTACAACGGGAATACCGGATTTTGCGGCTTTACGCATCATCGGGCCGCAGACGTAGCCGCCGGTCCCGATGCAGATGTCCGGCTTGAATTCTCTTAAAAGGCGACGGCAATCCCGTCCAGATGCGACGGCGTGATAGGCGGCAGAGAAGTTGTGGGCGATGCCTTTGGGGGTAAGCTTTCGGGAAAAGCCTTTCACAACGATACTTTCAAAGGGGTAGCCGGCTTTGGGAACCAGTTCGGTTTCCATTCGACCGGCGGCACCGACAAACAGAAATTCGCTGTCGGGATACCGTTCTTTGATTTTGCCCGCAATCGCCAGTGCGGGATTGATGTGACCGGCGGTTCCGCCGCCTGAAAGCAAGACACGCATAGGGCACCTCTTTTTGCCGTAAAGCGGCAGAGTGTTATTTTTTCTGTTTCATTTGGCGGGCGATAGAAAACAAAATTCCCATTTCGCCCAACAGCATCATCATAGATGTGCCGCCGTAACTGAAAAACGGAAGACCGATACCGGTGTTGGGCATCGAGTTGGTGACAACCGCAATGTTGAGCATCACTTGGATGCCGATTTGAGCACTGATACCCACGGCCAGCAACGCACCGAATTTATCGGGGGCACGCTGAGCAATGGTGATGCCTCGTGCAACGAGGAAAGCGAATAGGAGGATAATGAGCAATGCACCGATAAAGCCCAACTCCTCGCAGATGATAGCAAAAATAAAGTCGTTTTGGGGTTCTGGCAAGAAGAGGTGTTTTTGACGGGAGTTGCCGATGCCGAGACCCATAAGACCGCCGGAACCGATAGCGTACAGCGATTGAACGGTTTGCCACGCCATATCTCGGTCAACCGAGAATACGCCCAGCGGGTCAAGCCACACGGAAATGCGGTCCGCTTCATATCCGAGACCGAACACCGCCAGCAAGACAACGCCGGCACCGGCACAGATGATGAAGCCCAAGTAGGTGATGCGGGAACCGCCTACGAACAGCATCGCCAAACCGATGCCGAGAATGAGTATGGTACCGGACAAGTGAGGTTCGATAACCACCAAAAAACAAATCAGTCCGAGAATGGCCAACAGTTTAATAAAGGTAGAGAGACGACGCATACTGCTGTAATTGCCAGAGATTATCTTAGCGAGAAAAACGATGAGGGCAAATTTGGCGAAGTCGGATGGCTGGAATTGACCGACGCCGGGAAGAGCAATCCAACGGTGAACACCGTTTTGGGAGGGTGAAACGTAAGCGATAACCAACAAGGCAACCGCCGCTACATACAGCCAAAGGGCGAATTTGCCCCAAATGTGATAGTCGAACAACGAGATGACGTACATTGCCACCAAACCGGCGGCGGCGAACATTCCTTGACGAATGATATAGTAATAGCTGTTGCCGTTATAGTAGGAGGCATACACGTGACTTGCGGAAAATAGGCACACAAGTCCGATGCCCAGCAGAATGAGCAGGATGATTAAAAGAGGAAGGTCAAAGTTGCCGGTAACGATGAGCCGACGTCGTTTTGTGCGTTCCGCCACGAAAACGCCTCCTTTCAACAAAAATCAAATCTTACCAGAGAAACACAGCGATAATTACTGCGAGAATACAGCCACACAAATCCAAAGCGGAAAAGACGGCGACAATTTTGTTTTCCGACCAGCCACACATCTCAAAGTGGTGGTGGATGGGGGACATCTTAAACAGTCGTTTGCCTTTGGTGAGCTTGAAATAGCCAACCTGCAAAATGACCGACAGCGTTTCAAGAATATAGAGAATACCGACAGGGAGCAGTAACAGCGGATGTCCGATGCCGAATGCCAATGCACACAAAGCTCCGCCGATGAACAGTGAGCCGGTATCGCCCATCATCACTTTGGCGGGGTGAATGTTATAGAACAGGTAGCCGGCAATGGCACCCGCTAAGGCGGCGGCGAAAATGCCAAACGAGGAGAAACCGGCGAATTCCGCCAAAATCAACATGGCAAGCGATGCCACAAAGGTGACAGAACCGCACAGTCCGTCAACGCCGTCCGTTAAGTTGGTGGCGTTAGACATACCGACGATAAAGAACATGGCGATGGGGATAAACCACCACGAAAGGTCGACAAAGCCGAGAAAAGGGATATAAAACTCATCCGCATCGGTGAGGACTAAGGCGGTGGAGTAGGCGGCGGAAAGCAGAAGCTGCAAAAACAGCTTTTGTTTGTCGGTAAGCCCCAAATTCCGTTTTTTCACCACTTTGATATAGTCATCGGCAAACCCGATAATGCCACAGCCGAACGCCAATCCGCAACCGGCAAAAAAGCGTATTTGGGCGGCGAAAGCCGCTTCGCTCAACAGAGGACGCCGCAAGGCGGTTTCGCAAAAGACGATGCCTGCCAGCATCATAAAGGCAAAGGCACAGATAAAGAACAGACCGCCCATAGTGGGAGTGCCCTGTTTATTCTTGTGCCACGAGGGGCCGATATCCAAAATGGTTTGCCCGAATTTGAGCTTGTGTAAGGCGGGGATAGCCCACCGGCCAAGCAACAAGGAGGCGATGAGTGACGCCACGGCAACGCCGGCGTCAACAAGCGTAATTGTAAGCGTTTCGTTCATTCTTTAAGCTCCCATTTGTTTTTCATTCCCAGTGCCTGTGCGACAATTTCCCGTTCATCCAAATGGATAATGCCGTTTTTAAGAACCTGATAGGTTTCGTGTCCCTTGCCGGCAAGCAGAACGGTGTCTCCCGGTTTTGCTTCGTTTATGGCAAAGCGGATTGCTTCAAAACGGTTTTCGTATACAGCACAGGGAACGGTTTTCGGAATGCCTGTCAGCACGTCGTTGATGATTTGCATCGGGTCCTCACGGCGGGGGTTGTCAGAGGTGAGAACAAGATAATCGGAGTAGCGGGCGGCGATTTCGCCCATTTGAGGTCGCTTGCCTCGGTCACGTTCGCCGGCGGCACCGAACACGGTAATCAGCCGCCCTTTGCAATCGGCACGCAAGGTTTCGCAGATTTTTTCGATACCATCGGGGGTGTGGGCATAGTCGATAACCAACGAGAATCCACGTCCGGTCGGCACGACTTCGGCACGCCCTTTGATGCCATCGAGAGTGGAAAACGCATGGCACACGGTGTCCGCGGCCTCGCCGAGAGCGACGAGGCACGCAAGGACTCCGGTGGCATTATAAACGGAAAACTCGCCCGGTACATTCATGTGAACCGGAGTGGTTGTTCCGTTTTGGGTAAATTGAAAGTCCGCTCCGTTGGGACGGGGCGAAAGGTCGCTTACGGACACATCGTATCCGCTGTTTTTCAGCGAAAAGGTGACGACGGGGCAGGTGACGCCTTTTTTTATCTCGTCAAACCACGGGTCATCGGCGTTGAACACCGCCAAACGGCTGTTTTGAAACAGCTTGCGTTTGGCGTCGCAATATGCCTCCATCGTTTTATGATAATCGAGGTGGTCTTGGGTGAGGTTGGTGAAAATGGCGGCGTCAAAGGTGATGCCGTCCACTCGGCACTGTGCCAAAGCGTGGCTGGAAACCTCCATCACCACGTCATCACAGCCGGCATCTGCCATCTGGGCAAACAAGCCTTGTAATTCATACGCCTCGGGTGTGGTGTGACAAGCGGGAATTTGGCGAGAGCCGATCATCGACTGAATTGTGCCGATGAGCCCCACTTTGTGACCGCATGCCTCTAAGGCGTGTTTTAACATATAAGTTGAGGAGGTCTTTCCGTTGGTGCCGGTGACACCGATAAGACGCATCCGTTTTGCGGGATGGTCGAACCAGTTTGCGGACAACTTTGCCCACGCAGAGCGTGTATCCGGCAAAAGAATTTGATTCGGAAGCCCTAAATCTCGCTGGGCAACAACGACGACGGCACCGTTTTCCAGTGCCTTTTCGGCAAACTTGTGTCCGTCAACTTCCACGCCGTCGATACACACAAACAAAAATCCTTTTTCAACACGGCGAGAGTCGCAGGCGATGCCGGCGATGTCCGCCTCAAAGGGGGCTTCGCAGATAGTGTGTAACAGAGCGGATAATTTCATACGGCGACAGACCTTCTTTCGGAATGTTACGCAATGGCGTTGTCGGTAATAAATACGAGATAAATAACGGTTCCGGGTTCCACTTTGGCACCCGCCTCGTAGTCTTGTGAGTAGACGATGGCTTCGCCGCTGTCAAGGCCCACGCCGGAAATCTCCAAGTTGAGGTTGGCGGCGTTTGCGGCGGCATTTGCCTGAGACAAGGTCATATTGTGGAAATCGGGGACGGAGGTGGTGGACTCCATAGAGCCGGAATCGGTATACAGCACCACGGTGCCGTCTTTCGGGATAGAACTGCCCGATTCGGGGATTTGTTTTACAACGGTTTTTCCATTGCCGATAACGGAGAATCGGAGCCCGTTATTGTCCAAAATCGTGGTGGCCGTGGAGACCTCTTTATCCACAACACTGGGCGTGATGGTGGAGAGGTTGGCAAGCTCTTCTTCGGTATACAGCGGCTCTACGCCGAGGTAGGGGAGCGTATCTGACAAAATGCTTTGGCAAACAGGGCCTGCCACGTGGCTGCCGTAGGTGTTAGAGCTGTGCGGCGTGTCGATGATGGTCAACACCATAATTTCGGGGTCATCCGCCGGTGCGAATGTGCCGAAAGAACCCCACACCTCGTTGTGTGCCCAGTCGGTACGGGTTTCGGTTTTATCCGATGTGCCCGATTTACCCGCCACACGATAACCGGCAACATAGACGTTTTTCGAACCGCCGCCGTTTACCGCCGCCGCCAACATAGAGGCAACTTGTTTGGTGGTTTCGGTAGACACCACTTGACGTTTGACAATCGGTTCGGTGTTTTTTACCACGTTGCCGTCGCCGTCCAATTCCTGAGCCACCACGTAAGGCTGCATCAAATACCCGCCGTTGGCGACCGCACACAGAGCGGTTGCCATTTGGATGGGGGTGATTTCAAAGGTTTGACCCATGGCGGAGGTTGCCACGTCCAAATCGGTCATATCCGCTCCGTGGTACAAGGAGGTGGTGGAACGGCCTTCGCTGAGCATATCAATACCGGTCGGCTCGGTAAAGCCGAAGCCGGTGAAATATTTGAAGAAGCGTTCACCGCCAAGGCCGACGCCCAGCGTAATAAAGCCGGGGTTGCAGGAGTTGGAGATGATATCGGGGAAGTTTTGGGTACCGTGGCCGGCGGGATGCCAGCAGGTAATTTGCTGACCCATAACCTCGATATAGCCGGGGCAGAAGAATGAGGAGGTGTTGATGTTGGCGACACCCTCCTCAATAGCCATACAGGAGGTAAACACCTTAAATACGGAGCCGGGCTCATAGAAATCCGAGACGGCTTTGTTTGCCCACTGGGTTTGACGGGCTTTGGTAAGAGCTTCGGATTTCGCATCTCCCGAAAGGAGCTTCATTTTGGCGAGGGCGTTGGGGTCTTTCACCGTGAACGGGTCGTTTAAGTCAAAGTCGCCTTTTACCGCCATGGCCAAAACCGCACCGGTGCGAACGTTCATCACAATGGAGACGCCACGGTTTTCCACGTCGTTTTCGGTGATGGATTGCTCTAAGTATTTCTCTGCGTAGTGCTGGATGGTTTGGTCGATGGTAAGCACCAGACTGTGTCCGTCCTCGGCATCCACCGTTTTTTCGTAAGTGAGCGTCACCGGCATATCGCCGCCGACGCCGTTTTGGGCGGTTACCACTCGTCCGGCAACGCCGGCGAGAACATCGTTGTATTTGGCCTCTAAGCCGTACAGACCGTAGTAGTCGGTGCCGGTGAAGCCGATCACGCACGAAGCGAGAGAACCATAGGGATAGGTGCGTTTATAGTCGGTAACAACACGGAAAATGCCGCTACCTGCCAGTTCGTTTTTTTCTGCCCATGCAATGAGCTTTTCCACAACGGGGTATTCTACCTGAGAGGCGATTTTTTCGTATTGCGATTCGGTGCGGGTGGTTTTCTTATACAGTGTATCCCGGTCGACGTCCAAAATTTTGGAAACCTCGTCGGCGATTTTCACCCGTACCTTCTCGGCGTCATCCAACTGGGCGATGTTGTAAGGGGTCATAATGACCGTCCACACTTCCATGGATTCGGCGAGTACTTTGCCATTGCAATCATAGATGGTGCCACGGTGAGCGGCGACAAGGCTGTCGTTCAGTTGTTGAGAGACGGCCTTAGTAGACCAAAATTCGCCTTGCACAATTTGCAACAATCCAAGGCGGCCGACGAGAATTGCGAAAATGAGTGCCAAAGCGACGAGGCTGACTTTGGCACGGGCCCGCATTTGTCGGGGCGGCAAAATACTGCCTTTTCCTTTTTCGGGTTTACGGCTCACGGTGCGGCACCTCCCTTCACTATGCAGAAAACGAGAGTCAAGGTGTTGGCTGACTCCCGTTTTGTGAGCGTTTCGGTTGTCTCGGTCTGTTTTTAATCTCTATGCCAAAATCGGTAGATTATGTCAAAACAGTCCGGCAAGAACGTCTAAAAATGACTTGTTTTCGGTGGCGGGTTTTTCTACACGGTCACCGCCGTTGACGGTGAAGTAATGCTCTTGTCCGCTTTCCATCTTTTGCAATCCGTGCTTTTCGGCGTAGGCATCAATACGCTCGGAGGAAGCGATTTCGGTAAGCTCGGAATGAAGCCGAACGTTTTCGCTTTGCAAAACGGAAAGTTGGCTATCTAAGTCGGAGAGCTGTTCGTTCATCTCTGTCAGTCGGACACGGCTGACGATTGCCATCAGTGCAACGGACAGGATGACGGCGGCGACCGCCACAACCGTAGCGACGCTGACAATGGATTGCAACAGCGTGCGGCGTTTTGCTTCCCGCTTTTGCTTTTTGTTTTCCTCAATGGAGACGACTTTGCCACGCTGACCGTCCGAGAATAACGACAGGTCGTATGCTGCGTTGGAATAGTTTGCCATCAAAATCGCTCCTTTCATTCAAGATAACGGCTCAATCATAGAGCTCGTGAATTTTTTCGATACACCGCAGTTTTGCACTGCGACTGCGGGGGTTTTCTAAAAGCTCCTGCTCGGTAGCGGTGACCGGTTTGCGTAACGCTAATTTTCCGGGCGGGGTACGTTTGCAAACGCAAACGGGAAATTCTTTGGGGCAGATACACCCGACACAAAAGCGGGCGAACTGCTCTTTGACGATACGGTCCTCGAGCGAGTGGAAGGAGATGACCGAAAGTCGTCCACCCGGTTTTAACAGCGAAAACGCATCGGCTAAGGCACCGGGCAAAAGCTCTAACTCGCCGTTGACGGCAATCCGCAACGCCTGAAACACACGGCGAGCGGGGTGCTTGTCCCGCCGTGCGGCGGCGGGAACGGAAGCGGCGATAAGGTCGGCGAGACGGGAGGTTGTCCAAACGGAATCTTTTTCCCGTTCACGGACAATGGCGGCGGCAATGGGCTTGGCGAATTTTTCCTCGCCGTAGTCACGGAAAATGCGAACCAGGTCGCCGCCGGAGCTTTCGTTCAAAACATCGGCGGCAGTTTTGCCGCTTTGGCTCATACGCATATCGAGCGGGGCGTCGGCGTGGTACGAGAAGCCTCGTGTGCCGTCGTCCAACTGGTGGGACGAAACGCCCAAATCGAGGAGAATGCCATCCACAGCGAAAACGCCTTGGTCAGCTAACACCGCTTTCATATCACGGAAATTGGTTTTTATGAGTGTGGCGGGGAGCCCTTTCAGTCGTTTTCCCGCCGCCTTGATGGCGTCAGGGTCTTGGTCAAGGGCGTAGAGGTGACCGGTGGTCAGTTTTTCGGCAACCGCACTGGCGTGTCCGCCTCCACCGGCGGTGCCGTCCACGTAAATGCCATTCGGTTTCACGTCCAGCGACGCAATCGTCGGTTCAAAGAGGACGGGAACGTGGTAGCCGCCTTTCGTGCCCATCAGAAGCCCAGCTCCGTGAACTCCGCCTCCACCTCGTCGGCGGTCATCTCGCTCATGCTTTGTTCATAAGCGGCGGGGTTCCAAATCTCGGCACGGTTGCCGGCACCGGTGAACAGGGCCTCGCCCTCAATATCGGCGTAGGAGAGCAGGTGCTTCGGCACGAGGATACGGCCTTGTGCATCCACGGTTGCCTCGTCGGCGTTGGAGGAGAGATAGCGTTGAAGCTTGCGAGCCTTGCTGATGGGCATTTCGGCAAGCTTGGCTTGGAGCTTGTCCCACTCGTCCATGGAGTATACGGTAATGCAGCGGTCGAGAACCGCAGCGACGACAAACGTCTCGCCCAACTGAGCACGAAGCTTTGCGGGGACAATCACACGACCTTTTTGGTCAATGGCGTGTAAGAAACGGCCAACCAGCATGGCTCTCACCTCCTGCATGTAAAATCAAAATCAGCGAAAAACGCAGTGTGGCGGGAGTGTATCCCGTGTGTAGACCACAGTGAAACCTGCGTTGTTGAAAAACCGGTGGAATTTGTGGAAAATCACCACTTTCCACCTTTTGCCACCATTTTCCACCACTTATGGACTTATTATATACTATCACCCCCCAAAATGCAAGTGTTTTTTCGAAAAAAATCAAGTTTTTTTGTGATTTTTTTCGAGGGGTTTTGAGCAAAACGGAAAAAAGAAGTTGCCCGAAGAAAAGTGGGCTTTTCTTCGGGCAACTGTGGGTGAAAACAGCAATTATTTCAGGTTGTTTTCATACTGCTGAATCATCTTTTTGACCATCTGACCGCCAATCGAGCCAGCCTGTTTAGAGGTCAAATCGCCGTTGTAGCCTTGCTTCAGGCTAACGCCAACCTCGGAAGCGGCTTCCATCTTGAAGCGGTTGAGACCCTCACGAGCCTCCGGCACCATCGTCTTGCTCTTAGACATTTCGTTTTCACTCCTTTTTCAAAAAATCTGGACGTCCGCAAAAAATCGGACAGCAGCAAATCGTTCGTGTTCGCTGTGATGTTAGTTTGTGCGTCAATGTGGCAGTTATCACAAGAAAATTTTGTCGTGTTTTTTGTCGGTTTGGGCAAAATTTTTGTTGCAATTTTTGAAAAGTGGTGGTACAATATGGATACACATAAAAAGTTTTATCTTATAAAGTAAGGGAGGATCGCCTATGTCGGAACAAAATGGTTTTCGCACATCCTTTCGGGGCTTTAACCGCCAGGACGTGATGGACTACATGGACGGCGTGCAGGCGGATTTTTCCGAACGGGAAGCTGGACTTCGTGAGGGCTTGTCCCAAGCCAATGCCTATCTCGCCTCTCTTACCGAAGAAAACAAAAAATTGAAAGAGGCTGCCGATAACGCTCTTCGCCAAAAAGAGGCACTTCGTGTGGAAGCGTACAACCGCTTTGAGCAGATGAACGCCCAGCTCGTCGCCCTCAAAAAAGAAAATGAGCAACTCAAGCTCTCGGCGGCAACTCCTCCCGCTTATCCGATGCAAAGTATGCCGACGGTGCCGTCCGTATCGTCGAACGATACCGCCGCTCTTCTTGCGGCAATCCAGGAACTGCGGATGCGTGGCTCCGATTTTCTGGCGGCATCCGGTGCCGCCGGCGAAGCCTGCCTCAACGAGATGGATGCTCTTATCTCCACCTTGGAGGCATCGCTCCAACAAATGCGAGGAAGAATCGGCTCTGCCCGTGCGGATCTCCACACAAGACGGGATGCCGCCGGTTTGCGGTTGGGCGAGCTTGAGGCATCGCTTAAGGGCGAGACGGCAATACCGTTGCCGACAACCCCTTCGGTATCTGCTCCCGCCGCACCGAAACCGATGCGGGTGGCTCCGTCGTCCCTACGCAATCGTGACGGTGGTCACCGCTGAGAGCGGATAACTTACTGGTATATTTTTTGCCCGTGGGGCATAGATAAATAAAAAAAGGAGAATTGACAATGCCGGAATTGAAGTATGAAATCGTGAAAGAGTGCGGCGTTCTGTCCCAGACTCCGTCCGGTTGGACGAAAGAGCTGAACCTCATTAGCTGGAACGACCGTGCCCCGAAGTACGACATCCGTGAGTGGGCACCGGAGCGTGCGAAAATGGGCAAAGGCTGCACCATGACGCCGGATGAGGCCATCCTGCTCCGTGACTTGCTTAACGAGATGGACCTGTAAGAAAAACGACGACGAAACGGAGGAGGAAACTTCTCCGTTTTTGTCGTTTCGGCACAAAGGAGAATGGGTATGTCCGCATTTTTTGAAATCTTAAAATCCATTTTGATGGGAATTGTGCAGGGAATCACCGAATGGCTCCCCATCAGCAGTACCGCTCACTTGGCGTTACTTGATGAAGTGGTCAAAATGGATGTGTCCGCTGATTTTTTCAGAATTTTTGAGGTGGTTATCCAAGTTGGCTCCATCTTGGCGGTGCTGGTGCTTTACTTCAACAAGCTGAACCCGTGGGCACGCAATAAAAACGACGAGGAAAAGAAAAACACCCTGATGTTGTGGGTGAAAGTGGCGGTAGCAAGTGTTCCCGCCGCCATCGTGGGACTGCTTATCGACGACTGGCTGGACGGTGTGCTGGAGCGGTCGGCAATGTGGGTGATTGCGGCGACACTTGTCATTTACGGTGTGCTGTTTATATGGATGGAGAACCGCAAAAAAACGCCGAAAATCCGCAACTTTGAGGAAATGAGCTTCAAGACCGCCTTGCTTATCGGCGTGTTCCAGATGCTTGCTCTCATCCCCGGAACCTCCCGTTCCGGCTCGACCATTTTAGGAGCGACGGTGCTCGGCACAGCCCGTGTTACGGCGGCGGAATTTTCGTTTTTTATGGCGATTCCTGTGATGTTCGGTGCCAGCGGTCTGAAACTGTTCAAAGCGGGTTTAGACGGCTCGTTATTTACCTTTACGGGATTTGAATGGTTGCTGCTCGTTATCGGGCTTGTGGTATCGTTCCTCGTATCGCTGGTGGTTATTCGCTGGCTCATCGCTTTTGTGAAAAAGCACAGCTTCAAGCCGTTTGGCTTTTATCGCATCGCCCTCGGTGCGGTGGTGTTCGGCGTGGTTGCCCTGCCGGCCGTCTTATAAGAACAACAAAAAAGACCTTGCAACGTGGAGTTTGTTGCAAGGTCTTTTCTTATGCTGTTTAATGTTTACAGGTTATCCAAATACCGGCAGGCGGCGAGGGCGGCTACGGCACCGTCAGCGGCGGCGGTCGTGATTTGACGCACCGATTTTTGACGGCAATCGCCGGCGACAAACACGTTTTCAGCCGGCGTGAGACAGCGTTCGTCGCTGTCAAAATAGCCGTAGTCATTGAGCGGGGCAATCGCCGAAAACGGTTCGTTTTCCGGGATGAGGCCGATGGCGATAAACACGCCGTCTACGAGCAGTTCGGAGGTTTCGCCGGCATTGTTTTTAAGGGAGATGCCTTCAAGGGTTTCGTCCCCGATGATGCCGGTGACCACCGTGTCGAACACGGCTTCGATGTTGTTTTTGGCATCCACCGCTTGGCGGAGCTTTTCCTCGCCCGTAAAATCGCTGAGGTTTTGTACCATCACGACTTTTTTGCAGTTTTCGGCGAGCAGGAGAGCTTCCTGCAAAGCGGAGTTGCCGCCGCCGATAACGGCTACGGTTTTGTCACGGTAGAAAGCACCGTCGCACACGGCACAAAAGGAGATGCCATTGCCCACGAATGCGGTTTCTCGGTCAAGTCCCAACATACGGTGCTTTACGCCGGTGGCAAGAATGACCGTGCGTGCATCAAAGGTGTGAGAGCTGGTGTCGGCGGTGAGAATACCGTCGTGGCGGGAGAGGGATTTGACACATCCGAAATCCATATCGGCCCCTTGCTCCAGCACCTGTTCCACCAGTTTGTCGGCAAGCTCGTTACCGCTGACTTGCAAAAAACCGGGGAAATTTTCCACCTTCGGGGAATAGGTCATCTGTCCGCCGGGAGTGCTTTTTTCAAGCACCAGTACGGTTTTGTTGGCACGCAGGGCATAGAGCGCCGCCGTCAATCCGGCGGGACCGGCACCCACCACCAAAACATCATAAATCATAGAAAGACACTCCTGTGCTTATTGCTTTTCGATAAATTGGATAATCTCATCCATTTGGGCATATTTCACCGAGCCGCTCTGATGACGCACCACCAGCGTGGGGGCTTGGCGAATGCCGTATTCCGCAACAAGATTCGGATTTTCCTCCGCAATGAGCTTCGTGTACGGGATGCCGGCTTTGTCCAAACGAGCCGCAATCATCTTGCATTTCGGGCAAGTGGCGGTGGCGAACAGCAGAATTTTGCCCTCGACTTCGGCGGGAGCCGTCTCTTTGGCGGCACAGCAGTCGCAGGTGTCGGCGGTTTCGGCGTTGTGGTAAATCGGGCCGTTGTGGGTCAGATTGGAGCGACCGATATCGTACACCTTGCGGTCTTTGTACTCCTGCGTTTTACCGTCGTTCCAGTTTTGCACCGGGCGATAGTAACCGGTAATACGGCTGTAAACCTCGGTGGGTTCACCGCACTCGGGGCAGGTGTATTGTTCGCCCGCAACATAGCCGTGCTTTTTGCAGACGGAGTAGGTGGGAGACAGTGTGTAATACGGCAGCTTGTAGTTTTCGGCAATTTTGCGTACCAGGGATGCCGCCGCTTTCCAATCGGGCAGTTTTTCGCCGAGGAAAGCGTGGAACACCGTGCCGGAGGTGTAGAGGGTCTGCAGTTCATCCTGAATATCCAAAGCGGCGAACACGTCATCCGTGAAGCCGACCGGCAGGTGAGAGCTGTTGGTGTAATACGGGGTATCGTCGCAGGATTTTGCGGCGGTTTTGATGTCGGGGAAGCGTTTGATATCGTGTTTTGCCAAACGGAAACTGGTGGATTCCGCCGGGGTGGCTTCCAGGTTGTAAAGGTCGCCGTATTGCTCTTGATAATCGGACAGACGCTCACGCATGTGGTTGAGCACGTCCTGGGTGAATTTTTGGGTTTTCGGGTCGGTCATATCGCCGCCGAGCCAGTTGGCGTTAAGGCCTACTTCGTTCATACCCACAAGACCGATGGTGGAGAAGTGGTTGTCGAAGGTGCCCAGATAGTGGCGAGTATAGGGGTATAAGCCCTCATCCAGCATTTTGGTGACCACGGTGCGTTTCACTTTCAGCGAACGGGCGGAGATATCCATCATGTGGTCTAAGCGGCGATAGAAGTCCTTTTCATCCGATGCCAGATAGGCGATGCGGGGCATATTGATTGTGACAACGCCGATAGAACCGGTGGATTCGCCGCTTCCGAAGAAGCCGCCGGATTTTTTACGCAATTCACGGAGATCCAAACGCAGGCGGCAGCACATACTACGCACGTCGCTCGGTTCCATGTCGCTGTTGATATAGTTGGAGAAGTAGGGAGTGCCGTATTTGGCGGTCATTTCAAACAAAAGGCGGTTGTTTTCGGTATCCGACCAGTCGAAATCACGGGTGATGGAGTAGGTGGGGATGGGATACTGGAATCCACGACCGTTGGCGTCGCCCTCAATCATAATCTCGAGGAACGCTTTGTTGACCATATCCATTTCGGCTTTGCAGTCTTTGTACTTGAAGGGCATCTCTTTGCCGCCCACAATAGCGGGAAGCTCGGCAAGGTCATGCGGCACAGTCCAGTCGAGGGTGATGTTGGAGAACGGAGCCTGCGTGCCCCAACGGCTCGGGGTATTGACGCCGAAAATAAAGGATTCGATGCATTTTTTCACCTGGTCATAATCCAGGTTGTCGACCTTGACAAACGGAGCAAGATAGGTATCAAAGGAGGAGAATGCCTGAGCACCCGCCCACTCGTTTTGCATAATACCTAAGAAGTTGACCATTTGGTTGCAAAGGGTGGCGAGGTGGCTCGCCGGAGAGGAGGTGATTTTGCCCGGAATTCCGCCGAGACCCTCTTGGATGAGCTGTTTGAGCGACCAACCGGCACAGTAACCGGTCAGCATAGAGAGGTCGTGGAGGTGGATGTCCGCATTGCGGTGAGCGTTGGCAATTTCGTCGTCATAAATCTCACTGAGCCAGTAGTTGGCGGTGATGGCACCGGAGTTGGAGAGAATGAGACCACCCACCGAATAGGTGACGGTGGAGTTCTCTTTCACACGCCAGTCGTTGATTTTCACATAATTGTCCACCAACTCTTTGTAGTCGAGAATGGTGGATTTCATATTGCGGATTTTTTCCCGTTGACGACGATAGAGAATGTAGGCTTTTGCGACGTCGTCATAGCCGGCTTGGCTTAAAACCGATTCGACGCTGTCCTGCACATCCTCCACCGCAATGAGACCGTCTTTGATTTTCGGCTCAAAAGCGGCAGTGACTTTCAATGCCAGCAGGTCGATGATGTCGGGATTGTATTGCTTTTGGCAGGCGTCAAATGCTTTGGTAATGGCACCTGAAATTTTTTGTAAATCGAATTCTGCAATCTTTCCGTCTCGTTTTTGAACTTGGTACATAAAGAAAACCCCTTTCTTGTGGTTGAATGTTCATAGCGAACCTATCATACCACAAGATTTAGGGGCTGTCAAGTAACAATTTTTCAATATATTGTGATTTTTGGGGACGGTTTTAGATGCCCCGAAGGTGTGTATTTGGGACATTCGGGGTCAAAAAACCTTGAAATTCTCGCATTTTTGCGGGGGTGTGAGCGGAATAACCCGTCTCTAAAATATCGCCCGAATCGGTAAAGGATTGCAAAAAATAATTTTGGGAGCCTTTAATCCATACCCCAATATCTTGTATAGACGCATCATCGTGCAATTCCGCAACTACGGTGGTTCGCAGTTCAAAGGGAATATCGGAGGCACGAAGCAGGGCGAGGCTTTCCTCGATTTTTGACGGGTCAAAGCCGGGAACTCCCACCGTTTCGGCATAGCGGGCGGAGGAATTCTTGATATCCATCGCCACGTAATCCACCAAATGCTCATTCAAGATGGTTTTGAGCACGTGGGGTAACGTGCCGTTTGTGTCCAATTTTACGGCAAAGCCGAGCTTGCGGATTTTGCGGATGAAGTCCACGATATCCGGCTGTAACAAAGGCTCGCCACCGGTGATACACACGCCGTCCAGCACTTTTTTGCGTCCCTCTAAAAATTGGAAAAACGCTTCTTCGGGCATTTCGTCCGGAAGTGCTCGCTCGGGAAGAACCAGCGAGGCGTTGTGGCAGAAGGGACACCGTAGATTACAGCCAAGGGTAAACACGGTGCAGGCGACGTGCTCGGGAAAGTCGAGCAGGGTCAATTTTTGTACTCCGCCGAGTCGCATAGACAGACCATCCTTTCTTTATACTCATTATAATATACGGCAAAGGGTGCGGGAAAATGGGAAAAGAGAAAAATCCCCGCCGCAGAAACGGCGGGGATTTCACAGGTCTGTTTACTCCGCCACGTAGGGGAGAAGAGCGATCTGACGGGCACGTTTGATGGCGACGGTCAGTTCACGTTGGTGACGGGCACAGGTGCCGGTCACACGACGGGGCAGAATCTTACCACGCTCGGAAAGATGGCGTTTCAGACGAGCCACGTCTTTGTAATCGATGGTCTGGACCTTGTCCATGCAGAAGGTGCAGACTTTACGGCGACCTTTACGTGCACCGGCACGCATCGGGCGTTCGCTTCTTTCGAATTCGGCCATGAAAAAGCCTCCTTTACACAAAAATAGGAAATTCTGAAAAATCAGAACGGAAGATCATCGTCTCCGGCGATTTCTTCGAAGTCACCGGCGGAAGCGGTAGAAAACGCCGTGGACGGCTCGTTCCATGCGGGAACCTGAGAATCGCCGCCGGCAGGAGCGTTATAGCCGCCGCCGTTTTTGGATTCACAGAAATAAGCGTTGTCCACAACCACTTCATAAGAAGTGCGTTTGTTGCCGTCTTTGTCGGTGAAAGGGCGAGCCTGCAACGAGCCGTTGACGGCGATGCGGTTGCCCTTGTGGAAATAGCGGGTGATGAATTCGGCAGTCTGACGCCACGCAACGCAGTTAATAAAGTCGGTCTGGCGTTCTTGTCCTTGGGACACGAAACGGCGATCGACTGCGACGGTGAAACTGGTGACTGCAATTTGGTTAGAGGTGTGGCGCAACTCGGGATCCGCCGTGAGGCGACCCATAAGACAGATAACGTTCATTGCGTTTATTCCTCCTCGGATTTTTCCGCCGGAGCTTCTTCAGCAGCTTTGGCGGCTTCTTTCTCAGCGGCTTTGGCAGCGGCTTCCGCTTCTTTAGCGGCTTTGGCGGCCTCGGCAGCAGCTTCGGCGGCGATGGCTTTCTCGTCCTTGCGAACGGTCATGTTACGCAGAACGCCGTCGGTAATTTTTGCGACACGTTCGAGTTCCGCCGGGAATTCCGGATTGGACACGAAGTTGTAAAGGACATAGAAACCTTCGGTTTCGTCCTGAATCGGGTAAGCCAGACGACGGGTACCCCATTCGTCGACTTTGCCTAATTCCGCATTGTTCGCAATCAAGGTTTCGAATTTCTCTTTGATTGCGGCGGTGCCCTCCTCACCGAGACTGGTGGAGAAAATGAACACCGCTTCATACGTAGCTTTCACTGTGGGCATAGTTGACACCTCCTTGTGGTCATTTGGCCCCGTTTCTCTTGAACGGAGCAAGGATAATACTCTTTGCAAACGCAAAGGCAACAGATATTATACCAACATATTTCGCTCTCGTCAAGCATTATTTTTGTAAAAGAGAAAAGATTTTTCTTTACAAACGCCAAAAAGTCCGATATAATGACGAATGGAGAAAAAACAAGGAGTTGTACAAGATGCTACAATACGACGAATTGCGGTTAAAATTAGAAAATTTACGTCCGGCCCTTTCGGACTTGGAAAATGCGTTGGGTGTTCCTCAAATCAAGCGTGAGGTGGCGGAGCTTGAGCAGCGTGCCGCTGCACCCGGATTTTGGGATAATATGGAAAATGCCCAAAAGGTAACACAACGTACCGCCCAGCTGAAAGACAAGCTGGAGGGCTACGAAAAGCTGGTGGCACGCTACGAGGATACGCTGGCTCTTATTGAGCTTGCCAACGAGGAAGAAGACGAAACGCTTCTTGAAGAGTGTGAGCAGGGTGTAACCGATGTGGAGGAAGGCATTGAGACCCAACGTCTTGCCACGCTTCTCACCGGTGAATATGACGCCAAAAACGCCATTGTCACGTTCCACGCCGGTGCCGGCGGAACCGAGGCACAGGATTGGGCGGAAATGCTGTATCGTATGTATACTCACTGGGCGGAAACCCGTGGGTTTAACTACCGTATTCTTGACTATCTCGACGGAGATGAAGCGGGCATTAAAAGTGCCTCGATTATGGTGGAGGGCGAAAACGCCTACGGATATCTGAAAAGTGAATCGGGCGTTCACCGCTTGGTGCGTGTATCCCCGTTTGATGCGTCCGGTCGCCGTCACACGTCGTTTTCGGCGGTGGAGGTTATGCCGGAAATCGACGATTCCGTTGAGGTGGACATTCGCCCCGAGGATATTAAAATGGATGTATACCGTTCCTCCGGTGCCGGCGGTCAGAAGGTCAACAAGACCTCCTCGGCTGTTCGCTTGACCCACATTCCGACCGGTATTGTGGTGGCGTGTCAAACCGAACGCAGCCAGTACCAAAACCGGGATACCGCTATGTGTATGTTGCGGTCGAAGCTGGTGGAAATCAAAGAGCGTGAGCATTTGGATAAAATCGAAGACATCAAAGGTGCCCAGGCACAGATTGCGTGGGGCAGCCAAATTCGCTCTTACGTCTTTATGCCGTATACGATGGTGAAAGACCATCGCACCGGTTTTGAAACCGGCAACATCTCTGCGGTGATGGACGGCGGATTGGACGGATTTATCAACGCCTATCTGAAACACAAAGCCTCCGGCGAGGCCGATGTGGGCGGCGACGTGGAATAAGAAAAAACAAAAGCGACGATGTGGTGTTTCCGCATCGTCGCTTTTTCTATTTTAGACGTACATCTTCCTTTGTCAGGCATTTGGTGAAAAACAATCCGATGGTGATGACAGCGGTGCAAAGAACGCCACGGCAGGCGGTTTGCACCAAGCTGTCGGGCGGCAAAATGCGGGCACAAAGCAGATCGGTGCCACCTGCCCCGACAGCAGCACAAGCCAGCGGAATCAGCACCGATTTTCCCCATATAATGTGTGTGCCGGACACCGTACACAATCGCCGAACATTCAGAAAACAGGTAAAGCAGTTGCTGAAAAGCATAATGAACAAAAAGCCGCCAAGCCCTGTTTTCGGAACAAGCAATAAAATGAGGCCGATGCGTAATCCCGAGTCGGCTACACTGTAAAGAAGCGAGCGGTTTTGTTGGTTTAATCCTTTGAGAATGCCGTCCGCCACGCTTTCCAGATACATTACGGGAACAAGAGGGGACAACACCCGCAAGATAAACCCTACCTCGTCGGTGTGGTATAGCAGTTGTCCGAGCGGATAGGCACAGACAAAAAAGGCTCCGCCGCAAAGGATAGAGGCAGTGAGCGTGATGTGGAGCGTGTGGGAGACGGTGTGTTTCACTCGCAACGGTTGGTGGAGAGCAAGGGCTTCGGACATCTCGGGAATAAGCAGTGTGGAGAATGCCGCCAAGAACGACGAGGGAAAAAAGAGCAGCGGTAACGCCATCCCTTTCAGAGTGCCGAATTGGGCAAGCCCGGTTGCCCGATTCGCCGTATATTGTGCAAGTGTTGCCGGTACCAAGAGGTTTTCGGCGGTGCGTAAGCCGGTGGCGAGATACCGTCCTGCGGTGATAGGAACAGCAATGGAAAAAAGCGAGCGAAGAAGCGGGGCTTCGGGTGTGGTTTTTTGGGGTAAAAACCGAATATCCCGCTGACAGCAAAGGGCGATAAAGCCACAGGAAAGAAGCTCTGACAATACGTCGCCGCCCATAACGACGGCACAGGCAATTTTAAGAGAACAGCCTCGAAAGCGAACAAACAAGGCGGCGATAATACCGATACGGGAGAGTTGTTCGATGATTTGGGCGAGAGAGGGAGAAAGCGTTTTGCGGCGTGCCAGAAAGTACCCTTTGAGGCAGGCGGAGCATCCCATAAACGGGAATCCCAACGACAAAATGCGAATGGCGGGCACTGCCCGTGCGTCGCCGATGGCAATCTCGGCAAGCAGAGGGGCACCCACATAAAACAAAGCAGTGGAGATGACCGCCGCTAAAACGGATATGCCTATCGCTTTTCGGAGCACTCGCTTTGCTCTTTTGCCGTTTTCTTCGGCGAGGGCATCGGCAACGAGGCGGGTAACCGCCGTAGAAATGCCGGTGGTGGCGAGCGTGGAGCCCAGCACGTACAGTGAAAAAATCAGCTGATAAAGACCCATTCCCTCGGCACCCATTTTGCCGGATAGCCACACCCGGAAAAAGATGCCGACGGTTTTTAGAAACAGCGATGTGACAGACAACACGGCGGCATTTTTGAGAAAAAGTCGCTTTTTCATATAGGCTTCCTCAGGTGAGAACGATTGTGTAGCGGTCGGTAGCACAGAGGTTGAATGCATCGGTCAATGCGTTCCAGGTGGGAATGTCCAGTATGTTGGTTTGGCGACAAAGACGAATTCGCTGTATTTCACCGATGTTGCGGCAGGTGACGGGGGTCATCTCGTTTTGCAGAGGCTCTTTTTCAAAGTTCAAAAACCGGTCACTTAATGCGTTAAACATCGCTTGCACAAAGGGCACAACACACGAACAATCTCCCTGACAAAGCGGCGTGGTAAACGGCGTGTATGGCAGGCAACCTTGCGGGCAGGGGTGTTTTTTGCGGGAGGCGTCGGCGGCGTGAACAATCGCCGACCACGTGGCATAATCCACTCGTCCGTTCTCCGGCAGATGGGCACATCGCTGTGCCGCTTTAACCGCTTCGGTGGTAGAGGTGCCGAACACGCCGTCCTCGGTAATCGGAGGAACCCGATTATCTGCCTTTGCAATTTCTCGCAAATAGGATTGTAGCTCACGGACATACAGGGCGTGGTCGAATAACAGGTCGTTTTCGGGAAAGTCAATACTCATACGGAGTCCTCCTCATATAACTCGCCGCCGAATTGGGTGGCCCGTTTGTCATAGCCCAGCCGCAAGTCTTGATAGGTGTGGGCGATGCTGTCCCATGTGGTGGCACCCACGATGCCGTTTTGCTCTAATCCGAATAGCTTTTCGTACGCTTTAACGGCGGCAAGCGTGCGGTTGCCGAATACGCCGTCCACATAAAGCGGGGGAATGTCCGTATACGTTTCACGGATATACGCTAAATATTCCTGCAACAGGCGAACGCTGTCGCCTTGGCTTCCCACTTGCAAAATTTCGCCGGGGAACAACACGATGCCGCCCTCCAGCTGTGGGGTTACGGCAACAATGCCGTCATATACTCGCTGCATTTCACGCCAAGTGGCAAGGTCGACCTCGCCCGTCTCCGGCAATCCAAATGCCTGCTGAAATGCTTGGACAGATTGTGCAGTGTCGGCGGTATAGGTGCCGTTGATTTCGGTAAAAGGTACCGCCTCATAAAACAGGGCAATTACCTCTAAGTAGTACTGAATGGCCCTCACCTCGTCTCCGGTGGCACCGATTCCCGTGGTGTTTGTAAATTCCTCCGGCAACTCGTCTAAAGCGATTCCCTCGGAGTCTAACTCCGACAATCGTTTGACTCCTGCGTAAAGATACGAAATTTTGTACCAAGTGGCTTTGTCAATAATGCCGTTAACGGTCAGCCCGAACACCTTTTGGAATTCACGGACGGCATCGGCGGTATCGGCGGCAAAAATGCCGTTGGCGGGGACGATTTTCGGTATAGCGGGATAGTTGCGGGAAATGCGGTTGAGCTGAATTTGTTTTTGCTGAACCCGCTCGCCGGCGTCGCCGATACGCAACGCTGTGCCGGGGTAGGAGGGTTGATTGATTTCTACCGGTGCGTTTTGAATGATGTTAAGGTCTTCTCCGTAATAAGTGGTTAAGATGTCGTAAGGGATATATCCCTCTTTTGCCAACGCCACCGATCCCCACTGAGACAGCCCGTCGCAGGTGACGGTGGTGCCGTTGCAGTATTGGGCAAACAGCGGTTCGATGGCATTGTCTCGGCGGAGATAGTCGTTAAAAATCTGGTCAACAATGCGGATGATGCTGTCAAAAAAGTCACGGTTTTTCACAAATGCCTGGTCATAAGCCGTGACGCTTGTAATATCAAAATCGTATCCCCGTGACCGATAATATTCGGTATACACCCGGTTGAGTGCAAAGGAAATTTCCGCATAGATGTTGGCACGCAAGGCGGCATCCGGCCAAGTGGGATAAATTTCGCTGGAGGCTACATTTTTAATGTAATCGGGAAAAGTAACCGTTACATTTTCCGCCGCTGATGCGGGTGGCCCCAAATGAACGGTAATCACATCCGGGATAAACGGTTCAAAGGTCATAAATACCCCTTCTTTCAATCAAGCTCAGAGGGCGGGTCGGCAGGACGGACAAACATCAGGGATTCCTCGGTTGTGTCGGCGGAATCGGGAAGCGGTAGCATCATAACTCGCTGTACGGTTTTTACGCCGCCGAATATGGACACGCCCTCGTTGAGAAAGGAGGCAAAACCTGCGGCGTTGCTCTGTACGGCATAGGTGACGTACGGCAGGGTTTCGGACGGTTCTAAGGATATACGGCGGTCAACCGTGGGCAGACTCCATTCGGGAGAGTTGCCGTTTTCGTCGGTTTCGCCCATATAGATAAGACGGTTACCGTCGGCTTCTCGACGAAACACCGTGACCGTTGCCCCGACAACGGGAATGGTCCCTCGGGCAGAAATGAGGCGTACGGTCAGCGTTCCCGTGTCCGTCTCCTTGCCGTTTGAGCCGAAATCGTCGCTGTTTAAGGCGGTTCCGGCCGTCTCGTTGCCAAAGGGTGGAGCGGCGGGAGGAGGGCTTGTGTTTTTGGCGGGTTGCAAATTGGGAACGGTAGCGATAGCAGGCTCCGAAGCGGGGGCTTCTTCATCCGATTTCAGAGCGGGCGGAGTGTCGGTTATGGGAGCCGGAACCGGTAAATCGCTTTTTTGAGATAACTGACGCAGTTCGTCGCTGTAACGCCGGATTGTGTCCGACCAATCATAGGGAATTGCCATCCAATTTCCGCCTTTCGTGTTGAAAATTCATAAAATCCTATGCGACGGGCAAAAGAATGATACCGAAAAGTATGAAAAAAAGAAAATTTGGCACAAATCCCTTGACAAACGCCAAAAATGGGATATAATAAAATACGCTTGTGACAACAAGCAACGCTATTGCGGAATTGTGTAAGGGTAGCACTGCAGTCTCTGAATCTGCCTGTCAAGGTTCGAATCCTTGTTCCGCAGCCAAAAACGCCGAGAGGACAATGCCCTCTCGGCGTTTTTTCGTTGTATTCAAGGATTCTTTTCTCGTTTTATCGAAAAAAGCACAACAAAAAGCCCGCCGGGTACATGGCGGGCTTTTGCGTATTACACAAATGACAGTGTCATATCTAAGGACTACGGTTAAATCAACTTAGCACATGGGAGTGATCTCCTTTAATTTAATGTCGAAACACTACGAACTTAGTTCATGGGAGTATCTCCTTATCTGTTACGGTTGACATTCGATCGTTTCTTTTAAGTAGTACATTGGACTATCCCCTATCTGTTATTCTTTGTAGCCTTTACGATGACGTCTTAGCATAACGCATCATCCTTTCGGTTTTTTTAGGGGTTGCGATCGAGCTTAGTTCACGGGACTCATTCCTTTCTATATTTCGTCTCGTTCGTGTTAGTTCTTTTCTGTGACTATAGTGTACCACGGCGTTTATGAAATGTCAATAGTTTTTTTCAAATTTTTTTGCGTTTTTTGGTAATTTTTAACAACGACAGCCCGTAAACCGTTGGGGCACAACGGGTTGCGGTTTTGAAAATTTTTTCAAAAAAGTTCAAAAAAGTGTAAAATCGGGCGTTTTTGGGGTGGATTGGCGGCGTGCGGCGGCGAGAGAGCGGGCAGTGCGGTGGCGAGAGAGTGGGCGTGGCGGCGGCGAGAGAGTGGGGGTGTGGTGGCGAGAGAGTGGGCGGCGGCGAGAGAGCGGGCAGTGCGGTGGCGAGAGAGCGGGTGGTGGCGAGAGAGCGGGTGGTGGCGAGAGAGAGGGTGCGGGTGAGAGCGAGAGAGAGGGTGTGGCGGCGAGAGAGTGGGCGGCCGGAAATCGTTCGTCAGAGGGGGCCAAGATGCACAACCCGAATTTTTTCGTAGGGCAAGGCCTTGGTCTTGCCGTTCCAATTTATTGCACCGACCAACGGCGGCAGGAGCAA